>CAZTJT010000001.1:0-179111 GCA_964613785.1 uncultured Rikenellaceae bacterium
ATAAGCTTGGAGTTATGGCAAAAGAAAAATTTGACAGGTCGAAACCGCATGTGAATATTGGTACTATTGGTCATATTGACCATGGCAAGACTACCCTGACAGCGGCGATCACGATGGTTCTTCATAAAAAAGGTCTCTCTGAAGTCAGAGACTTTGACTCGATTGATAATGCACCCGAAGAAAAGGAAAGGGGTATTACCATCAATACAGCTCACGTTGAATATCAGACAGCTACCCGTCACTATGCACACGTTGACTGCCCGGGGCATGCTGACTATATCAAAAACATGGTTACAGGTGCTGCCCAGATGGATGGAGCTATCCTTGTTGTTGCTGCAACTGACGGACCAATGCCTCAAACCCGCGAACATATCCTTCTTGCACGCCAGGTAAACGTTCCAAAGGTACTGGTCTTCATGAACAAAGTGGATATGGTTGATGATGAAGAACTGCTCGACCTTGTTGAAATGGAAGTACGCGACCTTCTCAATTTCTACAAATTCGACGGCGACAATGCACCGGTCATCCGCGGTTCAGCACTCGGAGCGATGCATGGCGAACCTAAGTGGGAAGAAAAGGTAATGGAGCTTATGGATGCAGTTGATGCTTATATCCCTGTTCCTCCGCGCGATAACCAGAAACCTTTCCTGATGCCCGTCGAGGACGTATTCTCAATCACCGGACGCGGTACAGTTGCTACCGGCCGTATAGAAACCGGAGTTGTTGTTACTGGAGATGAACTTGAAATGATCGGACTTGGTGCCGAAAAACGTAAAACAGTATGTACAGGCGTAGAAATGTTCCGAAAGATCCTCGACAGGGGAGAAGCTGGTGATAATGTTGGTCTGCTTCTTCGCGGCGTGGACAAGAAAGAAATAAAAAGAGGTATGGTTCTTGCAAAACCAGGATCAATAACCCCTCATACAAAATTCAAATCAGAGATCTATGTCCTGAAGAAAGAAGAAGGTGGACGTCATACACCGTTCCATAATAAGTACCGTCCACAGTTTTACATCAGAACTCTTGATATAACTGGTGAAATTACACTTCCTGAGGGAAGAGAAATGGTTATGCCTGGTGATAATGTTACCATAACTGTCGATCTGATCTATCCGGTTGCCATCAATGTGGGTCTGCGTTTTGCTATCCGCGAAGGTGGAAGAACAGTTGGTGCCGGAGCTGTAACTGAAATTATTGAATAGAAGCTTAAGGAGAAAAAAGTGACTGTTGAAACGCGATTTATTACGTTTCAACCGCCTGACCGAATTCCAGGCTTTTTATTACGGGTGTAGCTCAGTTGGTAGAGCACTGGTCTCCAAAACCAGGTGTCGGGAGTTCGAGTCTCTCCTCCCGTGCTAAAATATAGTATCATTGAACCATGGATATTAAAGGATATTTCAGAGAATCATATACAGAGCTTATTCATAAGGTCACATGGCCTACCTGGAGCGAACTCCAGAACAGCGGAATCCTTGTCCTGGTAGCAACACTGATAATTGCACTCATCGTTGCAGCTATGGATTTTGGTTTCAGCCGTATTATGGAATTTATATACAGTTTGTTATATTAAAGCAGGAGATCTATTCCGATGAGCGATAACGTTAAGAAGTGGTATGTGCTTCGGGCTATTGGAGGGAAAGAAAAGAAGGTGAAGGAATACATAGACAATGAAGTCGCCCGCCTTAAACTTGAAGAATATGTCTCTCAGGTTCTTATTCCCACCGAAAAAGTGTACCAGATACGCTCTGGGAAAAAAATCAGCAAGGAAAGAACCTTCTTTCCCGGATATGTCCTTGTAGAAGCTGTTCTCGTCGGAGAAATACCTCATCTTTTAAGAAATATTCCTAATGTTATTGGATTTCTGGGCTCGCAGGATGGAGAACCGGTTCCTCTAAGAAAATCGGAGATTAACAGAATCCTTGGTAAAGTTGATGAACTTAATGCCAGTGATGAGGAACTCAACGTTCCATTTTTTGTTGGTGAATCGGTAAAAGTAATTGACGGCCCGTTCAATAGCTTTACCGGAATAATAGAAGAAGTAAATGAGGAAAAGAAAAAACTCAAGGTTATGGTTAAGATTTTTGGTCGTAAAACACCCCTTGAGCTTAGTTTTATGCAGGTAGAAAAGGAAAATTAATTTTAGGATATTGACGGTTATAATAATAATATAATGCTTCCTGAATAACCGTCAACACTCGCAATAAACACGCAAATTTTAAATTATGGCAAAAGAAGTTGCTGGAATTATTAAGTTACAGATTCGTGGCGGGGCAGCTAATCCATCACCACCTGTTGGACCTGCACTTGGTTCAAAAGGAGTAAATATTATGGATTTCTGCAAGCAATTCAATGCCAGGACCCAGGATAAAGCTGGAAAAGTAATACCGGTTGTAATTACAGTATATACCGACAAATCGTTTGATTTTGTAACTAAAACACCACCGGTTGCCGTTCAGCTTCTTGATGTCGCCAAATCCAAGAAAGGTTCCAAAGAACCCAACAGGGAGAAAGTTGCATCAGTAACATGGGACCAGGTAAAGGCAATTGCCCAGGAAAAAATGGAAGACCTGAATTGTTTTACAATCGAGTCAGCCATTAAGATGGTAGCTGGAACTGCAAGAAGTATGGGGATCACAATTAAGTGAACTCCTGGTAATTAACTAACTATTTTAAGAAGAAATGACTAAACTTACCAAAAACCAGAAGCTTGCCCTGGAAAAACTCGACAGAAGCAGGCTTTATACGTTGACAGAAGCATCGGCTCTGGTAAAGGAAATCACCAAAACCAAATTTGATGCATCAGTCGACCTGGACGTAAGGTTAGGTATCGATCCGAGAAAATCCAATCAGATGGTTCGTGGTGTAGTTTCCCTCCCACATGGGACAGGTAAACAGACACGCGTACTTGTCCTTTGTACCCCCGATAAGGAGGCTGAAGCAAGAGAAGCAGGTGCCGACTATGTAGGCCTTGATGATTTTGTTGAAAAAATAAAGGGTGGTTGGACAGATATTGATGTTATCATAACCATGCCGTCCGTAATGGGCAAAGTCGGTCAATTGGGAAGGATACTTGGTCCCCGCGGACTCATGCCAAATCCCAAAAGTGGAACTGTTACAATGGAAATTGGTAAGGCTGTTAAAGAAGTAAAGCAGGGTAAGATTGATTTCAAAGTAGATAAAAACGGAATCATTCATACCTCTATAGGAAAAGTCTCTTTCGAGGCACAGAAAATCGTCGAGAATGCAAGGGAGTTTATCCATATGGTAAACAAACTTAAACCGGCGGCTGCTAAAGGAACATATATTCGTAGTTTGTTCTTATCAAGCACCATGAGCCCCGGTATAAAAATTGACCCTAAAGGTCTTGATGATTAATTCTTTATGTAATAACTCGAAAATATTATGAGACGGGAAGAAAAAAATGCTATAATAGACAGCCTTGCTGAGAGATTGAAAGAGTACAACCACTTTTATCTGACTGATACTGCTCAGCTTAATGCCGCTGACACAAGCGCCCTGAGAAGAAAATGTTTTGAAAACGACATCAAGCTTGTCGTAGTCAAAAACACACTTCTCAAAAGAGCGCTCGAAATGTCTGAAGGTAACTTTGAAGAACTTTATCCGGTTCTTAAAGGTACTACGTCCATCATGTTTGCGCAAACCGGAAATTCACCGGCTAAACTTATAAAGGAATTCCGGAAACAACATGATAAGCCTGTTCTTAAAGGTGCTTACGTTCAGGAGTCAATTTATATCGGCGATAATATGCTCGATGCTTTGATATCCGTCAAA
Source organism: uncultured Rikenellaceae bacterium (assembly GCA_964613785.1). Taxonomy (GTDB): domain Bacteria; phylum Bacteroidota; class Bacteroidia; order Bacteroidales; family VadinHA17; genus LD21. Next base: position 3,793 of record CAZTJT010000001.1, read on the forward strand.
ACCAAGAATGAACTGATCGGAGATATAATTCTTCTTCTTCAGTCACCGGCTAAAAACGTAATATCAGCCCTGCAATCAGGCGGAAATAAAATTCACGGTGTTCTTGAAACACTTTCGAAAAAAGAAGAAAAATAAAAGTATAATTAATTAAAATTCTATAAAATGGCAGATCTCAAAAAATTTGCAGAAGAACTGGTTAACCTCTCTGTTAAAGAAGTAAACGAACTGGCAAAAATCCTTAAGGAAGAATATGGTATTGAACCAGCTGCTGCAGCTGTTGCAGTGGCAGGTCCTGCTGTCAGCAGTGACGCACCAAAAGTTGAGGAAAAAACAACATTCGACGTTATTCTTAAAGCTGCAGGCGGACAGAAATTACAAATTGTTAAACTGGTTAAGGATATCACGGGCCTTGGGCTGAAAGAGGCTAAAGCAGTTGTCGATGCTGCCCCTTCACCAGTTAAGGAAGGTGTTTCGAAAGAAGAAGCAGAAGCTATTAAAGGTCAATTAGTAGACGCAGGAGCTGAAGTTGAACTTAAATAAGTCATACCTGTTTATGGGTTTGTAGGTTTAGTCCCGATTATTCGGGACTAGGCCTTTTCGTTCTTTTAATTATAAGTTCACTTAATCCTTTTATAAATGTCCTCAAAAAATACTGAAAGAATTAGTTTTGCTTCCAGGAAAAATCAGCTGGATTATCCCGACTTTCTGGAAGTTCAGTTAAAATCCTTCGGCGAATTCTTCCAACTTGGAACTACTCCCGAAAACAGAAAAAAAGAAGGACTCTACAAGGTCTTCACAGAAAATTTTCCAATCACCGATACAAGAAACAATTTCGTATTAGAATTCCTTGATTATTACATCGACCCTCCCCGCTATACAATCGAGGAATGTATTGAGAGAGGTCTGACCTTCAGCGTCCCCCTCAAGGCAAAACTCAAACTGTACTGTACCGATCCCGAACATGAAGACTTTGATACAGTAATACAGGATGTTTACCTCGGTACAGTCCCCTATATGACTGATAGAGGTACATTTGTAATAAACGGGGCAGAAAGAGTAGTAGTCTCTCAACTTCACCGGTCACCGGGCGTATTCTTCGGACAAAGTATTCATGCCAACGGGACCAAACTCTATTCTGCAAGAATCATCCCTTTTAAGGGTTCATGGATCGAATTTGCCACCGACATCAACAATGTGATGTACGCATACATTGACAGAAAAAAGAAACTTCCTGTTACAACTCTTCTTAGGGCAATCGGTTTTGAAAGTGACAAAGAAATTCTCGAGATTTTTAATCTAGCCGAAGAACACAAAGTGTCAAAGACAAATGTCAAAAAACTTGTCGGACGTAAGCTTGCCGCAAGAGTTTTAAAGACATGGGTGGAGGACTTTGTTGATGAGGATACCGGTGAAGTGGTTTCAATTGAGAGAAATGAAGTTATCCTCGACAGGGAAACAGTTATTGAATCCGAACATGTTGATATGATAGTTGATTCAGGGGCAAAAGCTATCCTTCTTCACAGGGATGATGCAACCCTCTCGGATTTTGCAATAATATACAATACTCTTCAAAAGGATCCCTGTAACTCAGAAAAAGAGGCAGTAATATATATATATCGCCAGCTTAGAAATGCAGAACCGCCTGATGAAGCAACGGCCAGAGATGTAATTGAAAAACTTTTCTTCTCTGACAAGCGTTACGACCTGGGTGAAGTAGGCCGTTACAGAATAAATAAAAAGCTCGGACTTAGCACTGAAATGAGTGTAAAGGTCCTCACCAAGGAAGATATAATTAAGATAATCGGATACCTGATCGAACTTATTAATTCGAAGACAGATATCGACGATATAGATCACCTCAGCAACAGAAGGGTAAGAACCGTCGGCGAACAGCTTTATGCACAGTTTGGTGTTGGTCTTGCAAGAATGGCCCGTACTATTAGGGAAAGGATGAACGTAAGAGACAATGAGGTATTTACACCTGTTGATCTTATAAACTCTAAGACCCTTTCTTCAGTAATCAATTCCTTCTTCGGAACTAATCAGCTGTCGCAGTTTATGGATCAGACCAATCCTCTGGCAGAAATGACACATAAGCGAAGAATGTCGGCCCTCGGACCGGGTGGTCTTTCACGCGATCGTGCCGGATTTGAGGTCAGGGATGTACACTATACTCATTACGGCAGGCTCTGCCCGATTGAAACACCTGAAGGTCCCAATATCGGTCTCATTTCGTCTTTATGCGTTTATGCAAAAATCAATGACCTTGGTTTTATTGAAACACCTTATCTTAAAGTTAAGGATGCCAAGGTCGATTTCAGTGAAGAAGGGATTGTGTGGCTAAGCGCAGAGGAAGAGGAAGATAAGATGATCGCACAGGCCAATGCTCCTCTTCTCAAGGATGGTCGGTTTGAGAATCCAAAAGCTAAATGCAGATATGAAGCTGATTATCCGTTTGAGGATGTCAACAAGGTTGACCTCATGGACGTTGCTCCTAACCAGATTGCTTCAATCGCCGCTTCTCTCATTCCATTCCTTGAGCATGACGATGCCAACAGGGCACTTATGGGTTCAAACATGATGCGCCAGGCAGTCCCTCTAATTAATCCTGAATCACCTATTGTAGGAACAGGACTGGAAGGGCAGGTTATCAGAGACAGCAGGATACTTTTTGTTGCCGAAGGCGACGGTGTAGTTGAATATGTGGATGCCAACGAGATAGTGATCAGATATACACGTACTGACGAGGAGAAATTTGTAACATTTGATGACGACATCAAGCGTTACATCCTTCCCAAATACAAAAAAACAAACCAGAATACATGCATAAATATTATACCCGTTGTCAGAAAAGGTGAGAAAGTAACAAAAGGGCAGGTGCTTACTGAGGGCTTCGGTACGAAAAACGGAGAATTGGCGCTGGGCAGAAACCTCAAGGTGGCTTTTATGCCATGGAAAGGTTACAACTTCGAGGATGCGATTGTCATCTCCGAAAAGGTTGTCCAGGAGGATATGTTTACATCAGTTCATATAGACGAATATCTGCTTGAGGTACGTGATACCAAGCGCGGCCTTGAAGAATTGACATCAGATATTCCGAATGTAAGTGAAGAGGCGACTAAAAACCTTGATGAGAACGGCCTTATAAGAATCGGAGCTCATATCATGCCTGGAGATATTCTCATTGGAAAGATTACTCCTAAGGGAGAATCTGATCCTTCACCTGAAGAAAAACTTCTGCGAGCAATCTTCGGCGACAAAGCAGGCGATGTTAAGGATGCTTCTCTCAAAGCAGGCCCGTCACTGGAAGGTGTTGTTATTGATAAAAAATTGTTTACCAGGGCAATAAAGGACAGAAAAGCCAAAGCTGTCGAGAAACCTCTTCTCGACAAAATTGAAGCAGAATTCAACAGGAACATAGAAGATCTGAAGGCAAGGCTTGTAGATAAGCTCTTTATCCTTGTAAACGGTAAAACCTCTCAGGGTGTAAAAGACTATCTGAATGTCGATATTATTCCGAAGGGAAGTAAATTCACCCTGAAACAATTTCAGGATATTGACTACCTGAATATCAATCCTAACAAATGGACCACCGACAAGAAGAAGAATGATAGCATAAAGCAGCTTCTTCATAATTACATCATAAAGTATAAAGAGATCGACGGGATCTACAAGCGCAAAAAATACAACATCACAATTGGCGATGAGTTGCCTGCAGGTATTGTAAGACTTGCAAAGGTATATATTGCCAAGAAGCGCAAGATAAAAGTGGGGGATAAAATGGCAGGACGCCATGGAAACAAAGGTATTGTGGCCAGGATCGTGCGTCAGGAAGATATGCCTTTCCTCGAAGATGGAACCCCTGTAGATATTGTTCTCAATCCTCTTGGTGTTCCCTCCAGGATGAACCTTGGCCAGATCTATGAAACGGTTCTTGGCTGGGCTGGACAAAAACTGGGCCTTCAGTTTTCAACACCGATTTTCGACGGTGCAACAATTGATCAGATAACTGAATATACTGAGAAGGCAGGATTGCCTAAATACGGAAAAACTTATTTGTATGACGGAGGGACAGGCGAAAGATTTGATCAGCCTGCAACTGTAGGGGTAATCTATATGCTTAAGCTTGGTCACATGGTTGATGATAAAATGCATGCCCGTTCCATCGGACCATATTCACTTATCACCCAGCAGCCACTTGGCGGCAAAGCCCAGTTCGGAGGCCAGAGATTTGGTGAAATGGAAGTATGGGCACTTGAAGCTTTTGGTGCTGCCCATATTCTCCAGGAAATACTCACTATAAAATCGGATGACGTTGTGGGCAGGGCAAAAGCTTATGAGTCTATTGTCAAAGGAGAACCAATGCCTCAGCCGGGTATTCCGGAATCGTTGAACGTGTTGCTTCACGAACTCAGGGGATTGGGATTAAGTGTTATACTTGATTAATTATCAAGTATCAGCTGATTATTAGGTTGAATAAATAAATTTCGGTATATGTCATTCAGAAGAGATAACAAAACAAAAACAAGTTACTCAAAGATCTCAATAGGTCTTGCTTCTCCCGAAGAGATCCTCGACAGATCCAGCGGGGAAGTGCTGAAACCTGAAACAATAAACTACCGTACTTATAAACCGGAACGCGATGGTCTCTTCTGCGAAAGAATTTTCGGTCCGGTTAAGGATTACGAATGTCATTGCGGCAAATACAAAAGAATTCGTTATAAAGGAATTGTTTGCGACAGATGTGGTGTTGAAGTAACTGAAAAAAAGGTCCGCCGGGAAAGAATGGGCCATATTTCACTGGTTGTACCAATTGCACATATCTGGTATTTCCGTTCTCTGCCCAACAAAATCGGTTACCTTCTAGGTCTTCCGACAAAGAAGCTCGATTCAATAATCTATTACGAAAGATATGTTGTAATCAATCCAGGTATAAAGGCGGTTGATGGTGTAAAATATCTTGATTTTCTTACTGAGGAAGAATATCTTGAAATTACGGAATCCCTTCCCAAGGAAAACCAGTATCTTGAGGATAACCATCCCGATAAATTTGTGGCCGATATGGGAGCCGAAGCATTGTACAAGCTTCTCACACGTATTGATCTTGATGAACTATCATATTCACTTCGCCACAGGGCAAATACAGAGACCTCACAGCAGAGGAAGAATGAAGCGCTCAAGCGACTGCAGGTTGTTGAGGCATTCAGGGATTCAAAGCATGTGAACAAACCAGAGTGGATGATCATCAAGGTAGTACCCGTTATTCCCCCTGAACTCAGACCATTAGTGCCCCTTGATGGTGGCAGGTTTGCAACAAGTGACCTAAACGACCTTTACAGGCGTGTAATTATAAGGAATAACAGGCTGAAAAGGCTTATTGAGATAAAGGCACCGGAGGTAATTCTCCGCAACGAAAAGAGAATGCTTCAGGAAGCCGTAGACTCGCTTTTTGATAACTCCCGCAAAGCCAACGCTGTAAAAACAGATGCCAACCGCCCATTGAAATCTCTTAGCGACAGCCTTAAAGGCAAACAGGGACGTTTTCGTCAGAATCTGCTTGGAAAAAGAGTAGACTACTCGGCACGTTCGGTAATAGTTGTGGGCCCGGAACTGGATCTTCATGAATGCGGGCTTCCTAAAGATATGGCAGCAGAACTTTATAAACCGTTCATTATTCGCAAGCTTATTGAGCGTGGAATTGTGAAAACTGTTAAATCTGCCAAGAAAATTGTTGACAGGAAAGATCCGGTCGTATGGGATATACTTGAAAATGTTCTTAAGGGTCATCCTGTTCTTCTGAACCGAGCTCCCACTCTGCACAGGTTAGGTATCCAGGCATTCCAGCCTAAACTAATTGAAGGCAAAGCCATTCAGCTTCATCCTCTGGTTTGTACCGCGTTCAATGCTGACTTCGATGGAGACCAGATGGCAGTCCATCTTCCACTTGGAAATGGCGCTATTCTTGAGGCACAGATACTAATGCTTGCATCCCACAATATTCTCAATCCTGCAAATGGTGCTCCGATAACGGTCCCATCACAGGACATGGTTCTTGGACTTTACTATATTACCAAGGGAAGGAGAAGCACTTCGACCGAAAAAGTTAAAGGGGAAGGACTTGTTTTTTACTCACCTGAAGAAGTTAATATTGCTTATAATGAAGGTAAGGTCGACCTTCATGCATTTATCAAGGTTAAGGTAAACGACAGGATTAACGGTGAATTCGTCAATCACCTTATTGAAACTACTGTTGGCAGGGTAATTTTTAATCAGTATGTGCCTGAGGAGGTAGGTTATATAAATGAGATCCTTACTAAGAAATCACTCAGGGACATTATCGGGAATGTCCTTAAGCTTGCCGGAATGGCCAAAACTGCGGCATTCCTAGATGCAATTAAAAATCTTGGATTCTACTCAGCATTCAAAGGAGGCCTTTCTTTCAATCTGGATGATGTTATTATACCTGAAGAAAAAACAAAGTTTGTTACCGAGGGATATGAACAGGTTGAAGAAGTGCTTAACAACTACAGCATGGGGTTCATTACAAACAACGAACGGTACAACCAGATTATCGATATCTGGACCCATGTCAATGCGCGGCTGACACAGTCGTTGATGAAACAGCTTTCAGCCGATAAGCAGGGATTCAATTCTGTATATATGATGCTCGACTCTGGAGCAAGAGGTTCAAAGGAGCAGATACGCCAGCTTTCAGGTATGAGAGGACTTATGGCAAAACCACAAAAGTCGGGCTCAACCGGTTCAGAGATCATCGAAAACCCGATCCTTTCAAATTTTAAGGAGGGTCTTTCAGTTCTCGAATACTTTATCTCAACACATGGAGCGCGTAAAGGTCTTGCTGATACTGCCCTTAAAACAGCTGATGCCGGATATCTTACACGGCGTCTTGTCGATGTATCACAGGATGTCATTATCAATGAAGAAGACTGCGGCACACTGAGAGGCCTGGTTGCCACTGCAATTAAGAAAAATGAGGAAGTTGTAGAATCACTATATGAACGAATACTGGGTCGTACAACTGTGCATAATGTCTATCATCCGCTTACAGGCGAACTGATTATTGAATCAGGACAGGAACTCACTGAAGAGCTTGCAAGAAGGATTGAAGAATCACCTATTGAACAGGTGGAAATACGTTCGGTATTGACCTGCGAATCAAAGAAAGGTGTCTGTGCAAAATGCTACGGACGAAACCTGGCTACCGGAAGAATGGTTCAGAAGGGTGAGGCAGTAGGAGTTATTGCAGCCCAGAGTATCGGAGAACCAGGTACTCAGCTTACTCTGCGTACTTTCCATGTCGGTGGTACTGCATCTAACATCACAACCGAATCACGTCTTGTGGCGCGTTACAGCGGTATTGCAGAGATCGAAGAACTGAGGTCTGTTCCGAAAAAAGATCCTGAAAAAGGAGATATCGACATTGTGATCGGAAGGCTCGCTGAACTAAGGATTATCGACAAAAAAACGGGCATAGCGCTAACCACTCACACTGTTCCTTATGGATCAAAACTCTATGTAAAACCAGGACAGGAAGTTGAAAAAGGAAAACTTATCTGTGAATGGGATCCGTTCAACGCAGTAATTATAGCTGAAGTGGGAGGTAAGATTGCATATGAATACCTGATCGAAGGCGTTACATTCCGCGAGGAATCTGATGAGCAGACAGGTTTCAAGGAGAAAGTAATTATTGAAAGCAGGGACAAAACCAAAAATCCTGCTATCAAAATAATGGGTCCAAAAAATGAAGAATTGAGGTTATATAACCTTCCAGTAGGCTCTCATCTTGTAGTTGAAACGGATAAAATGGTTGAAGCTGGCGAGGTCTTGGCAAAAATTCCCAGAGCAGTAGGTAAATCGGGCGATATCACTGGCGGACTGCCAAGGGTGACGGAATTATTTGAGGCCCGTAATCCCTCTAATCCGGCTATCGTATCAGAGATTGACGGAGAAGTAACTTTCGGTAAAATCAAGAGGGGTAACAGGGAGATATCCATCAGATCCAAAACTGACGAGGTCAAAAAATATCTGGTTCCTCTATCAAAACAAATTTTGGTGCAGGAGAACGATTATGTTAAGGCGGGAGTGCCACTTTCTGATGGGGCAATAACACCTTCCGATATCCTTGCAATAAAAGGACCTACAAAAGTTCAGGAATACATTGTTAATGAAATACAGGAAGTATATCGTCTGCAGGGTGTTAAGATTAATGATAAACACTTTGAAATCATTGTCCGCCAGATGATGCGTAAAGTTGAGATCGTCGACCCGGGTGATACTAAATTCCTTGAACGCCAGGTTGTTGATAAACTTGAGTTCATGGATGAAAATGACTGGATCTATGGTAAAAAATACATTGTCGATTCAGGTGATTCTCAGACATTGAAACCAGGAATGATAGTTACTGCCCGTAAGCTGAGGGATGAAAATTCCATGCTGAAGCGTCGCGACCTTAAGACTGTCGAAGCACGGGATGCGGTGCCTGCTACCTCCAATCAGGTTCTTCAGGGGATTACCAGGGCTGCACTTCAAACAAACAGCTTCTTCTCTGCAGCCTCTTTCCAGGAGACTACAAAAGTACTTAATGAAGCAGCTATCCTTGGAAAGGTGGATAAACTTGAAGGCCTCAAGGAAAACGTTATTGTTGGTCACCTTATTCCTGCTGGTACCGGGCAACGTGAATACAATAGTATAATTGTAGGATCACTTGAGGAATATGAGAATATAGCCGGAAACGTCGCTGTTGAGGCTGAAACGGGAGTTGGCAAATAGCAACTAATAATTCTGTATCTTATGTCAGACCAGAAAAATCCTAATCAGATCAGCATTGAGTTGAATGAAGAAGTTGCTCAGGGAACCTATTCAAATCTTGCGGTAATTACTCATTCCTCATCAGAATTTGTTATAGATTTTGTAAGGTTAATGCCAGGAATACCTAAGGCTCAGGTCAAAGCACGAATTATCCTTACACCCGAACATGCCAAAAGACTGGTAGCAGCTCTTCAGGATAATATCTCCAAGTATGAGGCTGTGCATGGAAAAATAAAGGAGGTAAAAGGTTCGGCTCCGGTGCTGCCTCTAACTTTTGGTGGACCTACTGCACAAGCCTGAAGATATTAACACAATGTTAAGGAGTTTGTATCAAAAATTTTATAGTCCAATTTTATTGTCTTTGAATGCGTTGAAAATAAGAAGTCAGAGCACTGAGAATTATCTGGGTTGACACCAAGGACAACCGGGGAAAAAGCCCAATTAAATACTTTTGATACAGCTTCTGTTTTTATTTCTATTTCGTATATTTCTGAAAAACTGATGGGAAAACCCGGAATTTCATTTATTGGAGCCGGAAGAGTTGCCAGCGCGTTATGTTCAGAACTATATAGTTCAGGTTATAAAATAATCAGGATAGTTTCTCGAACAGAGGAGAAATGTCGCTCTCTGGCTGAATCATGCGATGCCTCCTGGTCGCTGGTGCCTGATTTTGAAGAGGATACCGATCTGATTTTTATATCAGTGCCCGACGACAAAATTGGAATGATCGCAGACGACATAAAATGCAGCACTAAAACAATAGTGGCACATACTGCTGGCAGTGTGGGGCTTAATGTTTTTTCTGGTGAATTAAAGCATAAAGGAGTCTTTTATCCCCTTCAGACTTTTACCATTGGAAGGAAGATTAATTTCAACGAGATCCCGTTTTTCATTGAAGGCAGCGATGAATATACTACCTTTCTGCTTTGCAGTATAGCTGAGTCAATCGGATCAAAAGTGCATATAATCGATGAGAAAAGCAGAAGAATGCTGCACCTTGCTGCAGTCTTTGTAAACAACTTCATAAACCATATGCTTGTTTCGGGGAAGGAGATTGCCTCAATGGGAGGTTTTGATTTTGATGTACTGATACCACTTTTGCGTGAGACTGTCATGAAAGCCGTTGAAATAGGACCTGAGAAATCGCAGACAGGTCCGGCAGTCAGATCTGATCTCGGGACTATTGAAAGTCATATTAAATTGTTATCTTTCTCACCTGATCTCCGGAATACCTACAGGCAAATAACGAATTCAATCATGAGTCTAAATAAAAAGCACATAAATGACTAATTTCAAGGAAGCCCTGGCAAGAGTAAAAGCATTCGTCTTTGATATTGACGGAGTTATGTCACTCCAGACAATAAGTCTGAATGTTTTCGGGGTTCCCAACAGGACTGTTAATCTGCGGGATGGTTATGCTCTTCAGCTTGCTGTAAAAAAAGGTTATCACATAGGTATTATTTCAGGTAGCAACTCAAAAGAATATCTTAAAAGATTAAAATCTCTGGGTATTACCGATGTGTTTCTGAACAGCCGCTCAAAACTTGATCATTTCAGAATTTTTTTGAAAAAGTACGATCTGAATGAATCGGAAGTGCTTTTTATGGGCGATGATATTCCTGACCTTAACGTAATGAAAATGGCCGGCGTTCCGGTATGCCCTTCTGATGCAGACAGTGAAATAAAGCAGGTTTCCTTGTATATTTCAGATAAAAGAGGAGGCGAAGGCTGTGTGAGAGATGTAATTGAACAAGTTTTGAGATTACACGATAAATGGCTTGATGATGATGCTTATACCTGGTAACTATGAAAGCATTTTTAAAGCTGATCCGATGGCAGAATCTTATGCTTATTGTACTTACGATGGTATTAATGCGCTATGCCATTATTGAACCCGTAATAAGCAAACTTACAGTAGTACTTATACATGGTCAGGAAGGGGGAGTTCCGCTCAAACTTCAGTTCCCGTGGTACGATTTCGTAATCCTTATCTTCGCAACCCTCTTTCTAACAGCTGGTGGTTATGTAATTAACGACTATTTTGATATTAAAACCGACCTGATAAATAAAGGAGAGGTGATTGTGGGAACAGCCATTCCCAGGAAGAAAGCATTGATGTGGCACAATATACTTAATGCAGCAGGAGTTGGGGCCGGATTTTACATCTCTTGGAAAGCAGGTTATTTGTGGTTTGGAACAATCTTTCTAATTGTCTCTGGACTGCTATATTTTTATTCAGCGAGCTATAAAAGACAGTTTCTGGTAGGGAACCTGGTCGTTTCCGTGTTGACCGCAATGGTTCCGTTACTCGTGGTTTTTTATGAATGGCCTTCATTATACAGGTATTATAGCGTTAATGCAATGGCTCCTCCCGACCTTTCAATACTGTTCTACTGGATTGGTGGCTTCGCTTTATTCGCTTTCATTACTACCCTTACCCGTGAAATAATAAAGGATATTGAAGACTTCGAAGGAGATATGGCATACGGACGTAACACTATTCCCGTGGTAATAGGAGTGCTCACTTCCAAAATCCTGTCGGTATGCCTCATTATTATTACAATTTTCCTTCTCTTTATTGTCTGGCATTTCTTTCTTTCTGATAAATATACCCTGATCTATATGTCAATCGCTATTGTGATACCTTTATTGTTCGTAATCTATCAGCTGATAGTAAGCAAGAACAGGAAGCAACTTCATCTTGCCAGCAGGACAATGAAAATTGTAATGCTTACCGGGGTATTGTATTCTGTGCTGGTTAAATTTATTATAACATGGAGTCTGATATGATATGGTCCTCGAAAAAATCAACAGTCACAGAATAATTCTTGCATCACGCTCACCAAGAAGAAAGCAGCTTCTTGAAGACCTTGGAATCAGGTTTGAAATTGTCTGTCATGACTGGAACGAGGATTATCCTGAAGGACTTAAGGGCTCGGAAATAGCTTTACACCTGGCAACTTTAAAAGCAGAAACTTTTCGTGAGCAGGTAAAGGATGGCGAGATTATAATAACGGCCGATACAATTGTCTGGTGCAATAACAAGGTACTCGGAAAACCCTCAGATGAACAGGAAGCGATTGGGATCATCAGCGAAATTTCAGGGAATACTCATGATGTGATAACTGGTGTTTGTCTGCTTTCTGCACGAAGGTCAAGGTCCTTTTACTCCACTACTAAAGTGACATTTGAAAGACTAACTCCTTCAGAAATTGAGTATTATGTACGTAATTACAGGCCTTATGATAAGGCAGGAGCCTATGGCATACAGGAATGGATAGGACTTGCCGGCTGCAGTCATATTGAAGGTTCCTATTTCAACGTAATGGGGTTGCCGGTAGAAAAAGTATACCACGAACTGCAATTGTTGGCTGTTGATGAAATTGATTGATTTAATTCTGAATATCCCAATAGGTTACAGGCTATGGTCTTTGACCAGGTTTAATAGCTATAATCATAAAAATTTGAACATGAGATACTTATTCTTATTCGTAATACTTATACTCCTTTCATTACAGGCAAATTCCACAAAACCTGATGAGGGAATGTGGATCCCCATGCTTATTGAGAAATACAATATACACCTGATGCAGGAAAAGGGATTCATGCTTACTGCCGAGGATATTTACAGTATTAACAAAGCATCAATGAAAGATGCTGTTATGCGGTTTGGAGGAGGATGTACTGCTGAATTCATATCTCCTGAAGGCCTTATAATAACAAATCATCATTGTGGTTACAGCAGAATTCAGAGTCATTCCAGCCTTGACCATGACTATCTTACTGATGGATTCTGGGCAATGTCAGAACAGGAAGAACTACCCAATCCTGGTCTTACCGTAACAATCTTGAAACGGATGGAGGATGTCACAGAACGAGCTCTTGACGGCACAACTGATGAAATGGATTTCGAAGAAAGGGAAAGAATTATCAGCTACAATATAAAAAATATAGTGGCAGAAGCCAGCAAGGGCAATCACTACGAAATAAGCGTCAAACCTTTTTTCATGGGCAACCAGTATTTTATGTTTGTTGATGAAATCTTCAGAGATGTAAGACTTGTTGGCGCACCCCCATCTTCAATCGGTAAATTTGGCGGAGATACTGACAATTGGATCTGGCCGCGTCATACTGGTGACTTCTCCCTCTTCAGGGTCTACGCAGACCGGAATAATAACCCTGCTGAATATTCACCAGCAAATGTCCCGTATAAACCGCATTTCTATTTCCCCATTTCACTCAAAGGTATTAGCGAAGGTGATTTTACTATGGTCATCGGCTATCCGGGTTCAACTTATCAGTATGTGTCATCATATCATATAGATATGGTAAAAAATCGCATCTATCCACCAATGATAGATGTTCGCGCAATAAAAATAAGAGTGATAGATGAGGCAATGGAATCTGATCCCCTTATCAGGATAAAGTATTCCGCCAAAAAAGCAAATATTTCAAATTCATGGAAGAAGTGGACCGGTGAGATCCTTGGTCTTGAAAAGATGAAATCAATTGAATTGGAAAGGGAATTTGAGGGTCGTCTGTTACAGTGGATCAGTTCCGACAGTTCAAGGCTAAGGAAATATGGGTCGGTTTTTCCTGCTTTCCGGGAAATTTATCCTCCACTTGGTGAGTATATGCTTGCGAATGGCTTTACAAACGAGGTTATGAACGGTATTGAGTCAATTACCCTTGCCAGAAATCTTAAGAGTCTTTCGGACCTGGTCGAAGCCAAGGGTAATCCTGACGAGATCAGAAATCTTAAGAAGAAGCTTGTTGAATATTCAGAGACTTTTTTTAAAGATTATGATAACCCTACTGACCGGAAACTGTTCGTTGCCATGATGACAATTTATGGCCATGCATTGGATAATAAATGGCAGATACCTCAATACCTGATGATAAGAGATGCCTGCAGAGGCGACTTTGAAGACCTGGCTGAAAAATTGTTCAGTACTTCGGTTTTTACTGACAAATTGAGGTTCACACGGTTCATTGATGATTTTGATTCGAGGTCTGTGAAGAAATTGAAGAAGGATGTATTTTACATTCTGTCAAATGGTGCCGCCGAAATGACTGGAAGCAGAATAAGGCCCGAACTTAACAGGTTAAATGCTGAATTACAGAAGCAAAACAGGCTTTATATGAAAGCCCAGATGGAGTTTCAGAATGACGATGTATTATATCCTGATGCAAACTCTACTCTCAGGGTTTCTTTCGGGCAGATTTCAGGTTATTATCCAAGAGATGCAGTTTATTATAAACATTATACTACCCTCAGTGGGATAATTGAAAAAGATAATCCTGATGTTTATGACTATGATGTGCCCGAAAAGCTTAAGGAATTGTATGTAGCAAAGGACTATGGAAAATACGGCAGTGATGGCCAGATTAACGTGTGTTTCATTGCGAATAACCATACTACGGGAGGCAACTCTGGAAGTCCTGTTTTAAATGATAAAGGCCACCTCATAGGAGTCAATTTTGACAGGGGATGGGAGGGCGTTGCAAGTGATATGGCCTATAATCCTGATCTAAGCCGTAATATAAGTCTTGATATACGATTTGCCCTTTTTATTATCGATAAATTTGCAGGTGCGGGATATCTGCTTAAGGAAATGACATTAATAGAATGACCATTGTTGCAATGAAAGGAGATGTCAGATAATAAAAAGACAATGCCAGAAGACATGTGTTTAAGGATGGCATGCCTCTGAAGCTAATCGAATATCAGAATCTGATGGTGTATTTTACCTTAACTCTTGCTTCATATGTTTCCGCCTGAAAACGCTCAAAAGGATCAATAAGCGGAGAGTTGAATGTAAGAAACACCTCCTTGCCAGGTTTGATTATCCATTGAAATCTTGACTGCCATCCCATAGTTTCTCCCTGGTTTTCGTACTGAACAAAATTGTACCATGAGAGTGTTGGACTGAAAAGAAAATTAAGATTCAGGCGGTAGATCTGTGCGATAAAATCACCATCTGGAAGAGAAACCCATTTTCTGTCGGATTCAAGACCCAGATAAACTGGTACAATGATCTTGTAACCACCTTGCAGAAGCAGATCAGTTCTTCTTCCTGAATAGAAAGAACCTGCAGAAATCTTTACCATTGTCCATAAATTCCTCCTCTTGGCAGAAGTTAATTGTAAGGAGTACCTCCAGAAGTCGTAATCTCCGGATGGTATATAATGAGTGTTGAACAACACAAATTGATTATCGAGCGACTCAAATATGAACTGTGAAGACAGAGATATTGCATCTCCGCTGAGGAACATTAATTCAGCTGCCGTAAGATCCACCTGGCCTGTTTGGAGTCCGCCCTGTGAAAGACTGTATATAAGAGCATACTTTAAACCCGACTTAATCTGCAGGACAGGAGAGTCTTTCGGTCGCGGACCTATTCCGATTCCTCCATAGAAGTCCCTAATATCCTTCCTTGGAAGAAATCCGAGCCCCGGCAGGAAATTGTTGCCTATTTGAAGATAGCCTATCCTGAAATTGAAAAAATCGTTTGGATAATTAACTTCTGCCCCAAATGTATAGTCGTTACCATTGATCCCTTTTGTGAAAGATTTCGCCCCGTAAAGGTTTCCTATCATTATCTTGTTGCCTGAAATTTCAGGACTGGCAAGTCTCAGATCTATTCCTGCTAATGAGTTGACGTCTTCTGAGAATGCATTTCCGTTTGTTCCGATGATCCCGATCGATGATTGCTTTCCAAAGTTCCTGGTAATCCTTCCGGCTGTATAGCCTCGGTTATTCCATTCGTTGTCATCTTTTATATGAAGAGCTCCGAAGTTCCAGTTCCCGGCTTTACCAGTAAATTTACCGCCGTATATTATTGGAACGGGATTACCTTCAGCATCCAGCCCAAGTCGTCTTGAAAAGAAAGGGATCATTAATGTGGATTGCGGATTCTCCCGGTCTCCGGTTATTCCGAAAGTAAAATAATTGGAGCCTTCGAGAAAAAAGTCCCGTTTTTCAGGAAAATAGAGGCTGAAGCGTGTGAGATTTATCTGTTTCTCATCAACCTCCGTTTGTGCAAAATCGGTATTAATTGTTAAAGCTGCCTTCAGGGAAGGTGTGATCTGGTAAAAAGCATCTATCCCCCCGTTGAAAACAGGCTTAGATCCATTCTCCTGTTTTTTGCTGAATCCGCCAGTAAGATATGGAACCAGATCTAATCCCAGACCCTGGGTTATATTTGTAATTCCGGTTAATCTGCCTGCGTCTGAAATCTGAAATCTGTCGGCATTAAGAGTAGTAGCAGGCCAGTATGATGACTCTGATTTGCGTTTAATGTGTCTTATAAGCTTTAATCCCCATGTATCCTGCCCTTTTTTGAATCCGAGAGTCTTAAACGGGATTATTATTTCAGCTTCCCATCCATTTTCAGTGATTTTTGCTTTTCCATCCCACAGCCCATCCCACGATTTATTGAAGTCCTTTCCGTTTTCACCTATCAGAGCGTCTCCTATGCTTCCCCTCGGACCAATCTGGAACCAGTAACCGTTCCTGCCGTCGAGATATGTATCAAGAATCACCTGCACCCTGTCATCATTACCAAGATCCGCATCCCACGCAAGTTCTTTTGCGGTGATCCTGCCAGGATCATCATGACACCTGATACCTACATAAAAATTGTTCTGATCAAAAAGGAACAGGAATTCTGTCTTTTCTGATATTTCTTCACCCGTCCTGGGCTCTCTTTGATACAGCTTGTTTACAGAGCCGGCTTCTTCCCAGGCTTTGTCATTTACAAATCCATCAATATGAGGTGGAGAGTCTGTATAAACCGCTTTTACCGAAGACTGCGGAAAAACATCCGGTGCACAGTTAATGAACAGAATTACCCACGCCAATGCAAAACTTTTCCTGATCACCGGCACCCTGTTCTGATATGTATTATGTTAATAATCAGTATGATCGTATTTTTTTCAGCTTTTCATCATATTTTTTGAAAACAGCTTCCTGTACTTTTATCTGTTCTCTTACTTTTTCCTGCATTTTTTCATTACGCGGGATCTCAGCTTCTGCTTTTTCTATGTCAGAGTTGGCCCTTTTTATTTTGTTCTCAGATGACTCAATGGAATTGGTTGCTCTTTTCTGCCTTCTTTCAAGATCCTTCACTGCCTGAGCTTTTTCTTTCTTTGCCGGATTATCTTCTTCCATTGCTTCAAGCTCCCTGTTTTGAATTTCAAGTGCACCTGCAACCATGCTGAGTTCATTCTTCTGCACAGTGATATTCTCCTGCTCACTTAGGATCGTACTCTTTGCAGACTGAATTGTTTTTTGAAGTTTAGATTTCTCGTTTTCAAGAGAAGAGAGCTCTTTCTCCAGGTCACGAAGCTTTTTTTGCTCTGCATCAGCTTCATTCCGGGCAACAGAAATGTATTGAGTTTTCGAAAACTCTTTCAGGAAATTTACAGCCTTCGCATATTCTGCTTCTCCGGTGCTTCTTTCTATATATACGTCTTTTTTCAGTTCGAATGAGACTACAAGCTCCAACATTGATTCCAGCTTATTCAGCCTGCTGTAAACGTTTAATGGATTTGAACTGATATCCTTTATCCTTGCACCGAAAATCGACATTTCCCCTTTTTCATTCACCACTTTTGATTTTGTACCTGTCTGCAGTTCTTTGATCCATATTTTTAGTACTTTATCATAATCGGATTCAGGTATTGTTACCGCTATGGCGGGAAGACTACTTGTTCCGATAGTGATAGTATCATCATAAACAGATATAGGAATCTGTCCTTTCAGTCCTAAAAACGGAACTAAAATAATAAGAATACTGGTAAACATTAACCTCATGACGACTAAATTTATTACCTTGTTTTGTTAGAGTATAAAATTACAAATAATAAATCAAAGGACTTATTATTTACTCTGCATAAATATCAATAATAATACCGAAGTCATGCATAGTCTTTTATTGATCCGTTTTATAAATCATTTTAGCTTCATTTTCAGCTACCCTGAATTTCGTAATCTTCTCAATCAGTTCAACCGGAAGGGCTTTATCATAAGTAAACCTGATCGCTCCCTTTGAATGTTTATATATTGCCAGCTCCTTCTTGAATTTTGTGATTGCTGACGGCATTGGATAAAAGCCCAGATGGTTAGTATGGGCAGCAAAATAAACCAGGATGTCTTTCATTCTGAACGCTGGCATCCCATAACTGATAAGTTCCGTTGAATCCGGTGCTGCCTTTTTAATTATGGATCTTATTTGTTCGAGCTTTTCCCTTACTGCCTGGGGATATACTTCTATGTAATCGCTTACCGTAATAATACTCTTATTAATCATTTCTTTATCTGTTAAACAATCTTCACTGGTTTTTGTTATGACAATAATCAGATTAAAAATAAGTAAAATGAATTATTCAATCCGGGCGGGAACAATAGACAAAAACTCCTGATTGAATGTTAATTTTTCATTATTCCGGCAACTTAAAATATTCTGCAGGTTTATTCCGTTATCATTCAAATTGATAAAAAAGATATCATGAAAGTACCGGAAAATTCCTTACTTTCAAATTCTAATTGGTACTGATGATTAGGATAATAGCTGATGAAAATATACCTTTCCTGAAAGGAGTTCTCGAGCCCTATTCTGAAATTTCCTACATGCCGGGCAGGCAGGTAACGAATCATATTTTAAAGGATGCTGAAGCTCTTCTTATAAGGACTAGAACGATATGCAATGAAGAACTGCTCAATAATACCGGTATAAAGTTCATAGGCACTGCAACAATAGGTTATGACCATATCGATACAGAATACTGTGAAAGAAGAGGAATAAAATGGGTCAGTGCACCTGGATGTAATTCATATTCGGTTCAGCAATATATAGCAGCAGCACTTTTAAGAATTGCCTCCGAGAACGGCTTTAATCTTAAAGAAAAAACTATTGGCATTGTGGGAGTTGGAAATGTTGGTACAAAGGTTGAGAAGTTTGCTTCCATAATGGGCATGAGAATAATTTTAAATGATCCGCCACGTGCAAGGTTAGAAAAGGGGGGGCGGTTTAATGACCTAGAAACTCTGTTAAAGGAATCAGATTTTGTTACACTTCATGTGCCGCTAAATCTCAAGGGGAGGGATAAGACATATCATTTAATTGATGAGGATGCGCTCAGCATAATGAAGGAAGGAAGCTGGCTAATAAACACATCCAGAGGAGAGGTTGTTGATACTGAGGCTCTTAAACAGGCAATCACCAATGAAAGGATAGGAGGGGTTGTATTAGATGTATGGGAAAATGAGCCTGAACTGGATATTCCCCTGATGCATATGGCATTTCTTGCTACGCCTCATATAGCAGGTTATTCAACCGACGGAAAAGCCAACGGTACTGCTGCTATTGTCAGAGCGCTTGGCTCATTCTTTGGATTTCCCCTTACTGACTGGTCGCCAGAACAGATTCCTCCTCCGCGGTTTCCGGAGATCAATATTGATTGCAACGGAAAGGATGCCGAAGAAATAATACGAAGATCGGTGTTTCATACATACAACATTATCGAGGATGATGTGAAGCTCCGTTTTGACCCATCACTTTTTGAGAAGATAAGAGGTAATTATCCTATTCGGAGGGAGTTTCCTGCCTATACTGTAAGCCTCACAGGTTGTTCAATGGGAATTGCAAACCAGCTTAAAGATCTGGGATTTAATGTTTTTGTGTAGATTTTAGAAGTATCTCACATGTCAGACAGAGGATGTTTTCATTGAGGAGGCATATTCTTTTGCCTGAAAGGCAAAAGCCTGAAGTCTTGTGTCGAGCGAAACTGAATCCTGCCCGTCATATGCAATATTTATGAAAGGAATGTTGTTATGATCTTTCCTGAATGAGTCGCTTACAGATGCAATAAGTGTACCGGGCATACATGTAAAAGGAAGGATGGCAGCGATGCCCGACACCCCTCTGTCTGCCAATGCCACCGATGACCCTATTGCAATAGGTGGATCACCATCATAAAACTCATTGACATACTGATTGCTGAGCCTCAGCATATCATGAAGTGAGACATCCTTGTGATGGTCAGTGAATTTTTTAATTCCGTTCAGGAGGTATTTTACGATAACTTCCTGTCCTACACTTTGTATCTTCGATTTAATAACTCCTTTGATATCATTCTTCCATTTGCTATCGCGGGTATAGCGGTAGGTTGAGTATGTAATCCATTCTGAGAAAGGGCCTATCACAACTTCAAGGCCAAGATCTTCAAGCCGGTTGGCTATATTTCCGTTGCAACCGGCATTATCCCTCATGTAAATTTCACCCAGAACTGCGACCACAGGTCTCCTTTTGTTCTTGTCAACATTCAAAGCCATGAAATCTGAGGCTATTCCCACTAGAAGGTGCCGAAGCCCTTTTGATCCTGATTCTATACAGAGTTCAATTTTTCTAAGAGATGCATTATAAAGCTTCTGGGTCTCTCCACTGATTATCTCGTAGGGTTTTGTTTCGCGATAAAGCTTCCTCAGGAAATCAAAGGCAACAAAACCTTTCCATGCATTAATCCTGAACTGTTGACTTTTTTCTCCTACCAGGTCCGCATATGATGTGTCATTCGAAGGAGTCATGATGGTTGCTTCTCCGAAACCCAGCCTATCAAAAAGTACTCTCTGGAAATGATTGTACTGTCCAAACCGGCAGGGACCATTGTGGTCAGGCATAAAGAAACTTATTTTTGAGGGATCGGCTCCTGGCTCAAAAAGTTTTTTAAGAAAAGAGCCGGTTGTGCAGATCATGGGAAAACACTCCTTGGAAGATGTATACTTTCTTCCCAGAGCAATATCTTCATCTGTCTGTTTGGGAAGCACCTCGGAAGGAATGCCCACACTGCGGGCTGCTGCTGCAATCATATATGCCCCATCATGCATGTATGGGAAATAAAGGGTACGGCTTGAAGGTGGTGATGACGGACCAGGATGGGGCCTGAAGACCGTAACCTTTTTCTTCGCATTCATCTCCGATCCCTTAAGGCTGTCGAGAAATGCCTCGATCCGCGTAACCATTCCCGCATCAGCTGAGTGTTCATCAACTTCAAGGTGAAGGAAAGGTTTGCCCTTAAGCTCTTCCGTAACATAATGCCAGATAAATGAATCAGGCCCACATCTGAAATTGCTGATATATACGGCATGCAGATTGTCGGTCTTAGCAACATGCTGTGCAGCAGCAATAATTTTCTGGCCATTTGGCCAGTACATATTCCTGTAGTTTTCAAATATATTGTATGGACTAAGGTCGAGCATATCGACAGGCACAGGCATCACATTCTGTGAAATGAGCTTTTCCACCAGCCCCAGATTTAGATGTGAATCAGCACTATTGTAGGGTCTTCCTAAAAGCACAACAGGTCTGCAGTTCTCAGGGATATTCTTCAATACACTCCTACCGTAATCGATAAGGCTTCTTTCAAATGCAACCTGTGCAGAATCGGCTTTGTATATCGCTTCTTTAATGTCTTCTTTCCTGATACCGAATTTTATATTAAAATATGAAGACATTTCCTTCACAAGCGCTCGTTCGAAAAACCGGAAATGAAGCGTGGGTATCAGCAGTTTTGATTCATCAATTTTCCCTTTTAATGCTGCTTTGACCATGAATGGATAAGTCTGTATCCATGGACAATTGCAATTGAAGGTTTTGTTCCCCTCGCGGAACTTTGCATTTACTATGAAGGGAAGGAATATATAGTCGACGTTTTTTTCTATGAGATCGATGACATGTCCGTGTATAAGTTCCACCGGCATGCAGGTTTCAGTTGTTATTGTTTCAATTGAATCTGTAACCAGATCTTTGTCCGATTCCCTGGAGAGGACCACATTAAATCCCAGGTGCTCGAAGAAAGTGTGCCAGAAGGGAAACTGCTGGTAAAATACCATGAGTGCTCGAGGTATACCAATTGTAGTGTTACCTGGTTTTCCTTCACCTTCCACGAAACCTTCCATCAGCATTTCAATCCTCTTCTGAAATAGATTCGGGATATTATTGGCAGCTTTTTTTCGACCGTCAGTTTCATACTTTTCACAGCGTCCGCCATAGAAAAGTGACTTTTTCTCACCTTCTATTCTGACTCTCCTTATCTCACAATGATTTGTACAACTCGGACATACAAACCTGGTTATTTCGTAAGTTGCATTTCTAATTCCAAAACCCTTGAAAGACGTTTTCTGCCCTTTTTTCATTAACTTCCTGGCGAGTATTGCAGCTCCTATTGCTCCGGTGACATCAAAATGGGGGGGGATTGTAATCTTTTTGCCGGTAACCTGCTCAAAAGCTGCAACCACAGCCTTGTTGTTTGCTACCCCACCCTGAAAGAATATCTTGTTGCCAACCTTCCTGTCCGCAACAACTTTTTGCAGATAGTTGTATACTATTGAGTAGGCGAGACCTCCTACGAGATTGTCGTTTTTTGCTCCTCTCTGCATATAGGTATTAAGGTCCGATTCCATGAATACGGTGCATCTGTCGCCGAGTTTTACAGGACATTCAGATTGCAATGCAAGGCATCCGAACTCATTAACGATATTAATGTTTAGTTTCTCAGCCTGCTCCTCAAGAAAAGATCCGGTCCCAGCAGCGCACACCTTGTTCATCTCAAAATCAATCACCACTCCGTTTTCAATACTGATATACTTCGAGTCCTGACCGCCAATCTCAAAAATGGTATCCACAGTGGGATCATAATCTATTGCCGCAGTAGCCTGTGCCGTTATTTCATTTTGGATTGTATCGGCTCCAATGAAATCACCTGTGAGGTAACGGCCCGATCCTGTTGTACCTGCTCCAATAACCTCAACATCTTCGCCAATTTCATCATAGATCTCCGTCATCCCTTTCTGAATGGCTTCGAGAGGCTTACCGGCCGTTGGCAGGTATCTTCTTGCGATCACCTTGTGGTTACTGTCAATGAGTACTACATTTGTGCTTAATGATCCGACATCTATTCCAAGGTAGACCTGGATCTTTTCGGCTCCATTCTTTTTGTAATAAACATTTTTATCTAATATCGCTTCTGATTCAACCAGGGGGGGAAGACTGTTGAAAAGGGACGAGTCCTGTCGAAGATAATGCTCGAGCTTTTCAAGTCCTTTGAATTGGTTCATCTCCAGATGGTTTGTGTAAGCATACATTACGGCACCAATGGCTCCCATTGATGCATGATATTCAGGTATGATAAGCTCATCTTCACTGAGGTTCAGGATCTCCCTGAATGCTCTGACCATCCCTGCATTGGCAGCAACACCACCTGAGAAAATAACAGGCTTCCTGAATTCTTTACTTCTGGCAACATTACTCCGGAAATTCCTGGCAAGTGCAAAACATAATCCCGCAACTATATCTTGTAACGGGGTTGCAATCTGCTGATGATGAATCATGTCGCTTTTGGCAAAAACGCTGCACCTACCTGCAATTCTTGGAGGATCAACCGATTTAAGTGCCATTTCACCAAACTTCTTAACTATGGGAACACCAATGCGCCTCGCCTGTTGATCAAGAAAAGATCCTGTTCCGGCAGCACAAATGCTGTTCATCTCAAAATCGAGCAGTCTGGAGTGACCGGTTGAAGGATCTTTTTCGAGCAAAATAAGCTTGGAATCTTCTCCGCCAATCTCAATAACAGTTTGTGCATCAGGGTATAACCGACCTGCTGAGGTGGCCTGGGCAATTATTTCATTCACAACTACCCCTCCAATCAGATCGGAAGCTAGTTTACCTCCCGTCCCTGTAAGTGCTATACCGGCAAAATCTTCAGGTTTGTGATCCCATAAAATTGAAGATAATCTTTCCCTGAGTACTGAAAAAGGTTTCCCATGGACATAATCATAATAGTTCTCAATAACATTATACTCTGCATCCATAAGGACGGTATTGAGCGAAACTGATCCTATGTCAAGTCCCAGATAAAACCTTCCGCGTCCGGGAAACTTTGGTTCATTGTTAGACATATAATTCAATAAAAAAAGTAAGGGATCTAATCTAATCCTACTGTTGGTCGGCTAAAGTATATATTTTTATCTAGATATCAATTTTGTTGCTTTATTCTTGCACTGTTCCTTAAACTGGTATCGCAGTGATATGTGGTTGTTAATATGCTCTGTATGTCACCCTTTTGGTATAGTTTTATGATTGTCCCTAACCATTGGATTAGGATCGGGGACTTCAGGTTTTATGGCTCTTGATCTGTTGCCCTTCATCCGTTACCTGCTGCCCTGAGAATCCTAAACCCATTCTTCGCTTAACACATCACCGGTGAGACTTGCAATAATCTGCTTAACTGGCACTTTACGCGATGCTCTTGACTGGGCAGCCCTTACCATCTGCAACAGGCCCCCACAGCATGGCACTTCCATCATTAATACAGTTATTGTATTGAGTCTGGCCATCTCGATCATGGTTGTTAGCTTTTCTATGTATACATCAAGGCCCTGATCGAGCTTGGGACAGGCAATCGCCAGAGATTTTCCTCTGAGATATCTGTTGTGAAAGTTGCCCATAGAAAAAGCTGTACAGTCGGCTGCCAGGAGCAGGTCAGATCCTCTCAGATAAGGAGCATTGGGATTCAGGAGATGCATCTGCACCGGCCATTGACGAAGCTCTGATGGCTGATCAGAAGTCGATTTCAAATCCCGGTTTTCCTGTGATTTCTCAATTACCATCGGGCGTGATCCAGGACAACCTCCTACTGATTTACTATGAACATTACTGTAAGTTTTCTCCTTATTTTCCACAACTTTTCCTGGGTTATTGACTTCATCCATAACCTCAGCAAGACCAAAACCAAGAATAGCCTGGTGTTCTTTCAGATAATTATATGCCTCATTGAAGAAACCTATCTCACCGTGATCTTTCAGATGTTTAAGATGAGCAATAATTGTGTTCCTGCCTTTGTCTGTCATCTGTTCAATAACTTTAATCTCATTGTATGGTTCAGCCTCCCTGGTCTCGATGGTGATTGCTCCTTCAGGACAGTGACCAATACAGGCGCCCAGTCCGTCACACATGAGCTCGTTTACAAGCCTGGCTTTTCCGTCGATTATCTGAATGGCACCTTCATGGCAGTTGGGTACGCATAAGCCGCAGCCATTGCATTTATCCTCATCTATATGAATGATGTCTCTTTTCATTTTTGCCAACAATTTACCCGCATACAAATCTGGGTAAAAATATTTACAATAATTGTCATTTATGCTATATATCTTATATTACCCTGGATAAGAGACTACTTTAACCCGTTAATAATTAAAATTTGCAGATAAGACATATAAATCTTATTGTCCATGCTCAGGCAGGGTTACGGCGAAACAGGTACCTTCACCTTCCTTGCTTTCCACTGATAATGTTCCTTTATTGAGCATTATCAGCTCCTGGCATAGTTTTAGTCCGAGGCCTGTACCCTTTTCATTCTCAGTGCCAGGTGTACTTACAATCTCAGTGGTTGTGAACAGATACTTTTGTTTAACCAGAGGGATACCAACCCCGTTGTCGCATACCTTGAGGATTGTACCTCCTCCTGTCAGGGTTTTATCTTTAAGGAGAATGCTGATCCTGCCTCCCCTGGGAGTATATTTTATTGCATTCGAAAGAAGATTTCTGATGATGATATCAAGCAGATCCTTGTCATAGAATGCCTTTGAATTTCCAATTTGGGTAAAGTTCATTGAAATATCCTTGCTGTCAGCTGCTTCCTTGAAAATACTAAGATTGGTAAGTACCAGGTCGGCAAGATCATGATATCCTGGGGAGTATTTTATTTTATCTTCCTGTCCTTTTCCCCAGACAAGCATATTTTCAAGAAGATTTATGACCTGTTGGGCATACTGTATACTTAAGTTGGCAAACTCATCGTACTTTGCCTTGAACTCCTCCTCCTTGAGCAGATTCAACATATAAAGAATATTCACAACAGGGCTGCGAAGGTCGTGTGCAATAACTGAAAATATTTTATTCTTAAGTTGGATGGTCTCCGACAGTTGTTTATTCTGGAGGGCAATCTTCACATTTTGTTTTTCGATCTCTTCTTTGCGTTTGTTAATTTCCTGGGTCCTTTCTTCAACCAGAATGCCAAGGTTTCTGTTCATGTACTCTAGTTCACTCTGCAGCTTTTCCTTTTCCGAATAAGCATTAACCCATTTGTAGAGAAGCATAACTGCCTGGATGAAAACAAATAATACTAATATTGATGAAAGGATATACCCTGGGTAACTTAGTTGTTTACCCAGTGACACAATCACATCATGAATGGCACCAAATGAAAGAAGGATGAAAGCTGTAAAATAAATATAGTCTGCCCGGTTCTTTCTGATAATGCCGGTCACATTCTGAACCAGTGTGTATATTATCATTAAGGCCAGGGCGGGATAACAAAGAAATGTACTGTAACTGAAAACTTTTACCGGCAGTACTGATGTAAGTAAAGATGCGCACAGCAGCATTAAAGTTATTATCCATGCAAGAATTCTGAATAATTTAGATGGATAAAGATATACAGTATACCAGTACCAGCTAATTATTACAAGATAAAGCAAAAGATATTCAAACCTTACTATCCATTCCCATCTGAGATTGGTGAATGAAAGAATTAGAAAGTTTGAGGTAAAGAGTGGCCTTAACGCCAGTCCGAAGAGTGCCAGGCTGAAAAACTCAATAAGTCTGTCTTTTGGATAGATGATAAAAAAGAATAGAAATAAAAGCGAAAATCCGGACAGAAGGCTGACTATAGCCCAGTCTTTTGCAAAGGATGCGGAAAAGCGCTTCTGTAAATACTCGAAGTTTCCCATTTCAACCGGCAGCCAGAATCCGCCTCGCCGGTGACTGAAGTTTGATACGTTTATCAGAATTGAAAGTGTATCTGAATCAGTGTCATAACTAAAGAACTTCCTTTCGTACCAGGGTTCTGTGTCTATCTCCGTTTTTCCTGGGATACCATTTCCCCCAAGGTATTTTCCGTTTATGTAAAGGTCATAAGATGAATCAAAGACAGGCATACTGAATCCCAGTGACTTTCTGAATCCGGGTGGGAGAACAACTTTCAGCCTGTATGTGGCATAACCCATCGGTTCGGTTTTAACCTTATCATCGTGGTAACTGGTCCAATATGATGGCACCTTCCCGTATAAGTCAGGGTCAGATATCCCTGAATGCAGGTCGGCTGGACGGAGTAGCTTTTTCCAGTAAAATTCCCATTCTCCGTTAAGTCTTAAACTGAAGTCCTCATCAATTGATGCCTGCCTCAGATCCAGTACACCTTTTCTAGCAGCCGGTGGATGTTCGCGAGCAAAGTTGTCTGATAAAGAAAAAATGATAATTAATAGAATCAGACTGGTTATTTTCATTCAAATATCTCCCGTATTTGTTCTGAATACTGTTTGTGGGATCATTTAAGTCCCCTGCTTTTAAGCAGTGCGTCTATATCCGGTTCTTTACCCCTGAAAGCTATGTACATATCAAGAGGGTCACGAGTACCACCCCTGGAAAGAATTTCCTTCTCAAATTTTGATGCTACATCTTTATTAAAAATGTCACCGGTTTCTTTGAAAGCCTGGAAGGCATCAGCATCAAGCATTTCGCTCCAATAGTAACTATAATAACCGGCAGCATATCCCGAGCTCCAAATATGATTGAAATATGTTGACCTGTATCTTGGTTTGATTTCATTTATCAACCCGTATTTGTCCATAGTCTTTTTTTCGAATTCTCTGATATCGATATCAACCGGTTCGGTTATGATGTGGTATTCCATATCAAGAAGAGCTGCAGCCAGAAACTCAACCGTTGTAAATCCCGTGTTGAATTTACGGACTTTATCAAGTTTTTCCACTATTTCTGCCGGGATGACTTCTCCAGTCTTATAATGTTTTGCATATACCTTCAGCACTTCTGGTTCCAGGACCCAATGTTCCATAATCTGGGATGGGAGTTCTACAAAATCTCGAGGGACGGAAGTTCCCGACACACTCGGATAGGTAGAATTCGAAAGAAGCTGGTGCAGTGCATGTCCGAACTCATGAAACAGGGTACTTGCTTCATCGGCTGTAAGGAGCGAAGGTTTGTCGGAACCGGGAGGTGTTGAGTTGGTGACCATGGTCACAACAGGTGTTATCATTTTACCCTTTATGTTGCGACTCTGCCCCCTCATGGCACCGCACCATGCACCTCCTCTTTTTGATGCCCTCGGATAATTGTCAATCATCAGAACACCTATGTGCTTTCCATTCCTTGTAACTTCATAAGTTGTAACATCCGGATGATATTTGGGGATATCGTTGCGAACCTTGAATGTCAGGTTGTAGAGCCTGTTGGCCACGTAAAACATTCCTTCAATTACATTGTCTATTTTGAAATAGGGCCTTATTATTTCATCATCGAGAGCGTACTTTTCCTTTTTTATCTTCTCGGTATAGTACCACCAATCCCAGGGTTCAAGTTTGAACTTTTTACCCTCTCTGTTGATGATCTCCTGCTGTGCTGCGGCTTCTGCTTTTGCCACGGGAATCGCTGCATTCCACACCTGACCAAGGAAATCCAGAACCCTTTCTGGCGTTTTGGCCATGCTCCTTTCAAGCGCATAATCGGCATAGGTTTTATATCCCAGGATATTAGACCTTTCAAGCCTGAGCTTTGCTATCCTTGCAATAATTGATTTGTTGTCCCTTTCATTGTCATTGTCTCCTTTCATGAAATATGCGGTGAAGAGCTTTTTCCTGAGGTCCCGGTTATCAGCATACTTCAGAAATGGTTCCATTATCGGGTACTGGATTGTAAATACCCATTTGCCGTCGAGATCCATACTTTTGGCAAGGGCTGCGGCCTGTTCAATGACTCCATCAGGCAGACCTGCAAGGTCCTCACACTTGTCAATTATAAGCTTGAAAGCATTTGTCTCTGCAAGGAGATTCTGTCCAAACTGAACAGAAAGAATTGAAAGCTCCTCATTAATTTTTCGCAGTTTTGCCTTGTCTTCTGCCGACAACGCTGCCCCGCTCCTTACAAACCCCTTGTAGGTCTCTTCCAAAACCATCTTTTCCTCTTCGGTAAGATTGAACTTATCCCGATTCTCATATACAGATTTAACCCTGATGAAGAGCGTGTCATTCAGATTTATATCATCCCTGTGTTTAGCAGTCAAAGGGGCAATTTCCCTGTTGATGGCCTGTAATGTGTCGTTTGTGTGCGCTGAATTCAGAGAACTGAAAACCCTGCTCACTTTAGTAAGAAGCTCTCCACTGTATTCAAGTGCTTTAATTGTATTCTCGAATGTTGGCTCCTGGGTATTGGTGACTATCTTTCTCACCGCCAGTTTCTGCTCCTCAAATCCTTTTAAGAAGGCTGGCTTGAAATGTGAAGTCTTTATAAGTTCAAAAGGAGGCACCTCAAAAGGGGTGTCATATTTATTGAAAAAGGGGTTATCACTTTTTACTTTTTGATCACATGAAACCAAAATCATAACTGATAATACAATTGCAAATGCTTTTTTCATTCCGATTTATTTAATGGAAACTAATATCTGACCGGTTACAAAGATTGTAATTTCCTGATTAAATATATGCATATTAAATTTTTTTAGCATTTTTTTGTAAAGTAAGACTGAAGACTCCCTGCCCCCCTTCTATGTGAAAAAACAAAGTTTCAGGTTGTTTAATAACTTTGAATAGTTACGAATTACTCAAATACTAAAAACCTGAAACTATGTTTTTACAAACATAGGGCCTAAAGTGGGGTATTAGCTGCACAATACTTATTTAGCCTCCCTTAGAGGGATGAGGGGTAAAACCAGATAGGATAGTTGGGTGCAACAGAATCAACCCCTAAAAAAAAGAAAGGAAAGATAGTTGGGAGTTATCTTTCCTTCATTAACCTAAACCTGATCGTAGAATTTGGCCGAACGGCCTAAAAAGAAATCTTATATATTTTTGTGTTATTTTTCCTGCCGGAAAATAACCTGATATCAAAGAACAACCAATTTTATTAACTCTTTACACTATATAGACGTAAGTGGATCCACATTTGTTGCATGGACTATTGTTAATGTTATGTTAATTTTTATGATTTTTTCTTAAGGAGAATCACATTATTCACAATTTTGCATAACTTTCGGCAGTTTAGGTAATTATGACCGCAAATCTCAGATACCGTTTCATGATGCAGCGCCTGGGACGCCGCCTTTATTGCTGCCTGATGTTTTATTCCCTTCAGTCGTCAGACCAAGTCAGATAAATCATACTGTTTACCCTCACTATCCCTTACTTTTTACTTCTTACTTCTTACTCTCCATGCAGGCCCTTATCTTTGACGTAAAACGATATTCAATACACGATGGTCCGGGTATTAGGGTCACTTTCTTTATGAAAGGCTGTCCGCTTTCGTGCTGGTGGTGCCATAATCCTGAAGGATTATCAGCGGAGCAGGAAATAATTGTAAACAGAAGAAAGTTAGGCGACAGGGAATTTGAAAGCATTACAAAAGCCGGCGAGTTCTATGATGTGGGCAAGATTCTGAAGATTCTGGAGAGAGAGCGCATTTTTATACGACAGTCGAACGGTGGCGTTACATTTTCCGGTGGAGAGCCCATGATGCAGTCTGAATTTCTTGTTGAAGCATTGAAAGCATGCTGCGAAAAAGGATATCACACAGCTGTTGACACATCGGGATATTCTTCTGTTGAACACTTCAGAGCAGTTATGCCTTTTACGGATCTGTTCCTTTTCGACATTAAGCAGATGGACTGCACAAAGCATATTGAATACACTGGAGTAAGCAATATCGGCATACTTGAAAACCTGCGCATGATCCTTAATGAAGGGAAGAAAGTTATAATACGAGTGCCTGTTATCCCCGGAATTAATGATGATTCAGAAAATCTCCACTCCCTTCGGGAGATGCTTATAGAGCTTAAATGTGACAATCTTCTGAAGATCAGCCTCCTTCCTTATCACAGGATAGGAATGGCAAAATACAGGAAATTCAATATCCCTTTCAGGATGAAGGATACCCAAGAGCCGTCGTCTGATAGAATGAATTCTTTGAAAGATTATTTCTCGTATACAGGTATACCTGTAAAGACAGGTGTATAAAAATATTGTTGAAAAACAATAATATAATATGCAGAAAGTAATTATGATAACTCGCTATTAATAAAATTGAAAAATCGGGATTGATATTTAATGATATCAAAACTAAATCAGAGTGTAAAAAAGACTTAATAAATTAAAATTGAATTATGATTCTTTCCGATAGGGTAAAAAGGCTTCGTGATGAGAGCCTTAATGCGGTAGAGACAATATCAGCAGAAAGGGCATTGCTGGTTACTCAGTTTTATAAAAGCGATATAGCCCGTGAGATTTCAGCTCCTGTAAGGCGGGCAAAGGCATTTGAATACATTCTGAAGCATAAATATTTGTGTATAAATGAAGGAGAACTGATAGTCGGCGAGCGCGGTCCTGCGCCCAAAGCAGTTCCTACCTACCCTGAAATATGTGTTCATTCAATCCGCGATCTTGAGATACTTAACTTAAGGGAAAAGGTCTCCTTTGTGGTAAGCGAAGAAGTGAAGAAGATCTATCGTGATGTTATAATTCCTTTCTGGGAGGGCAAAAGCAACCGCGACAGGATAATGAGTCTGATGACACCGGAGTGGCATTATGCCTATAATGCTGGCATATTCACTGAATTTCAGGAGCAGAGGGCTCCTGGTCATACCGTTCTGGGATACAAAATGTTCAACACCGGATTCAATCAGCTTAAAAAGGAAATTAATGAAAGTCTAATGGGACTTGATTTTTATAATGACAGAGAAGCTTTTGAAAAGTCGGAGGAGTTGAAGGCGATGGAAATTGCCTGTGATGCAATAATTATGTATGCGGGTCGATATGCAGATGAACTTGAAAGACTTGCCGCTATAGAAAATGACGAGGTGAGAAAAACAGAATTGCAGGAGATGGCACGAATATGCAGGAAGGTTCCTGCAGAAGCCCCTGAAACTGTTCATGAGATGCTTCAGCATTATTGGTTCATTCATCTTGGTGTTATTACTGAACTTAATCCATGGGATTCCTTTAATCCGGGTCGACTCGACCAGCATCTGTACAAAGTCTATAAAAAAGAAAAGGAATCGGGTAGTCTTTCCGATGATAAGCTTTTTGATCTCCTGGGTTGTTTCTGGGTAAAGTTCAATAACCATCCCTCTCCTCCAAAGATCGGAGTTACTGCCAATGAAAGCAATACATATACCGACTTTTGCCTGATAAACCTTGGAGGGGTAAGAAGTGACGGATCAGATGCGGTGAATGAAATGTCATATATCCTTCTTGAGTTGATAAGGGAAATGAGAATCCTTCAGCCCTCTTCTATGGTGCAGATTAGCAAAAAAGGCCCCGACAGGTTCATTCATAAGGCCCTTGATATTATCCGCACCGGATTCGGACAGCCTTCATGCTTCAACACTGAAGCCATCATTCAGGAGCTTCTGTGGCAGGGGAAGGATATTACTGATGCACGAAACGGAGGTGCTTCAGGATGCGTTGAATCAGGCGCTTTCGGCACAGAAGCATATTGGCTTACAGGGTATTTCAACCTTGTTAAGATTCTTGAAATAACTCTTAACAATGGTTATGACAAGCGTACAGAGAAACAGATAGGCCTGGAAACAGGTTATGCACCTGATTATAAATCGTTCAAAGATCTTATTGCCGCATTCCGGACACAGGTAAATTATTTTGCAGATATTAAAATCAGGGGTAACAATGTTATCAGTAAGACTTTTGAGAATTACCTGCCGGTACCGTTCCTTTCGCTTCTGGTTGAAGACTGCATAAAGAACGGGAAAGATTACAACTGCGGGGGAGCAAGATATAATACCACTTATGTACAGGGTGTAGGACTTGGGTCACTCACAGATATCCTTACTTCGATCAGGTTTAATATTTATGACAAGAAAAACTATTCCTGGGATGAGCTTACAAAGGCCCTTGAGTCAGATTTTGAAGGATATGAAAGCATCAGATATGATCTTGTTTACAACACACCCAAATATGGCAATGATGATGACTATGCCGATAATCAGGCTGTGACGGTATTTGAGATATTCTATAATGCAGTGAACGGAAGACCTGCATCAAGGGGTGGAGTGCACAGGATTAACATGCTTCCAACAACCTCGCATGTTTATTTTGGCAGCGTAACAGGAGCAACTGCTGACGGCCGCAAGGCTTATACACCACTTTCTGAAGGTATATCACCAAGTCAGGGGGCTGACAACCAGGGACCTACCTCAGTGATCAGGTCGGCTTCCAAGATTGATCATTTACGTACGGGAGGGACCTTGCTAAACCAGAAGTTCTCGCCCAGGTTTTTTGAGGATGAAGACAGCTACAATTGCCTTACTGCTTTAATAAGAAGTTACTTCAGTCTCGACGGCCACCATATCCAGTTCAATGTGGTCAACGCAGAAACCCTGCGTGAGGCGCAGAAGCATCCAGAATTATACCGCGATCTGATTGTCAGGGTTGCCGGATACAGCGATTATTTCAACGACCTCGGCGAAGACCTGCAAAATGAGATAATAATGAGGACCGAGCATGGGGATGTATGATCCCATCCCGCAAAAATATGGCAGCCGCGGTACAAAATGATGGGACTGCGAAGCGTTTATATAAGTTACAGATGAACCAGACTGACACCAGCATAATTGGTGTAATTGGTACCTCGCACTGAGGGGGGATTCAGGATTTGGTGGTTGGTTAGGCTATTTCTTTTTATCCTTTACCTCATTAAACATTGATGTGGCTGTTGCAACGATACCTGCCACATCTGACAGATTTGCCGGCAGGATAATAGTATTATTCTGTTTAGCCAGATTTGCGAAGCCGTTAAGATATTGTTCGGCTATGCGGAGGTTTACAGCGTTGAGGCCGTTTTCTTCAGAAATAGCTTTGGCGATTGCCCTTAGCCCGTTTGCAGTGGCATTAGCCACCTGCTCAATTTCTGATGCACGACCGGCTGCCTCATTAATTCGTTTCTGCTTTTCACCTTCCGATTTCAGAATGAATTCCTGCTTGTCTCCATCAGCAACATTTATTTTTGCCTGTCTTGTCCCTTCCGATTCGGCTATGAGCGCTCTCTTTTCCCTTTCGGCCCTCATCTGTTTTTCCATTGCGTCCTTAATGCTCTGAGGAGGGAAAATATTCTTCACCTCATACCTGGTAACCTTAACACCCCATGGCTCGCTGGCCTTGTCAACTGCCTCAACGATAGTTGCATTTATCGATTCGCGCTCCTCAAAGGTCCTGTCAAGTTCAAGCTTGCCTATCACGCTCCTCATGGTTGTCTGCGCAATCTGAATGGATGCAAACCTGTAATTATCGATACCGTATGAAGCTTTTTGAGGGTCGAGTACCTGAAGGTAAAGAATGCCATCAACCTCAACTGCAATATTATCTTTAGTGATGCATATCTGAGATGCGACATCAATAGCCTGTTCCTTGAGAGTATGTTTGTATCTGATCTTATCCACAAATGGAATCAGTACCTGAAAACCTGCTGTAAATGTAGCCCTGTATTTCCCAAGTCTCTCTACGATGATAGCTGTCCTTTGCGGAACAACTTTCACCATGGATGAAATTAGGATGAAAGCCAGAATAATTACACCAATCAGTATGAATGTAGTACTTGAGGCTGCTGCAAATGTAATAGCTGCTGTCATTTTTGATTATTTTTTGGTTCGACAATTAATTTAAAATTTTCTTTGCTTTTTATTATAACACTCTGTCCTTCATGTATTTCCGATTCAGACTCGGCTTTCCATGAAGTGCCTTTGAAGTCAACTTTCCCTGTATCACCTGGCTTGAAACTGTTAATTGCAACAGCTTCCTTTCCTGTAAACTCATCTTCTACGCTGTCGGAAAGACCGTCGTCTTTTGCAAGGAAAAAGCGTTTCTGGATCATTTTTCTCAGGGCGAGGAGCGAAAGTACGGAAGTGATGGCAAACACCAATACCTGTACATTTAAATTGGGATTAGCAATCAGGCAGAGGAGTGCAGTTATCCATGCTCCCACACCAAAAAAGAAAATTACAAATCCCGGCAGGACAAGCTCAAGAAGAAAAAGAGCAAGTCCGATTATAAACCAGATTATTTCAGGTCTGGATAAAAACTGTGAATTCATGACAAATAAGTTAAATTATATGATCGATTTATCTTTCGATAAAGATAGAATAAAAACGTAAATATAATCCTGTCAAAAACAACAGCTATGAAAATTTTAAGAGCAGGATTTATCAGCGGGTCAAAAAAACTTCGTGATATCAGTTTTTTTTCGTAACTTTTAACTTTGAAATGAAGCGACTCTGTTTCCGGCGGCTTTATAAATAGCAGGAAACCTTTTGTGTACTTAGGATTTGTAATAATTCAGAAACCTGCTTATAATTTATAAAGAAAAACTTACAGGTAAATGGAAAAATTTTTTGATTATTTTGATGAGCGCTACAGAAATTCGGTACTTAAGTCACCTTCAGTAAACGATGGCCCTGTGATAACAATTTCCAGGCTTACGGGATGTGATGCCCGGGAGGTCGCATCGAAAGTTGTTGAGAACCTGAATGAAAAGTTCGGAACTGCAAAATGGAGGTGGGTTGACAAGGATATTATCTATTCAATTGCGAAAGAACTCAATATTGATTCCCAGCGGGTTGAAAACTACTATGAGGGAATTAAATTGTCCGACCTCTCGGAAATGATAATGGCTTTCTCAGGAGGCTTTGTAAGCGATCTCAGAGTTAAAAAAGCGATCAAAGACGTTGTACTTTCTATCTGCAAGGAGGGCTACATCGTAATAGTAGGTCGAGGCGGTGTTTCGATCGCTCATGATATTAAGGACTCCCTGCATGTGAGACTTATAGCTCCCTTCCACTGGCGAGTAAACAATGTGATGAAGAAGAAGAATGTAAATATGGAGGAGGCTGAAAAATTTATTATCGAAACGGATGAGAAAAGGGCGGATCTCATTCAGACCTTTCTTGACAAGAAAATAAAGAATATTGACAGTTTATTTGATGTAACTCTTAACAGACTGTCATTCAGTATCAATGATATTGCTTTGCTCATTACTGCAATGTATGAGAAAAAGGTTCACCAGCAGATAATTGAAAGACAGAAACAGAGGACTTATTTTTAGTATTCGTTTATCTCAGCAACTTTCTTGATATGCACGCTTAACCTATTATCAAGGTTTTGCTTGTATGCTTCCCAGTCGGTTATAGGTTTCCTAGCTACACCCGAATCCATTGCAGCTTTTGCAACGCATGAAGCTACGCATGAGATAAGACGATGGTCGAGGGGCTTAGGGATTATGTAGTCTTTCCCGAAAGTAAGCTTTTCAAGATTATAGGCCTGCAAAACAGATGCGGGAACTGGTTCCTTTGCAAGGCATGCAAGTGCTTTTGCAGCTGCAAGCTTCATTTCTTCGTTTATTGTTGATGCCCTTACATCAAGTGCTCCTCTGAATATGAAAGGAAATCCCAAGACATTATTTATCTGGTTGGGATAATCAGACCTTCCTGTTGCAAATATGAGGTCATTTCTGGTAGCCATGGCGTCCTCATATGAGATCTCGGGATTTGGATTTGCCATAGCAAATACAATGGGATTGTCAGCCATTGAGGCAAGCATTTCTCGGGTCATCATATTGGCGATCGACAGCCCGAGAAACATATCAGCTCCCTTAACTGCTTCCTGAAGGGTATCAATATTTCTGTCGGTGACGAATTCTTGTTTGTATTTATTCAGATCTTTTCTTTTTCTGTTTATCACACCCCTGCTGTCTACCATGACAATATTTTCTCTTCTCACACCCAATGCCAGGTAAAGCCTGGAACAGGAAATAGCTGCGGCTCCTGCACCGCAAACAACCATTTTAAGGTCCTCAATTTTACGGTCCGTTATTTCCAATGCATTCAACAATCCTGCTGCAGAGATAATTGCCGTGCCATGCTGGTCATCATGAAATACCGGTATGTCTAAAATTGCTTTCAGTTTTGATTCCACTTCAAAACATTCAGGAGCTTTAATGTCTTCAAGATTGATACCTCCGAAAGTGGGTGCGATTTTTACGCATATTTCAACCAGTTTTTCGGGATCCTTTTCATCAACTTCAATATCAAAGACATCGACATCAGCAAAAACCTTAAAGAGAAGGCCTTTTCCTTCCATAACCGGTTTGCCGGCCATTGCTCCGATATCCCCCAGACCAAGTACCGCAGTTCCGTTTGAGATTACAGCAACAAGATTACCCTTTGCAGTATAGTTGTAAACTTCCTCAGGATTCTTTTCAATTTCCAGACAAGGGAAGGCGACACCTGGAGTGTATGCCAGGCTAAGGTCAAGTTGAGTGTCATAATGCTTTGTGGGAATTACTTCTACTTTGCCGTGACGCCCCCTGCTGTGATAGAACAATGCGTCTTCCTTTGTTACTTTTGCCATCTGATTCTGGTTTATCTGGTTTTGGAAATCTTCCAGTCTTTTTTCTGAAACAGAAACTTCCGTTCAGAATGAAAACTCATCTCAAAGTACGATTAATTACAGAAAAATAAAAATGAGAAAGATCACTTATATCAGATATAGTTCATTTTTAAAAATTATTTCTTTGTATTGACGACAAATTTGAATATTTTCAGCATCTTGTTTTTCGTAATATCCCAGTAATAATAAAGTTTATGGAAAATGACATTGCCATAGGAGCTGACATAGGTGGCAGCCATATCAGCTGTGCTGCAGTTAACCTGAAGGATTGCAGTATTCTACAGGAGACACTTACAGAAAAAGCTGTTGACAATAAGGCGCCTGCGGATGAAATACTTGATATCTGGGCCGGGGCCCTTTCTGATTCGATAGATAAAACTCCCGGAAGGAGAATTAAGGGGATAGGATTTGGTATGCCCGGTCCCTTCGACTATGTAAAAGGTATTAGCTACATTAAAGGTGTGGCTAAGTACGAAAATCTCTATGGATGCAACGTAAAGGAGGCTGTTTCTGAAAGATTGAAGTCTTTTGGTAAATTTCCGGTAAGGTTCATGAATGATGTATCTGCTTTTGCCGTTGGTGAAGCTCTGGTCGGAAAGGCTTCCTCGGCAGGACGATCAATGTCAATTACCCTGGGAACGGGATTCGGTTCTGCCTTTATTGACCAGAAAATCCCAATTTGTGACGGTCCTGAGGTACCCAGATTAGGATGCGTTTATCACCTGCCATACGGTGACAATATAGCCGACGATTATTTTTCAACCCGCTGGTTCCTCGGATCATATAAAAAGCTGACAGGCAAAACACTGAGCGGAGTAAAGGAGTTGTCTGATCTGGCGGAAACTGATGAAACCGTTCTGAAACTGTTTACCGAGTTCGGAAATAACCTGGGTAGGTTCCTTGCCCCTTGGCTTATTAAATTCAGAGCCGAAATAATTGTTGTCGGCGGTAATATCTCCAATGCCTACAAATTCTTTGGGCAGACCTTTGAAGAGAGCCTGAGGAGAGAAGGATGCAGCTGCCAAGTCGCACTCTCTGAACTAAAGGAAGATGCAGCATTCATAGGCAGCGCCTGGCTACTCGACGAAAAATTCTGGAAAGACATTCAGCATGCCTTACCACTTATGTGAAATAATAACCCCTATGGCACATCTCTCAGGGCACAAGGCACAACGCCCAAAGCCTGTAGCCTGTCACCCGTTGCCTGTCGCCTGTCGCCTTGCGACCTTTACTATTTACAATTAACTTAAATACTTAACTCCATACCTAAACTTAAACTTAAACTTAAACCTCAAACCTATGGCTAGCGAAAAAATCAACATCTCAAAGATACTGCCTGTTCTGATGGCATTTTTTGTCATGAGCTTTGTCGACCTTGTTGGTATAGGAGTCGACAGGGTAAGTAAAGATATGAGCCTTAGTGCTACAATGGCCCAGCTTATACCTTCTGCTGCCTTCCTCTGGTTCTTTATTCTTTCTGTGCCTGTTGGGGTATTGCAGTCGCGGCTCGGGAAAAAAGCAATGCTAAACATTGGTATGGGTATAACAGCCCTAGGCCTGCTGGTACCATTCTTCCTCTATTCATTTACCATGGTACTCGTAGGGTTTGCCCTTCTGGGTATAGGAAACACCATTGTACAGGTATCGGCTAATCCATTGCTCGTGGATGTTGTTCCCGGCAACAGGGCATCGAGTTTTCTTAGCTTTTCACAGTTTGTAAAAGCTGTAGGATCGATGCTAGGAGCACCCCTAGCCGGTTTTTTTGCTTCAAGATACGGCGACTGGAAGCTACTGTTTTTAGTCTTTGGAATTGTCTCAATACTGTCAGTACTGTGGCTGGGAACATCAAAGATCAATGAAACCAGGATTGAAGGATATAAAGCTACATTTAAATCATCCTTTAAACTTCTGGGTAACAATTTTGTCCTTCTCATGGTACTTTCGATATTCCTGGTAGTTGGAGTTGATGTGGGATTCAACTCAAACTCGGGGCAGTTTCTGATCAAACAGTTCGGGATTGAACAGACTGCCGCTGAATCGGGACGAAGTGTCTATTTTTTTGGACGTATGCTTGGGACATTTGCAGGAGCACTATTGCTGACGAGGATTTCGTCAAGGAGTTTTTTCATGTGGACAAGTATTCTTGGCATTATCTGCCTGGTGGCGATACTCCTGGTAAAATCCGGAACAATAGCCTGGGGTCTGATATTCCTAATTGGTCTTGCCGTTGCCAATATATGGCCTCTTGTCTTTTCAATTGCAGTTGAAAAATACCCGTTGCAGAATAATGAAATCTCGGGGCTGATGATGATGGCTATATCAGGTGGTGCAGTAATTCCCATAATGATAGGATGGATTAGTGATATAAGCACCATTGCGCTCGGAATGTCTGTACTTATTGCCTGTATGATTTATCTTCTGGCTGTCTCGGTTTATTGTCTGAAAAAGAAATAATTACTAAGTTCATTGAGAAGTTCTGGATGAATTACAAACAGATTTCACGCTGCTTTTTTGCTTACCAGGACTTTGATTTTCGGCCATCCGGATTAAAAAACTAAACCAATTCATAAGAAATGAAACATAAAGATCTTGGCAGGCGTGATTTCCTTAGAAAGAGCATGGCTGCCGCGTTTGCTTTTACAATCGTTCCCCGGCATGTTATTGGAGGCCATGGGTATTTGGCCCCATCTGACCAGTTAACCAAAGGAATAATTGGAGTCGGAGGTATGGGCCGCGGTCATTTCGACTATGAGGGTACCCGTCTCATTGCAGTTTGCGATGTTGACAAAAACCATCTGACCCAGGCAATAGCACAGGCAGGTGGAAAAATCGACGGATTCCACGATTTCAGGGAACTGCTGATACGTCCGGATATTGACATCGTCCATATAGCAACACCACCTCACTGGCATGGGATCATCGCCAAAATGGCTGCTGAAGCAGGTAAGGATATCTGGTGCGAGAAACCTATGACAAGGACGATAGGTGAGGGGATAAAAGTGGTGGAAGCGGTACAGAAGCACGGAAGAATGTTCCGACTCAATACCTGGTTCAGGTTCAAGGATCAGTTTTATGGACTGGGAACAACAGTCAAACCTCTTAAAAAGCTTGTTGACAGCGGTATTCTCGGATGGCCACTTAAAGTAACAGTCAGCGGTGTCACCGGATATGACTGGAAATTTTACTGGAGCGGCCTGCATAATCTGAAACCAATGCCTGTTCCGCCCGAGCTTGATTACGATTTCTGGCTGGGCCCAGCTCCCTATAAACCATACAACCCGGAAAGAGTCCATTCCAAATTCAGGGGATACTGGGACTACGACGGAGGAGGACTCGGAGATATGGGACAGCATTATCTCGATCCTGTTCAATATTTGCTGGGCAAAGACGACACAGGGCCTTCATTAATTGAAATAGATGCACCGCAACAGCACTACGACGCAGTAGGCTCATGGAGAAGGATAACCTATACCTATACCGACGGATGCAAAATAGTGCTAGATGGGGAAAACCGCGACAAAGATGCAGCATATATCGAAGGACCTTATGGTAAGATATACAAGGGATTCAGAACCGATATAAAAGATGTCCACAGACTGATTGAATCTCTTCCTGACCCTGAACCTCAGATAATGACATTCTCTGAATCTGTGCGGACAAGGAAGAAATTTGCGCTTAACGAGTCGAATGGGCACAGGTCGTGTTCAATCGTTAATCTGGGTATCATAGCCCTGCGGTTGGGAAGAAATCTTAAATATGATCCTGTCAAACAGCTGTTCATTGATGATGAAGGTGCTAACAGGCTTATTAATCAGCCAATGAGAGGAGCATGGAAGATGTGATGATGAGTTGAAAGATTGAAAAGGTTGAAAAGTTGAAAGGAAAAAAGAAAATGAAAATAAAAATAAAAACAAATTATTTTATAATATCAGTTTTATGCTTTCTGACACTCTGGGCAGGGATATATGCCCAGGACAGAAGGACTACCCCGACCAAGGTAGCTGATCTTCTTGCTCAGTTACCGGCCGGTGACAACTCACACACAGATAAACTGATGTCAGATCTTCTCGAACTTGGGGAAGAAGGACTGAAAATGGTCTGTGATCAAATCATTCCGGCAGGTACGGGCGATGACACCAGAGCCCGGTTTGCTGTGGAAAGCCTGTCGAGGTTCCTTTCCCGGAGAGGAAAGGATGCCGAAAAAGCATCATGGGAGAAAACATGTATCTCCTACATCAGCGGCCAGCAGAAGAATGATGTGAAAGATTTTTTCATGAAGCAGCTCCAGCTTGTTGGTAGCGATGCTTCCGTTGAAGCTGTTAAATTAATGCTTAACGATAGGGACCTTTGTGCTCCAGCTCTTGGAGTGATAGAATCTGTCGGAGGTAGTCTTGCAGAAAAGATTCTGGCCATATCACTTTCAAACAGGGATCTGCCATGTACAGCTTCAGTGATGAATATCCTTGCCAATATGGAGTCGGGAATGGCTGTGGATGAGTATATTGCATGGGCCTCAGATGTAAATCCTGATATCAGATCATCGGCATTAAATGCCCTTGCCCGGAGTGGCAGCCCCCGGGCATTACCGATACTTGCAAAAGCTGCAAAAGATGTTCTTTACCAATGGGAACCTTCCGGTGCTACAGCAGCATTGCTAACCTATGCCGCTAAAGTCGGAGAAAATGGAGACCTGAAGACCATGGATAAGATCTGCAGGCTTGTGATTGCTAAAAGCACTAACAAGCTTTCAATTCAATACAAGACGCAAGCTCTGATGATAATAGTCGGATATCACGGAATTGATGCGATGAAAGAACTTAAAAAAGCTGCTGAAAGTCCCGACAAATCTTACCGGAACGCAGCATTCAGAGCATCTCTTGCCATTCCTGGAAACGAGATCGTAAGGGAATGGTTAAACTATTTTCCCAAGTCCATTGCCGAAGCAAGACCTGAAATAATCTCCATGCTTGGAGAAAGAAGGGATGAAGCCGCATTGCAACTCATAACATCGTCGCTTTCCTCTTCCGAAAGAGCCGTGAGGATAGAAGCAGCGTCCGCTCTTGCCAAAATAAGCGGGAGCAAGGCTGTTCCACCGTTGATTGAATATCTAAAGAACAACCCCGATCCTGAGGATCAGGATGCTGCCATGACAGCATTAGTATCTGTTACAGGCGATAAGGAAACAGAGATGCTGGTACCTGTAATTAAGGATGGAGCCCCATACGCACGAAAAACTGCAATAGATCTGGTAGCCAAGAAGTGTAGAAAAGATTACTTCCAGCTTATATGGCCTTATACATCATCCGATGATGAGAATGTCAGATCCGCAGCTTACAAAGCTCTTGCATCTCTTGCTGGACCGGATGACCAGGAAATCCTCATTGAACTTATTACCAAAACGGAAAATAGTGAATATGTTTCATACGTTCAGGCTGCTATTGCTTCGGCAACATCGAAGATATCAGATCCAGAGAGCAGGTCTGAAACTATCTTAAAATCAATGGCTGATGGTAAAAGCAGGGAAAAGCTGATCCCAGTACTTGCGAAGACCGGAGGAAGAGAAGCCCTGAAAACAGTACTGAATGAGTTTGAGAACGGAAATGCAGAGATAAGGGATATATGCTTCAGGACTCTCACATCGTGGAAAGACCACACTGCTTCATCTGCTTTGTATGAAATATGTGCCTCTGGAAATAAAACCTTTGAAGAACCGGCATTCCTGGGATATGTGTCACAAATCAGAGGAGCAGATATTACTGACGAGCAAAAACTTCTTGCTTACAGGAAAATCATTCCATATGCACTGAGTGCTGAAAGGAAAAATCATGTGCTTAATGAGGTTGGAAAACTTAAGACATACCCGGCCCTCTTTTTTGCCGCCCGATTTCTTGACGATCAATCCACGTCTGCAGTCGCTGCCAATGCGGTCATTAATATTGCACTACCTTCAACCGGCTCAGGCGATGGAATGTACGGACTGCTGGTAAGGGATATTCTTTCTAAGGCCTCAGAAAAGCTTACGGGCCCGGAAAGTGATTATACCAGGGAGATG
This sequence comes from uncultured Rikenellaceae bacterium, assembly GCA_964613785.1. Classification (GTDB taxonomy): domain Bacteria; phylum Bacteroidota; class Bacteroidia; order Bacteroidales; family VadinHA17; genus LD21. The sequence continues at coordinate 47,199 of CAZTJT010000001.1, forward strand.
ATATCCAAGTATCTTTCCTCCATGCCCTCTGATGAGGGTTTTAAACCGATGTTCAATGGAAAGGATCTTACTGGATGGCAGGGACTTGTTGAAAACCCTATCGCCAGAGCTAAGATGAAAAAGGGTGAACTCGCACGTCGACAGGATGAAGCAAATGTGATGGTACCGGCTAGCTGGAGTGTCAGGGATGGATGTATCTGGTTCAACGGAAAAGGTGATAACCTTTGTTCGGTCGAAGAATATGGTGATTTTGAGTTGCTGGTTGACTGGAAAATAACCAAAGGTGGCGACAGCGGCATATACCTTAGAGGAACACCACAGGTGCAGATCTGGGATCCGTTTGGTAAAGATATTGGTCCACAGGTAGGATCAGGAGGATTATACAATAATCAGGTAAACGTTTCAAAACCGCTGATGGTTGCAGATAATCCCACTGGTGACTGGAACACTTTCAGGATCCTGATGAAAGGTGAAAAAGTATCGGTCTGGCTCAACGGACATCTAGTTGTGGATAATGTTGTGATGGAGAACTATTGGGACCGCAACAGGCCTATTTTCCCCAGGGGGCCGATAGAACTTCAGGCTCACGGCACCGATCTGGCTTTCAGGGATATTTATATCAGGGAGATAAAAGACAAGGATTACAATCTTACCCCCGATGAAAAGGCTGAGGGATTCGTCTCGCTGTTTAACGGAAGGGATCTTGATGGCTGGGTAGGAAACAAACAGTCATATGTTGCAGAAGATGGCATGATAGTGATCAGGCCAGAAAACAGCAGCGGTGGAAACCTGTACACCGAGAAGGAATATTCGGATTTTATTTTCAGGTTTGAATTCCAGCTCACTCCTGCAGCAAATAACGGACTTGGCATAAGGACTCCTCTTGAGGGTGATGCAGCTTATGTAGGTATGGAACTGCAGATACTTGATAATACGGCTGAGGTTTATTCAAAGCTCCATCCATACCAGTACCACGGATCTGTTTACGGAGTCATACCGGCAAAGCGTGATTATCTGAAACCCGTCGGAGAATGGAATTATCAGGAGGTTGAGGCAAAAGGTACCAGGATAAAAGTAACGCTTAACGGAACCGTGATAGTCGATGGGGATATTTCAGGGCCGAGAGATAATGGAACGATGGATCATCAGGATCATCCGGGACTAAAGAATAAAAAAGGTCATATCGGTTTCCTGGGACATGGTTCAGTTGTCAGGTTCCGTAACATAAGAATTAAAGATCTGTCAGATTAGACTTATTCTGTATTAACCACAGTATGCATTATGAAACTTCATGTTACAAATCACAAAAGATCATGACAATGATGCACAGTCATGAAGGTTCCACACGAACTGCTTAGTATCTATTAATTTAATTATATTATTTTCATGTGAAAAAGTTCACAATAATCCTGTTTGCATTTCTTCTGTTCACAGCTTGTGCAAAAGTGACCCCTCCCGAAGCCTTCGGGCCCATACCCTCCGAACGCCAGCTTGCCTGGCATGAGATGGAATATTACATGTTTGTCCATTTTACTGTTAATACTTTCACAGATAAGGAATGGGGCTATGGTGATGAAAAGGAATCGGTATTCAACCCGACAGCTCTCGACTGCCGCCAATGGGCAAAGACTGCAAGGGATGCGGGGATGAAAGGCATCATAATAACAGCCAAGCATCATGACGGTTTCTGCCTATGGCCTTCGGCATTTACTGAACACTCGGTTAAAAACTCGCCATGGAAGTCAGGTACGGGAGATGTTCTTAAAGAATTAAGGCAGGCCTGTGATGAGTTTGATCTTAAACTTGGAATTTATCTGTCACCATGGGACAGAAACAGTTCCGTTTATGCTGCACCTGAATACCTCACTTATTACAGAAACCAGCTCAGGGAGCTTCTGACTAACTACGGGGAGATTTATGAGGTTTGGTTCGACGGGGCCAATGGAGGCGATGGTTTTTATGGCGGGGCAAGAGAAACACGCCGTATTGACAATAAGACATATTACGACTGGCCCAATACGCATACGATAGTGAGAGATATTCAACCAATGGCTGTAATGTTCAGTGATGCAGGGCCGGATATTCGATGGGTAGGGAACGAAAGCGGTATGGGTAGCCTTACAAACTGGTGCCTTCTGAAAAAGGATGATATGTATCCTGGAGGCAATTTTGCACATATGCTTGGCGAAGGACATGAGGATGGAAATTACTGGGTTCCCGCTGAGGTCGATGTATCCATTCGACCCGGATGGTTCTATCATGCTTCTCAGGATACCATGGTGCGTTCATCTGAAAATCTTCTGGAGTTATACTATTCCTCTGTTGGAAGGAACAGTAATCTTCTGCTTAATGTGCCACCCGACAGAAGAGGATTGCTACATGAAAACGATGTTAAATCTCTATTGGAATTCAGGGAGTTACGTGAAAAGGAATTTAAGAATGAGGTAGCCAGGGGCAAAAAGGCTCATTCTGAATACGACAGAGGAAGAAAATTCAAAGCTATCAATACCATTGATGGCGACCCTGAATCATTCTGGTCCACACCTGACGAGATAAAATCTGCCAGCCTCATCATTGATCTTGGTGCGGAAATAGAGATTAACAGAATCCTTATTCAGGAGTATATTAAACTGGGACAGCGCGTTAAAAGTTACAAAGTTGAAGTGTTGCAGAATAAAAATTGGATACCTGTAGTTGACGGAACAACAATAGGTTACAAAGTGATCCGAAAGTTCCCGCTTGCCAACACCTCGAAGGTCCGACTTACTATTCTCGATTCCAAAGCTTGTCCAGTAATTTCAAACATTGAGATATTCAGGGCTCCCGGCAATCATTAGTATCAGGTAAAAGAAACGTATCCCTTATTTTGAAGGGAATCCTACTGTCTGTGCCAGCAATATTCTCTGCATGGGTCTAAGTCCCATCTCAGTTGCCAGCCTTTCTTTTGGGATGCTTCCTCTTATAACACAACCCAGGTTTTCAGAAGCACAGAAAAGATAAATGTTTTGTCCGATAAAAGCACAATCTGCGTATGACATGAATAGATCAGAATCATTTATCTGATCGCCCTCCTTTTTACCTACTTTTATCATGTCGGCTACATAAATAAGGTTCACAGGTGCATCAGCTACAAAACCCTGGGTGCCGGAAAATTTCCTTATATCTCTGTTGTGGATCTGCCTGAGGATGTTTGATTCAGCGTCATAGAGATATAGTCCCTCAGCCATTGATACATATACATCTATCTCCTGCCAGTTGACGGCTGACGGAGCAGTTCTTTTTCCGTCTTCCGGCCGGTTTATACCCCATCCTGCCCAGAGCATATTGGAAATCTGCTGCAATGAAAGCTCCTCCTTTGCAAAATTCCTTGTAGTGCGTCTTTCATTCAATGCCTGCATAAGAGGCTTACCACCGGTCCTGTCAGGAAGAGGCAGCGCGATATCCTGCCCAAATAGGCCTGATGGAATACAGATCATTAGTATAAATGATATGAACAGCTTCTGGATTTTCAGTTCTTTCATTGTAGAATAATTTTCAGTTAATAAGGCAAAGATTAAAATTAATTCAGGAAGTTGGTGCAGCGTAAGATTTTTTTAACATTATTAAAATTATGTCCATTTTAAGTATCTTTCGGCGAATAACTGCATTCACTCAAATGAAAAAAATTAAGATTGCCATTCTCGGAGGAGGTAATATCGGCACTTCTCTTGCCCGGGGACTTATTAACTCAGAAATATGTAATTATGATGGGATTTTAATTACCGACAAAAGAGAAACGAGGCTCAGGTTCCTTAAGGATAACGGATTCAGGGTATCGACAGATAACATCGAGGCCATAAGGTTTGCCGACATCGTAACATTATCGGTTAAACCCCAGCAATTTAAGGAGTTATCTGAAGAAATAAAGAATTCTGTGGGTAAAGAAAAGATTATAATGTCAACAATAACCGGAATAACATTCAGTGATCTTGAAAGGCACCTTGGCAGAAAGGAATTTATAAGGATAATGCCTAACACTGCTCTTGAGTTGAGTGAATCAATGACCTGCATTTCATTTAATAATACTGACCCTGAAACGGAGCGATCAGTACTTTCAATATTTGACAGGCTCGGGAAAACATTGGTAATACCTGAGGATCAGATGAGTGCAGCTACGGTCATAGGAGCATGTGGAATAGCATTCGCCCTTAGATTCATGAGAGCCATGTCGCAGGGAGGCATCGAGATAGGTTTCAATGCAGAGATTTCCCAGCTTATCACCGCACAGACAGTTAAAGGCGCTGCCCGCCTAATGCTTGAGACTTCAAATCATCCGGAAGGCGAGATTGACAAGGTGACCACGCCCCAGGGTATCACAATTTCCGGGCTCAACGAAATGGAGCACCGGGGACTTAGCTCTGCTGTAATTCGCGGATTGATGACATCATTCAATAAACTTGAGAATATGCTTTCCGGATCCGGGAAATAAAATGTCCTGTGCTGAAAGCTCCATCATAAATTCTGTTCAATTAGAGTCTAATGGCATTAAATTACATCTGGATAGCATTTTTCATCATTGGCTTCACAGTAGCACTTGGCAAGCTGATATTTACAGGGAATATGCAGATATTTACTGATCTGGTAAATGCGGTATTTTCAAATGCAAAGACGGGGTTTGAAATCTCACTGGGGCTTACAGGTGCTCTCACCCTGTGGATGGGATTGCTTAAGGTAGGGGAGAAAGGCGGTGTGGTCAACCTTCTTGGCAGAGCCATCGGTCCGTTGTTTGAAAGACTTTTTCCCGGACTTCCCAAAGGCCATCCTGCCTACGGTTCCATAATGCTCAACATAGCTGCCAACATGCTGAACCTCGATAATGCCGCTACTCCGGTGGGATTGAAAGCCATGAAGGAAATGCAGGAAGCCAATCCCGACAAGGAAACTGCTTCCAATGCTCAGATAATGTTCCTTGTACTAAATGCATCAGGGCTGACAATCATTCCGGTAAGTGTTATTGTTTACAGGATCCAAATGGGAGCGGCAAATCCGGCCGACATTTTTATTCCCATCCTGATCTCAACATTCTGCGCACTAATGACCGGATTGCTTAGTGTCGCTATTATTCAGAAAATAAACCTTTTTGACAGAATCGTGATAACCTATCTCGGCGGCCTTACCGCGATTGTCGCAGGAATAATTATTTATTTCACAAAATTGCCGAAGGATCAGATTTCAAATGTCTCAACTTTTGCTGCGAACTTTATTCTTATTTCTGTTATAGTCCTTTTCATCATCCTGGCTTTTATCAAAAAAGTAAATGTTTATGATGCTTTTATTGAGGGTGCCAAGGAGGGCTTTAATATTGCGATCAGGATAATACCTTTTCTGGTTGCAATCCTGGTTGCTATTGGTATTTTCAGGGCATCGGGAGCAATGGATTTTATCATCTCTGGTATAACACGTTTCTTTGAATGGATCGGAGTTGACACTGATTTTACGGGAGCCCTTCCGGTTGCCTTTATGAAACCCCTCAGCGGCAGCGGGGCGAGGGGACTAATGGTTGATGCCATGGCTACTTACGGACCTGATTCATTTATAGGAAGGCTGGCTTGTACTATGCAGGGGACAACAGATACAACATTTTACATCATTGCTGTCTATTTCGGATCGGTTGGTATTAAAAATACCAGGTATGCAATAGGCTGCGGTCTCCTGGCCGATCTTGCGGGCTTTACGGCAGCGATCCTTGTAGCTTATCTCTTTTTTGGACAATGAGTTACCATAGTTTATTTACATAGAATCAAAATTTGTAAATCTTACTTAACCTCATGAGTATCCCTGTTATTTCGATATTGGTAATAATTAGTATAATAGCTATTATTTTCCTGACTTCTTCACTGAAACTCCATGCTTTCATTGCGCTTTTTGTGGTTTCGGTGTTTCTGGCACTGGCGGTATTACCTGCCGATACCATTATCAAAACCATAAAAGAGGGTTTCGGTTCTACAATGGGATCGATAGGATTCCTGATTATTTTCGGCGCAATAATTGGAATAACCCTCGATAAGACCGGAGGAACACTGAGTATTGCAAGATACATTCTTTCCAGGACTGGAGAGAAAAAGAGTGCCGCGGCAATAGGTATCACCGGGTTTATTACCGGATTACCGATATTTTGCGACTCTGGCTTTATAATTCTCAGCGGACTGGCAAAATCCTTCAGTATCAGATCGGGGAGTGCTACTGCATTCATGGTAACCGTTCTGGCTACATCTCTTTATTCAGTGCATTGCCTGATACCTCCTCACCCGGGTGCGCTGGCAGCTGCAGGAATGCTCGAAGCCAATATTGGTTATCTGGTAATGATGGGAATAGTATTTGCCATTCCCGGGGCATTGGCTGCATATTTTTGGAGCAGGTTACTAACAAAAGGCAGTAAGCCGGAGAAGGTTGAATCGTCTGATAATTACGAAAAGCAATCAATAAATGATCTTCCTCCGGTATTCCTGTCATTTTTGCCGATAGTTGTACCGCTTCTTCTTATCACTGTTAAATCGCTGACCTCTATCGGCGACAGGACGGGAGAAAGCCTTGTGTCGCGTATCTTTGCGTTTCCCGGTGAGCCTGTTATCGCATTATTTACAGGCGTGCTTCTGTCGCTGCTTCTTGTTAAAAAAAGAGATATTCCTTCTTTGAATGCTCTATTCTCAGAAGCTGTTGTTAAAGCAGGTCCCATACTCATTATTACAGCTGCGGGTGGAATGTTTGGACTTGTTATAAGGTCTACAGGGGTGGGAGAAGCAATGGGCGAAATTCTCGCAGACAGCAAGGCCGGGATTCTTATACCATTTCTTATTGCTGCAGTCATGAAAACCGCACAAGGATCATCAACTGTGGCTATAATTACTGCCGCTTCTTTTGTTGCCCCTATGCTGCCGATGCTGGGGCTGGATAATGAATGGGGCAGGCTTTTTGCCATGCTGGCTATGGGATCAGGATCAATGGTCGTTTCACACGCAAATGATTCCTTTTTCTGGGTTGTGACCAACTTTGGGGAAATAACTGTAAATGATACACTTAAGATATATAGTTCGTCGACTCTGATCATGGGAAGTGTGGTTTTTCTCTGCGTTTGGCTTGTTTCTGCTTTTGTACTTTAAACTATGAAAAATAACAGGGAGACAGCCTGGAAGATCTTTATGGAAGGCGTCAGGAGCGTCCTTCCTGAAAAGCTCATAACCAGGAATATGTTTTTGCGCGGTTCTATACTTGAGGTCGGTGATCAACAAATTGATCTAAGAAACATTGGGAACATTTATGTAATAGGAGCGGGTAAGGCCAGTGGTGCAATGGGTCATTATGTTGAAGCAATCCTTGGAGATCGCATAGCTAATGGGCATATTGTCGTCAAATATGGTTATGCATGCAAACTTAAGCGGATAAAAGTATCTGAAGCGGGTCATCCTATACCTGATTCAAACAGTTTCAGAGCTGCAGATGAGATTATTAGTATAGCCAGAAAGGCTGAAGAGAGGGATCTTGTCATCTGCCTTATTTCAGGAGGTGGTTCGGCACTGTTGACAGACCTTCCGGAAGGCCTTATTCCTGAGGAACTGTATATCGTTAACAATCTTCTTACAAAATGTGGGGCTTCCATCAATGAGATAAACACTGTTAGAAAACATCTTTCAGGGATTAAGGGAGGACAGCTTGCCAGGATAGTCTATCCTGCCCGGCTGATAACACTGATAATCTCCGATGTTATCGGTAATCCTCTTGATGTGATTGCATCGGGTCCCACAGTCGCTGATACTTCTACTTTTGAAGATGCTATCAGGGTCATTGAGAAATACAGGCTTACTACAGATGTAACTCTTGGTGTGATGAAGTTTCTTAACGATGGCAGGCTCGGATTACATCCCGAGACCCCAAAACCTGGTGACCCGGTGTTTTCAGGTCAGTTGAATTTTATTTGCGGCACCAACAGGATTGCACTTGAAGCTGCAAGAAATTTTGCCGAGCAGAACGGATTTAATGCCAGCATTGTAACCGATTCTATGCAGGAGGATGTTGAATCGGCTGCTGAACTGATATACAATAAGGCAGTTGAATGCAGGGCAAACAAGGAAATAAAAAAACCTGTTTGCCTTATCTTCGGTGGTGAAACCACAGTCAGGGTAGCAGAAGGAGGCACGGGTGGCAGGAACCAGCATCTGGCCCTGTCTCTGGCCCTGCGACTGCAGGACATGCCCGGTATAACGATACTTTCAGCCGGAACAGACGGCACAGATGGACCTACAGATGCAGCTGGCGCAGTTATCGATTCTGATACCCTGCGGCAGGCTGAAAAATTGATGATCGATCCTGTAAAATATCTTGCCGCTTTTGATTCCTATAATTTTTTCAAGAGGACAGGCGGTCATTTAATAACAGGTCCGACTTTTACCAATGTGATGGATATGGCTGTTGTACTTGTTGAATAGCCGGTCTCCAATTATTTATTAAAAGATTGTTTGTAAACATTAAAAAAATCAAAATATGAAAGCCCTTGTCCTGGAAGAATATAATAAACTTGTCTATAGAGATTTTCCTGATCCTGCGATACTACCGAATGAAGTGCTCGTCAGGATCAGGGCATGCGGGATATGCGGGTCAGATGTGCATGGTTTAGATGGCAGCACAGGCAGGAGGATTCCCCCTATAATTATGGGTCATGAAGCATCAGGGGAAATTATTGAGACAGGTAGGGAAGTTATCGGATGGTCTAAAGGAGACAGAGTTACCTTCGATTCAACAGTATATCCTCTTAACGACTGGTACACCCTGAATGGATTTTACAATCTCAGCGACAATAGAGAGGTTTTTGGAGTCTCTCCCGGTAATTACAGGAGGCATGGCGCATTCGCCGAATACCTTGCTGTGCCTCAGCATATCCTTTATAAGATCTCCGACAATGTTACATTTGAACAGGCCGCGATGGTTGAAGCAGCCGCCGTGGCCTTTCATGCAATAAGAATTTCCGGGATGCATGCCGGCAACACCTGTGCAGTATTGGGTTCCGGATCAATCGGAATTTTTATTATTAAGCTTCTTAAAGTCTCCGGTGCCGGAAAAATCATTGCCATTGACAATAATCAGGCTAAACTTGCCAATGCCATTGTGAATGGATCTGATGCCGCCTTTGATCCGGGTGGGGATCCTGAGGAGGCAATTAAGAAACTTACCGATTCCAGAGGTGCAGATATTGTTTTTGAAGCTGCAGGTCAGGAAGAGACGGTCAATCTCGCTGTTGACTGCGTAAGAAAAGGAGGGACGGTGGCTTTGATAGGAAATACCTCAAGAATGGTTGAATTTCCTTTGCAGAAAGCCGTCACAAAGGAGATAAAATTGCAGGGCAGCTGCGCTATCAGGGGTGAATATGATGTCATATTAAAACTGCTGGAAGGCAGGCAGCTTATTGTTGACGACCAGATCTCGGCAGTCGTCCCTCTTAAAGACGGAGCTGCCTGGTTCGAAAAGCTTTACAAACGAGAAGAAAACCTTAACAAGGTGATCCTTGTTCCATAGAAATAATTCTGATGAAGCCTATATGATTGATAAGGTGCGAACACGAATTAATATCATTCTTAATCATGTGTGGTTCCATCCGGAAATCTAAAATCAAATATTTACAGATGAAAGAAAAGATTTTTAATATTTCAATAGCAGGATGTGGCAAAGTGGCGCATTTGCATGCCAGAGCAATACTTGATATCCCCTTCGCACGCCTTTCGGGCGTGTGGAGCAGGAGCCCCGAAAGTGCTGAAAAATTTGCTGCAACCTATAATACACGGCCATACAGTAATATTAAAGAAATGGTGGATGACAACAGTACTGATCTGGTAATAGTCTGTACGCCTCATCCTTTTCACAGGCAGCCGGCAGTGGAAGCAGCAAAAGCCGGTGCAAATGTTCTTGTTGAAAAACCCCTGGCTTCAAACCTTAGAGATTGTGATGAAATTATTAATGAATGCAGGAATAATAGTGTGAAGCTTGGTGTGGTCAGCCAAAGGAGATGGTATCAGCCGGTTTTGCGGGTTCGCGAAGCGATAGATAAAGGGAAAATAGGCAAACCTGTTCTCGGAACGGTTACCATGCTGGGCTGGCGCGACAAAGCTTATTATGATTCAGACGCATGGCGCGGTACATGGGATATGGAAGGAGGAGGCGTCCTCGTTAATCAGTCTCCTCACCAGCTTGACCTCTTGTTATGGTTCATGGGCGAAGTGGAGGAGGTTTATGGAATATGGAGGAATCTTAACCACCCTTATATCGAAGTTGATGACACTGCTGTTGCCGTTGTAAAATTTAAAAGCGGAGCCGTGGGAAATATCCTTGTCAGCAATTCACAGAAACCCGGCATATACGGAAAAGTACATGTTCATGGAGAAAATGGTGCATCAGTAGGTGTACAGACAGATGGAGGCGCAATGTTCATTGCAGGAATGACAGGTGTTGCTGAACCTCCAGTAAATGACCTTTGGACCGTTCCGGGAGAAGAGAAAATGCTTGATGAATGGAACAAACTTGATGCCGCTGTATTTAATGAACATGATCCTACTGTTTATTATATGCAATGCCAGATAGAGGATTTCCTTTGTGCTCTGAAAAATGGATCAGAACCTCTTGTCAATGGCGATGCTGGAAGGAGAACAGTAGAATTATTTACTGCAATATACAGGTCATCCAGCGAAAATATGCCGGTCAGATTCCCGCTTGAATCCTGATCGGTCCATGTAATTATTTAAGATTTCTGGAAAAAATTCATCACATTAGAAATATCATTAAACACAAAATATGAAAATAAAGTTCCTTGGAGCTGCCAGAGAGGTTACAGGCAGCAAAATCCTGCTGACAACTGATTCCGGAAAAAGAGTTCTCCTTGATTGCGGCATGTTCCAGGGCAAAGGCCTGGAAACTGATGCAATGAACAGGGATCTTGGATTTGACCCGGTTGATATAGATCATGTTATTCTGACTCATGCACATATTGATCATTCCGGACTTATACCTTATCTGTACAAACTCGGGTTCAGGGGATCTGTAATTTGTACCAATGCAACACGTGACCTGTGCTCAATTATGCTTGCTGATACAGCGTTCATACAGGAACATGATACCAGAACTTTCAATAAGAAAAGAGCCAGAAAAGGACTGCCTCTGGTAACACCTTTATTCACACAGGAAGATGCACGTGATTGTATGGCATTGTTCATAGGAGTTCCTCATGAGATGAAGTTCAGAATTGACGATAATTTGAAAGTCAGGTTTACAAATACAGGGCACATGCTCGGAAGCGGTGTGGCAAACCTGCATGTGAAAGAAAACGGTACGACCATAAGAATTGCATATACCGGCGATATCGGGCGACCTTCAAACCGTATTCTGCAACCTCCAAAGGATTTTCCGCAGGCGGATATACTTATTACCGAGTCAACCTACGGAGACAGAAAACATAAGACATATGATTCCGCCGATGATGAGTTACTTGGCACAGTGATTCATACATGTGTAAACAAAGGTGGCAAACTTATAATCCCTTCCTTCAGCGTAGGGCGTACGCAGGAAATAGTATATTCCCTGAATAAGTTTTTCAACGCTGGTAAACTGCCAAGAGTGGAAATCTTCGTCGACAGCCCCCTTGCAGTCAATGCCACATCGATCTTCAGAATGCATCCGGAGTGCTTTAACAACGAGATCCTTGCTTTGATGCATACAGATCCTGATCCTTTTGGATTCAACAGCCTGACCTATATTATCCGGCAGGAAGATTCCAAAAAACTCAATGACTACAAAAATCCCTGCATAATCATTTCCGCATCTGGAATGATGGAGGCAGGCCGGATAAAGCACCATCTGGCAAATAACATTTCAGATCCGAAAAATTCAGTACTTATCGTTGGCTATTGTGCCCCTGCAACCCTGGGCGCAAGAATCGCCGCAGGCGAAAAGGAGGTTTCAATACACGGTAATATTTACAGGGTTAATGCAGAAATATTTGAGATAGATTCATTCAGCGGACACGGAGACTACACTGAAATGATAAAATTCCTTGGTTGCCAGGATAAAAAGTCCCTCGAAAAGATATTCCTGGTCCATGGCGAGTATGAGACCCAGATAAACTACTCGGCCACACTGCAGAAGGAAGGATTTCAGAATATCAGCATTCCTTCAATGCGGCAGGAATTTATACTGTAATATTGCAACGGAAAAGCTTTATCAGAAAGTAAAAAGTAGTGAATTCTGTCTCTTGGTTATGTAACTGGGCACTGAGCACTCAACTTTAGCTTTTACCTTTTACCTTTTTACTTTTACCTTTTATATGTTATCTTATGAATTTACGGAGTTCCTGCCTTACATTTTTCCATCCTGGATAGACCTCTGTAAGGAGCTGGTAATAATTTTCGCTGTGATTATGGTGTACCAGGTGGCATAATTCATGGGCGATCACATAGTCGGCATATATCCCTTTGAGTCTTATAAGATCATAGCTTATGGCTATTTTGCCTCTTGCTGAACAGCTTCCCCATCTTTTTTTCATGGTGCTTACGGAAAACCCTGTGGGAGAAAAACCAAATTTTCTATATTTATCCAATGCATCACTGAATTTTAAAGTGAGTTCATTCACTGCAATGATTCTGAACCATTTTTCAAGTATTGCCCTTATCAGGAGAGGATCATTGTTCCCGGTGTGTCCAATTTCGATGGTTTTTTCATTTTTTAGCCTGACGGAGTAGTGTTTTGACGGTATAAGTTTCAGCAAGTGTGGTTCGCCGAACAATAATAATTGATCACCATCTGAATAGCCATTCCTGTTGTCAATAGGTACAAGTTTTTTAAAACTGTTAAGGCATACTGCTATCCATTCCGCTTTGTGGTTTACGAATCTCTCAATAGTTTTCAATGATGTTTCGTAAGGTGCTCTTACTATTACCCCTTCATACGGGGAAACATGAATTGACAGCGTTCTCCTTCGTGAATACATTACCCTGTATTCAATACCAGAGATCATTTTGAGAAGATATTCTTCAGTTATTATATTTCTCACCGGTTACCTGCTATTCTGTAGTGCGGAGAGATAATAAACCAGGCAGGCAGTTCCATCCATGGTACACTCGTTGGTGGAGTAGTCGGCAAAATCATCATGGTAAACGGCCATGCTAGTCTGGTTTTTTGCATACTCATCTTCATTTGCCAGGTAAATCTGTTCAAGTGATTTAAAAATTGATGAATAGACGGGTCCATCAACCAGTCCGCCGTTCACCTGTCCTCCTGCAGCAACATAAGATGAATGTGTATTTTCAGGATAATCGCCATGGGCAGGTAAACCAACGATCATGCTTGTACCCCAGGGATTGCATCCGAAAAGCCAGTCGCGGTGGGCAGCCTCAAGTTCAGCAAATGATTTGTCACCGCTTATCTTTTCATAAAGGCGGGCCTGCGTAAGTGTTGCAGCGACAAGGTTATTTGAGCACCAGATGAATGGGATTCCTATCCTGAAAGGATTTCCTTCTCCTTTTGTACGGATAAGTTCAAGTCCCTTTTTCATATTATCAAGAAATTCCTGCCTCAAAGTTTCATCATTGCTGTATGATGCAATTCCCGGATGACCCATATTCATAAAAGGATACCACTGGTAGTGCCGTGCCGTGTCTGCACCCATCCAGGGAGTTGTCAACTCTTGCCTTCCGAAATTCGCAGCATGATCAAGATATTCCTTTTTTCCGGTTAACCTATATAGTTCAATTGCTGCAAGTTCCATGTCATCAACCCAGTTATCCTCTTCATAAAAATAGGGCGCTTTGCAGGGAGCAGTCTGGCAGGCTCCTGGATTTTCAAGGCCATACCTGAATGCCGACTCAGCTTTCTCCAGCAGCTTTTTTGAAAACCCGGGATCTGCATTATTGTATACCATGGCGCCTCTGGCAAAGGCGGAAGCAAATTTACCGGCAGTTGAGGCGATACCGGTCGCCCTGTTCTGATATTTAAAAAGCCCCTGTGGCTTACCGGTACATCTATAAACCGGCCTCTCACGTCCCTTACCGTAACTGGCCGTATCTTTGTTGGGATATCTGAACCCAATATGATCCCTGTCGTCAGCGATCTGGTTATACATTACTCCCGGTGCAGGATTCATTTTTACCAGCCAGTCAAGCCCCCACTTGATCTCATTCAACACATCGGGAATACCATCTGACCCGGGCAATCCGTTGGCAAGATATTTGTCATCAAATGAACTCTGATTTTCCTCAAAAGCAAATAACATCTGATAGGTTGCATTTGCCGAGGTGGCAACATATTGAAGGTAATCGGCAGCATCGTGCCATCCTCCGGTTACATCTATATGTGCTGAATCGCCTTTAGGTCCGTAAATCTCATACCCGTCTTCCATATGGCACGAGTCTTTTATATACGGATTGAATCCACATCTTTGCTGACGCATATAGTTGAGAAGGAAGTCGGAGGTACCATTATAAACATCGTCGCCTATCCTGAAGTCGGCTGAAACAACCCTGCCGGCCCTGATCCTGTATGTTCCTTCCTTTTTCAAATCGGTGAACGGAAGCCGGTAACAACTGCTGAAGGGTTCAAGTCGCTCCGGACAGAAGTCTCCCCTGATGTTCATCACTTCTTCACCGGTGGCGGCATCAATAATACTGAATGATGAAAGCTTCATAGGCAGTGAACTTATCAGAACCGCAACTTTAATATCGTTAATTCTGTAACCTAATTGATTTATTCTTATCCATTTATCCTGATCCTTGTTGCATGATAATACCAGGAACGATAACAGGATCATTGAAAGAAATTGTCGTTTCATTGTAATGATCTTTTATTATTATGATGAAAGTGTAAGACTTAATTAATGAGATTCCCGGCGAAGCAAGGAATCTCATAATTGATTTCACAGTTTATCCGTTTTAAATTATATCCATGTAAATGTAATCTGAAAAAATTACTTTGCATTATATCCTTGAACAATTGATAAAAATTTATCTTGTTGGATTTAAATGCAGGGGATGTAATTAGCTGAATTGGAAAGTGTTTTATAAAAGGTATAAGGAATATAATATTTCTGTCATAGTGGTTGATTATTCTGGATTTAGTTTAACGGTCACGATGTCGGGAGGCATCCCCAGTCTGAAAGGAAATCCCAGCACTCCCAGTCCCCTGCTAACCACAAGAAACTGATCACCTTCCCTGTATAATCCGTTCCACCTTGGATAAAAGTACTGAGCCGGACTCCAGGCTATTCTTTTTGTGACAATCCCAAACTGCATACCATGTGTGTGGCCCGAGAGGGTCAAGTTGATGTCTGTTTTTCCCACTACATCTTTTTCCCAGTGGTTTGGATCATGTGCAAGAAGGATCTTAAGGTCGGCGCTGTCGGTTCCCCGGATGGCTTTTGTGAGATCGCCTGATATTATATCAGGGAAACGGCCCTTTGTAATAATACCGGTCAGACTAACTTTTGCTTTGCCTATTTCAATCAATATTGATTCATCATTAAGGACTTTGTATCCTGATGCTGATATCAGATTGTTCATCATAAGGATGTTGTTATCCCTGTCGGCATCGGAGTAATAAGGATGATAAGTGCCGAAGTCATGGTTACCTAAAACCGCAAAGCTTCCATAACTCCCTTTTACGCTCTTCAGAATTGTATCAAACCTGTCAAACTCACGCCATCCGATTGTAACAAAGTCACCTGTATTGATCAGCAGGTCGGGTTCCAGTTCGTTGATTTCCTTCATCAAACCGGCAAGCTTATCTGAATGGTGGAAAAAGGAGGACAGGTGAAGATCTGAAATGTGGACAATTTTCAATCCACAGAGGTCGGGATGCAATCCTTTGATATTAACTACAATCTCTTCTTTTCTGAAATTGAACCGTCCGAAAAAAGTACCTGCAAGTACCGCTAAGAATACTGTGGAAGCAATAATCAACCCTGCGTTTGTTAAATTTCTCCTGTGCCCCCCGGTATTCCGTTTGGAGATCACTCCCGAAAAGTGAAAGATAATCACAAATAGCCTTGGGATCACTATGGCAGCTATAACCCCGTTAATATTCATGATCATCCAGATGTTGACCGGTTCATCATATATACCGTTGTAGTTGGATGCCCTGAACAACAGAATCCACAGCCATATGCTTACGAGAAGATTAAATGTAACCAGAAAGTAGTATCTCATCCATGATCTGTCATAGAAGTGCTGCCTTATTACCAGCATTGTAAGAATTTCGATACACAATAAGAGGATCAGGAACATCGGACGACAGGTTTTAAGTATAAAAATACTCATTATATTTTACCGGCATAATACTTACTTTTGGGTTCAAGTTGAAAAATATGACTGAAGTAAGGTTTTATGATCCCACATTTAATCCGAAAGAAGGTCTGACATATTCGGTAGTGGCATCGCGATATGGTGAAAAATGGCTGTTTGTACGCCATCATGACCGGACAACATGGGAGATGCCAGGAGGCCATATTGAAATGAATGAGACGCCCGATAATGCTGCACGCCGTGAGCTTATGGAAGAAACCGGCGCAACTGAATTTGAGATCGACTGTATCTCGACCTATTCTGTTACAATTGACGAATTGACAGGATATGGCAGACTTTATTTCGCCAGGGTTTTCAATCTGGGGCCGATACCTGACCTGTCGGAGATAAAAGAGATCAAAGTTGATGAGTTCAGAGCCGTGGAAAATACTTATCCGTTAATTCAGCCGCTTCTCTTTGAAAGAGTCTTGGCCTATCTTAAAGAGAAAAATGAATGAAGACGCTGAAGTCAGATATATTCAAAGCTGACTTTTTTAAGCCATTTTTCTTCAAGCAGCCTCGCAATCCGTTTTATGACGGTTCTTCGTATCTCAAGCTCAACCGGCAGTGTGGGATCCTGATGAGCAATGTTTATTCTCGTTCCGATGATAAAATGAATTTCATCGCTTTCCATTACGAGTCTTACAATTTTATCGGCAGGCCCCTTGCCAAGTCTTACACTGTTATTGTACGATTTGAGTATTTCATTTACCTTTTGCAGTGTAAGGATTCCTTCAGTTACAAGGTCGATACCATCTATGAAGCTTTCCGGTGGTAACTCAGGGTCTTCAAAGATCAGTTCATCGATTATTGCCTTGTTAAGCTCCCTGGCAACAATATCGGCGGTTGTTCCGCCGCACAATATTACTTTTCCAGGATAACTTTTCACTTTTTCCGCAAGGTCGCGGTCTTTTTCCTTATCATAAGGCGGGCCTGAACAGATGAGCAATTTCCTGGGTTCGCGGAAATAGATAGTGGCACAACTTATATCGTCTTTGGCCTTATAGCTGTCGTTCTTATGCGCCATGGAAACTATTTTTCCTGAAAGGATTTTTGCTGATATTGAAGCTTCTCCTTTCACCAGTGATGATGCATAGGCTGCAACCTCGTCACGTCCCCACCCGAACGGGAAAGACTCGCTTCCCATACCACTCTGGGCAACACCATCGGAACAGAAAATGATCCTGTCTTCTTTTGCAGGGACAAAAGAACAGGTCTTTAGCATTTTACCGGAATTTTTACCCTTGTTCAGAACCACTTGTTTCCATGACGGATCGAAGATCTGAGATCCTCTGAGGATTATTGTTAAAGGATTATCATATTCCAGGATATTGGTTTTACCGCTGCTTTCTATATCAACAATGGTGAAGGTGGAATAGCTTATCTTTCTTTCGCTGCAGACCGGAAGAGTATTCATTATTATTTCAGCGATAGTGTCGACCTCCTTGTGCTCGATAGTGAAATTCATGGCCATGGTTGCGGTAAGAGTTGCAAGGATATTTGCCTTTACTCCGTGTCCCATGCCGTCAGAAAGTACGGCTATAACCCTGTCTTCTTCCTTGATGTATCTGTAAAGAAACACATCGCCGCAAATCCGTTCACCATCGTGATTTCTTTGCTGACTGTTCACCTCTATGTAAAAATCCTTATACAAGTTATTGATGCAGGAAAATTATCTTGTTACCCTTCTTTTCTTATATGACTCAATGATGGAATTAAGCATCTTCTCTGTTTCGGAGGCGCCTTCTCCAAGCAGGAATCCTATTTTCTGAACCATTTCAAGGTTCTTTTCGATCACCTCGCTGACTCTGTTTGTGACTTCTTCTCCCTGAACTTCAGGCGAGTACAGATCACGGATTATTGCACCGCAGATTTTATTTTTTCTGATGGGAAAGATTGAAATATTAAGCATATTGTCCTCAAACCTAATGTCCTTGCTTACAACGGGTTCATCTTCCTTAAGAACAAAAGTGAACATATTGTAAACGTTGAACGGCATAAGAGTTTTAAGATCTGCGCCCACCAGTCCGGGAATAATATCAGCAATGGCTTTTGCATCCTCACCTATGATATTGATAAAGCTAAGGTTTGAATGAAGTATTTTAAGGTTGTTGTCGACTATCACTACCCCTGTGGGTAATTTTTCAAGCATATTATGCATCATGTCGGACGCACTCTGTGCCATTTCTTTTTCTCTCATGGCCAGTTCTTCCGACTCTTTCAGCGCCTTCTTGGTCTCAGCGAGCTTTCTGTTAGTCTGCCTTAGTGTTTCAATATACTCCTGCTTGTTTCGGAGATTAAATGTATGACACATTTCCGGAACGGCAAGTCCCTTTGCGACAGTTGCTGCGAAATCACGGCACGATTGGTAACCACAGGCTCCACAATTGAGTTCTTCGTCGGGATTTTCCTTTCCTATAATCTTGAGAACCTCATTTATAGCTTCGGCAGGCGGATCTGGTATCCGCTGATCGTTGGGATTGAACGATCTTGTAAAATCGAGTTTTGACCATCTTTCCATGTCTTTTGACCATTGGGCCTTATTGAGGGAGCCAACTCTTTTTTCGGCATAAAGTCTTACCAGCGCTCTTCGTCTGAACCTCTCCGTATGGCGCTCCATCCCGGGTCCAAGCATGCACCCATGGCAGAAGAAAAGATTAAAATGATGATGAATGGTGTCAATGTATTTACCAAAATCATTAAGCGCTTCAAAAACCTCCTCCTTGCCTGCAGCAGTTATCACATTGCTTGTAAAAAAGTCGCGTTTGATGCCCCCAGCCTGCACTATTCCCGCAGGCAACGGGTATAATGCACCCCAGTTGCCATAGGGAGGATCAAATTCAGACATCTTTACAGTTCTCTCCTGTATCCCAGATTCCTCAAACATCTGCCTCAGCTCAATGAAAGTCAATACTCCGTCGACAAGCTTTCCCTCCCTGTAAAGAAACGTTTCATCCTTATTGTCGATGCATGGACCTATAAATACTGCAGCGACATTTTCACCATAAAGTTCCTTAACTACCATGGCTGTTGCAATCATTGGTGAAACAATAGGTGCAAGATTGGGTACCAGCTCGGGATGATATTTTTCAATCAGCTTAACTATCGAGGGACAGTTTGCTGTTATATAATACTTACCTTCAGCCTTGTTGAAGAGACTGGCATATTCGGCTGCAATAAGATCGACCCCAAAGGAATCCTCGTGAACATAGTCAAATCCCAGAGCCCGGAGCATCCCCACAAACTTCCTGTAGTCGGTAATGTCAACGAATTCTGGTGCAATACTGGGGGCAACCAGTGCCACGGTCTTTCTTTCCGAAGAAAGCAGGCGCCTGACCTCCTCTTTTGAATCGCGGAACTCTATTGCTCTTGGAGAACACTCGATGAAGCAAAGGCCGCATCCTATGCACCTGTTTTCAATAATTGTCGGGTGTTCTTTCTGTGCTCTCACTTCGATCGCATTGACCGGACAAACCCTTACACACGAATAGGTATTCCTGCATTTCTGCTCATTAATGAGAAAGATTGGTTTTTTGTCGCTCATTTGGATTGAATGGCTTTGCTATTTTAAGTTTCCAAATTCATTTTCAAGTATTTCCTCAATTTTTGATAAAGTTACTCCCTGGATGATCCTGTCATTTATCTTAAGGTTCGGTCCGCTGTTGCATAAACCCATGCAACGGGATCCCTTAAAGATTATCAGATCATCAAGGTGGTTTTTTTTCAGATAATCCCTTATAAACATAACAACTTCCCTGTTCCCCCTGGAAAAGCAGGAACTGCCCAAACATATCTGCATCTCAATTCTTTGAGCCATTTTTATTACGTTTCCAATTCAATTCCAAAAGTAATAATAATTCCTTTCTGGCAGGCAAAGGATAAATGGCCCCGCACTTCCAGTAATAATCCATAACCTTATCTTTAAGTTGATCTTATATATAATTAATATACAAATTGATGCAAAACAAGCAAAAACTCAGCCTTAGTTGAATCAAAGCATTTAAAAAATTCTCAAAGCAAATTTAATTGTTATTTAATAAACATTGTTATTTTATTAACAATAAATTTTTATATTTGTAATTATGTTTTTAAAATAAAGACATGACTGAAGATATTGACAATATAGTGAAAAAATATAAGCAGGGAAGGCGCGAAGAGCTTATTCCTCTTTTACAGGAGATTCAGCAAGATCTGGGATATCTTCCTGAGGAGGCTATAATCAGGGTCGGAAGTCATCTTGGATTGAGTACAACAAAAATTTACGGACTAGCAACATTTTATGACCAGTTCAGGTTCATACCTTCTGGAAAGGTCCATATAAGTATATGTCACGGAACATCCTGTTTTATGAACGGCTCCCAGGCAATAATAGATAAGTTCTGTGAAGAGCTTAAGATGTCTCCCGGCCAGACCTCGAGGAATGGAAACTTCAGCTTTGACATAGTTTCGTGCATGGGAGGCTGCTACCATGGTCCTGTAATTACGGTGAACGGTGAATACAGGATACACGTCCGCCAGGAGCAGATACCTGAACTTATACGGAAACTCAGATACATAATAGAAAATGACTAGATGGAAGATTTAAAGAAATTCCTGATAGAAAAAGTACTGTTGTTTGAATCCGATACCCTTTCACCTGAAACGGAGAAGGTTTTGTCGCAGGTACGTCGTGAAAAAACCGATGTTCCGGTTATATATGTATCTTCAAATACAAGTAGTATAATTGCAGGTTCCGAAAAAACCTTCAATGCTCTGAAATCATTTGTTGACGAGAATGAACCCAGGACATCCGTCATTAAGGTCGGCTGTATTGGTCCGGCAAATTATGAACCGGTGTTATGTGTGCAGATGCCCGGCAAAAATAAACTGTTTTTCAGGAATATCACCGAGGAAAAAGTTGAACCTCTCATTAATGGGGTGTTTCATAATGACATTAACGAGGAAGATCTTATCGGTCAGTCGGGATCTAGAGGCTTTGAGTTATGGCCCGGCATAGGTTTCCTTGAAGACATTCCGTTTTTTGCGAGGCAGAAAAGAATAGTTCTAGGAAACTGCGGCTGTTATGATCCTGAAAGCATTGAGGAATATATTGCACGAGGTGGTTACAGGACCTATCTTAAGACAATCCGGCATTACACCTATGACGAGGTTTGCGAAATAATTGAAAGGAGCGGTCTGCGAGGCAGGAGCGGGGGTGGATATCTTACCGGACTTAAATGGAAGCAGGCTCTAAATACATCAAGTAATGCACGGTATCTAATATGTAATGCCAAGGAGAGTGATCCGGGTGCATTCAGCGACCGTATGATAATGGAAAGTGATCCTCACAGGCTGATTGAGGGAATGGCAATAGCTGCTTATGCAATAGGTTCATCAAATGCCATCCTTTATCTTAAAGCCGGGTCCGGGCATGCCCGTGTGAGAATTCAGAAGGCAATTGAACAGACCAGAGAATACGGACTTCTTGGACATAATATTTATTCGAGCGGTTATAATCTCGATATTCAGGTCAGGATGGAACCCGGTGCTTTTGTTTGCGGGGAGGAAACTGCACTGATAAACAGCCTTGAAGGTAAGAGGGGAATGCCCCAGCTTAAACCGCCATATCCCACAACTTCGGGGCTGGCAGGCAAACCCACCGTAATAAACAATGTAGAGACACTTATGAATGTACCGCTGATAATGCAAAACGGTCCGGAATGGTTTCGTACACTAGGTACATTCAACAGCCCGGGCACCAAAGTATTTGCAGTTACCGGCCGCGGCAGGTTCTCAGGCGTTATAGAGGTTGAGATGGGGACCAGGATCAGAACCATCGTCGAGGATATTGCTGACGGGATAAAGGAGGGAAAAGAATTTAAAGCAATCCAGATCGGAGGAGCTTCAGGCTCATTCATAACTTCTGACGACCTCGACACTCCGGTTGATTTTGATGCAATGAAAAGACAGGGCTTCGGAATGGGATCCGGCGGATTTGTAATAATTGATGAAACCTCATGTATCGTGGATCTCGTGCGCTATTTCATGGAGTTCATACGTAAGGAGAGCTGTGGCAAGTGTATTCCATGCCGTGAAGGCACCGGACGTATGCTGGAAATACTTGAAAGTGTCATTAAGAAGCCGGCAAGCGAAGATTCAGGGACAACCCTTGAAAGATTCAAGGGAGTTATGCAGCTCGAAACGATTTCAGAGGTGATGAAAGACGCTTCACTCTGCGGACTTGGGCAGAACGCACCAAATCCGTTCGTAAGCGCTCTGAGAAACTTCAGGGAGGAGTTCGAGGAACATATTTTTGACAGGAAATGCCGTGCAAACGTTTGCAGAGGTCTGCGAACATTTATAATTAATGTTGAGAAATGTACCGGATGCACTGTCTGCGCAGGTAAATGCCCTGTAAATGCCATCTATGGAACCAGGCTCCAGCCTTATTTCATAGTCGAGGACAAATGCATAGGATGCGGTATATGCTACGATGTATGCAAATTCAGTGCAGTTATTGTGAGGTAGGCAGAACGGTGACCGAAGACAGATGAATGATGATAGATGCCCGGACGACCCACCCTCTGTCCGACGCTTTCTTCGAATATAGTCCGCCACGACGGACTAAGTCCGAAACATAGTGTAAGAGGGACAGCACGATTTAATAAGAGTGACTAAAGCAATATGGTGAAAGATGCAGTTCACAATTCAGGTTAATAACAAAAAGATAAAAGCCGAAAAGGGTGAAACCATACTATCGGCCCTGAACCGTAACGGTATAATCATTCCTACCCTTTGCAGGATGAAGGAGTTTACACCAACTGGCGCATGCAGGATGTGTGTTGTGGAAGTAGAGGGAAAAGAGCGGCTTGTTACAGCCTGTTCACAGCCTGTTGAGGAATGGATGAGAATAAAGACACATTCTCCGAGAGTGATCACTGCCCGTAAAACGATTGTAGAACTGCTGCTTTCAAACCATCCAGACGACTGTCTGTATTGCGACAGGAACCTGAATTGCGAACTGCAGAATCTGTCAGAAGAACTCAACATCAGGGAAAGGAGAATAAAGGGTAAGAAAATAAAGCCCCGACTCGATCAGTCGAGCCCTGCAATTGTCAGGGAACTCGCAAAATGTATACTGTGCGGCAGGTGTATCAGGGTATGTGAGGAATTAATTACCTGCACATCTGTCGATTTCATCAACAGGGGAAGACTGACTCATGTTGGGACTGCAATGGACAGGGATTTTAATTTTTCAAGCTGTATTCAGTGCGGACAGTGTGTACTTGTATGCCCGACCGGTGCTCTTCATGAAAAGCACAATATAACTGAGGTCCAGGAATATCTTAATAAGCACGATGTTGTTAAAGCCATTCAGTATTCTCCTTTTGTCCCTGCCGGAATAGCAGAAGAGCTCGGAATAAAATACAACCGGGATTTTGACAAGAACCTTAATGCCATACTCCGAAAAATAGGCTTTGATAAAGTTTATTCAACCGGTACAGGTGCAGATGTTTGCATATCGGAACTCGCCGATCATTTGTCATTCAAACTGGAAAATAATGAAGAAAATCCTCTCTACATAACAGCCTGTCCGGCCTGGGTCAAGTATGCAGAACAATCGATGCCTGAAATTATTCCGGATCTTTCGACAGTTAAATCACCTCAGCAGATTGCAGGGATCCTTATCAAGACAGTAGTAGCCGATCAGATGAAAGTAAAACCTGAAAAGATATTTTCAGTGTCGGTTACTCCGTGTATGGCGATGAAATATGAAGCTCGGCGCGACGGGATGATGAGAAAGGGTATCAGCGATGTTGATGCAGTCATGACGGTTAGAGAGCTGGCAAGGCTAATCAGGCTTAATGGAATAGATGTTTCCAACACCGACCGGGAGCCTGCTGATGAACCTCTAGCCGGAAGAAGTTCTTCAGCAGTTCTTTCGGAACTCTCAGGGGGTATGGCCGAAGGTGTCGTCAGGCTGCTCACATACCGAAAAACAGGTAAAGATGCTGACAGGCAGCTACTGAAAAGACTAAGAGGTTCGGGCTCTTTCAGGGATTGTACCGTAAAAGCCGGCGACATTGAAATAAGAATCGCTGTAGTTGACGGACTTACAGGACTTGAGAAGCTTAAATCCTCAGTTTCTTCCGGCGCAAAATACCATCTGGTTGAAGTAATGACCTGCCCTGGAGGCTGTATTCACGGAGGAGGCCTTCCACAGGTTGCATCAAGAGAAGACCTTAAGAACAGAGCCAGGCTGATATATCAGGCTGATGAAACAGAAGCAATCTCACTGCCTGAGAAATCGCCTTCAGTCATTAATCTTTATGAGAAACTTATTAAGAACAACAAAGAGATCAGCGACAAAAAAATATTTCATACCCATTTTGAAAAAAAGAGCGTTCTTTTGTGAAAACTGGAAATTTAAAAAGAGATAAGGAAAAAATGGATTGTGATCAATAAACCATTATACATTTGTGCCGTTTAATCATTGACTAATTAAACTTTTAAGAAATGCTGGTATATACGATAAAAGAGCTTTGCCGGACATGTTACACCTGTGTGAGGGAGTGTCCTGCCAAAGCCATTCGTATAGTCGGGGGTCAGGCTGAAGTCATTGACGAAAGGTGCATAGCATGCGGGAACTGCACTAAAGTATGCAGCCAGGGAGCGAAAGTGTTCCTTAATACCACCGACAGGGTATTAAGGCTTCTGGAAAGTAGTAAAAAAGTTGCAGCTATTGTAGCTCCAAGTTTCCCTGCAGAGTTTATTGGTATCGACCATAAGGTACTGGTAGGAATGATACGGGCTGTTGGGTTTGAGATGGTGCTTGAAGTGTCCTTTGGCGCTGACCTGGTTGCTGACAGATACAAGCAGCTTGTTATGCAAAACACAGGCTACTATATTTCCTCCGATTGCCCCTCCATCGTTAATTATATCAAGCATTATCATCCGAACCTGGTTGATAATCTTGCACCTGTTGTCTCACCCATGGTTGCCATGAGCAGAGTGGTCCGTTCAGAGTATGGCAATGATACGAGGATAGTGTTTATCGGACCTTGCGTGGCAAAAAAAGCCGAGAGTGCAGAGATTGATGAAGCGATTACATTTACGGAGCTCAGGGAGCTGCTTGATCTACTCAGGATAGGAACAGAATCAATAGCACCATCTGATTTTGATCCCCCTTACGGAGGACGCGGAGCCATTTTCCCGGTAACACGCGGCTTACTACAGACAGCACATATTAATGATGACGCAATAACCGGAAATATCATAGCAGCAGAGGGAAGAACCGACTTCCAGGGTGCACTCAAGGAATATGAAGCCGGACTTATTTGTAATCAGCATATGGAACTTTTATGCTGCGAAGGCTGTATAATGGGCCCCGGATTGTCAAAAAACGGTAAACAATACAACAGGAGGGCGCTTGTAAGTAATTATGCCAACCAGAAGATGATTGCGATGGATCATAAGTCATGGCAACAGTACTTTGACCTCTACTCTTCACTCGACCTTTCGGTGAGGCACAAGCCTGAAGAAAGCATCATTACAGTTCCGGATGAAGCTGAAATAGAGTCGGTGCTTGTCTCAATGGGCAAACTGACCAAAAAGGATCATCTTGACTGTGGCGCATGCGGCTATGAAAGTTGCATTGAACATGCAATAGCAATAAAAAACGGGCTTGCAGAGGTGGAGATGTGTCTGCCTTATACTATTGAAAAGTTGCATAATTCTGTAAGAGAACTGGCTCTTTCGAATGAGAAGCTCACATCAATGAAACAGGCTCTTAAGCAGTCTGAAAAACTTGCACACATGGGTCAGCTTTCTGCAGGAATCGCGCATGAACTCAATAATCCCCTGGGAGTTGTAATAATGTACAGTAATATTCTTCTGGAAGAAAGTGCTCCGGGTGATCCTGTTAGAGATGATCTGAAGCTTATCGTTGAACAGGCCGGAAGATGCAAAAAGATCGTAGGCGGACTACTTAATTTTGCCCGTAAAAACCAGGTTAACCATCAGCTGATCAATATCAGGGAACTTGTCGATCACAGCCTTGAGAGCCTTATTGTTCCGGAAAATGTGGGAATAGAAATCTCTGACAAGACAACCAACCCATCTGCCATGCTTGATCCCGAGCAGATGACACAGGTGCTTACCAATCTCATTAAAAATGCATTTGAGGCTATGCCTGACGGAGGATCAATAAAGCTTATTCTCGAAGATACCCTGAGTGATGTCTCATTTACAGTAAAAGATTCAGGTACAGGTATCAGAGAAGAAGACAAGGCAAAGATCTTTGAGCCATTTTTTACCACAAAGGGAATCGGACGGGGAACCGGACTGGGCCTTGCAACTGCTTACGGGATAGTGAAAATGCATAAAGGACAGATCACAGTCGATTCAAATATTGACCCTGCGAAGGGACCTACCGGAACCAGCTTCAGGATAGTGCTGCCCAGAGGAAAAGAATAAAAAGTTAACGGCAAATGGAAAAATTATTATGTGATGGGTAAATTTTTTGATGAAATTCATGATGATGAAAAAGAGTGATTTTACTATTCTGGTGGCCGATGATGACCCTGACTATCTTTTTCAGACCATTTCAAACCTTGAAAAAGCAGGGTATAAGACTATTGCTGCTGAAAGCCAGGCTGAAGCTGAAACAATAATATCGCGTTTCAAACCCAGCCTCGCAATATTCGATCTTATGATGGAGAATGATGACAGCGGATTTATTCTATGTTACAAGATAAAGAGAAAGTACCCGGATGTGCCGGTCATACTTGCAACTGCTGTAGCCCATGAGACAGGAATATCCTTCAGCCTCGATTCAGAAAGTGACAGAATGTGGATAAGGGCTGACAGGTATCTTGAAAAAGGTATACGTTCAGATCAGCTTGATCAGGAAATTATGCGTCTTTTAAAACTATGATATGGCTGTATTAAAAGTTCTCGTCATTGACGACGAACCGGGTATCCGTTCAGGAGTTACCAGGATACTGAGCAACTTTCATGTGAATTATCCATTTATGGATGAGGATTATACATTTGAAGTTAAAGAAGCAGCAACCGGGGAGGATGGTATCAGCATGATTGAAACAGAAAATCCTGATATACTGCTTCTTGACAATAAACTACCTGGCATGCAGGGTATTGAGGTTCTGGAGTATATAAGGAACAAGAAATATGATACCGTGGTAGCGATGATCACTTCATACGCTTCCCTTGATGTTGCTCTTAAAGCTCATAAGTTTGGTGCAACTGATTTTATCCCCAAGCCGTTTACCCCTCAGGAACTGAAATCAAGCATTGAGAATATAACCAAACAGCAGTATCTCAAAAGAATTACCCACCGGATGAATGAGGAGGGTAAAAAGATCAGATATCAGTTCCTTTCTGTTCTGTCGCATGAGCTTAAAGCACCGCTTAATGCTATTGAAGGATATCTGAGGATGATGCAGGAAAAACAGATGGGTGAATATATTCGCGACTATGATACCGCCATTGAACGGTCACTCCAAAGAATTCAGGGTATGAGAAATCTAATAATGGATCTGCTCGATTTTACGAAAATAAGGCTTGAAAGGAAAGATGAAAAGATCGAACCTGTAAATCTGTCTGAAATTGCTTCAGGTGCAATCATAACAGTTCAACCTTATGCAATCCAGATGGAAGTAACTGTAAAGCTTGATGTAAAATCTGATGCGGTGATAATGGCTGATCCGACCGACATGGAGATCATTTTCAATAACTTGGTTTCCAACTCTGTTAAATACAATAAGCCCGGCGGAAAAGCTGAAATCACCATTGATGGCGATGAAAACAACGTTATAGTTTATTTCTCCGATACAGGCATAGGAATTACTGAGTCGGACAAGGAGAATCTGTTCACAGAGTTCGTAAGAATCAAGAATGAAAGGACTAAAAATATTTCAGGAAGCGGTCTGGGGCTTTCAATTGTAAAGAAGGTTATTGAACTTTATAATGGAACCATATCAGTTGAAAGTACACCCGATATAGGCACTACCTTTATTGTCAGGCTTCCTAAGAAACCCGAAAAAAAATAATCAGTATGGCAACATTACCAGGAAAAACAGTTGAAAGGCTTAGTGAATACAGAAGAACCCTTCTGGAGTGTCTTAAAGAAAAAAAGAATTTTATTTTTTCACATGACCTTGCTGCCCGGCTTCATATCACAGCTGTTCAGGTAAGACGTGATCTTATGCTTATCGGTTATTCAAGTGTTCAGAGAAAGGGATATGATGTCAAAATCCTTATCGATACAATAAGCAGCATTATAGATTCGGAGGAGGGCATGAATGTTGCAATCATAGGGATTGGCAACCTGGGAAGGGCACTTGCTGCATATTTTAAAGGAAAGAGGTCGAAGCTTAACCTGGTTGCATCATTTGACAATGACCCTCAAAAGATCAACAAAGTAATTTCAGGAGTTAAATGTTACCCATATCAGGATCTTGATAGAGTCGTAAAAGAGTTAAATATTGAGGTGGCGATACTTACTGTACCCGCCGATTATGCCAGAGAAATTGCTGAGGAAACAGTCAGATATGGAATAAAAGGTATCCTGAATTTTACGACTGTACCTCTAAATGTGCCTTCAGGTGTATATCTTGAAGAATATGACATGATCACATCTATTGAGAAAGTGGCATATTTCGTAAAGGAAAACAAACTTTAATTTTTTTTCCTGTTCATGAAAATTTTCAGAAGCTTCGAAGAAGCTAGGGGTATACCTAACCCGGTCGTTACAACCGGCTCATTCGACGGCGTTCATATAGGTCATAAGACTATCATCAATCGCCTCAGAATGCTCGCAGAAAAATACGAAGGAGAATCGGTCCTTATTACTTTTTATCCCCATCCGCGGAAGGTCCTTTATCCGGATACCGCGGGAAAACACCTCAGACTAATTAATTCACAACAGGAAAAACTTGAACTTTTAAAGAAGGCAGGCCTCGATAATCTGATAATAATTGAGTTCACCAGAGACTTTGCAAAGACTACAAGCGAGCAATTTGTAGGTGATTATCTTAAAGCAATACTGGGAGCAAAAGTAATTGTTGCCGGATTCAACCATCATTTCGGCTTTAATCAGGAGGGCGATTATAAAAAACTTTGGGGAATGAGAGAAAAATATGGCTTTGAAGCAGAGGAGATCCCTGAACAGGAAGTGGAGCATGAGACAGTTAGTTCGACCAGGATCAGGCAGGCAATAAGCGAAGGCTATATTCAGAAAGCTAATGCTTATCTCGATCATTATTATATTGTAATGGGGATTCCGGTTAAGTTTGATTATGTAAATGCTTCGCTGCCTCTTTCTATGTACAAGATCCCGATTACTGAAGAAAACAAGCTTCTTCCGGCAAAAGGAATCTATGCAGTATCATTTGAGTCGGCAGGAGAAGTATCAAAAGGTATGGTAATAATTGACGGACCCGGAAATGATCCTTCAGATGTTATCCTTCATCTGTTTAATGAGAATCTGTTCCCTGAAGGAAGGGATTCAACAATATATTTCCATAAAAAGATCCATGGCGCCTTGGATCTTAATGATTTAAACGTATCCACACCACGGATCAGAGCAGCACTGGATGAGATCACCGAACTTATTTACTGATTTCATCATTTACCTTATACGCTGTTTCTTAGTAACTTTGTAGAACCTGTTAAAAGAAATTAATGCGTATTTTTCCTGAAAAATTGAGTATTCCTGATCAGAGAATGAGACAATTCATCGATCCCGGTGAAATATGGAATCTGATTAATACCATAATACCCGATGAGAGCCGGGTCAGGGAGGTTATTGCAAATCGATTGATGACCAACGTCTCACTTTTGATGAAACAACAGAAATTTGATTCAGGCGTACCCATGATTACAAGGCAGAAGATAGAAGGAATAAAAATGGGAGAGAAGTATATGTTTTTTAGGAACTTGTGACTGCTGGAAAAATGAATATTTGAAAAAGATTCACCTTTTAAAAGGCCATATTTTATTAAGGATTTTCTTCCATGTGTTAAATAATTAACAATAAAGTTGTTACGTCATGATTAAAATTCTTGGCATCAAAATAATCGACAGGATTAAAGAAGCCGGACTGACTCAGGAGGTCCTTTCAATGCACGCCGGTGCGATAACAACAAGACTGGGATTTCACGAGTTATCATCGGAATTATGCAACCGGGAGGCTTACATAATTCTTCATCTTTCCGCCGAGTCTCAGGAGATATCAAGACTTCAGACTGATCTGAGAAATATCGGAGGTATTTACATCTCGGAAATGACGTTCGATCACAATAGTCAGTTCAGAAATTTCTCCGCGGAGGAGGGAGCACTGAGAATTATCGGTATACTGGTAGAGCACAAGAAAAAGGATTCCATCCTGATGATCCAGAAAACACTGACTGCATACGGATGCGTGATACGTACACGTCTGGGAGTAAATGAAGAATTCCTTGGCAGTCCTGCAGGCCTTATCCTGCTTGAGCTAATGGGTGATGAGATCCAGATGGACCTGCTTGAAAGAGACCTGCAGAAGCTGCCAGGAGTTATCTTCAGAAAGATGGTACTGTAGTTTCAGCCTTTAAAGACTGTCGCCGAAATCATCTCTGAATTTTGACACCAGTGTTTGTGGCCAGTCAGATACCGGAATGAGCCTGCCTGTAAAGAACCTGAGTATGGGTGGTTCCTCAATGAATTTCAATCCGCCTACAATATGCCTGTTCTGATAAAGCCAGTTAAGCCTGTCGATCGCATATTCAATCTGCGACAAAGTGAATACCCGCCTTGGAACAGCAAGCCTCATAAGCTCAAGATCAGCGAGTATGTCAGCCCCGTTTTCGTCCCTGTTGTTGCTCATTGTACCACGCTCCATGCCTCTGATTCCCGAAATGATATAATAGGCTGCCACCAGCGATCCTGCAGGATATTCAGTCTGAGGTACATGGCTCAGGAACTGCATTGCATCAACATGACAGCCGAGGGCACCACCTGGCATTATTACCGGAATGCCAAGCTTGTCGAGTTCCTGGACCATATAATTTATAAATATTGGTGAATGACTCACCACTGAATCTTCGATGGTCTCCTTCAAGCCTTCTGCCATTGATTCAATTTCACGGATCGGAATTCCTCCATAGGTTAGAAAGCCTTCATAAACAGGAACAAGGTATTTCATCTGGTTATATATTTCCGGTTCATTTGTACAGATAGCTCCTCCCCTCGACGAACTTACCTTTCTTCCCGAAAAATAAACGATATCGCACAATGAGCTCATCTCAAGGAGTATTGACTCAAGAGAGCTTTTACTGTAACCATTCTCCCTGGTCTTTATGAAATAGGCATTCTCTCCCACGAGGCTGGCATCAAGAACTATTTTCAGACCATGTCTGTCGGCAATCCTCCTTACTTCCTTGAGGTTTGCCATCGAAAAAGGCTGTCCGCCTATTAAATTTGTGGATGCTTCCATCCTTATAAAAGGAATTCTATCTGTACCGTAAAGAGTTATTACTTCCTCAAGCCTTCCTGTATCAATATTTCCTTTGAAAGGATTGGTGCTTTTGATCTTCATCGCCTCGGGGGTATATAGTTCAAGCACAGTGCCCCCGTTAAGTTGAATGTGCGCAAGGGTTGTAGTGAAATGGTAATTCATCGGTACTACCGAACCTTCCTTTACATACGATTTGCTGATTATATTTTCGGCTGCACGCCCCTGATGCACGGGAAGAACATATTTCTTGCCGAATACCTTTAACACACTTTTCCTGAATTTGTCAAAACTCTGAGACCCGGCATAAGCATCGT
Source organism: uncultured Rikenellaceae bacterium (assembly GCA_964613785.1). GTDB lineage: Bacteria > Bacteroidota > Bacteroidia > Bacteroidales > VadinHA17 > LD21. Next base: position 79,352 of record CAZTJT010000001.1, read on the forward strand.
CAGCCACAAACATCTTTGACATTTGCGCATCGCTCATCGCATTTGTCCCACTGTCTGTCAGCATGTCAAGAAAAATGTCGGATGTTGATAAGAGGAATGAGTTGTAACCGGCATCAGTAATCGCCTCAAGACGGCGTTCCACCGGCACCAGATTCAACGCCTGCACGATCCTTACCTTATGCATCTCAATGGGAAGCTGTTTCCCGCTGAAAAATTTCACTGCATTGTTTGCCACTGTTTGCTCCATAATCTATTGCTCTTTTAGTTTTTAATTGTTTTTAAATTAAAAAGGCTTACCGCACTGTGGTAAGCCTTTATCTGATATTGTGTCACCGGCACTAATCTATTTCCAGACTCACCAACCAGGTTCTGGAATAATAGTAATAATACCTGTGCAGATTATTCTTTGCCTTCATTTTATTAAGCATATGGCAAACCTAGCTTAAATTTATTCAAAAAACAACAGTAGTGGCAAATATAATAAATGATTTCTCTTTGAATGAAATTTTGAGTTTGGTATTCATCAGCCTATAATACATAAGTTTCTCGCAAGTTCACAACCCTTGCAACGCTTGATAAATGAGCCCGGTACTGAAAATCAAACCAGTGACTGGCCCCGTGAAGCTATCTGATTATCTGACCGAAAAAAATAGAATTGAGGAACAGCTTGTTCGTACCATACCATACAGCTCTGAAGTTTGTGTCGTCGTAAAACGAAATAATCCCGTTTTTGTGAACGGTTGCATAGGCTGAGTTTTTTATCCTGTTTAAGTTTTCATCGGAACAGTAACCGCTGAGCAAAGGATTATCCAGATATCTGACAGGATTATTATAGTTGTCGGAACTGACTCTTGCAGCATTCTGTGTCGACTTGAAAACCGGTATAATATTACTTGTGTAGCCGAAGCATAATGGATGCGTAAGGTCAAGTTTTGTCTGAAAAATTGATCCGGGGATCTGGTGAACCTGGCGATCTGAGCCCTGGTTTGAATAGGCAGGCTCCCTGGGTTTAACAGTTACCTCAGGGATAAATTCAATTTCAGCAAGATTGTTTTTCACCAGCCACCTATTACCTCCCTCGATTGCAATGAGATTCCTTCCGGGGCGTAACCATGATTTGATCTTTTCAATCCCTGAGGGAGAGATCTCGGGTGAACCAGCAATTACAATGCTATTGTATCTGTTAAGGTCAGAGGCTCCGAATCTGGAAACAGGAATAAGAGTAACCGGTATCCCGAATCTTGAGTCGAGCAAATGCCATATTTCACCTGAGATTGAGCTACTGATTCCGTCACCAACAACCATGGCAACAGAAGGTTTCACTAGAACCTGGATAGTGTTGCTTCCCAGATCAACTCCCGCTTCCGTCAGACCTGTCTGAACTCCGTAAATCGATATGCCGCATTCAATCGATGTTTTTTTCATTAGATCGTGCAGCTGTTCAGTCTCAAACGGCTGAACCGAACAGGGAATTACAATTGTTCCTGCGTCAAATGTTCTTTTCCCGTTACCGATCATACAGGTGAACCTCTTTGTTGATAACCTGGTAATTATTCCGTTTTCCTGAAGCCTGAAAAGAGCTTTGGGAGCATAGTAGTCAGTCCATTCAAAAAGATATGCATAAGGTTTGTCGGGTGAAATCAATTGACCTGCCACATCTGGAGGTTCCGTTACTTCCATACCTGTAAGTGCATCAATTTCTTTTAACTGCATAAGGGGTGCATATTTCAGATTGAATGACATGGGTAATACCCATGTAGAAACATCGTAAAAAATACTGTCGCTGAAATCTTTGACAGGTTCAAAGAGGCTTCTTATGAAACGGTATTCCACCTGTTTGAGAGGAACTATGTAACTATCAGCGGACCTGTAAATCGTGCCATTCTTCTCAATATCTCTTGCTGACCTGTAAACCTTTATCTTATGTTGGAGCAGGATGTTAACGAATTCTTTTAGTCTTGATTTATCTGCCGGTTCTCCAAATATATATGCTTTCACAGGATGCTTTTCAGCTTCGTCAAGAGCATCTCTGTAAAAACTTATCTGACTTTGAAGCAGCTCGTTCTTCATTTTCAGCCCGGCTTCAAGTGTTGAAAGTGATACCGTGAACTGATTCCTGATTGCAAAAGGAAATGATAAAAGCATTCCAGGGGTTTCTCTCAGATGGCCCTTAGTGCCGGCCTGTTCAAACAAAATTCCGACAGATCCATGAATATCGGGATAAGATGATCCCTTGCCCACATAAAAATCATCAAAGCTTTCTTCGGTGAAGTACAGGCTGCCAAGCTCGTTGAGAAACATCTCATGGAACTTCGCTATTTGTGCCGTAAGTTTGAAGTTAATTTCAGGTGTAAGCGGATTGTTTCGGCTCTGAACACCTGGTTGAAAAAAGAAGGTTTCATTTGGTCCGGTTTCATGATGATCGGTGTTGATGTTAGGCTTCCACCTGTGAAATGCCGCCACTCTGCCTTTTGATTCGGGATGCTGAAGCATTATATAGTCGCGGTTAAGGTCGAACCAGTAATGATTGGTTCTGCCACCCGGCCAGCTTTCGCTGAACTCCCATGAAGCTGGATCGGGATTATCCCTGAGGCTTCTTGACGCATTAACCCATGTGGAGTGCCTCTGCATGCCATCAGGATTAAGTGATGGATCAATGAGTACAACAATATTATTCAGTAGTTCATTCATTTCAGGGCCCTCTCCGGCAACAAGATAGTATGCTATGAGCGCAGAGGCATTCTGTGCGCTCGACTCATTGCCGTGTATCCCATACCCCATTTTTATGAATACTGGCATCTTACTAATATCGGCCTTATCCGATTCAGCCGGATCGCAAAGCTTGAGGTGCTGCTTCCTAAGAGCCTCAAGATTCCTTATGTTTTCAGGTGAACTGATTATTAGATGCCCGAGAGGGCGGTTTTCATAGCTTCTGCCATATTCTTCCCATTCAGCCCGGTCAGAAACCTCAGACAGCTCCAGCATATACGAATAAAGCCTGTCGTGTGAAAGATGCCACTCACCAATCTCATGCCCGAAAAACTCTTTTGGTGAAGGTATATCAGAATTATAGCTTACATCCTGTGGAAGGTAATAGCTTATCGATACCTGGGCTCTGGTATAACAGGCTAAATGGATCAAAAAGAAGGCTAGGAATATTTTTTTCATCACTTTTAAAAAGTAAGTTAAAGTCTTAATAGTCAATTTTTTATTGATTATCGATAATTATTTTACCCGTTACGGGTATTCTTTTATTGATTTTCGATAATTATTTTACACTTTTTGTCTTCTGTCATAATGTCCTGAGTCGCCCCATTCGTCGCAGATCATCCCATTATCAGCAAGGCTTATCCTTTCTTCAAGGCAGTTTCGGCAATCTTCATCTGAATCAGAAGAGCATGGTTTATTGATGTTTGTCATTTTTGTTGTTAAAATCCATTAAGAAAAAGCAATTGCATATAGATTGCTGCCGATCTTTAATGAGAAGGATTATTTCCAGAATATTGTTCCTGATTAATTTCATCTGCAAAAATAACTTTTATAATCATTTGCCGGTTGCTGACAACTAACATGATCACTCTTTTGTTTTGTACTATTTATTTTTATTATATTGCTTTTTATATAATAGTAGGCGGTATGTTTATAAGCTGTTATATATCACAAACATACTTATTTGTTGTAGCAAATAATGTGGGTTTTCTAAAACGATTTGGCGGTCTGTGATTTATTTTTTCTGACATTGATATCAATGCATTTTTAAATCATTTCTCAGCCTAAAACAGAATTATGTTAAATGACAAACTGATAAATCCTTCCAGCATAGTTGTTGTTGGGGGATCCGACGATCTTTTTAAACCAGGCGGCAAAATTCTAAGAAACATAATTGATGGAGAATACAAAGGTGATCTGTTTGCCGTAAATCCAAAACAGGATATAATTCAGGGCGTAAAGTCATACAGGGATATTAATGATCTTCCTCCTGTTGATCTTGCAATTCTGGCCATACCCTCAAAATATTGTTACCAGGTTGTTGACATACTTGTCAGGAAGAAGGATACGAGGGCATTTATTATAATTTCAGCAGGATTCAGTGAGGCCGGGGAGGATGGTAAGAAGATGGAGGAGGAGATCGCCCGGCTTATTGATGAATCAGGTGGATGCCTTATTGGTCCAAACTGTATTGGGGTTGTGACCCGTACATACCAGGGTGTATTCACTACTCCTGTTCCAAAGCTTTCGGAAAAAGGGTGCGACTTTGTAAGCGGTTCAGGAGCTACAGCATTGTTCATCATCGAATCTGCAATTCCAAAAGGTCTGCGGTTCTCGAGTATGTTTTCAGTAGGAAACAGTGCTCAGACAGGAGTTGAAGAAGTTCTTGAATATTGGGATCTTACTTATGATCCGGCCGTAAGTTCTCCCATAAAGCTCATTTATGTAGAAGCAATCCCTGACCCTGACAAGCTTCTGCACCATGCTTCTTCTCTGATACGAAAGGGATGCAGAATCGCAGCGATAAAAGCAGGAACCACTGAAGCGGGAAGCAGGGCGGCATCATCGCATACAGGAGCGTTGGCCTCTTCCGACTCAGCCGTTGAAGCTCTTTTCAGAAAGGCAGGAATAGTACGTTGTTCCGGACGCGAAGAACTGACCACAGTGGCATCTGTATTTATGCATAAACCTTTGAAAGGAAGGAATATTGCTATCGTTACACATGCCGGAGGGCCTGCAGTTATGCTAACGGATGCACTGTCGGCAGGCGGAATGAATATACCAAAACTGGAAGTTGAAGATCAGAAACGGATTCTTGCCATGATGAATCCGGGTGCTTCAGCGGTGAACCCGATCGACATGATAGCCACCGCTACAATAGAACAGCTTGACATGGTAATTGAGTATGTTGATAAGCATCTGGACATTATAGATGGTATGAGCGTAATTTTCGGAAACAATGGACTGAATGACATGACTGAAGTATATGATCTTCTCCATAGGAAAATCATGGAATGCAATAAACCTCTGTATCCTATTCTGCCTTCTGTATCAAGCTCATTTAGAGAACTGGAGTATTTCATGGGCAAAGGTCATGTTAATTTCCCCGATGAGGTTGTTTTGGGAAGAGCCCTAACAAAAATCTCAAATACTCCATATCCAGCTGAAGAAAAAATCTTTCTTGAAAAGGTTGATGTCCCCAAGATTAGGAAGATTATCGAAAGTTCGGATAATGGATACCTTGAGCCTGTGGTTATACAGCAGCTTCTCAGAGCTGCCCAGATACCTCTTGTTAAGGAAGCCATAGTCACAACCAGAAGGGAGGTGATAAAAATGGCGGAAAAGATTGGATATCCCCTGGTGCTTAAAGTAGTAGGGCCTGTACATAAATCTGATGTAGGAGGTGTTACCCTTAACATCAAGTCTCAGAAACACCTTGAAGCCGAGTTTAAACGGATGAAAAAGATAAGTGGTGTTACAGGGGTGATGATTCAGGAGATGCTTTCGGGAACAGAACTTTTTATAGGAGCTAAGTATGAGCCGAGGTTCGGACATATAATTCTATGCGGATTGGGAGGGATATTTGTGGAGGTGCTTGGTGATGTTTCCTCCGGCCTAGCACCTCTGACGTTCAATGAGGCCAATTCAATGATAAGGAGCCTGCGGGCTTATAAAATCATCAAAGGTACCAGAGGGAAACCGGGTATAAACGAGACAAAATTCGCCGAGATAATTGTAAGGCTTTCAAGCTTGCTGAGATTTGCAACAGAAATAAAGGAACTGGATCTTAATCCGCTGATTGGAAGTCAGAAAGGTATTACGGTAGTTGATGCAAGAATCAGGATTGAAAAATGATATAGATACGAATCAGATGAACAATGCAAAATAATATGTATGTTCGGGGCTTCAAATAATAACTTAAAAATTAAACAATATGGTAATACCTCAACTTTCAGTTTTCCTTGAGAACAAATCAGGCAGGCTCACCGAGGTATTGGAAGTGCTTGGCAAAGAACGCATCAGAATAACAGCATTGAGTGTTGCTGATACCTCTGAGTTCGGGATCCTGAGAATGATTGTCTCCGATCCGGAAAAAGCCAAAGGACTTCTAAAGGATCATAATTTTACCGTTAACCTCTCTGATGTCATATCGGTTATGGCACCTGATGAGGCCAGGTATTATGCTAAAATCCTCAGGATTCTGTCAGACCAGGAAATAAGTATTGAATACACATATGCTTTTTCGCGTGGTTCCAAATCAATAATTATCCTTCGGTGTAACAACAATGAACAGGCTATCAAGGCACTGAAGGATCACGAAATGGAACTTATTAACGCCAGCGACCTTTACAAGATCTGATATGGAAATATGGAACAGGCATTTTGAATGCATGGATCGTGACGCTCTGAGGAAAGTGCAGAGTGAACGTCTTATTGAAACAGTTGAAAGGATATATTTTAACGTGCCCTATTACAGGCACAGGATGCAGGAACAGGGAATTGGACCTGAGAGTATAAGGTCGATTGATGATATTACCATACTCCCATTTACCACTAAAAAGGATCTGAGGGATAATTATCCTTATGGATTGTTTGCAGTTCCGTTGAGTGAAATAGTACGTATCCACGCATCATCAGGTACCACCGGAAAACCCACTGTCGTTGGATATACAAGGAATGATATAGCCACATGGTCGGAGGTGATGGCTAGAACTTTGACCTGTGCAGGTGCCGACAGGAACGATTTTATTCAGATCGCATACGGTTACGGACTTTTTACCGGCGGCCTGGGGCTTCATTATGGAGGAGAGAAAATAGGAGCCTCGGTGATCCCTATTTCAGGTGGTAATACAATGAGGCAAATACAGCTGATGCACGATTTTGGAAGTACGGTTCTTGCCTGCACTCCTTCATATGCATTATTCCTTGCAGAGGCTATAAATGAAAGCGGAATCAACAGGGAAGAGTTAAGGTTAAGGGTAGGTGTGTTTGGAGCTGAACCATGGACCGAGAACATGCGGAGAGAAATCGAGAGCAAGCTGAAAATAAAAGCTATTGATATTTACGGACTTAGTGAGATCATAGGCCCAGGAGTGGCGAGTGAATGTCTGTTCCAGGAGGGTCTTCATATCAATGAAGATCATTTCTACCCCGAGATTATCGACCCGGAAACAATGCAGGTACTTCCGGAGGGAAGTACAGGCGAGCTGGTATTTACAACTATTACAAAGCATGGATTGCCTCTTATCAGATACAGGACAAGGGATCTTACGCAGCTGAATTACAGCCGGTGCAAATGCGGGCGAACCCTTGTTAGGATGTCAAAATGCCTAGGCAGGAGCGATGATATGTTGATCATACGGGGAGTTAACCTGTTCCCTTCGCAGGTTGAAAGTATACTTCTGGAAATGGGTGGGATAAAACCCCATTATCAGTTGATTGTAGACAGGATTAATAATCTTGACACCCTCGAACTTAGAGTGGAAGTTGACGAAGCATTTTTCCTTGACAGAATAAGCCAGCTGGAAGGACTAAGGTCAAAAATCCAGAATAATCTCGAGAGTTCATTAGGTTTGGGTATAAAGGTGACTCTTGTGGAACCGAAGGTTATTGAGAGAAGTGAAGGCAAATCAAAAAGGGTTATTGACAAAAGAAAATTTTAAGATATTTAAATGAACGATATACCAATTTCAGATGCCATAATCAAATCGATCAGGGATAAAATGGGGCTTCAGCTGCTTGGTACTGCCTCGATCCGTGAGATTGTGGCGCTTGTAAACCGGATTGAAACTAAGACCGGGATGAAATTTGTCAGGATGGAAATGGGTGTCCCCGGGCTTCCTTCCCCATCGGTGGGGATCGAAGCCGAAATAAAGGCATTACGCGACGGTGTTGCTGCAGTATACCCTGATATAGCAGGATTACCGGCGTTAAAAAAAGAAGCTTCCCGTTTTATTAAACTCTTCATGGACGTTGATATTGATCCGGCAGGATGTGTACCTACAGTAGGTTCAATGCTTGGTTCAATGCTGTGTTTTCTGGTTGCCAACAGGAACGACAGGACCAAGGAAGGAACACTTTTCATCGATCCGGGATTTCCGGTCCAGAAACAACAGGTCAAAATGCTCGGGCATGACTATTATTCATTTGATGTATACAATTACAGGGGGAAAAAGCTGAGGGCTAAGCTTGAGTCTTACCTTGAAACTGGTAAAGTCTCTTCCCTCCTTTATTCCAATCCTAATAATCCTGCATGGATCTGCCTAAACGAGGATGAACTTGCAACGATCGGCGAACTTTCAAGAAAATATGACGTTATTGTCATTGAAGATCTTGCTTATTTCGGAATGGATTTCAGGAAGGACTATACAAATCCGGGTAAACCTCCATATCAGCCCACAATAGCCCATTATGCCGACGATTATATAATACTGATCTCAAGTTCAAAAATCTTCAGCTATGCAGGGCAGAGGATTGGTATTATGGCAATTTCCAATCACCTTTATAACCGATCATATCCTGACCTCCTGAGATACTATTCATCCGACAAATTCGGACATTCCGCAATATTTGGTGCGCTTTATGGCCTCTCAGCCGGTGTTGCTCATTCGGTTCAGTACGGACTTGCTGCTTTGCTGAAAGCAGTGAACGACGGAACTTTAATATTGAGGGAATCACTCTCAGAATACAGCGAGAAGGCAAAAATAATGAAAGGAATGTTTACAAATAACGGATTTAAAATAGTGTATGACAGGGATCTTGATGAATTAATAGGTGACGGATTTTATTTTACCATTTCCTATCCCGGAATGACGGGAGAGGAATTGCTTGATGAATTACTTCATTACGGCATAAGTGCGATCACTCTTGACACTACTGGCAGTGAAAGGTGCGAAGGTCTAAGAGCCTGTGTTTCACAGGTACCAAGGACTCTTTTCAGTGATCTTGATCACCGGTTGAGGCGCTTCAATGAGGATCATAAAGAAAGAAATTAAAAACCAGCTTATTATGGCAAAAGTAAGAGGTAGTATAGTTGTAAATGTTGATAAGTGCAAAGGATGCGAAATTTGTATGGTATCGTGTCCTACTGGAACCATTGCAATGGCAATGGAAGTTAATTCCAAAGGATATAATTATGCCTATCCTGCGAATCCCGATCTGTGCATTGGATGTGCTAATTGTGCGGTTGTATGCCCTGATGGCGTAATTACTGTCTATAAAACAAAAATCTAGTTGGTTTATGGAAAGAGAATTAAGGTTGATGAAGGGTAATGAAGCTGTTGCGGAGGCTGCCATAAGGGCAGGAGCGGATGGCTATTTCGGTTACCCTATAACTCCACAGAGCGAAATTCTGGAGTATCTAATGGAGGCTAATCCTGCTGAAACGACTGGAATGGTTGTCCTACAGGCAGAAAGCGAGCTTGCTGCCATCAACATGGTTTACGGAGGTGCAGGATGTGGTAAAAAAGTCATGACTACATCATCATCTCCGGGGATAAGCCTCAAACAGGAAGGCATAACCTATATTGCAGGGGCGGAACTGCCCTGCCTTATTGTAAATGTAGTCAGGGGAGGTCCCGGGCTTGGAACTATCCAGCCTGCTCAGTCAGATTATTTCCAGGCAGTAAAAGGAGGAGGACACGGTGATTATCACCTTATCGTTTTAGCTCCGGCATCGGTTCAGGAAATGGCCGACTTTGTGGAACTGGGTTTTGACCTTGCCTTCAGGTACAGAAATCCTGTTATGATCCTTTCTGACGGAGCCATTGGCCAGATGATGGAGAAAGTTTATCTGAAACCGTACCGGGAGCGATCTAAGGATGTTCCGGAGTGGGCAACTACAGGAAAACCTCCTACACGTGAAAGGAATATAATAACATCACTTGATCTGGATCCGGAAGCTCAGGAGAGATTCAATTTCAAGCTGATAGCAAAATACAACGAGATCAGGGAAAAAGAGGTGAGGTTTGAAGAGTTCCAGTGTGACGACGCAGAATATCTGCTTGTAGCCTATGGCACAAGCGCCAGGGTCTGCCAGAAGGCAATACAGCTGGCAAGGCAGGAAGGAATTAAGGCCGGACTACTGAGGCCAATTACACTTTTCCCCTTTCCTTCAAATAGGATTATTGAACTGACCGGCAAGGTGAAGGGGATATTGTCGGTTGAAATGAGTGCAGGCCAGATGGTTGAGGATGTTCTTCTTGCTGTAAATGGAAAGGTACCTGTTAAACATTACGGAAGGATGGGAGGTATGATACCCACTCCGGAAGAAGTTGTTGAGAATCTTAAATCAAAAATTATAGGAGGTTAAATAATGGCTGAAGCTACCGGATTAAAGGAAATAATAAAACCTGAAAATCTTGTTTACAGGAGAACAGGTATTATGACTGATGCTACCCTTTCTTATTGCCCGGGATGCGGACACGGAACTGTGCATCGTATATTGGCTGAGCTGATTGAGGAGGAGGGTCTGCAGTCGAAGGCAATAGGAATTTCACCGGTCGGATGTTCTGTTCTTCTTTATAATTTTCTTGATATTGACTGGCAGGAGGCAGCTCACGGAAGGGCTCCTGCACTTGCAACTGCTATTAAAAGGCTTATGCCCGACAGGTTTGTCTTTACCTATCAGGGTGATGGCGATCTTGCTGCAATCGGTACGGCGGAAACAATTCATGCCTGTAACCGCGGTGAAAATATCCTCATAATCTTTATTAATAATGGCATTTATGGGATGACCGGAGGACAGATGGCCCCTACAACACTTCCGGGAATGAAATCATCAACATCACCTTATGGAAGAGATACCAGGACGATGGGAAATCCACTGAAAATGACTGATATAGTTGCTACATTACCTGGAACATATTATGTAACACGGCAAAGTGTTCATACTCCCGCAAATGTCAGAAAGACAAAAAGAGCAATGCGTAAGGCCGTCCAGTATCAACAGCTCAACAGGGGCACCTGTTTTGTGGAGATCGTCTCCAATTGTCCCTCCGGATGGAGAATGACGCCGGTCCAGTCAATAAAATGGATGGAGGAAAACATGTTCCCGTATTATCCTCTGGGAGATATGAAGGTTCCTGAAGAACAGTCCGAAAAATAATCCTAAACCATCAGCTATGACAGAAGAAATAATAATTGCCGGATTTGGAGGACAGGGAGTTCTTTCGATGGGAAAAATCATGGCGTATTCAGGTGTTATGCAGGATATGGAAGTAAGCTGGATGCCCTCTTACGGACCCGAGATGAGAGGCGGAACCGCCAACGTGATGGTCATTCTCAGTAGTGAGAGGATCAGTTCGCCCATTATCAAACATTTTGATACAGGCATAATACTTAACCAACAATCGCTCGATAAGTTCGAAAACTCAATTAAACCCGGGGGAATTCTCATTTATGACGGAAACGGTATCACTCGTCATCCTGTGAGGAAGGATATTTCAATATACAGGATTGATGCGGCTGAAGAAGCTGCAAGGATGAATAGTCCCAGAACATTCAACATGATTATTCTGGGAGGATTCCTTAAAATAAAACCCGTTCTGAGTCTTGAGAATGTTGTGAAAGGCCTTAAAAAGTCTCTTCCTGAAAGATATCATAAACTGATCCCTGAAAACGAAAAAGCGTTGCTACGTGGTGGTGAGATTGTGAAAGAAATACACAAGGTACAGGCCTGACATTTCACCTCAGGGGGAAAATTATATAATTTCATCATATAATAATTTGATTTTAATGGTATGATGGAACCTCCATGTAGTTGATTATTATATTATTTTGTTTGTGCATGCAAATACATGGAGGTTTCATATTCTAATCGTTTCTATCCAGGGGGTCGGTAATAGTATTTTAGCTGCATGAATTATTTTTCGTAAAAATGCATGTCCACAATATATTTCCATACTGCAGGGTGAAGGAAGTATGACATGTTTTTACCTTTTCTGATCCCGTTCCGTATAAAAGTTCCTGAGATGCTCATGAGAGGAGCGTTAACCCATTTGACATCTGCACTTGCGAGGATTTCGTCAAGCATTTTATTATGTTTTCTGACAACATCAGGACGCGGATAGACATAAAAAGGATATCTTTTTATAAGTTCCGTCACATTTTTCCACTTGTGAAGCGTATACAGATTATCTTCGCCCGTAACCAGCACAAATCTGTGCTGCGGATATTTTTCGGTCAACCATGCCATGGTATCAATGGTATATGAAGGAACAGGCCTGCGAAACTCTATGTCAGATGGTTTAAGTGCATCATTGTCGCCAATTGCCAGCTCCACAAGGTAAAGGCGATGATGGTCGGCCAGAAGCGTTTCTTTTTTTTTAAGAGGGTTCTGAGGACTTACAACAAACCAGACCTGGTCGAGATCCGTAAACTCTTTCATGTAACCTGCAATCGCAAGGTGACCAACGTGAACAGGATTGAATGATCCGAAGAATAAACCAATTTTCGACATATAAACTATTCGTTTAGAAAATTCATAACGATGGCGAGTACCTCATTTTGTGCAGTATCAAGATTTTCATTAACCACTATATAATCGAAATAATCGGCCAATTTCATTTCTTCAATTGCTTTTTTAACTCGCACCTTTATTTTCGATTTTTCGTCAGTGCCCCGCGCAAGAAGCCTTTTCTCAAGTTCTGCTACCGACGGTGGCATTATAAAAATCGATAAGGCCTGTTTTCCGAATTTATTCTTAATATTAATCCCCCCTTTTACATCCACATCAAAAAGAACATGTCTGTTATGCGCCCAAATCCTTTCTATTTCACTTTTCAGTGTACCGTAGAACTGATCCTTGTACACCTCTTCCCACTCCAGAAATTCATTATTTTTAATCCGTAACCTGAATTCAGAAACCGAAATAAAATAATAATCTTTGCCGTTGACCTCGTTTTTTCTTGGTTTTCTTGTAGTTACAGATACTGAGAACTCTAGCCCAAGGTCTTTGCCAAGCAGATGATTTACTATTGATGTTTTACCTGCCCCTGAAGGTGCAGAAACAATAATGGCCTTACCTTTCATTGTACCCTGGTTGATGAATTAAAGAATATTACCGGTTTGTTCTTTGATCTTCTCCAATTCGTCTTTCATCATAACAACAAGTTTCTGAATCGAAGCATCATTGGCCTTTGAACCTATTGTATTGACTTCCCTGCCAATTTCCTGAGCGATGAAATTAAGCTTCCTTCCATTGGGTGCATCGCTATCCATGGTTTGAATGAAATATTCACAATGTTTCCTAAGCCTGACTTTCTCTTCATTAATATCAAATTTCTCAAGATAAAAAATAAGCTCCTGTTCAAATCTGTTCTTGTCAATGTTTTCAGATGCGGTATTTTCGGCCAGTATTGAAACCAGTTTTTCTCTTACCCTTATTATCCTTTCAGGTTCAAAATCTTCAACCTTTTCAAGCGACTCTGAAATTCTTTTCAGGCAGTCCCTTATATCCTTCTCGATCGACTTGCCTTCATCAGTCCTGTAAAAGTCGACCATATTAATGGATTCAATAAGTTTAGCCTTTACCAGTTCCCATTCAGCTTCAGTAAGTTCAGGCCTTTCAGTTTTCATGGCTTCTGGAAGTCTGAGGATGGCTGAAATATACTGCTCTTCGGTCTCTAAATTTAACTCGTAAGAAATCTCCTTCAGCTGTTTATAATAATTCTTTACTATTGCTTTATTTATCACAGGTACTCCTTCATCTCCGAGGATATCAAAGTAAATCGAGAGTTCAATTTTACCCCTGTCAAGTTTCTGGCTTATAAGATTCCTTATCTCAGGTTCTTTTTCTCTGTATAACCAAGGAAGCTTGGTATTAAGATCAAGTTGCCTGGAATTAAGAGATTTTATTTCTATGGTTATTTTTTTCTGCGGCGTTTCAGCAATAGTTTTGCCGAAGCCTGTCATCGATTTTATCATCTGTGGATCAGGTTAGTTCTGAAAGTTATAAATTCTGATCGTAATTAACAACTGGCTTACCTGCCTGTTGTCAGATTAAGTATATCCCGTTATTAATACCCGGTAAAGAAAATCATTTATCCTTTATATTCAAAACCTCACAATTCGTGAATTTTCTGCTTTATACTGTTGCAATGATTAATTAAAATTTGTTAAAAGATGTAAAACCTAAGTTGAATTACGTTATGATTATAAATAACTTACATCGTTTCTTAACATTATGGCAAGTGATTGTTAATAGTTTTTTTATTTTCGGTATATGTCAATCAGCTTATTGAACGTTATATCTAAATATTCCCGACAGAAGTTGTATATAATGAAACATCAGTTCTGTAAGTATTAAAATGAAAGAGTATTATGAGTAAAAATAAACTACTCCCCTTACTTGTTCTTTTTTTCCTGGCCTGCTTCCCTGCTGGTTTGTCTCAGATAAATAATATTGATGGCAATGGCGACCTCACGATAATAGACTCACTTAAGGCCCGGGGATTACTTATGGTTTGTGATACAGGCATGAAAAGAATAAGTTTATCACACGACCAGGCTCTCAGGTTTTTGCAAAGGAGCTACCAGCCTCATTTGTGGAAAAACGCCATGGATCCGCTAAGATCTGCAATAGGGCAGGTCATTTTTGAGGCTTCAAACCCCCCGTTCGACTCTGCCAGGAGTTTTCTTATGAAGTATCCTTTTGATTCGATAAGGGTAAAACGCGAAGATTTCTTTATATGGGAGCCGGTGAGGTTCAGAATTCCCATCGCGGTACCTGATGAAAAACCGGATAGCTCACTCTTACCTGTTGATTCCATGATGGTTAAAGGTAAGCGAGACTATGCTTTTAAAGACATCATCAAATCATCTGGCAGAGGTAAGGCGGATAGAGTAATATATAAGGACACTACTCTGATGGTTATTGTTGATACACTTGATCATGCAAAATCATCATATTCAGGTTTTCCTTTCAGGTATTACAATTATCCTTATCAGAGTGATTCAATAAAGGCTGCAGTATCGGTTCTACTTGATGCTATTGATGCCCGGGACTCAAGCATAGTTTCAATAACAGGCATTAACAATAAAAAGACAAGTGTCTGGCTAAACTCAAGATCGGATATAATGGTCCGTTACTGGCTTAAGAATGACCTGAACGATTCGGTAACAGTATGGATAGGCAGTCCTGAAAGAAATACAATCGGACTTTATCTTGAGCATGGAGTTGTTTTCAGGAGGCCTCCAATGCAGGGAAATATTTCAGGCGCCAGGGTAAATGTTGAATCGATGGATAAAAGTAAGCTTCAGGATATCAGAAAAATAGTGACCAAAACTAATTTCTGGAAACACCGTACTGAAGCAATCCTGGCACTAAACCAGGGATTACTTTCGAACTGGGTAAAGGGAGGTGAAAGTAATATTTCAACAGCTTTCGACGTAACCTGGTATTCCGATTATATTAATAAGCCTTATCTTGTTTCTGCAAATAATTTTATCAGGTTGAAATATGGGCTGATTGCATCAACAAATAACGGTGTAAGAACCAATATTGACCTCTTTGAAACAAATTCCAAACTCAATCACAAGGCATTCGGAAAATTTGACTTCAGTGCCACTGCACTTTTTAAAACCCAGATAACAAAAGGCTACGATTATCCAAACGATTCAATTCCAGTTTCAAAATTCATAAATCCTGCTACACTTACCCTTGGACTTGGACTAGACTATAAGCCAAACAAGTTTACTTCTATCAACGTTTCTCCATTGTCCTACAAGGCGACATTCGTTCCCGACACAGGGTTGATAGATCAGACAAAATATGGTGTGGCTGCAGATCGCAAGTCAAAACATGAGCCGGGTGCCAGTGTATTGATTTCACATGAATTCAAACCTGTTAAAACGATCACTGTAAAAAACAGGCTCCAGCTTTTTACAAACTATATTCACAACCCGCAAAACATAGATGTTGACTGGGAGATGATATTTGTTGCCAGCCTGAACTGGTTCACTGACATCAGGCTGAATACACATCTTATTTTTGATGATGATACTAAAACTCTTCTTTATACCAGGAACAGAGATCCTGTATTGGGTCCCGACGGGCTTCAGAAAAAAACAGCCAGGATTCAGTTCAAGGAGCTCCTCGGTTTATCACTGGTTTTCAGGTTCTGATTATTTTCCTGTAGATTCTTTATTGAAAAGCCAAGAGGCCTTATTATCTTTTTTGCACCTTTCGCCAGTGCCCATTGTCGAACCTTCTCAATAAGCGAATGTACTACGGGTGGATCATCATAGGCATCCATATAGCAAAAGCAGCATGGCTTTTCATTTTCTTCCGGATCATTTTTCCTGATCAGGGCAATGATTCTCCCAGCAGGTTTTGAGTTGCGGTTTGTTAAAAATAACATTGCATCAAAGTTTCTAAGAAAGACATTCCGATTGATATTAAATAATTTCCGGTCGTCATTAAATAAAATCGGCAGCCAATTGGCGTCTGACTTATGTATCTTTAATGGAAGAGAAATAAACTGGTGTAGCTCTTTACGGGTGATAACTTCTTTAAAAAACTATATGATCCATTGGTAGTTATTACGCTTCTAAAAATTAGTGTCAGTCTTTGACTATATCATTTAAAAATAAGATCAAGAATGACAAAAATTGCAAAAAGGATGCTTGCATAGCCATTTACAGTCTGAAATGCCAGGGTTACCCTTGACAGATCACCAGGTTTTACTACAAGATGCTGGTATGTCAGAAGGGAAGTGAAGATGACTGCCCCTGCCCAGTAGAGTATCCCTCCATTTCCTGACAGACCTGCAATTACTACCAGAATAAATGTTGCCAGGTGCACTAAGATTGAGATGAAGAGAGCTCTTTTTTCCCCGACTGATGCCGGGATAGAGTGAAGCCGGTTCTCCCTGTCGAACTCTTCATCAAGCAAGGAATAGATTATGTCAAATCCGCTTACCCAAGTTATTACTATAAATGAATATATCAATGGTAAAAGGCTGAATCTTCCGGTAACAGAAATATAGGCCCCCACAGGTGCGAGGCTCAGACCCAGTCCCAGTATAAAATGGCATAGCCAGGTAATCCTTTTTGTAAGGCTGTAACCAAGGATTATTGCCAGAGCTACCGGAGCAAGGATCAGGGTAAGCCTGTTGATAAATCCTGCCGTAATAATAAAAAACAGACTATTGGTTATTACAAAAATCTTTGCGGCTAGAGGACTTATTTTACCTGATGGTATCTCACGATTGACAGTGCGGGGATTAAGGGTATCAAATCGTCTGTCGGCAAGCCTGTTAAATCCCATAGCTGCATTTCTGGCAAAGACCATTGATAATATTATAAGCAGCAAAAGCCATAGGCTGAAATCATAATTATTTTCACTCAATGCGATGAAAAATCCTATAAATGCAAATGGCATTGCAAAGATTGTGTGGCTGAACTTTACAAGCGACAAGTATGTACCAATCCTCTTAAGGAAATTGTTCACAATATCAGAGTCGGGTTTTATTTGAGCTTGATTGGAATTATCTGATCTTTGCATTTAGTTCCTTTTCATACACTCTGGCAAGATTATTCATAACCTTTTCAATCATCTTGTCGGTCATGGTCTGATGATCGTCCCTGAGGATAAAGCTTACAGCATATGATTTTTTATTTATACCGAGGCTTTCACTTTCATAAACGTCAAACAAACCAACATCCTTAAGGTTGTTCTTTTCGGTCCTGAACGCAATATCCCTGATCTGTCTAAACCGGATATTGCGGTCGACAAGAAGGGCAAGATCACGCCTGACGGCAGGATATTTTGGAAGTTCCATAAACGCAACCTTGTTATTTCTGATGAGCTTCAGGATCATCTCCCAGTCAAGATGACTGTAGTATACATCCTGTCTTATATCAAACCGTGAAAGATAATCGTGTGACAAACTTCCGAACTCTGCAATAAGTCTGTTATTATTAGAATAGGCTATTGATTCCGAGAAATATGATTTATTGCTGTCATCCTGGTAAAGCATCTCAGGTTTTATCCCCAGCCTGCTCAGAATCATTTCAGTGGCCGATTTTATATGGAAAAAATCAGAAGGATTTGTTTTTTGATTCCAGTTCTCTTTGCAGGTACTACCGGTTATAAAAAGGTCAAGTGAAGTTTTTTCAGTGAAATCATCCGTTCTGGGAACAAGATGATCCTGACTTTTTCTGAAATAACAGTTTCCGAATTCGTAAAGCCTGAGATCAGGATTTTGTCTGTTGATATTCCAGATTATGGAATTAAGTCCGCCAAAAAGAAGAGTCTGCCTCATGGCGTTGAGGTCTGAGCTTAGTGGATTGGCCAGCCGTACAATCGTATTACTGTCAAAATCCGGATTGTTTTCATACCATGAAGCCGGATTGAGTGAATTGCACATTATTTCTGAAAATCCATTCGCGGTAAGAAAATCTGATATTATGTTTACAGTTTTTTCCTTATCAGGCTTTTCGATATATGTCAGCGTTGAATTGACATGAGTGCCGATTTCCACATTATTATAACCATATATCCGCATAATTTCTTCAACCACGTCAGCTTCGTGCTTTACATCGACTTTGTATGCAGGTATCTCAAGCAGAAGAGTATCATCTTCTTCTTCTATTATAGATATTTCGAGGAGATCCAGAATTCTTTTTATTTTGTTTTTCCCTATATCCTTTCCGATAAGTCTCCGTATATTCTTGTAGCTGACTTCAATAAGAGCGTTCTCTATTTTATGGGGGTATATATCTGTGATATCTGATGAAATGTATCCTCCGGCAATATCCCTGATGAGTAATGCTGCCCTTTTAAGGGCCCATGTGGTAATGTTCGGATCGGCGCCTCTCTCAAACCTGAATGATGCGTCAGTCTGTAATCCGTGTCTTTTTGATGTTTTTCTGATCGTGACAGGATTAAAATATGCACTTTCCAGAAAAACATTCGTTGAGGACGATGTGATTCCCGATCTGATGCCACCGAAAACACCTGCAATACACATTCCTTCATTGGTATTGCAGATCATGAGGTCGCGTGATGAAAGTGTTCTTTCAGTTCCATCAAGCGTAACGAATTTTGTCTTATCGGGAAGGTTTTTTATTATCACCTTTCTGCCTGTTATCTGGTCGGCATCGAAGGCATGTAAAGGCTGTCCGATTTCATGCTGAACATAATTTGTGATGTCGACAATGTTGTTTATTGGATTAAGGCCTATTGCCAAAAGTCGGTTTTTCAGCCATTGGGGAGATTCAGCAACGCTGACATTACTTATTGTAACTCCTGTATATCTTGGACAGTCAGCGGTGTTTTGAACTACAATTTCGAAAGCGTTATTGCAACTGTCAGGTTTGAAGCCGTCAACTGAAGGCAACTGAGGCCTGAAAGATTGATCTGTGTTAAGGCTAAGGTAGGCAGCAAGGTCGCGGGCTACCCCGAAATGGGAACCACTGTCAATTCTGTTGGGAGTCAGACCGATCACAAAAATTGTATCACTTGTCACATTGAAATATTCAGAAGCGGGGGTTCCGGTTTTTGCCCCATTGTCAAGAATAATGATTCCTGAATGATCGCTTCCTAAGCCAAGTTCATCCTCAGCACATATCATTCCCTCTGAAATTTCACCTCTAATCTTCGATTTTTTTATTTCTACCTGATTTTCCCCGATATGTAAAACAGTACCAACGGTTGCAACAGGGACCTTCTGCCCTGCAGCAACGTTTGGGGCACCGCACACGATATGCAGAGGTTCATCACCACCAATGTCGACAGTTGTTACAAATAGCTTTTCAGCATTAGGGTGTTTGATGCAGGTAAGCACTTCTCCGACCACAATACCTTTCATTCCACCCTTTATGGGTTCCCATTCTTCAACAGCTTCAATCTCAAGTCCAATCTCCGTCAGAATTTCAGCTAACCTGTTTGGGGACAGATCTATTCTGAGGTAATCCTTTAACCAGTTATAAGAAATCTTCATTAAATGCTACAATAAATATCAGGAATGCAAAAGTAAGCATTTTGGTCAGAGATACTTCAAGTTTTGATAAACTTTAATACGTTGATTTAAATGTTCCGTTGTTTTACAGATTAATGATATTTTTGGATATGGGAGCTGTATTTACCTATATTTGTAACTCATATATCTTCGAAAAATGGTGGTTGAAAAAGGTGACCGGTTGATTCTGCTTACAAATGATGATGGGCTTTATGCATCAGGATTACGTACCCTTCTCGATGTTATGGAAGAGTTTGGGAAGGTGGTTCTTGTATCTACTGTTGAAAGCATGTCAGGAATGTCACAGGCAATGACTGTGAAGACTCCATTACGGGTAAAACTCCTTGAAGAAACCGACAGAAGGAAGGTCTATGCCTGTAACGGGACTCCTACAGACAGTATTAAGTTAGCTGTTAATCAGCTTGTTGATAGAAAACCTGATTGGGTTGTTTCCGGAATCAATCATGGAGCGAATACTTCAGTCAGTGTCCTTTATTCGGGTACGATGGCAGCTGCAATTGAAGGATGTCTTTATGGTATACCTTCAGTAGGTTTTTCACTTACAAGCTTTTCAAAAACGGCTGATTTCTCACCCTGTAAAAAGTTCATACGGATTGTTATGGAGCAGATAGCACGGGAGTCACTGCCTGACGGTATATGTCTTAATGTAAACATCCCTGCAATAACTGAGGATCAGATAAAGGGCATCCGTATCTGCCGACAGGCAAAGGGTAACTGGAAGGAAGAATTTGAGAAAAGGAAAGATCCCATGGGAAAAACCTATTACTGGCTTACGGGTATGTTTAACAACCATGAGCCCGATGCAAAAGATACTGACGAATGGGCTTTGTCTAACGGTTATGTTTCGGTTGTGCCAGTTACAGTCGACATGACTGCTTACAGCTACATTGACAGGTTAAAAGAAAGATTCGGTGTATGACCAGATCAGAGAAATATGATAAAACCTTGATTGGTACGACAGCAGGATTCATACTTCCTGTTATTGCAGCATTACTTTTCTGGCTTTTTTCGGGAGATAATCTGAGTTTAGCTGCGTATTTTCGCAAGATTGTCAAAGCAGATATACTAACCCATATAATATCACTTAGTGTTTTCACCAACCTGGCACTATTTCTGGTTTTCAATCGTCTTGACATGCTAAGGGCCTCTAAAGGCGTATTGGGAATAACCATTGTCTGGGCAGTTCTGGTTTTTGCAATAAAGTTTCTTGTATGAAATATTTTATTATAGCAGGTGAGAAATCTGGTGATCTGCATGGTGCGAATCTTGTCAAAGAACTGCTCAGGGTTGATACGGGGGCTGACATAGAATGCTGGGGTGGCGATAAGATGCAAGCTTCAGGTGCAAAGCTCTTAATGCATTACCGGAATACAGCCTATATGGGATTTGTGGAAGTATTGAAGAATATCCGGAGCATAAAAAAGAATATCTCATTGTGCAAAAGTCAGATCATGATTTCAAAGCCTGATTTGATAATACTTATAGATTATCCCGGCTTTAATTTAAGGATTGCGGAATTTGCAAAAAAAAATGGCTTTACAGTATTTTATTATATATCGCCCAAATTATGGGCATGGAATGAGAGGAGGGTTGATAAAGTAAGGAGATATGTGGATAGGATGTACATCATTTTCCCTTTCGAGGTATTATTTTATGAGAAACATAATATCAGGGCTATATTTTGTGGAAATCCTTTGCTTGATGAAACTGAAGGGAAGTTGTCTTCTCTCCCCGGCATACAGGAGTGCATGAAATCTCTTGGGCTTGAAGATAAGCCTGTTATAGCGCTTCTTGCCGGAAGCAGAAGAAGTGAGATAAAACAGATCCTTCCTCGCATGGTTGAGATAATTCCATACTTCGGGGAGTATCAGTTTGTAGTTGCAGGTGTAAATAATATACCCGATGCTTTGTATAAAGAGATAACCAAAGGTTATAATCTAAAGGTGATAAGAGATAAAACATACGAAATCCTTCATGTTTCTGATGCTGCACTGGTGGCTTCAGGTACTGCCACGCTTGAGGCGGCTCTTTTTAATGTACCGCAGGTAGTATGCTTCAGGGGCGACTTTTTTTCTATGCTAATCGCATGGATGGTTATCAGGGTTAAGTATATTTCACTTGTCAATCTTATAGCAGGAGAAGAAATTGTTAAGGAACTGGTCCAGTATTCTTTGAACAGGAAGAATCTTACGTCGGAACTCAGATTAATTCTAAAGGGAGGTCCGGGAAGGAGCAAAATGCTCGAAGGTTACAGGAAGGTCAGAAACATTCTAGGCCCCAGGGGAGCCTCGGAAAGAGTAGCAGTGGATATGGTCAGAAGTCTTAAAGAAATGAAAGATAGTAAAACCAACCCAGTTAACAGGTAATTTTTGATAATGATAGTAAAGGTGACCAGTAATAAAAACAGTTAATGATGAATATCTTTCAGGAGACGTATTCCCGGATGCAATGAACAGAATTATTCTCTCAATACAGATTTTCTTCATTTTAATTGTTCCAGAGGCAGCAGGCCAGGTCAAAATCCGCCTGTTTGCAGCAAAACAGGTTAACTGGATTATTTTTGACGTCAGAGAAGGAAGTTACAGGCTTGATACATATGATAATATTACGGTCTCCCTTAATAAGGGAGAGACTGCCATTTTCGCATTCTATAAAGGGAAGGTGGCTGTTAAGACATCCGGAAGCAAAGGATTTGCATGTGATTCATTGATATTGAACAGTTTGACCGGGAACGATCTTTTTTCCGTGAGAATTAACGGTGAACCGGTCACTGACCGGATTTATGACGGTGATCTTCAATGCATTCATGATCTTGGGTTTCTGGTGATGATAAACACCTGCAACATCGACAGGTACATTGCCGGTGTTGTCCAGGCGGAAGGCGGATCAGGAAGGTATATAGAGTATTTAAAAACCCAGGCACTTCTTGTGAGGACTTATATGTACAGATATTTGAACAGACATGCCATTGACAGGTATAATCTCTGCGATGATACTCATTGCCAGGTTTATATGGGTAATTCACTCAATCCGCTGATAAACAAGGCAGTTATTGAGACTGCAGGTCAGGTGGTACTTGGACGTGACAGTTTACCTATTATGTCGGCTTTTCATTCTAACTGCGGAGGTGAGACCGAATCTTCAGAAAATGTATGGCTCTCGGGCCAGCCTTACCTTAAAAAAGTGATAGATCCGTATTGTTCACGATCAAGGAGCGCCAGATGGACAAAAACCATCCCTGTCAAGTTATGGGAAGATTATTTGCGGAACTCAGGTTGTAATTTTCCTGCCGGAAGTAAACCTGACTTTAGTTATGCGCAGGTTACCCGGCAGAAAAACTATTGTACAGGTTCTTTTTCACTTCCGTTCACGAAAATAAGAGATGATTTTAACCTGAGGTCTTCTTTTTTTTCTGTTCAACAGGATGGTGACTCTGTGATTCTCAGGGGAAGAGGTTACGGCCACGGTGTCGGCTTGTGTCAGGAAGGTGCGATGGTGATGGCAGCACGGGGATTTAATTACCGTCAGATATTGCAATTCTACTATTCTGATATAATAATATCCGACATTAGAAAAGCCAGAAGTTTGTTACCATAATGATAAGGAACACAGGATTCTGAAACAGCCCGGGCTTGTCACTATATCAGACTTCAGGTTTCTCATTACCAAGGCTCCCGACAAAAGCAAATAGCTTCCTGAAAATATTCGTATAAAGAGTAATATACAAAACAAGAGACTCAAGCCATATTACAACGATGTTAAAAATGAAGGTGTCAACTTTCAGGTTGAAAATATTTTTATAGGGTGCATAAAAATGAGCTCTTCCATTCTTCAAGACGGGGACCATATATCCTGGATCAGCCTTTTGAACGATCTTATCCGGTAATCTGAAGCTTTTTTCAAGGTTGTCGGCATCCAGGATGATTCTCTTTAACTGCTTGTTTTCATATTGGTTACGTATCTCCAGCAGCTTTTCATTCCCGTACTTATCAAGAAGCTGGACACTGACTGCGTCCTTTGCCGATTTGGCTTCCTTTTGCTGTTCGGTAAAATACTTTTTCAGAGAAGCAAGATAAGCAACAGCTTGTTTTTCAACATTGCCGAACATTTCATAATTGACAGAATCCTTCCATCTGCCCGGATTGATCCCTGACATTTCAGCCAGATTATCAAAATGATATCTGAGTCTCTTAAGAGTATTCAGGACACTGGTTCTGTAATCGGTGCTGTCGTGGTAGAGGTTGAAAACGTAAATTTCTCTGTTCAGTTCATCGATCAGGAAGGATGAATAATAATTATTCTGACTTTCTGCCATATTATACCTGAAAAAATTTCTCTCGTAATAATTGTCTCTGAACTGTTTTACAGCCAGAGCCTCAAACGACCAGCGGGCCGTCATTACATCCCCGATTAACGGGACATATTCATGCGCAGAATGACTGCTAAGATGCAGCTTGTCAAATTTGACAAGGACTCCGCTGAACAATAGCTGCGGAATAACTATAAACGGAATGATTATATAAACAGTAATTACTGAATTCAGGACGGAGGAGATATTAAGACCAAGAATATTGCCAAAGCATGATGTTGTGAATAATACAAGCCAGTAACTCAGGGTCATTCCTTTTATTCCCAGGACTGCATTCCCGATAATGACGAAGGAAGCGCTTTGTATTGCAGAAAGGATGAACATTATCAAAATTTTGGAATTCAGATAGCTGAACCAGCTCAGGTGCAGGAATGCTTCTCTTTTAAGGATTTTCCTGTCTTTAATAATCTCTTCAGAGCTTAGCATTAATCCGAAAAACAGCGAGGTTATTACAGCCATGAACAGATATGCAGGGATATTGTCATTTTCGCTGAAGCTATAAATGTCACCTTTTGAAGATCGGGTAAAATATGCGAGAAAAAATGCCAGCAATGGAGGTCCCAGCAGGCTAATCAGTAAATATTGTTTGTTTGAAAGCTTCGATAAGAGGTCGCGGGTGAAAAAGATCAAGGTTTGCTTAAATTTTCCAGGAGTATTGAAATTGCTTTTAGGGATTTCTTGTTTTTTAAAGAAATCCCTTTTAATTGTGATTCCGGATTTAATGAATTTATCGGCCCATTCAGCTGGTGTCACTTTTCTTGTACGGGTAGTTTTTCCATGTTCGTCCACTACTTTTGCTTCAATTATCTGAAGGATCTGGTCGGTATTTATATTACCACATTTTGAACACTGGTCTTCCTTCGGATTTGAGTGGTTTGTCATAGCCTTAAAATAGGTTATGGCTTCTGACGGATTTCCGAAGAAAACCTGGTATCCTCCCTTGTCAATGATCATTATCTTGTCGAACATTTTATAGATTTCGGAGGAAGGCTGATGAATGTTAACTACAACAAGTTTTCCCTTGTGAGTCTGACCTTTTAGCAAATTCATTACCACCTCAGAATCAGCAGAAGATAAACCAGAGGTAGGTTCGTCCACAAAAAGGATTGTAGGTTCCCGCAGAAGTTCAAGTGCGATATTGATCCTTTTTCGTTGTCCTCCGCTTATCACTTTTTTAAGTGGATTTCCAACCTTGAGATCTTTTACTTCCTGAAGGTCAAAATCAGCAAGTATTTTATTTGCAGCATCATTTAATTCAGCCTCCGTCAGATTGCTCAGGCAAAGCTTTGCATTATAGTAAATGTTCTGAAAAACTGTCAGATCTTCAATTAACAGGTCATCCTGGGGAACATAGCCAATTACTCCCTTCAGTGTGTCTGTGTTCTTCTCATCGTAAATATTGTAACCGTTTATCAGGACTTCTCCACTTTGTGGTTTTAAAGTTCCATTAAGTATACTGAGAGTTGTTGATTTTCCAACACCACTTCCGCCTATAATACCTATGAGATTTCCTTCTTCTCCATGAAAATTAAGATTCTGAATGCCATTGCTGCTGTTCATGAACCTGAATGATACGTTAATTGCATCGAGCGAGATTCTGAAATTTCTCGATGTTTCAGCTATCAATCCACTGATTTCGCTGTAATAAACGGTTTTGATCCCGGCCCCCCTTATCGTTGAACCCTGATCGAAAATATATGTCTGATCCGGAAAAATGATCTGCCCGTTTAGGTATAGGTCCTCATCCCCATCATACCTCATAATATATGTCAGAGTAACTGATATTTGCAAAAACGCGATATTCCCTCTTATGTTTGAATCGAAGATGTGTTTTATTGCATGTTGTAAAGGTTCCTTATGGTTGTTTATTATCAATATTTTGCTTTTATCTCTGACATTATTTATGTCATATAAAATGAATTCCCTGATATTCATGTATTCATTTTGAGGAATATTAAATGCACTTGCAACGGTATCAACAAAATCAAGTTCGGTCTCAGTAATCTCTTCCCCAAATGAAATGAAATCCAACAACTGGACAATTACATAGATTTTTTGCTTTAGGTGCAGTTCAGTGTTAATCTTTTCACAGATCGCCAGGATTTTTAGTGAATTCAGTGCAACGTGCTTTCTTTCTCTAATGGTTCCTCTTTCTATGTTACCTGAATTGTATTGCAAAAGATATACCTCATACGACTCCATGTATCTGTCAACCATTTCCTTGTTGAGATGGCGTTCCAGAAAGAGCTTCACAAGGTCTTTTTTACGGCTTATTATACCGATTTCCTCATGAATATCGCTTATTAGTGCAAAAAGACGCACCAATGCATCAATAACTGTTTCACTCATAGTTTAAAAACCAATCAACGGGTCAGGAATAAAATGCTCTTTGTTAGTCAGAAAAAAGTTTATAAAGATTATATTTGTCTAAAACATTTGAAGTTAATATTTTATCATTAATAATAGAAATTTTTGTTTTATTTCAGCTGATCATTTTCATAATAAGATATTTTGAAAAGGTTTAATTATAAGTGTCATTAGAAGGTATATGAGTGAGTCGGCTACGATTATTGAACATTACGGTTTTGTCGACCATAATAAAATTAACATTCTTTTACAGCAGTTAAAGGAGGACAGTAATTTTAGAAGTCTTCACCGCACTACAGGTAAAAGATTATATTCCATAATAGTGGAGTGCCTCGAAAATATCGAGAGGTATTCAGTCAGGGCATTACCTGGGGATAATATTCCTGAACCCTATATCTCTGTCGTTGTGGAGGATCAAAGGATTTTAATATCCAGTGGTAATCCTGTGGAGCATAAAAAGACGTGCATGCTCTCGATGTTAGTTAACAGGGTCAATTCTATGAGTGATGATGATCTGCTTGCCCTTTATGAGAAGAACATAAACAGAGAACCTCTTCCTGAGGAAAATGGGGCCGGTCTGGGTTTCATAATAATGAAGCTGAAATCTGGCAGCAGGATTGTTTTCAGCATTAATGAAATCAGGGGAGGTCTATCGTATTTTAAGATGCAAATATCATTAAACAAGTATATTATGAGAAAGTTAGTTATCGAAAAGACTTCATTCTCTCCGGGAGTGACACTTGATCCCGAAAAAGGCCTTTTTGTTATATCGGGTGAATCCCGCCCGCCTGATGTAGCTAATTTCTATGGAGAAATTCTGAAATGGTTTGATGATTTTTCACATTCTTCTTATGGGATGAAAGAAGCCGGTAAATCATTTGCAATGAACTTTGATTTTGAATATTTCAATTCATCTTCAGCAAAATACCTTTTGGATTTGTGCAAACAGATTTCTGCGGCAAGATCAGGAGGAATGAATATCGCAGTAAACTGGCACTATGAGGAAAATGACCTTGACATGCTTGAGGCAGGAAGAGAAATGTCGAGAATCGCCAAAGTCCCTTTTGAATTCATTCTCAGAGCCAACGAATCAGATATCTGATAAAGAAATATGTGGACGGATATAATTCTTGATCCTCAGGAAGTGCCGAGTTCAACTTTTGCTGATAATACAGGAGAAGATGGTGATGGGTTTGTCAGCAGGATTGCTGCTTTTATATATTCCGATATCAAGAGGGCGGGGCATTTATTTTCTTTTCCCATTGATTTAAGCAGTGAATTCAATGATCTCAGTAATGAAGAAAAAAGTTTTTGGCTTGACTTTGTGACCGGAATACCTTCTAAGCTCAAAGCTTTCAGGCTTTTCATTCGTCCTTACGGCAGATTTTGCAGAACCTGCCTTATCCCTGACTGTGACATTGAGAAAATGGCTAAGATCGACTACGACCAGCTCAGATGCAGGTCTAAGGCAATTGCATTACTGACTGAAGCGGATCCGGATCTTTTTATAAAACCATACCAGAGACTTCCTGCTCAAAGAAAAGCTTTCTTTATCGAAAT
This sequence comes from uncultured Rikenellaceae bacterium, assembly GCA_964613785.1. Classification (GTDB taxonomy): domain Bacteria; phylum Bacteroidota; class Bacteroidia; order Bacteroidales; family VadinHA17; genus LD21. Next base: position 107,621 of record CAZTJT010000001.1, read on the forward strand.
GAATTACCTTATACCGGTTGCACTTAAAAAGGTTGGTTATGAAATAATAAGACCCGAAGAGGCATCTGAAATCAGTGAGAAATTCACATACCGGCTTGCTAAAACAATCCATTCACGCTATCTTCATGAATTACGGAAAAAAAGTTTTATAGAAACAGGCAATTCTTATATTTCTGATTTTTTTGCTTCCGGAGATGCCGGTTCCAGTGCTTTAAATGAATTTGATGATCTTTCTGATGATATAAAGTATTCCAATATTGATAATGCATATCATATACCGACAAAACTTTTATCTATCGGATACAAAATAAAGCCTGTGACCTCGGGTCATACTACTCTGACCCTTCACCTCAGTCATGACGAGATTGAAACGATGGCTATAGTTGAGCACCTGAGATGGTGCTGGGATAAAAGGCTTAATGGATGGGTGCCCGGAAAGGTAAAAAACAATGAGAAGAAGACTCATCCGGGGCTTGTGCCTTATGAAAGACTTCCTGACTCCGAAAAAGAGAAAGACAGGGAACTTGTCCGACTGATTCCCGCTTTGCTTAAAGACATAGGCTATGAAGTATTTCCGGCAAACCCTAATCTGATACGTAAGCTTTCATATGCAATCAAACCTCACAGCAGTATTCATAAGATACTTATCGAAACCAGAGACTTGAATGACAAGATTCGAAGAATGGTAAACCTTTCGCCTGAAGTTGAGGAAATGGTGCAGGTGAGAAATAAGAAAATAGAGGATGCGATCAGGGAGGTTGAAGGGAATTATAACTACGCCCAGCACATCCAGAAGACATACCTGCCTGATGATCTTTATATAAGAGAATGCTTTCAGGAGAGTTTCATCCTTTATAAGCCAAAGGATATCGTAAGCGGCGACTTTTATTTTTTCAGCAAGTCAGAAGATAAGATAATTTTTGCCGCGGCTGATTGTACCGGTCATGGTATTCCCGGGGCCCTTTTGAGCACCCTGGGTTATGGTATTATTGATCAGGCAGTAAATGAGATCAGACTTACAGATCCACATCAGATACTTAACCATCTTTACTCCAAGATTCACCGGTTCCTTAGAGACGACGAAGAGGGAACCAGCGTTTCAGATGATATGGATATTTCTCTCTGTATACTTGACATTGGTTCAAATATTCTCACCTATGCAGGTGTTGTTAATCCTCTTTACCGAATCACAAAAGGGGAACTGATTGAGTACAAGGCTCAAAATTCAAAAGACATCTGTATTGGTTCAAATAATTACCACTTCATTTCAGATAACATAAAACTAAATATAGGCGATACATTATATATCTTCTCCGACGGATACTGTGATCAGTTCGGAGGAAGGCACCATAAGAAGTACCAGAGCAGCAGATTTAAAAGCTTCCTTTTATCAATTCAGGAATTCACTCTGCCTGAACAAGGTGACAGGCTTAACGAGGAAATAGAGAAATGGAGAGATGAATACAATGAAGATCAGACGGATGACATAATGGTTATAGGGATTAAAATCTGAGATTTTCTTTGATGAATTAAATTTTGATGAAAAGTTATTTGTTTATTTTTGCCGTTTGCTTTATAACATGCCCGCAATTTTCAGAAAAGAGATAAGTGGTTTTTTCAGCAGTCTGACTGGCCATATAGTTATAATTGTATTCCTGCTTATCAACTCGTTGTTTATGTGGGTTTTCCCTGGTGAGCTTAATATCCTCGACAATGGGTATGCAGGATTGGATACGCTGTTCCTTATCTCTCCATGGGTGTTCCTTTTCCTTGTACCTGCGGTGACCATGAAAATGTTCGCCGAAGAAAAAAGACTGGGTACTATTGAATTGATATATTCAAGGCCGGTAACTGAAAGAGGTATTGTTTATGGTAAATATATGGCATCAGTTGCCCTTGTGCTTCTAGCCTTGCTGCCATGCATCGTTTTCTATGTCTCAGTTTACCGGCTTGGAGAACCCCCCGGAAATCTCGATAAGGGGGCAATCATCGGAGCCTCTGTAGGACTCTTTTTCCTTGCTGCAGTTTATGCATCTGCAGGGATTTTTGCCTCCTCACTTACAGATAACCAGGTTATTGCATTTATAATGGCTATCGTAATCTCCTTTTTTATGTTCATGGGATTTGATTCATTTGCTTATCTTCCGGGACTGAAAAAGATTGACGAATTTGTTATTAAACTCGGGATAAATGAACATTATAAATCTATGAGCCGTGGTGTAATCGATGTAAGCGATATAATGTATTTCATTGCAGTTGTTTTAATTTTCAATGAAGCAACAAGGCTGGTCCTTATATCAAGAAAATGGAGAGAGAAAAGCTGAATGATGGGGAAGAATTACAATATACAGGTTATCAGGAAGAAGAGTCTGATTGAGTTTTTCACTGTGGTAGCTGTAATCATTCTCACAGCAGTTTTGCTTTCAAATCTGAGAATACGCCTTGATCTGACAGAGGACAAACGGTATACCCTTTCTGATGCAACCAGGAAAATACTTTCGGAATTAAAAAATGATGTTTTCATTCAGGTCTATCTTGATGGAGAGATGCCTATCCCGTTTAAGCGGCTTAAACGATCAGTAAGGTACATGCTTGATGAGTTCAGAATAGCATCGGGCAACAAGGTGGATTTTGTTTTTCAGAATCCTTCTGAGGGAGAAGATCAGGAAAAAAGAGAATCCATGTACCAGTCGCTTGTTGGAAAAGGGCTCAACCCGGTTAATATCCAGGCGGGCGACCAGGAAGGTGGATCGAGTTCGAGGATTATTTTTCCCGGAATGATCTTCAACTTCAACGGAATAGAAGTCCCGGTTAACTTCCTGAAAAACAATCCTACTGTGTCAGCCGAGGAAAACCTCCTCCATTCGATGGAGGGTCTTGAATATGAAATGATCCAGACCATATCAACGTTGACTTCCGATTCAATCAGAAAAATCGCTTTCCTTGAGGGCCATGGCGAGTTCTCAGAAGCAGAAGTTGCTGATATTACGCTCCATCTGGCCAGATTTTTTACCATCGACAGGGGAAAACTTGGTGGTGATCCCGGTGTTCTTGACAACTATGCTGCTGTTATTGTTGCAGGACCTGTTAAGGAATTCACAGAAAGCGACAAATTCATTCTCGATCAATATATAATGAAAGGTGGAAAAATATTATGGCTTGTTGAGGAAGTGGATGTTAATGCTGACAGCCTGGTAAACGGAGAGACCGAAGCCCTTATTCGGCCTCTAAATCTGGAGGATCAGCTTTTCAGATACGGTACCAGGATAAATCCAGCAGTTATACAGGATGCGGAATGTGTTATGATAAAGCTTGCGGTAATGACAGGCGGTACCCGGCAGCAATTCATCCCTGCACCCTGGTTCTATTATCCCAAATTATACCCTTCAAACAGTCATCCTGTTACAAGAAATATTAACAGGGTCAAAGGAGAATATGTCAATTTTATTGATACTGTTGGCCTTGACAGCAGGATTAGAAAAACAATCCTGCTTTCCACATCACGTTTTTCCAGGACTTTGTCGCCTCCTTTTATGATCAGTCTGAAGGATGCCGAGACAATTCCAAATGAAAGGGAATTCAACAGATCAAATCTGCCGGTTGCCGTACTTCTCGAAGGGGTTTTCATTTCTGCATTCAGAAACAGGCTTACTGCCGAACTTACGAATGACAAAAGTTATAAGGCCAGAATTGAAAGCATTCCCACAAAAATGATTGTCGTTGCCGATGGAAACATCATACGTAATGAGGTAAGGCAGATAGGCAATAATATTACCCCTTATCCGCTTGGGCAGGATATTTATACCGGCGAATTATTCGGCAACAGGGATTTTATCATTAACTGCATGAACTATCTTGTTGATGATAATGGCATTATGGAGCTCCGATCGCGTGAACTCAGACTTAGGATGCTTAACCTTTCAAAAATCAAAAAAGAGAGGATCAAATGGCAGCTTGTTAACCTCACTTTTCCTGTGGTTCTGGTCATAATTACAGGAATTATTTTCAGTTATTTCAGAAAAAAAAGGTTCACAAAAGCAAGATAATGACAGGTAAATTTCAGAACTATTTTTTTCTGGTTGTTCTTATCCTGATGGGATCATTTCTTTTGTTATTGAGGAACCGGGATCCTTTCGGCGGAAACAACAGCGATTTTGCTTCAAAACCTCAAAAAGAGATAACCCGTATAGAATTGTCTGATAAAAACAGTAAACTTAAATTGATAAAAAATGAAGACACATGGATACTTAATGACGGGTCGGAAGTCAGAAAAAGCAGTATCGTATTTATCAATCAGATCTTGTCAGGAATGAAAATCAAATCCCCTGTTTCTCCAGAACTTTTCAGGACTGAGATCACTGATAAAGGTATCGAACCTGTGAAGGTAAGGGTTTTCGAAAACCGTAGATTGCTGAGCTCCTTCTATGTATATAAGACACAATCAAACATTTACGGCAATATCATGAAGATAAAGGAGAGGTCGAAACCGTTTATTGTTTATCTTCCTGGTTATGAAACAAATATAGGATCCGTATTCACAGTCAATGAACTTTACTGGAAGCCTTTTACAATATTTAACCTTTTACCGTCGGAAATCGCTTATGTTGAATTCAAAAGTCTCACTGATCCAGGGTCTTCATTCTCTATCAGGAACACTGATACCGGATTTGTTCTTTCAGATCCCGACATAGAGTTATCAGGTTGGGATACAACAAGAGTAATCCGTTACCTCTCATACTTTGTTTATGTTCCGTTTGAAACGTGGGAATTTGAGATGGAAGCATCTGAAATAGAAAGACTTAAAGTGTCCGATCCATTGTGTGTTATCTCTGTAAAAGACAGAGTCGGGAAAGAGATACGGCTTATGTTGTGGGAGCGGATGCTTCCCGGTCAGGGTGAAAAGAAAAAAGACACCGACCGATTATGGGGAAAGACTGACTCAAGCTCCGGTATATTTGTAATCAGATATATGGATATTGACCCTTTGCTTAAAAAGAGATCATATTTCTTCCCTTGAAAATATTTTATTTGAGTTTTATTGTTTTTTTTGTAATATTGATAGTTTGGAATAATGAACTAATATTGCTATAAATCACTTAATTACAGTGATATACTTTTATTTCTTCCATGTTGTTTAAATTTAAACTCCGTATAAAATGAAATTTGTTGTATCCAGTACAGATCTCCTTGGTCATTTGCAGGCGATAAGTAGGGTAATAAGTTCGAAGAACACTCTTCCTATCCTTGACAATTTTCTTTTCAATTTATCCGGGAACGATCTTGAAATTACGGCATCCGATCTTGAATCAACGCTTATTACAAAAATGAAATTGGAAAATGCTTCGGGAGAAGGTATCATTGCACTTCCGGCCAGGATTCTGCTTGATACACTCAGGGAGTTCCCTGTTCAGCCGTTAGCTTTTGATATAAGCATGGATACGATGGCTGTTGTTATTACTTCCGAGAATGGTAAGTTCAATGTAGTAGGCCAGAATGGGATTGATTTTCCTGCCTTGCCGGCAATAAAGAAGGAGAAAAAATTTTCATTCCAGATCAATGCTGATGTCCTGATGGCCGGAATAAACAGAACCCTATTTGCAACTGCAGACGATGAACTTAGGCCTGTCATGGGAGGAATTTTCGTTGAAGCCTCTACCGATAAGATAACCTTTGTTGCTTCTGATGCCCACAAACTTGTCAGATATCAGCGGACCGATGCTCATGCCGACGAAAATGCCTCGTTCATCCTGCCAAAAAAACCCGCTTCTCTCTTGAAAAATATTCTTCCCAAAGAAGAGGGTGCTGTAAATGTGGAATTTGATGACAAAAATGCATTTTTCAATCTTAACAACTATAAGGTAGTATGTCGCCTGGTTGAGGGTAACTATCCAAATTATAGCTCTGTAATACCTAAAAACAATCCTAGAAAAATAACTATCGACAGGGTAGAATTTTATAATACTCTCAAGAGGGTGTCAGTTTTTTCAAATCAGGCAAGCAATCTTGTCAAGCTTCAGCTTAAAGGAAACCAGGCAACGGTTTCAGCCCAGGATATTGATTTCTCTATCTCTGCATACGAGAAGATAAAATGCCAGTATGAAGGCGACGAGATGGAAATAGGTTTTAAATCAGTGTTTCTGCTGGAAATCCTGGCAAATATCTCTTCCCAGGATGTAAATATTGAGCTGGCAGATCCAACAAGAGCCGGACTTTTTCTTCCGGGGGAGGTGGAAAATGAGTCGGAAGACCTGCTTATGCTTCTTATGCCAATGATGATAAATGCCTGATAATTGGAACTTAATCTGAGGCGGCCACTGGCTTTTATTGATATTGAGACAACTGGAATAAATGTTTCATCTGACCGTATTGTGGAGATATCAATCCTTAAGATAAATCCAAATGGAAAAGAGGAGTGGTTGAGCCTTAGGCTTAATCCTGAAATGCCTATTCCGGAAAAGTCAACAGCCATTCACGGGATCACTGATGCAGATGTTGCTGACTCTCCAACTTTCAGGGAAGTTGCAAAAAAGCTCGCCGCCTTTCTTGAAGGATGTGATCTTGCGGGATACAATGCAATTAAATTTGATATCCCGGTCCTTGCTGAGGAGTTCCTTAGAGTCAATGCGGATTTCAATTTCAGGAAAAGGAAATATGTTGATGTGCAGGTAATATTTCACAAAAAGGAACAGAGAACACTATCTGCAGCATATCAGTTCTACTGCCGGCAAGATCTCCAGAATGCCCATAGTTCAAAAGCTGATACCCAGGCAACTTATGATGTACTTAAAGCACAACTCGATAAATACGATGATCTGGAAAATGATGTTGATAAACTCGCTGAATTCAGTTCATTCCAGAATATTGCAGACTTTGCAGGAAGAATAACCTACGATGACAATGGAGTTGAGATCTTTAACTTCGGCAAACATAAAGGCAGGCCTGTAGAAGAAGTATTCAGAGAAGAACCTTCCTACTATTCGTGGATGATGAACGGAGATTTTCCACTTTATACCAAGAAAATAATAACAGAAATAAAGTTAAGGTCGTATGGAAAAGGGAATCAATAACCTGTACAATCTTTCGGGGTCAGCGAATATATTCTTTATTTTTGTCAGTTTGACATAAAGTTTAATAAACTTGCAGTTTCTGGATGCTGATAATTGAATAATCTGGGTTTTAAAAATGAAAATCATATGTATCGGACTTAATTACAGGAGTCATGCCATTGAGATGGGCCGGCCTTTCCCAGCCGAACCAGTAGTATTTCTCAAACCTGATTCTTCCCTAATTAAGAAAAATAAACCTTTCTTTCTCCCCGATTTTTCTACCGACATACAATATGAGGTGGAGGTTGTAGTCAAAATATCAAGACTCGGTAAAAGCATTTCCCCTGAATATGCACACCGCTATTACGATGAGGTTACAGCTGGTATCGATATCACAGCACGCGACCTTCAGACAAAGATGTCAGGACAAAGGCTTCCATGGGAGATTTCCAAGGCTTTTGACGGTTCAGCACCAATAGGTGAATTCATTTCGGTAGAAAGTGTCGGCGATGTAAATAATCTGGATTTCCGACTTGAAATCAATAACAGGGTCGTCCAGCAGAGTAATACCAGCGATTTGATTTTCGGAATAGATGAGATTATCTCGTATGTGTCTAGATTTTTTACCCTTAAAACCGGAGATCTGATATTTACAGGAACTCCGTCAGGTGTTGGTTCCCTGAAGAAAAATGATAATCTCGTCGCCTATATTGGCGACAGACCCGTTCTCGATTTTATGATAAGATAAGGGATCATATTACCCGTCTTTTTGCATGTTTAATTTGTATATTTATCTCCTGTTCAATATAATACCCTGATTGGTAATTCAGTTGAACCAATAGGAGAGTTTCACAACAATTCCCCTGTTTTTAATCTTGTAGTCTGAAGGATAAGAATTCTCGGTATACACTATGAACAAGTCTGACACTGGAGCGAAACGCCACTGGAATCTGAGATTAAGATTAAGGTTATCAATCTGATTATTGTATTGAATGAAGCTTGTAAGGAACAACCTGTCGGTAAATGTAAAGTCAAACCTTGGACCTATAAGGAACAATTTAGCGCTATTATATGGCTCAGGCAGTAAGATATTATTATAGGTTGTAACAATTGACAGGCTACCGTATGGCTGAACCCTGTAAAACAACTTACCATCAATTGTAAGCCTTGTTCCTGTATAATATCCGCCATATCTTCCTGATAATTCGAAATTAAGAGACTTTCGCACATCCGATATAAAACTTGCTCCGATTTCATTCCATGTGAATTCATCATTGGCGTTAAACTTAAATCCTCCAGTGTTGGTAGGATCGAAAGGGGCATCAAGCTTTACGTAAGAGTGTTCGTATTCTAGAGAGAAAACATTTCTGTTGAGCCATTCTATATTGTATGATATTTCCGTTTCCCTGTCAGTAATCGAAAATGAACGGGCCGGATCAAAATACATATCAGTTTCAATTCCAGGACCGTGATTGGCTATTTTGCTTGAATTAGGAAAGAATTTGTATCCTATCTTGGGAGCAATCTGATAGTATCCCTTTCTTCTGATAAATCCCGTTTCTGCATTAAAATCCTTGCCAACAATTATTTGGTTGAGTGATGCTGCCAGATACTGGGATGAGTACTTTAAATTTGCAGCCATTGCAGCATCGTTTATACTGGCACCATCATGAATATCCTGATGATAGAATGCCTTCCCTGTCCATTTGTTGTCGGGGCTTGACAGATTATATTCCAAACCACCTATCCTGTTAAACCTTTCAGCTCCTGAATCCTCATTTGTTTCACCTGTAACTTCTTTATTAACAAGGAAGGCAGAAATGCTCGAACGGCTAAAAACCTGCCTTTGCAGTGCAGCTACCATATAATTTGAGGCATATATTGAATCTTTTGTTCCGGTTTGGATGTCCATTACGCCTATCCTCCATTTCTCCCCCAGTTTACCGCTCAATCTGGCGCCAGCTCTTACCGGATTGTCGAGCCCTATCCTTCTTGAGAAGAACGGCCTTACGGTTTCGGTTCCAAGGCTCGCAAAAATATCACTGTTTTCAAGGTAAAACTGGCGTTTTTCCGGGAAGAACAACTCATAACGGTCCAGGTTGGTTTGCTGGGCATCAACCTCAACCTGTGAATAGTCAGGATTGATTGTAAAATCAAGATTCAATGAGGTTGAGAGGATGGCTTTGGCATCGATTCCTCCCGAAGGTATAAAGTTGAAATCTTTGCCAGCGATTTTATCCTGAGTGCTTTTGACCGAAACATATGGAATAAGAGAAAACCTTAGTCCGGATTTAGGCAGTGGCTTATCCCATACAAGCGTGCCTGTATATGCCAGGGTTGCGGTAGCAAATTGTCTGGGCATTGGTGCCCAGCTTGATTTTTCATTGGATTTAAGGTCCTGCCTGCTGAAGTTAATACCCCATTCCGGAGTGCCTCCATGGTATCTTAAACTTCGGAAAGGTATTGCAAATTCTGCCACCCATCTGTCATCATAGTTCTTTACCGCCGATCTCCATTTTATATCCCAGTTTAGGTTCACTGTCCCTCCGTCAGCCTGAACACCGTCCCACTGTGCCCCAGCAGGTGAGATACCAAATGCGAAACCATTGGTCTGGTCGTTAAAAGTATCGATAAAAGCTATGAAATTGTCATTCTTACCAAAACTAAAATCACGCCGGAGAGATTCCACCGGACGCTTTCCGGGGATGGGATCAAAACAGGTAATTCCCATGTACAGGGTAGTGGGAGTGTATGTAAGTCTAACTTCTGTCTGGGCAATTGCGAAACCGGTATCAGTGGGTAAAACCCTTTGCAAATGTCCTGCTTTTTCTGCACTCTGCCAGACGTTTTCATCCAGAAGACCGTCAATTGTAATTGGTTCAGATGTTTCCTTTATATGAATCCTGTATTTTTCCCGGTTTATACCTTTAATCTGCGAATAAATAGATTCATTGCTGCAAAAAATAATACCAACCGTAAAAACATAAACCCAAAATCTGACCATATATCACAACAAAAATTGAAGGATGCAATTTAGCTGGAATGTATTTATTCAAAGTAGTCATTAACGTCTTTTAACTAAAAAAGTCGGAAAGTTGGTTTTATTTTCTATTTTTAGCCTTAAAATTTAAGAATATGCAGATAAGTATTAGCAATGACTCAATTGAACTTGGGTCAAAAGCGGCAAAATTTATTTCAGCCAGGCTGAAGGAAATCATTGCCGAAACTGGAGAGGCCAGAATTGTAGTTTCGACTGGAAGTTCTCAGTTTGAGATGTTCCAGTCACTTATAAAGGAAAATGTAGACTGGACAAAGATAGAGGTATTTCACCTTGACGAGTATATAGGACTGCCTGTAACGCATATTGCCAGTTTTAGAAAATATCTATATGAGCGTTTCATAAATCATGTCCCTGTCAGGAAGTTCCATAGTGTGGATGTTGAAGGAAATATTATGGAAAGAATTGAGAAGCTGTCAGGCGAATTAAGAAAAAAACCCATTGATCTGGGTATAATCGGCATTGGTGTGAACGGTCATATTGCATTTAATGATCCGCCTGCGGATTTTGATACACATGATGCTTACATTGTGGTTAAACTTGATGACCAGTGCAAACTACAGCAGGTTAATGAGGGATGGTTTGGTTCGATTGAAGAAGTTCCCGAAAAGGCAGTTTCAATGAGTGTCTGGCAGATTATGCAGTGCAAATCAATTGTATCGGTAGTGCCTCATCAGGTGAAAGCTGATGCAGTTTATAAAACCTTTACAAACAAACTGACAAATATTGTACCTGCCACTATGTTAAAAGAACACAGGGATTTCACTATCTTTCTTGACAGGAATTCAGCTTCAAAACTTATCACTTTTTAATTAACCATTGATATTACCAATCCATTTATGTCAGGAATAAATTCTGTAGAGGCCTATCATTACCAGACGAATGAATATGTCAGGATTGAATTCAGCGATGGTTATATCAGCAGAATCATACCCCAGGGTGAGGGTCCGAGGGGAAAAGAACCCATTATAGTTGCACCTGGTTTTATCGATAATCAGGTAAATGGTTACATAGGTGTTGATTTTTCCGAGGATGGACTCACTGCTGCATTGATGGAGAAGGTTGTTGAAGCACTACGGTGTGATGGAATTACATCCTTTATGCCTACATTTATTACCAACAGCCATGAGAATCTATTGAGGAACTTCAGACTTGCAAGTGTAACACTAAGGAATAGCAATATTCACGACTCGGTTCCCGGATTTCATCTTGAAGGCCCATATATTTCTCCTGAACATGGATATTACGGGACTCATCCTCCCGAGCATGTAAGAAAAGCTGACTGGAATGAATTCATGATGTACCAGGAAGCTGCCGGGGGGCATATTATTCAGGTTACGATTGCTCCCGAAGCTGAAGGGGCTTTGGAATTTATTGAAAAATGTTCAAAGAGCGGAATTGTTGTTTCAATAGGACATTCAAATGCTTCAGCGGAAATAATTAATATGGCAGTGGAGAAAGGCGCCAGATTATCCACACATCTTGGTAACGGACTTGCTAACATGATCGACCGTCACCGGAATGCTATTTGGCCCCAGCTGGCCAATGATCATTTAATGCCTTCCATAATAGCTGACGGCCATCATCTGCTTCCGGAAGAAGTAAACGTATTTTTCCGGGTCAAAGGCCCCGACAATATTTTTCTTACATCCGATATAAGTCCGCTGAGTGGAATGGCTCCGGGCCGATATGAATATATGGGAAGCGAAGTTATTTATACCCCTGACGGATTCCTCAGGAATTCAAAAATGAATTGTCTTGCGGGTGCTTCACTGACTATCAGACGGGGAGTGGAAAATATTATGGCTTATACCGGATGTTCATTGTCAGTGGCAATAAATATGGCATCGGGAAACGTTGCAAAAGCTTGTCTGTTGCGTGACAGAGGTACAATTGAAACAGGTAAACGGGCCGATCTTATACTTTTTGAAATGGAAAATAACAGAATATCCATAATTAATACTATCGTAAAAGGCAGGCTCGTATTTAGTAACAGAACATACCAAAAAGCTGAACATCATGAGCATACTTGATTATATAGTACTCTTCGGTTACTTCATTTTAATAACCTCCTTTGGCATCTGGATATCCAGGAAGATAAAAACCAGTGACAGCTATTTCAGAGGAGGCCGGAAGTTTAAGTGGTATATCATGATAGGCCAGGCATTTGGTGTGGGTACACATGCTGAAATGCCTGTTGCACAAACCGGGGCCACCTTCAGCAATGGATTTGCAACAATATGGTACCAATGGAAAAACATGTTGATAACACCTTTCTATTGGCTTATCGCTCCTTTCTATAGAAGAAGTGAGCGCACCACTGTGGGTGAAATAGTTGAAGACCGATATGGCAGTTCTATGGGACTAGTTTATACCATTTTTGCAATACTGTTCTTTGTTTTTAATATGGGAGTGATGCTGCAGGGAGCGGCAAAGGTTATATCTGTTGCATCCGGAAACCTTATTTCTCCAAACCTGGTTGTAATTGCAATGACGATGGCATTCATCCTGTATAGTTTCATCGGAGGACTGATTGCATCGGCATACACAGATTTTATACAATCATTTCTAATAATAACCCTGTCAATAATCCTTATTCCGCTTGGTCTTAAAGAAATTGGCGGATTCAGCTATATGAGATCGGTATTGCCTGAGCATCATTTCGATGTATTCAATTCGGCAAGCGGGATTGATACATTTACTATTATTATGCTGGCTATAAACGGAATAGTGGGAATAACTGCCCAGCCTCATATGATCTCAATGTGTGCCACCGGTAACACCGAAAGGGCAGGCAGAATAGGACAGACTTTCGGTTCGATGGTTAAGCGGCTTGTTACAATTGGCTGGGCATTAACAGGCCTGGTAGTCGCTGCTCTGGCAATCAAGAACAATAAAACTCTTCCTGATCCTGAAATGGCCTTTGGATACGCCTGTGGTGAACTTCTCGTTCCGGGCCTCGTAGGATTGATGCTTTCTGCAATAGTGGCAGCAAACATGTCTGCCTGTTCAAATTTCATGGTAAATACAGGAGCGCTTTTTACAAAAAACCTGTTTCGTAAATATATAAGACCAAATGCAACCGATAAGGACCTTCTGTGGATGGGCCGATATTCTGGCCTTGCCCTGGCTTTTCTTGCAGTGTTGTTCGCACTCTCAATTAAAAATGTCCTCCATGCTTTCCTGTTCACTGAAACCCTTGCAGCTTTTATGGGGATCATGTTCCTCGGGGGACTGATCTGGAAACGAGCTAACAGGTATGGCGCAGGTGCAGCGGTATTGTCTTCATTGATAATATATTACGTTGCAAACATCCTGTATACAGGAAACCTGCAGATGGTTTATGTCTGGAAACCGGCTCCTTTCGGCTTTGCCATGCTGGCAGGTTTCCTGATGTTCTGGCTGGTCAGTATATTTACCCGCCCGGAAGAGAGAGAAAAGATTGAAATATTTTTCGATAACATGAGGCGAAAGTCAGATGCAAATTATACAGATTCAGAAGGGAAAAAACCACTTGGTGCTTTGACAGGGGAAGATCTGCTGCTCCTTGACATTCCGGGATGGAAAAGAAAAGAACGCTGGAATAATTTTTTCACACGATACAGGGAGGATCTTATCGGCTTCTTCCTTTCATGGATTGTTGTAGGCCTTCTTATTCTCGTTGCCTGGGCAATACTCCAGATATAATCAAAAGAATTAAATTTTCTCATGCAATCGATCAGACCTTAGCTGATGAATGATCTGATAGGTTAGGTTGGATAATGATTTGAATTTAGATCTGTTTATTGTATATTTACAATATATATAAATAATAAAGACATGGGAAATTTCGGTGTCACAGAAATAGTTCTGATAATCCTTGTGGTTGTTTTGCTGTTTGGAGGACGTAAAATTCCTGAACTGATGAAGGGAATAGGACAGGGTATGAAAGAGTTTAAGAAGGCATCTAAAGTTGAGGACGATTCTGAAAAAGCCAAGTCAGGATCTTCCGAAGAGGAAAAGGAAAAATGAAACATTTTTATTATATCTCTTCAGTCTTCATTTTATTTCCCTTTTATTAATCTTTACATTGCTATGGCAGATGTCTGCCCATCATGAATTATTTGTATACCATTTCAGGGTATTTTTTGATTCAGTTACTGAAATGATATACAATTCAGGCTGATGTAAATCATTCTGACAGAGCAGCTAATATATCCAGTGGATTAACAAATCATATTTATCAGATGATAAGCAGGAGGAAATTCTTCAGAAATACCGCTTTGTCATCAGCGGGGCTGATTATAAGCGGGAACATAAACGGCATTTCCGTTACAGAACGAAATGCCGCCATTAATTATAATATCATGAAAGAGACCTTGAAGTTCAGGAAGATCAATGCCCATGAACATGTTTATCTCAGTTCAGAGCCCTCTGTGCTGATAGATGCTGCTGACCGCTTAGGTATTGAAAAACTTGTTGTCTCATTGCCTGTATCTGTTGAAGACAGGGTACTTGTCACTCCTGAAAGATTCAGGGAGTGCAACAATAAGGTATTGAAAGCAATGAAGCTCTTCCCCGACAGGATTCTAGGGCAGTTTTACATAAATCCCTTTTATCAGAAAGAATCTCTTGAAGAAATTGACAGATGCGTCGACATGGGAATGGTTGCAATGAAAGGTTATTTTCAGGTAAAGATTAATGATCCATTATATTTTTCTGTTATTGAGAAGCTGACTGATCTTCGAATGATTATACTTATGCATTCCCATTGCGGCATTGGTGTCGGAGGACATAGACCCAAATACGGAAATATTCAGGCCAATGCTTCAACACCAGATGATTTTGTGGAGGCTGCAAAGAGATATCCCGAAGCTGTCTTTCAATATGCTCATACAGGAGGAGGCGGAGACTGGGAATATGCCTGCAAGGCTCTTCAGGATTATCCGAATGTTTATGTTGATACATCCGGCAGCAATAATGAAAGCGGTATTATTGAATTCGCAATCAAATACCTGGGTGAAGACAGGCTTTTTTTTGGTACTGATGGTTCATACTACCAGGGAGTTGGATCGATCCTGGCAGCAAAAATAAGTGATGACCAGAGGAAAAAGATCTTCTTTGACAACTATAACAGAATACTTAAAAAATCCGGCAAACATGTTAATTGATGTAAGTGCAAATATCGGGCACTGGCCATTCAGACAGACAGGCCTGAGGACATGCAGGGAACTGCTCGAAAACATGGACAGATATGGTGTGAACATATCAGTGATCTCAAATATGAATGGTATTTTCTACAAGGATTCACATGCTGCCAATGAAGAACTTAGCAAGGAAATACTGTCTGAGAGGCGTTTCAGAAACCGGTTTGTACCGTTCGCTGTTCTAAATCCTCTTTATGCAGGATGGAAGAATGATCTTCTTATCTGCAGCCGGAAGTTTGGCTTCAAGGGCCTTAGATTATATCCACAATATCATGATTACGAAATAACAGATCAGTCATGCATCGATATGGTTAAATTTGCAAGGGATGAGGGACTTGTCATTGCACTAACCATAAGAATGGTCGACAGCAGGCTGCGCTCCTGGATGGATCTTAGTACCGAGTGGACCCTGAAAGATATAATTCCATTAATCAGAGAGGTTCCGGATGCCAGATATCTTATTATTAACGTCTCCGGTGGAATGATACTTAATGATGAAGACACTGCACTGGTAAAAAGAACTGATATGATTTTTGATACCTCAGGAAGGAATGTATCAGATCTCGGAAACCTGATGAAAAAGTACGGTAATGAGAGATTTGCCTTCGGCACACATTCTCCTATGCTTGATTACCTGACCGGATTACTTAGAATAGAGTCATTAAAGACAAACGAGGCAGACGAGACAACCAAAGAAATGTTGAGATCGGGTAATGCAAGAAGACTACTTGGTATATAATGTTTTTATCTTTGTTATCAGATGAAACAACCTGCCTGTATTTATAGAAAAGAATCTGAATTTTGATTATGGTTATTCTCTTGAATCTGTAATAGATCTTTAACTGTAAAAATTTTAATTAATAATAATTTAAGCATGAAAAGAATCATCATTGTTTATTCAGTTTCAGCCTGTTTTTTGATGATTATCTTCTTTTTCCATACCTATGCAGTTTTGGCACAGGAAGAAAATCTCAATGTGCTTGAGCGTTGGACAGAGTGGTCGGATCCGGAGAATATGCTTATCCATCATCTCAACGACCATGCTTTCAGATACCTTGACAGTCGCGACAAACTGATTGAATCTCTGACAACAAAGGAGGACTGGATCAGTCGGCAAAAAGAGGTGAGGAACAAACTCATTGAAATAGTGGGTCCATTCCCTGAAAAAACACCACTAAATGCAAAAATTACCGGAGTAGTGAAAAAGGAAGGTTACAGAATTGAAAAGCTTGTTTATGAATCAATGCCGGGATTCCATGTGACAGGATGCATGTTCATCCCTGATGGCATCAGGGGTAAAAGACCGGCGATACTAAATGTGATTGGGCATACAGATATCTCATTCAGGGGTGATGTCTATCAGAACCTTATCCTTCATCTTGTTCAGAAAGGTTTTATAGTTCTGGCAATTGACCCTATAGGTCAGGGAGAACGATTTCAGTATTTTGACCCGGAAAGAAAAGTACCTATGTTTGGCCCAGGAGTTGCTGAACATTCCTATTTTGGTAATCAGTGCTTTCTTTCAGGGGTATCGCCAGCAAGATATTTCATATGGGATGGGATAAGAGGTATAGACTATCTTGTTTCCAGGAAAGACGTGGATCCATCCCGCATAGGAGTAACCGGTCTCTCTGGCGGAGGCACACTGACAGCCTATATATCTGCATTTGATGAAAGAGTAAAAGCCTCAGCACCTTCATGCTATATAACAGGATTCAGAAGGCTCCTTGAATCGATTGGAACACAGGATGCTGAACAGAATTTTTTCCATGGAATAAAATCAGGAATCACCCACGCTGACCTGATTGAGGTGAGAGCTCCCAGGCCAACACTTATTGTTTCCACTACAAGAGATTTCTTCAGTATTCAGGGAGCCCGTGAATCATTTACCGAAGCACAAAAAGCTTTCCATGCTTTCGGACTTGGTGAAAACCTTTCCATGGTCGAAGATCATTATGGTCACGGATTTACACCAAAAAATAATGAAGCAACCTGCGCATTCTTTCAGAAATATCTCGATTTGCCTGGCAACCCTTTTCCCGGTGAAATCACAACCCTTGATCCGGATGAACTTAGAGTGACTCCTACCGGCCAGATTTCCACCTCTTATAATAGCGAAACGGTATTCAGCCTTAATGTAAAAGATGCTGAAAAACTTTTCGCAAATCTTGAAAATTCACGTGGGAATCCTGAAAAACATCTTGCAGATGTAGAAAAGTATGCCAGCCTGCTTTCTGGTTACAACCGCCCGAATGAAAGACCTTCTTCCGTTTACAGGGGAACATGGCAGAGAAACGGATATTCAGTGGAAATGCATGCCATTCAGGGAAATGGCAACTATGTAATCCCTTTGCTGATCTTCGTCCCGGATGGAGATGGCAGATTTCCTGCCGTGATTTATCTTAATCCTAAGGGAAAAACAACTGATTCCGGACCTGGAGGTTTAATTGAAAAAATTACCAAAAAAGGTTATATTGTTGCTGCTGCTGATTTGCTTGGTGTTGGCGAGATTGCACCTGAGGAATCTTTTTTCAATGCGTCATTTTTTATTTCAGTTTTAACAGGCAAAACACTTACAGGAACAGGGGCCGAGGATATTGATCTTATTGTTAATTTTTTAACAACCCGGGCTGATATTGACATAAATCGGATTTCATCAATTGCTTATAATGAATTATCACCTGTCCTTTTACATGCAGCCGTATTCAATCCTTTGATCAGTTCAATTGTCCTTGCCGGTGCTCCGGTTTCATACAAGGCATTAATAATGAACAGATTTTATAATCGCCAGTTAGCTGCATATACCGTTCCCGGAGCAGTTAAGTATTATGATCTGCCGGATCTTCTGAGTTGCATGGCCCCCAGGAAGGTATTGATGGCTGGGATCGTGGACCAGATGGGAAAGCCTGCCGGGAAAGAACTGATTGATTCTGAAATGGCATATCCGGGTAAAATTTATTCTCTTAAGGGCGTGACGGAAAATCTGAGAATCATATCTTCAGGAGATGATATCATTTCATTGATCGATTGGTGTATGTTGAAATGAAGTAATTGAATATCAGGGAAGTAATCGGATGAATCATTCCTGCATAACGTGTCGCTCTTACCGGCGACCAATCCTTTAATTAGTCGGTGGAGATGAATCTGGGAGCTCTCCTGTGTTTAGTGGCCTGCTCGTAGCTGTAAGCAATTTCTATTAGCACGGGTTCGCTCCATGCCCTTCCGAAAAAAGAAATTCCCACGGGGAGCCCCCTTACGAAACCCATTGGCACTGTTATTGAGGGATATCCTGCTATTGCTGCAGGCGATGAACTTGAACCTGTAAAGTGATCACCAAGGATCAGATCGGTTTTCCAGGCCGGTGACCCTGTAGGGGCGATCAAAGCATCCAGCTTGTTTTTGTTCATTATCCTGTCAATACCTTCTTCTCTTGTCGCCTTTAGCATCTTCTTGAGGGCATTCCTGTATTCCTCAGAGTTGAGATCACCTTTTTTTTCAGCAGCAATAAAAATCTCCTGATTGAAATACCTGAGTTCAACGCTATCGTATTTATTGAATTCTATAAGCTCTGTCAGATTTTTCACGCGGCATTCATTACCGAGCCCTGCAAGGTATTTGTTCAGTCCGTCCTTGAACTCATACAGAAGAACCTTAAATGATGCATCCTCATAGCCATTCATCATATCATCTTCAATTGGTACAACCTGTGCACCAAGAGATCTGATTTTTCTGACTGCCTGGTTAAATAATGTGTCAACAGACTCCTGGAAGCCGGTAGCCTTTTTAAAAATGCCTATGCGCTTACCTTTTAAACCATCAGGATTGAGGTAGGCGGTATAATCAGCAAGCGAATTACCCTTTGAATCTGCTGTTTTCAGATCGGATGTATCAACACCTGTGAGGACCCCTAGACAGATGACAGCATCTTCAACAGTTCTGGCCATCGGGCCGGGAGTATCCTGAGTAAAGGAAATGGGAATGATACCTTTACGGCTTATCAGCCCAACGGTTGGTTTTATTCCTATAATACCATTATTATTTGACGGACAGACTATTGATCCATTTGTTTCTGTCCCGATTGACACCATGCAGAGATTTGCGGAAACTGCTGCACCTGATCCTGAACTTGACCCGCAGGGATTCCTGTCGAGTATGTAGGGATTCTTGGTCTGGCCTCCGACACCGCTCCAACCACTTGATGATACTGATGCACGGAAATTTGCCCATTCACTGAGGTTTGCCTTGGCTATTATCACTGCCCCTGCTTCCCTCAGTTTCATTGCGACCCAGCTGTCTTCCGGAGCAATTGAATTGTCAAGAGCCGTAGCCCCGGCAGTGGTAGGCATCCTGTCATGAGTATCTATATTATCTTTTAGGATTACGGGGACCCCATGCATCGGCCCCCTGATCTTACCTTCAGCCATTTCTGCATCAAGTTCTTCAGCAATATGTATCGCGTCGGGATTTAGTGTTATAACTGAGTTAAGTGCCGGTCCTTTCCTGTCTATTGCGTCTATCCTTTCGAGATACGCAGATACAATTTCCTTAATTGTATATTTGCCTTTCTTGTATCCCTGCTGCAGCCCTGATATCGTCATTTCCTCAAGCCATTTGTTTTCACTTTCTGCAGTAACTGAAACCGGATTTTTGTCAATACGGCATCCCGCGATAATGAGCACGGCCAATAAACAACCGTTGAAAAATTTAAACATTCTGTAATGTATATTCATGGCGTTTTTATCTATTTCTGATTTTCCGGAAATGATTTCCTAAAATAAGGAAAATGCTGTAACCTTATGTTTATACAGATAATTATTATTTCAAAAAATGATGAGTTTTGATCTTTATGCCACTGCTTGACCGAACCGGACAGTATGTATGTTTGGGTATCAAGTTTTTTTACTATATTTCATTTTTTATTAAAAGTAATGAGCAGTGTTTACCTGAAAATACCTGAAAATGCAGGGGATCTTAAAGGATATGTTCTCGCACAGGTAGTTCGCACATCCGGTTCAACACCTCAAAAACCGGGCAGTCTGGCGTTATTTAACAGATCAGGTCTGGTTGCGGGAACTATCGGTGGAGGTGTTCTGGAGAACAGGGTTCAGGAAATGGTAGTCAATCCTGCGCAAAGTGTCAGATCTGGAATATATGTTTTCAACCTCGACAATAACGTCGTTGATGGAGAGGATGCACTCTGCGGAGGTAAAACAAGCATATTGATAGATTCTGAGCTTATAAATCATCTTGATGCTTTTAACGCTTTGAAGCATTCATATACGCACAGGAAAGCCGGAGTCCTTGTAACGCAAGTCATTGAAAATTACAACCGCGAAATAGAAATATCCAGGGGCTGGGTGACTGAAAAATCTTATTCAGAAGCAAGTATCAGATTTCCGGGCCTGATCGAAAGCAACTTAATGGAAATGTTATCATTTCCGTCGCGGGGTGATTTTCGGGAGCTGAAAATGCCGTATACTGAAAAAAACGTTTCCGAAGTTTTATTCCTCGAACCCCTGATCCCTCCTCCCAGGCTCCTCATTGCTGGCGCCGGACATATTGGGAAAGCTCTTGCAAAAATTGGACAGATGATTGGTTTTGAAGTTACTGTAGTGGATGACAGGCCTGAGTTTGCCAATTCTGACAATATCCCATGGTCTGATCACATTATAACAGGTAATATAGGGAAGACGGTAGCCGATACTAAGAAAGGAAGGGACCTTTACATTGTTATTGTAACCAGAGGTCACAGGGATGATGCCGATGCCCTGCAAGCATGCATAAATTCAGATGCAGCCTATATAGGGATGATCGGAAGCAGGACAAAGGTTGAACTTATGAGAAGAGAATTCATCGAGAAGAATTGGACAACTCCCCAACAGTGGAAACGGATTTTCGCTCCGATCGGTCTGGATATAAATTCAAGAACTGTAGAGGAAATAGCCGTTAGCATTGCAGCCCAGCTTATTAAGATCAGAAACGGACCAGACTACTGATCCCCTCTCCATAACCCTTAACCTTCAATCTGAATCTTGAACCTTAAACCTTGAACCTTGAACCTAATCCCAACACCATGATCCCGGAAATATGGGCCATTATTCTGGCTGCAGGAGAATCAAAAAGAATGAAAGTCCCTAAAATGCTCCTTCCTTTCAATGGCAAAACCATGATAGAAATGACTATTATGAATGTAATAAACTCAGAAGTTTTTAATACCTTGGTAGTATTGGGTTCTTACAGGGATGAGATATGTGGAGTAATAAGTTCTTTGCCGGTAACTATATGTATTAATGATAATTATAGAGAAGGAATGCTTTCTTCGGTGCAATGCGGACTGAGGAACATTCCCGAATCTGCAGGAGCAGTCTTGATCATTCCGGGCGATCAGCCACTGATTGAGCCTGCTGTGATTAACAGAGTTATTAATGCATACCGGAGTTTGAAGAAAGGTATTGTGATGCCTGTCTTCAAAGGGAGAAGGGGGCATCCTTTGCTGATTGACAGAAAGTACATTGATGAGATAAAAAGCTATGGTAATAACGAAGTTCTCAGTTCACTTGCAGGAATTCATAAAGAAGATGTACTTGAGGTAAGTGTTAATTCACCCGAAATCCTTAAGGATTTTAATACTAAAGAAGATTATCTGATCGAAATAAACAAAATGAAGTAAATATGGAAGTTAAAATCAGTTTCAGCCTTAACGGTAAAAAGACGACAATCCTTACTGATCCCAATCAGACTCTGCTCTGGGTATTGAGAAATCAGTTGGGATTGACGGGTACCAAATACGGATGCGGAAATGGTTTCTGCGGAGCCTGTACAGTTATGATAAATAGGGAGGCCATTAGATCGTGCATTACTCCGGTCACTGATGTTGCAGGTAAAGAAGTGATAACAATTGAGGGACTTGCTCGAAACGGGAAGCTTAATCCAGTTCAGAAGGCATTTGTAGAGCATGATGCGCTGCAATGTGGTTATTGCACTCCCGGAATGATTATGACCGCTACAGCAATGCTGCTGAAAAATCCATCTCTTACACGTCAGGAGATTATTGATGGACTTGAAGAAAACCTGTGCCGCTGCGGGGCACATGGAAGAATCCTTGACGCAGTTGAATCTGCTGCCAAAGAAATGAAAGGAGGGAAGTAATTATGAAAAATACAGAAGTCAAAACACCAGTTAATCCGGATGTCCCAGCAAAAAGCGGTATCAAAAGAAGAAATTTTGTAAAACTCCTCGGCGGAGGTATTTTCATTTTCTTCCAGCCATGGGATCCTTTCGACATTCTTGGTGCATCTGCTTCGCAGGAGCGCAGAAGCCTGACCAAGGACTATAATGCATTCCTACACATCTCACCCAATGGTACGATCAATTGCTATACGGGTAAAATAGAAATGGGCCAGGGAATCATTACCTCACTGGTCCAGATGATGGCTGATGAATTGAATGTTCAGTTCGAAAAGGTCAATATCGTGATGGGCGATACGGAATTATGTCCATATGATGCCGGAACCTGGGGTTCTCAGACAATCCAGACATTTGGGCCTGCCATGAGGATCGCGCTGGCTGAAGCAAGAGGCGTCCTTACCGAAATGGCTTCAGTCCAGCTAGGCGTTCCAGTATCCCAGCTGGAGGTAAAAAATGGAATAGTATCAGACATAAAAAATCCATCAAAGAAAGTAAGCTATGCCATGCTTGCCAAAGGGAAAAAGCTCGAAAAATATCTCGATGTGAAACCTTCGGTTGAAGACTATACGAAGTTTACCTATATCACAAAACCCTTCAAGCGGACTGATTCTGTGCAGAAAGTTACAGGTCAGGCAAAATACGCAGGTGATTTGAAGCTTCCTGGAATGGTGTACGCCAGAATACTAAGGCCTCCGTCACATTTTGCAAAACTTAAATCAGTAGATGTTTCAGCTGCTGAAGAGGTAGCCGGAACTCAGATTGTACGCGACGGTGATTTTATTGCAGTGCTTCATGAAAACAAGGAAAAGGCTGATGAAGCCATAGTTAAGATTAAAGCAGAATACACGGTAAACGAACCATATGTTAATGATAAAAACCTCTATGACCGGATGGTTGGAGCTGACTCAAATGTAAGAGTATTGAGATCAGCCGGGGACTTAAAGGAGGGTGAAAAACTTTCGAACAGATTGTTCGAATCCGAATTCCGTGATCCTTATGATGCTCATGCTCCAATAGAGACCCATACAGCTCTAGGTGTAATGGAAGGAGATAAACTGACTGTCTGGGCTTCGACCCAGACTCCCTTTGGCCTGCAGGACGGTATTGCAGATGAATTTGGTATGCCCCTTGAAAAAATCAGGGTGATAGCTCCTTTCGTCGGAGGAGGATTCGGAGGTAAAATCGCTTACCAGCAGGGGATAGAGGTTGCACGGCTTGCAAGACTGAGCAAAAAGCCGGTAATGCTTGTATGGACAAGGGAAGAAGAATTCTTTTATGATACTTTTCATCCAGCAGGCGTTTACAGGGTCAAATCCGGTATGGATAAGGAAGGGAAAATTATAATGTGGGATTATAGCGTTTATTATGGCGGGACAAGAGGATCCGACACTATTTATGACGTTCCAAATTCAAGGACAACAAGTTATGATCAGAAAAAAGGGGCTCCTGAGATTCATCCCTTCGGAACCGGTGCCTGGAGAGCTCCTAACAATAATTCCAACACTTTTGCCAGGGAATCACAAATAGATATCATGGCAGCTGCTGCAGGAATTGATCCTCTTGAATTCCGTCTTAAAAACCTGAAAGACGAGAAAATGATCGCCTGCCTTAAGGCTTGCGCCGACAAATTCGGATATGTACCAGCAAAGCTTCCGTCGGGAAGAGGAATAGGCATGGCCTGTGGAACAGATGCCGGAACATGGGTTGCCCTGATGGCAGAAGTCAAAGTGGACAAAGATACCGGACATGTCAAAGTTGTCCGTGTTACCTGCGCTCAGGATATGGGATTGTGCGTCAATCCTCAGGGAACGCTCCTGCAGATTGAAGGATGTATAATAATGGGGTTGGGATATGCTCTCTCAGAAGAGATACTTTTCGATGGAGGAGTGATACACAACACCGGATTTGACAACTTCAGTATTCCAAAATTCTCATGGGTGCCGAAAATTGATGCAGTGATCCTTGACAGAAAGGACAAACCACCAAAAGGTGGAGGTGAACCAGCAATCATTGCAATAGGTGCCATAATTGCAAACGCAATATATGATGCCACCGGTGCCAGACTGTACAGAATGCCTATGACACCGGAAAGAGTGCTCGAGGCACTTAAGAAAGCCTGATAACTTTTTCTTAGTGAAGAGGCTGTAAAAGGTCAACAATTGATTGCCCCTTTACAGCCTCTCTTCTTTCACTGCAGTTTTAAATGCCAAAAGCCTGGCAGCAGGGTGCTCTAAAGATATTTCTTAAGGAGATCGATTCCTTTCTTTATTGCATCACGTCCGCTCGATTCGATGCCATACCACCCACGATAACCGCCATCTTTTGATATCTTTATCATTTTTGCTGTCAGTTCTTCTGTTGGCTGATTCCGGTATGACATCCCGCCAGCGAAAGGAAGCATTTTAATCAGATAATCAATATTGTCAAAATCAGCGGAGGGTTGACGCCAGTCGGGATAGCTGCCAAAGTAAAGATTATTTACCTCTTTGATCAGAGACACCATCCAGTCAGCATCATTTGAAACACCACCGTGATTTTCAATCAGGACACTAATTTTTGCCGGAACTGCATATTCAAGCAGCATCTGGTAGGTCTCAACAGAATGTTTCAGGGCTTCTTCTTTACTTATATCTTTTGGCCCTCTGCAGTTTGTCCTGATAGCTGTGCATCCCAGGAAATGTGCAATGTCGATCCATTTGCGGTGATTGATGTCAAACTGCTTCTTCTCCTCCTTTGTTACAGAACAGCCATCCCCCTCATCATCAACCATGATCAGGACCATTGTGACATTGTTGTCTTCGGCATTTTTTTTAAGACGCCTCAGGTAGCCTTCTGTCGGGACCTCAAACAGGGTATTTACGAATTCAATTCCATTAAGCCCAAAATCTTTTCTGGCAACTGAAGGAAAATCAATTGTTTTCCACTTGCCTGCCCTTACCTCGTCAACAAGTGCCCATTGCGCAAGTGATATGTCATCCTTTGTCATTCTTGGTGTAGGGATGCCGGACGTTGTTTTCAGGGCCGACGGAGTAATGAATCCTGCTGCTCCTGCAATCATGGTTTTTTCAATGAAACTTCTTCGTGAGATTTCACTCATGTCAATAATTTTTTAATTGGTTATTGTTAAATAAATAACAGTACCTGTTAAAGTTCCCATCCCGGGCGGTATTCCCTGGTCAGGTATTTATTTGCTTCAGGAAAATTTGTTATTTTCATGCTGGCTGAATCATATTCTACTTTCTTCCCAGCCCTGAGAGCCACGGCTCCGAGGAGAATTGTCTCGGTCACCGGACCTGCGTAGATAAAGCTCCCCGGCGATTGCGTCCCGTTTTTGAAAGCATCGATCCATACATCATTGCTCCGGCGATCCCTTTCTTCCTCGTCTTCTTTTTTCAGATAATTCATTTTTGATTCAGGAAGAAGGATGGGATTTTCACCTCTGAAGCCTGCAAGAATCTTTCCCCGGTCACCGACGAACATCATACCTTCAGGATCAAGTGATTTTCCTGATGCCCTCAATTCATCTGGAACAAGAGGTTTGATCCCTCCGTCATACCAGATTAGATCAAATGGTGGAAGTGAAGGTTGAGCGGGGAACTGAAAGCGGATTATGCAGGAAAGCGGAAATGCAACATCATTTACTACTGCAGTTGACACGTTATTCTTGATAACCCTGGTTGTCGTTCCATAGGCTTCTGCAGTGAGTGCAGGGGTGTTTATGCCAAGGGTAAGGAACAGGGGGAAAAGACTGTAGTGCCCCATATCGGCTATACTTCCTGCCCCAAAATCGTACCAGCCTCTGAAAACGTTGTGAGTATAATTGGGATGGTATGGACGATCAGGAACAGGACCCAACCACAATGCCCAGTCCAGACCTTTGGGGACAGTAACAATCTCAGTCGGATTTGATTGCCACTGTGGCCAAACAGGACGGTTGGACCAGTTGTGTATTTCTTTCAGAGTGCCAATAAAACCGTCTTTTATCCAGTTCTTTATCACCTCATATTCCGGTCTCCTGCTCCATGCAAGCAGATGAGTGCTCAGACCCGATTTTTTGGCGGTCTCAATGGTAAGTTTTGCTTCATTCATCCTGTTGGCAATGGGTTTGTGTGTTACCACATGCTTCCCTTTTTTCATCGATGCAATGGCAACTGCTGCATGGAGATGATCAGGAGTCATGATCTTGATCGCATTGACATCTCTTTCCTTTTCAAGTAGTTCCCTGAAGTCAGAATAAGAGGCGCATTTGTAACCAGGCAGATTCTTGATTTTTGCATAGTATTTTTGGACGAATTCCTGACCAATATCTCTTCCTCCCGGAATGCCTTTAAATTTATCTCCCCAGGTGTTGTCCTGAAGAGCTCTTCGAATGCTGTTTCTGATCCCGTCATATGACCAGTCAATGTAATCGGTGGAAAATTTGTTTGGATCACATACAGCCACTATCTGAAGTGCAGGATTCTCAATGAGAGTAACCATTTCTCTCAATCCCTGTGTTCCGCAGCCAATATAGCCCAGGGTCAGCTTGTCGCTCGGTGCCACATAGCCTGTCCCGCCTAAAACATCCCTCGGTACAACGGTAAATGCCAGGGAGGCAGCAGCAGCAGATCCGAGAAATTCACGCCGGTTGATTTTTTTAGAATTACTCATAGTTTCATTATTTTTTAGTTGAAGCAAGTTTGATTTATTAATTAATAATCTTCAGAGGACTATCTAAAAAAATGGATTTTTGTACATAACTGGAACCAAGATGTATATAAGAGAAAAATCATTTGGTTCTGAAGTACTAATATAATCATTAAATTAATGTTAAAAAAATGTTGAAATGGAAAATTCATGAGATATGTAATCATAAATGTCTGACTGATTAACTTATATCTTACATTTCTAAAATAAAAGCACAGGCTTTAATTTTAAATTCTGTACTGATTATCCGGCCGGCGATATCCGGCAACATTTTCCTATTGCATGGTTAATCCAGCCTTGTAATTCAGAAACTCTTGCAAGCTCCCCTTACTTTAAGATTAAAACTCCGCATTTTAAGATCTGACCTTATCGGGCAATAAGGATTTTTATTTAGCGTTATATTAATCCAGTTATTATTTGTTAACCTATTTTAAAGTTATGATTAGATTATTAAGTCTGTTGATTATCCTTTCTTTTTTGGGATTTGGCTCCTGCAAAAAGAAACTAACTGATCCTGATTATTGTTCAGCAGGATGGGCAACTCAGGTCCAGGCTGAGGTTACTGCATTGTCAAATGCTATGACAGTTTACATTAATAATCCTACAGATGCCAACTGTCTCTCATACAAAGCTGCATACCAGAATTACATTAATGCATTAAAACCATTTAGCAAATGCACATTGTGGCCACTTCAGCAAAAGGAGGCTTTTGAAGCGGCTCTTGCTGAGGCTGAGGCGGAAATAAGTACTCTTTGTAATTAAAGACTGCAATTCTTAACAAAGCTTGGTTGCAACGTACCACTTAATTCAGGCCTTTTTGCCACCAATTAGATTATCCTGAAGGGCTTTCAGTTCCTCCCATCTGCCTTCATACGCAAGTTTAGCCTGATAAGGCCAGGTGTCAGGCATGTGAATCCGATATAATTCACCTCCGTCATGAAGCAGGTATTCCTTAATTATCACAGGATCTGCTTCCGACAAAGCTTTCCATGTATTGATGCCTCTATTGACCAGGATATCAGATATCTTTGGTCCAATGCCCTCTACTATTTTAAGATCGTTTTCCGATATTTTAAATCCAAAAACTTCCCTGGCTTTTGATGCATCGAAGAAAAATTGCTGCCTGGTTTCTGCTTTTAATGCAGCAAGCTGCTGCTTCAGATCTGAAACTTCTTTTTCAAGTTCTGGGCATTGGGGGCAGGGGATTTTCTTGTTCTTTCTCAGAAGGTAACCAATAAGGAATCCAAGTAAGGCTGCAATTATCAGCACAAACAAGATGAATATAAGATCTGCTGTAAAACGTTCTGCCATGATTTATCATATTAATACATTAATTTCGACCCTCCTGTTCCTTGATCTCCCTTCAGGAGTAGAGTTCGGGGCCTCAGGTTCATTATCTGACTTGTAGGAAGTCCGGACCTGTGATCCATTGATCCCGTAACTGACCAGGAAATCCTTCACAAATTCAGCACGCAACCTGCTTAGCTCTGTGTTTTTTGCTTTCGGGCCTGATGTGTCGGCATGACCTGTAACCATTACTGTTGACCCGGGCTGATTATCCAGAAAAAGCTTGAGGTTTTTTAAAAATTCCTCAGGCAAAGCATCTGTTTCGGTTATTGTTGAGCCAGCTTTGAAATATAATGTGAATTTGCCCGAGCTCTTCAGGTAAGTTTTTGCCTGTTCAAGAGCAGCAGACATTTCCTTTTCAGCAAAAGCCTGTCCCGTATTCCCTTCCATACCCACCCCTACCGTTGCCACCGGAGCGTCCTCAAACGGACGGCAGTCGCGCCTGACTTTGCATATGTACCAGTAAGATGAGCCGGTTATCCACAATATCAGCAGAAGAACAAGTATGACAATTGATTGCCTCATGATCTAATTCATTTGGTTCTGAACATGCTTCCAAGAATGGACCCCAGGATTCCTTTACCTTTGCCCTGTGAGGCAGCCCCTTTTAACAGGAATCCTGCAACATCATCAATGATGCTTCCGTCTCCGTCTGCATCAAGAAGAGATCCAATTCCTGAAATACCTCCTCCACCAGTGTCACGCTTACGAGTCAGAGCTCCAAGAATCAGTGGTGCCAGCGCTGGAATCATCTTCATAATTTTAGAAGCATCAATATTCAACGACTTCCCTAGAACCTGAGCTGCCTGTAATCCACCCTCAGTTCCAAGTAATCCTCCGAGATTAGGATCAACCGCAGAAGCTGAAGCTTTGTTTGAAATCAGATCCTGAATGTTATCAAGTACTGACTGGTCGCCGTATTTGTTAAGTATATGGTCGACCCTTGCTTCACCTCCACGTTCATCTTTCTGTCGCTTTAAACCACCCAGTATCAACGGTACAAGTTGAGGGATAAGCTTCTGAACAGTACTCTGGTCAAGACCAAAGTTTGCAGACATCTGTTTTGTTACCTCCGGTCCATAGGTCTTCATAAATTCATCAATAAATCCTGCCATAATTATTCTGTTTAAGTTAATAAAAGAGAAAAACTTAAATTATTTCTTAATAAAGAAATCATATGCTTAAAGTTATGCACAATTAATCAATAATAAAAAGAAAAAGACCCTTAATGTTTCTAACAAAGCATAAAAGTTTTAGGATTTTATTCTAAAATGGAGTGTTACCCGAGAGTTTTTCGGCGGAAGACCTTCAGATGTTCCGCACTCTCCCTCAGGATCCTCTGAACCGAAAGTCCGTGTGCCAGATTGGGAATAAATGATTTGTTATCGTTTGAAGTGAGGAAAACATAATGAGCATGTACCAGTGCCCTCAGCCACCCTGGAGGAACATGACCCGACGGGACACTGGTTATCGGCCTGTAATTGCTGCCTGTTAATACCCTGTGCCACATGCCGCTTTCTTCAGTGAAATATTCAAAGTAATCTGAAAAACAAGTCGAATATTTGAGGGATCCTTTTTCCGCATATAGCTCAAATGACAACATATCTCCTGTACCTGAGCTGATCCTGCTGGCAGAAAGAACTCCTGCTGCCCTGGTAACCGGATCATGGAGCGTTATAAGGCTGAAAAGGTCCGAATCTGCCGGTACATCATCAAAACCACCCGCCTGGATGGCGTTTACAATGTTTATACTATCTCCGATGAAAGCAATGATTATGCTTATTATATGAGAACCAAGATCTGCCATGGCTCCGCCTTCGGGTGATGGAGTAAGCCTCGTCCTCCGGCGACTCCTGTAATCCGTGCTAAGATAATCACCATGATAATACCTGAATTCAAAGTGAACCGGCCTGCCTAAGATTCCTGATTTCCACAAATGATATGCCTCCCTCACTGCCGGTGAAAAAAGAAACTGAAATCCTACCTGGATCTTTATATCTTTCCGCTCTTCATAAAGCTTTTTTATTTTTTTCTCTTCCTCAAGAGTTGCACACAATGGCTTTTCAACGTAAATACGCCTTACAGAAGGCATCATGACCGCTTTGCTGAGGTGCTCGTAGTGGACCTTGTTCGGACCCAGGATAAATACCGTATCTATCCTTTCATTCCTGAAAAAATCATCGGGGCATACCGGATACCTGAAACCATATCTCTCTGCAAATGATTCCCTGCTTTCCCGACTGGATGAACAGACAGCTTCCTTTTCGGTTTCAGGAGAATCATTGTAATAATATTTCATCGAATTGAGAGCATAAGCATGAGAATGGGCAATTCCACCCGCTCCAATGAATCCAACAACAGGTTTCTGTTCTGCCATCACTTACGTTTTTTTGTTTTATAGTCAAAAATAACAGAAATTGGCCTTGAAAAATGAACAGGTTACCTTTGAAAAAGAAAAAGAAGATATATTTGAATATATAATCAAAATAAAACTTTACATATATGAATAAATTGATCAAAACATTTCCTGTGATTATGATGGTGACGGTTTTCTCTCTGGCAGCTTTTCCCCAAACTGATCATCCTGAGCCTAAAACCCTTGTAATTGGCTCGAAGGCTCCAGATTTCAGCCTTCCCGGTATTGATGGAAAGACCTACACCCTTAAGGATTTTAGTAAATCACCAGTGCTGGTTATAATATTCAGCGCAAATCATTGTCCCACAGCACAAGCTTATGAAGATAGAATTATCTCTATAACAAATGATTATAAGTCAAAAGGTGTGGCAGTGGCTGTGATCTCTTCCAATTCCGTCAAGGCATTGAGTTACTCTGAAATGGGTTATACCGATTTGGGTGATAGTTTTGAGGATATGAAGATCCGTGCAAAGGACAAAGGATACAATTTCCCATATTTGTATGACGGCGATGACCAGAAATGTGCTCTGGCTTATGGTCCCGTCGCTACGCCTCATTGTTTCGTCTTCGATAAAAATCGTATACTCAGATACAATGGCCGGATTGACGGATCGGAGAAACCTGGAACAGGCATGGGTGAAGACCTGAGAAAAGCAATTGACGCCCTGCTGGCAGGAAGGCAGATCAGCACACCTGTAACAAAGACTTTTGGCTGTTCTATTAAGTGGGCATGGAAAGATGAGTACACAAAGAGATTATACAAACAGTGGGCTGAATTACCCGTCACACTTGAAGAAATTGATGTACAAGGAGTTAAGGAGTTGATTAAAAACTCATCATCTGGAAAGCTCAGGCTGATAAATTTCTGGGCTACCTGGTGCGGTCCGTGCATAACAGAATTTCCCGACCTTGTTATTATTGACAGGATGTACAGAGGCAGACAATTTGAGTTCATAACGGTAAGTGCCGATAAAAAAGCCAGAAAAGCAGATGTTCTTAAATTCCTTCAGAAAAATGAAGCGTCAAACAAGAATTATATTTTTAATGACGATGATATCTATAAACTTATTGAAGCTGTGGATCCTGACTGGCAGGGTGCTCTGCCCTTCACCATGCTCATAGAACCGGGAGGGAAAATCATCTATAAAAAACAGGATATAATCGATCCCTTGCGTATGAAGAAGCTTATTGTTGATAACAAGTACATTGGAAGGTATTATTAAATCAAATAAACACCTTTATATGAAGAGTAATTTAAACAGACGCAGATTTTTAAAAAACGGAGTAATTATGACCGCCGGGATGGCAATCTTAAATAATCCTCTGAGAGCTGTTTCTCCTGGTTCTGCCGACTATCCTGTCAGACTTGGCGGTCCTGTCCCAGGAAAATTTAACGATCCTGCTGAATGGGTGCGTGCAGTAAAAAAACTTAAATATTCTGCCGCCTACTGCCCGGTTCAGCCTGGTGCCCCTGAAGACCTGATAAAAGCTTACAGGGCCGAAGCAGGAAAGAACAATATCATTATTGCAGAAGTCGGGGTATGGAACAATATGCTCCATGATGATGAAAAGCTCAGAAAGGAAAATCTTAGAAAAAATATGGAAGCGCTCCATCTGGCTGACATGATAGGAGCTGAATGCTGTGTCAACATATCGGGTGCAAGGGGAGAGGTGTGGGATGGACCCTATCCGGGCAATTATTCCAAAGATACATTTGATCTGATAGTTGAAACGGTGAGGTCAATAATAGACCAGGTCAGACCAGTGAAGACATTTTATACCCTCGAACCAATGCCTTACATGCTTCCAGATTCACCCGATACATATCTTGATCTCATCAGATCAATTGATAGAAGCCATTTTGCTGCACATCTCGATCCGGTGAACATGATCTCCAGCCCCCAAAGATATTTTAACAACGCTTCCTTCCTTAAAGAATGCTTTCAGAAACTGGGACCCTATCTTAAATCTATCCATGCTAAGGATATAATAATACTTCCGAAACTTACTGTTCATCTTGAAGAAAGAAGACCTGGCCTGGGTGCACTTGACTATCAGGTATTTTTAAAGGAAGCAGCCAGATTCAAAGATATTCCATTCATGATGGAACACCTTGAAACGCAGGATGATTATTTGAAGGCTGCACTTTACATAAGGGATGTAGGAACAAAGCAAGGGATTAAATTTGTAGAATAAATAAAATAGAATCAATATGAAACCCACATGTTTTGCAAACACAAACACTCATAAATATAATTTTATAAAACATGTGTGGTTCCATCATACCTTTAAAATCAAAATTATATTATGATGAAAAAATTACATTCACTTTTGCTGGCAATGATCTTTATTTTTGTCAATAATGCCGGTGCTCAGCAAGCCGATAAATCACAGCTTGAGAAGGGTGTGAATTTTATTCAGACTAAGACCTATTCAGCTGAGGATGATGCTAAAATACTTGAGCTCTACAAAGATCTCAGGGTGGCAGATGTTTCTGATGGTATGGATATGGTTGGACTGCCTGGTACCGGGCTGGTCGACCCATCAATACATGCATGCTGGGTTGACCTGAAAGATTTCAGCCATGTTTTCAGAGGCATAGCCGTTACTGCAAGGTATGTTCCAACCCAGAAGCCGGCCCTTCCAGCTCATGGCGAGGATTTTGCTAAATGGGAAGGCAATTTTTATAATACATTTTCAAGCGAAGCCTTTACCAGGGTAATCAGGCCCGGCACAGCCATCGTTATAGATGATGTTGAAGACAGGGATATCGGGTCTATTGGCTCCAATAATATACTGGGTTGGTACAAATTGGGCGCGGTTGGAGTTGTAACAGATGCCGGAGCAAGAGATACTGATGAGGTGGGTCTTGAAAAGGTACCCCTTTACCTGAGAAAGAAAGGTCGCGGTATAAGACCCGGGCGGAATGAACTTGAATCAGTAAACCGTCCGGTAACAATTGGCGGGGTCCTTGTCTGCCCGGGCGATGTAGTGGTCGCAGACGGCGATGGTGTTGTAGTGGTTCCGCGTGCAGTAGCTGCTGAAGTGGCTAAATATGCAAATGCTATCCTCGCCGGCGACAAGGCCGGAAGGAAAAGTATTTATGAAAGCCTTGGCAGACCGCTCGACAAAACGGTAAAATAGAGAAGTCCAATTTTGGACTAAAAAAAATCAGTACAGAGCATTATTATTATTTTATGTCTGATTGGAAAATAAATACTCCGGGCAATTCTTTCACACTGCCTGGCTGTAATTTATTATCGTTTTTATTGACTTCATTTCTTATTTTTTCCCCGGAATTAATCAATGGTCAGGAAGAAGTTACTTCTGAGCCTGATACTCTTATCTCACAAACCCTTGCAGAAGTTGTTGTTACCGCCAGCAGGTTTAGCTCACAGCTTGTTAATACTCCTGATGCTGTCAGGGTACTTAACTATCGGATAATAGAAAAATCACAGTCACGTTCCGCTCCGGAAGCACTTTCACTGACCCCGGGAGTATTTGTTCAGAAGACGAATCACGGCGGAGGATCACCAATTCTCCGCGGACTCACCGGAAATCAGACTTTGCTTCTGATTGATGGTATAAGATTAAGCAATTCAACAACGCGATATGGACCTAACCAGTATTTCAATACCATCGACGTCTTCAGCCTGCGGAAAATTGAGGTGCTCAGAGGCAGCGGATCAGTTCAGTATGGCTCTGATGCCATGGGTGGCACAGTGCAAGCTTTTACTCATGACCTTGATATATCAAATCAGCCCGACTGGGAAACAAAGTTACTTACCAGATTCGGCACCCATGGGATGGAAAAAAGCTTTAATCTGAATTCAGTTTACAGAAATAACTCTTTTGCTCTGAAGGCCGGTATGACCTACAGGGATTTCGGAGACGTGGTGGGAGGCGATACTACCGGACGTCAGTCACCCTCAGGTTACAGGGAATTTGATTATGATTTAAAGGGAAAAATAGCTGTTTCTGAGAGGTCATCGGTAACCTTTGCATTTCAGAGTGTTAATCAAAAAGATGTCCACCTGTTTCACAAAGTGTTATTGGAAAACTATCTGGTAAATAAAACAAACCCGCAAAACCGAAAGCTCGCCTATATAAGGCTGAACCAGGATCTGAAAAAGGGCATCATCAAATCTGCCGTTATTACAGCATCTTTCCAGCATTCGGAGGAAGGTAGGGAAATGCAGAAGAATGGATCAAACGTGTTCAGGAAAGAATTGGACAAAGTTCAGACATATGGATTTTCAGGTGAACTGCTGCTTTCTTCTTCCACGATCTGGAGCGGTAATATTGGATTTGAGGTCTATTCCGACCTCGTTAAAAGCTCCAGGAAGGATACGGACATCCAGACTTTCATGTCAGTTTCCAGAAGGGGTTTATACCCCGATGGATCATCTATGACCAGTACTGCAATATTCTCAACACATTCCATAAGAGTTGATGATTGGATCCTGTCCGCAGGAGCGCGATTCAATGCTTTTTCAATCAATGTCAGAGATGGTGTAACCGGATCAACCCGGCTTTCCCCAAATGCCATTGTCGGGAACATTGGGATCCTCAGAAAAATTACAGTAGCAAGCGGATTGTTCGTTTCTTTAAATACAGGTTTCCGCGCTCCCAATATAGATGATCTGGGTACGCTGGGAATTGTAGACTTCAGATATGAGATCCCAAACTTTGACCTGAAACCCGAAAAATCATTCCAGTATCAGCTCGGCTACAGGCATAATAGCAAAATACTAAAAGGAGACTTTTTTGTATACAGGAATGAGCTGTATGACCTAATCACCCGTAAGAGAGTTGAAGGCCAGACAATAGAAGAATATCCGCTGTATCAGAAAGAAAACAGCGACAGAGCCTTCATTCAGGGAGTGGAAACATCATGGGATCTTTATGCTGGATCTTCATTTGTCCTCCGGAGTTCACTGACATATACTTACGGCCAGAATATAACCAATAATGAACCGTTGAGACGTATTCCCCCTCTTTTCGGGCGTATGGCTGTTGAATACAATCTCAGGGAATACCTTTTTGGTATTGAATGGCTGACCGCATCAAAACAGTCAAGGTTGGCCCGGGGAGATATCGACGACAACAGAATCCCCACCGGAGGAACACCCGGATGGAATATCTTTAACCTTAATACAGGATATTCATTTAAATTTGTTGAGGTAGATCTTACCCTGAGGAACATTTTGAACAAAGATTACAGATACCATGGTTCGGGTATTAACGGATACGGAAGGTCGCTTTTTTTAACAATAGTGATAAATATCTAGTATTGTTGTTTTATTTCACTGTTAAGTATCTGTTACTGATACTATCTATTGATGAAAAATCATTCGGGAAATCTGAGAAACAGAATATCTCCACCTCTGGCTGCCATTCTGATTATATTTTCTTCCTGTGGACATCTGCCTGACAGGAAAGAACTGCTTAACTATAAAAATGCAACAGCTTCCCTGGTCTTCTCAGAAGAAAATGAGCTTATAGGCAGAATTTTCTCCGAGGAACGAACCAATATCAGTTATGACCAGATTCCCGATCATATCAAAAATGCCCTGATTGCAACGGAAGACATTAGATTTTTTGAACATAAAGGCAATGACCTGCGAAGCATGATCAGGGTGATTGTAAAGACAATTCTTTTCCGCGACCGTAGTTCAGGAGGCGGAAGCACCATTACCCAGCAGCTTGCAAAAAACATGTACGGAAGGAGGAAAAAAGGTCTTATGCCTGTGATCAATAGTAAGTTCAGAGAGATGCGGATTGCACGGCGCATCGAAAAAACCTACAGCAAGCAGGAAATCCTAACCCTCTACCTCAATACTGTATCCTTTGGAGAGAATATTTATGGTATTGAATCAGCAGCCTACAGGTTTTTTGGGAAGAGTACAGAATTGTTGAAAATAGAAGAGTCAGCCACACTAATAGGGATGCTCAAGGCAAATACAATTTATAACCCCCGCCTTCATCCCGACAATGCAAGGAGAAGGAGAAATGTTGTTCTGCAACAGATGGAAAAGTATGGATATCTTTCTCCATCAGAAGTCGATTCGATTTCCGGGCTTCCAATGGTGCTCAATTACAAAAAAAATGGTCCCGGAGGCCCGGCTGACTATTATCTTGTAAGAGTTAGGAATGAACTTACCAGGATTTTGTCAGAAGTTGAATCACGGACGGGCAGGAAATGGAATCCTGAAGATGACGGTCTGGTTATCAGAACAACAATTAATCTGGCACTTCAGAGATACGCTATTCGTTCCTTTCAGGATCATCTTCCTGCTATGCAGGCCAGGCTGAAAAAGCAATACCAGAGTCAGCCCGGAAGGTATTATCTTGATCAAGTAGTGAAAAAGGAATTGGAAAGACTTAATCTGAATTCAAGAGCCGAAGATATAATAGTCCAGGATATCTTCGACTGGAGTGGCAATAAGATCGATTCTATAAGTGTTTCAGACAGCCTCAGAAAAGCTCTGACAACTCTTCATGCCGGATTGATTGCAGTTGACCCTATCAATGGAGACATTAAAGCATGGGTGGGAGGTATTGATTTCAAAACACAACCATATGATCAAATACTTGCCCGCAGGCAACTGGCATCAGTATTTAAACCTGTCCTCTATGCAGCGGCGCTCGAGGAAGGCATGGAACCATGCCAGTATCTTGACAATGATTCGGTTATCCTTTCAGATTTCAAGGACTGGAGCCCTGAGAACTATGATCATACCTACGGCGGCAAGTACTCACTGGCAGGGGCTTTAGCCCAGTCAATGAATATACCTACATACAGTCTTTTCCTTCAGCTGGGTTTCGAAAAAACAGACTCAATGTGGAGAAAAATGGGGTTCTCATTTGAACTTGACAATACTCCTTCGCTGGCTTTGGGTACTGCTGAAGCAAATATTCTTGAAGTCTCGTCGGCTTATTCAGCATTCTCAAACGGTGGATTTCTTATTGTACCACACTGTATTTCTTCCATTGAAACAGCGAACGGAGAGCTTATTTTCACAAGCGAATCCGTTATTAAAAAGAGGATAATAAGCGAAAGAACCAGTCTGCTCATGAGAGCAATGCTGCAAAAAGCAATAAAAGAAGGAACGGGGACATCACTGGGCAATAATTATGGTATAGATATTCCACTGGCCGGAAAGACAGGTACTTCAACAAATTATGCAGATGCATGGTTTGCAGTGTTCAATCCCCGTATTGTGATGGTTGCAAGAGCCGGAGCCTCAACACCTGCTATCCACTTCAATAATGGTGCCTGGGGCTCCGGTAGTGCCCTGGCCCTGCCATTGGTAGCCCTCACGGTGAAAAAGATCCGGAACGACATGAACCTTAATGAACGATTTATAGCCCCTTTTCCCGATCTGCCCCCTGAACTGGTGTCTGCACTGGATTGTCCCGATTTCAGAGAAAAGAGCTTTTTCGAAATATTTATTGATATTTTTGAACCTAGGAAAAGACCTTATGACAATAGGGAAGAGGAGATAGAAAGGAAAATAAGATCAATACTTAAAAAGATATTCAAAAAAAATAGAAATAATCGCAGGTGGAATGGTTGAATGATCTGGTCTGGAAAGATACGGTTGCACATACTGTACTGATATACAGTGTTATAATTGTAATTGGCGTTTTCCTCGGAAAAAGGAAAATTTTCGGGGTGTCGCTGGGAATAACCTTTGTGTTATTTGCCGGAATAGCCCTTGGCCACTTTGGATTTTCTGCCAACCATCAGGTAATGGAATTCCTGCGCGACTTCGGCCTGATCCTGTTTGTCTTTTCAATTGGACTTCAGGTAGGCCCCGGATTCTTCTCATCTTTCAGAAAAGGAGGTTTATCACTGAATCTTTTAGCTCTTTTTATAGTAATCCTTGGAGGAGCTACAACAATATTAATCCATTATTTAACCGGAACATCAATACCGATGCTTACAGGTATTATGTCAGGTGCGGTTACAAACACACCCGGACTTGGAGCTGCCCAGACTGCCCTTTCCCAAATGATGGAAAATATTCCCGGTGCTGAAATACCTGAGATCAGCCTTGGGTATGCTGTGGCTTATCCTTTTGGCGTACTGGGAATTATCCTTTCCATGATCTTTATAAGAAGAGTCTTTCGCATAGAGCTGCGAAAGGAAATTGCTGAATTTGATGAAGAACTCCATCCCTCTGAGGAAATGCCCGAAAAAGTGAGCATACTGGTAAATAATCCGGAAGTATTCAACAAATCAATCCTTGAAATCTCAAAATCAATCAAACCCGGCGTTATTATTTCAAGGGTATTGCATGCTGGAGAAATTTATCCGGCTACTTCAGAAACTGTTCTACATGAAAATGATGTCCTTATTATTGTCGCCCAAAAATCGCTGATAGAAGAAGTGGTTAAAAGGTTTGGCACCGTCAGCAGTATGGATATAACATCTGGGCCAGGTGACCTGATATCGCGACGGATTATTGTTACCAATAGTGATGTTTTTGGAAAAACGTTGGGGTCACTTAAATTGAGGACACTTTATAATATTAATATAACAAGAGTGTACCGGTCGGGTATAGAATTCATTGCTTCACCTGGCCTGAGATTACAGATGGGTGACAGGCTTACAGTGGTTGGTGATGAAAAATCAGTTCTTAAGGTGGCAGACCAGCTCGGAAATTCATTGAAGAGACTAAAAGAACCAAATATCATCCCTTTGTTTACAGGAATACTCTTGGGAGTAATCCTTGGTAGCATTCCTGTAAATATACCCGGTGTGACCCACCCGCTGAGACTTGGCCTTGCAGGGGGCCCTTTGATAGTTGCAATTCTGGTAAGCAAATATGGTTACCGTCTTTCTCTTACATCCTATACAACAACAAGTGCAAATCTTATGCTACGCGAAGTTGGAATTACCCTGTTTCTTGCAAGCGTAGGACTTACATCGGGAGAAAGGTTCATACCTTCCCTTACTTCGGGAGAAGGATTTGTATGGATGAGTTACGGGGCGATTATCACCCTGTTGCCCTTGCTTATTATTGGAACTTTTTCCCGGATCGCTTTAAAAAAGAATTTTATTGAAATTTGTGGACTTCTTTCAGGGAGCATGACAGATCCTCCTGCCCTTGCATTCGCCAATAGTATCACCCAGTCAGAAGCCCCATCAATTGCTTATGCAACCGTTTATCCACTTACCATGTTCCTTAGAATTTTCGTTGCACAGATCCTGATCCTGGTCTTTTAAGGAAAAATACCTATTTTTATATTTCCTCTAAGTAGTATTATTACTCCTATCTGAAGCTTATTATGAAAAATAAAACCGGGACCTTTATTTTTTTGGTGACTAGCTTTCTGTTGATAGTCATATTCTGCTCATGTAATATGGGAAGGAAGATTCCTCATTTCAGTGTCATGTCATTCCATGATGGTGAACATGATCAGGCACACATAAGCTTTGTGAAGGAAGCCGACAAATGGTTCTCCGGCATGGCCAGAAAAAATGGTTTTAGATATGTGTCAACAAATAACTGGAATAATTTGAATCAGGATACTCTTTCACACTATGACGTCATAATTTTCCTTGACTCCAGACCTGATTCTGCTTTCCAGCGGGAAGCATTCCGGAATTACATGGAAAATGGAGGCGCATGGATGGGATTCCATTTTGCTGCTTTTGCCCTCACCCCAAGTGATTATCCCCAGAATTGGGACTGGTATCATAACCACTTTCTTGGATCGGGCCAGTATGTAAGCAACACATGGCGTCCGACATCAGCAGTTCTTCGTGTGGAAAACCGTCATCACCCGGCTACGCAGAACATGCCGGAAACTTTCATCGCTTCGCCAAACGAGTGGTACAGGTGGGAGAAAGACCTTAGACTTAATCCTGATATTGAAATCCTGGCTTCAATCGACTCTTCAAGTTTTCCATTGGGAACAGGGCCCAAGCCACATGAAATCTGGCACAAAGGATATTACCCGGTGGTATGGACAAACAGAAATTACTGGATGATATACCTGAACATGGGTCATAATGATATTGATTATGACAATATTCCAAATAAGGATTTGTCATATACCTTTAATAACGATGTACAGAATATGCTTGTACTCGATGCGCTCTTATGGCTTGGAAATATAAAGAAAAACCATAAAAATAAATAAATGTATAAAGTACTCTTTTCTCTTAAACAAACTATTTGGACAGTTCTTGCGCTTTTGCCTTTGTCGGGAAATACACAGGAAAACTGGACACATTTCAGGGGCAGCGATCTGAGCGGAATATCGACAATGGAAAAGGCACCTTTGAAATGGGATGCTGATAAAGGCATTGCCTGGAAAACAGATATTCATGGCAAAGGATGGTCATCCCCGGTGGTTTATGGTAATCAGATATGGATAACCACCGCAGCAGAGGACGGATCAGAACTTTTTGCGGTATGCATTGATTATGCCACTGGTAAGATAATTTATGATATTAAATTGTTCACTCCTTCTGATATTCCAGGTAAGCATGATTTTAATTCCTATGCCACTCCAACCCCCTGCATTGAAAAAGGATCTGTATATGTTCATTTCGGTAGTCTCGGCACTGCATGCTTAAACACATCCGACGGATCTGTAAGATGGAAAAGGACCGATCTGAAATGCAATCATGTGCAGGGCCCTGGATCATCGCCTGTACTCTACAGGAATTTGTTGATTCTTCATTATGAAGGTACAGATGTCCGATTTATTACGGCTCTTGATAAGAGCACCGGCATGACTGTATGGAAAACTGACAGGCCTACAGAACCTTATGTTCCGTTACCTCAGATTGGTACCAAGGCCTACATCACTCCGCTTATCCTTACGATAAAAGGCCGGGATATGCTTATCTCAAACGGATCAGCAGTAACCATTGCCTATGATCCTTTGACAGGAAAGGAAATCTGGAGAGTAGTAAGGGGTGCAGAATCGACTATTGCTATGCCTTTTAGTGAAAAGGGTATAGTCTATTTCTATACCGGTTTTATGGTCGACAAGGAGAAAGGTAATTTTTCAGAACTGCTTGCTGTCAATCCCGATGGTAGTGGAGATATTACAAATACCAATATAATATGGAGATTAAGAACACAGCCTCTTCAGCTTCTTACTCCGGTGATAAAGGACGGTCTGATATATACAGTTGACAGTGAAAATAATATGATGTGCATCGATGCCTCCAGTGGTACTGAGATATGGAAGGAGAGGAAAAAGTCAAAATTTAACGCATCAGCAGTATATGCTGCCGGTAATATTTACTTTTTCTCTGTAAGGGGAGAAACAGAAATAATCAGGACTGGCCGGAAACCTGAGATTATTGCCAGGAACATACTTAACAATCAGATTTGGGCCACACCTGCATTCGTCAGGAATTCAATTATATTGCGTACTGACAAATATCTTTGCCGGATCGATTGAAATCTGGTCAGCTCCCTCTGCTCTCTGCTATCTGTTCTCTAACCTGTGCCATGAGCCAAGCCTTCGCTGAAGCTTTGGTTTGCAAAGCTGTCGCCTGTCGCCCGTCGCCTCTTATATCCCGCTTAGATCAGTATCTTCAAACATCAGCGAAGGAATCCTTATTGAGCTGTTTTCCTGAAGGTCGCTCCCGAGCTCAACCAGTCTGGACCAGAACCTTGTCATGTTGCCCGAAATATTCATTTCATTCACAGGATGCACAATCTGCCCGTCCTCAACAAGAAATCCCTCAAATCCATAGGAAAAATCGCCAGACGATCCGTTGCAGTTCCCTCCGATGAACCCGGTAATGAAAACGCCTTTTTTAAGCGATCTCACCATCTCGTCAGCATTGCGTTCCCCCGCACTGAAAACAATATTTGATGAACTCCCTGAAGTAGGTCGCATATCGAGTTTCCTGCCATAATAATTGTCAATGTAATAATTTCTAAGTATCCCGTTTTCGATAATGGGCCTTTTAACCGCTGCAAGGCCTTCATTGTCAAAAAGCCTTGATCCGGGACCTGAGGGAATCAGAGGATCGTCGTTTATTGTAAGAATAGGCGATGTAACCTGTTTATTTTGCTTTCCTATGAGAAATGATTGCTTCTTGTAAATGTTTGAACCTGTGAGAGCGTCATACAAGGGACTTGCGATCCTCCCTGCTATCCTGTTCTCAATGATCACATTATACTTACCTGAAGCAATCTTTTTTGGATTGATCTTCTTAAGAGTCCTTTCAAGGGCTTTAGTCCCGATGCCGGTTGTTTTTAACCTGTCAAAAAAAATCGAATTTTCATACCAATAGTCTGACGGGCGTCCCGTTTCGCTCTTGACTGACACAGTTACATACATGCTCAGATTTGTTCCTTTTGAATCGCCCCTGAAGCCATTGCTTGTAACCCTTACCCTGTTCTGTATACTGTCACTATAATTAGAGATGACCGAAATTATTCGTTCATCCTTCAAATATGCTTCATTCAAGGCCTGGGATACAAGATCAATTTTTTTCTTTGGATCAATTGCATCAACCTTCGGATCAAAGACATTCAGGTCGGGTCCTCCGCCCTTATAGTAAAGATCTGGATCGGGTAATGATCGGTATTCATCTTCTGCAAGAAACCTTGTTGAAACGATCGCTTCTTCAACGAATCTTAGCAATTCATCCTTTTTCAACCTGTTTGTTGAATGTGATGAATATTTCTTGTTTACATACAAGTCTATGGACAATCCGTTCTGATTTGACTCTTTGAGAGTATCAATTTTCTGATCACGTAATTCTATATTCGTACTTCGGTTCTCATATATAGAAACCGATATCTGGTCAGCGCCTTTTTTAAGACCCTGTTCAATCACAAGGTCAGCAATATTGTATTTTTCGTTAGTATTCATTGTTTATATGTTATTTGTAAATCATGAGTTGACTCCGCCAACATTAAGTCGTTTGATCTTTACGGTTGGTATCCCCATCGAATTTGGCGCACCTTGTCCATTCTTCCCGCATGTCCACAACC
Organism: uncultured Rikenellaceae bacterium; assembly: GCA_964613785.1. GTDB lineage: Bacteria > Bacteroidota > Bacteroidia > Bacteroidales > VadinHA17 > LD21. Next base: position 151,531 of record CAZTJT010000001.1, read on the forward strand.
CATTGTCAATAATAAGGTCATCAGCAGCCATAACAATATCAGAAAGAGCCTTGGGTCCGTTACCTATTATATTGAAATCCTTGATAGGCCTGGTAAGCTTGCCATTCTCAATAAGATAACCAAACTTGACAAAAAATGTAAAATCTCCCTGTCCTATATTAACCTGACCATTGCTGAAACTATCCACATAGACTCCTTTTTTGACGCTTGCTATTATCTCATCTCGCTTATGCGGACCATTCTCCATATATGTGCATCGCATCCTAGGAATTGGAATATTCCTGAAATTCTGTCTTCTTCCGTTACCGGTCGGCTTTACTTTGTAGTAAGCCGAACTTATTTTGTCGTGTAAATAACTCGTTAAAATTCCATTCTCCACAATAACTGTTTTTTCTGAGGGATTCCCCTCATCGTCGATATTCAGTGCACCTCTCTTGCCCTGCAAAGTTCCGTCGTCAACTATTTTTACAAAGTCTTCAGCAATCCTGTTACCCATCTTGTCGGAGAATATTGAAAGATTCTTTCTGTTGAAATCTGCTTCGAAAGCATGACCAATGGCTTCATGAAGTAAAATGCCCGATTCGCCCGCACCCATCACTACTTCCATTTCCCCTGCTTTCGGCTGTCCTGCATTGAACAATAGTGATGTTTTAGTTACAACTGATTTTGAAAGCTCATCAACCAGTTCATTAGTAAGGAATTCATATCCCATTCTGTGTGACCGGCCGACAAAGAAATTTTCAATCTGGCCATTTTGTTCCATGATACACACACCATATAAAATAACCATTGGCCTGTAATCCCATGCAACCAGACCTTCCGAATTGCAGAAAAGTATATAGGAAGCGGAATCACCAAGAACTGCATTGACCTTGGTAACACGTTTGTCTTCAGCGAATATGTTGTCATTCAACCGCTGAATGAATGGTATTTTATCTTTTACTGATATTTCTTCCCATGATGTTTTTACCGGATAGTAGTTGGGAGCAACATACTCATTTATGCTCACGGGTGAATATTTGCCTGAGCTGTCGGCTATATTTGCTGCGGTACGGGCAGCTTTAATCATTGCATCAGGCATCAGACTCTCCGAATAGGCATAACCTGTCTGTTCTCCTTTCAATACCCTTATCCCAACTCCAAAATCTATATTGGAGTAAGAACTGTTCACCTTACCATCCTCAAGAGCACTGTAGTTTGCAAGTGTGTGTTCAAAGAAAAGATCTGCATAATCAGCTCCTTTCTCCATGGCAGCAGATATCACTTTCTGCATAAGTTCCGGCGTAACCTCAAAATGATTGAAATAACTCTCCGCACTGTCGGAAAGTTTTATCCTGTTACAGGAATAAATGAGTGGAGTTACAACCAGTGAACCGGCAGCTGTAATACCGCTTACCCTTATAAACTCGCGGCGGTTAAAACTCATAGTTTAATGATTTAATTGGATTGTTTTAATGTGAATTAAATGTTTTAGTCAAAAATAGCGCATAGGTTTTTGGAATATGATATAAAGACTTACTTGCCAAGAAAATGTTGCAGCTTTTACTGGAATATTTTGTAAGAATTTCATATGATGTCAGGAAAATGCATAAAACTTTTAAATATAGTATGTTAAAGGCGCCATTCTGAATTTATGATAGATCAATGGCATTCCTGATTTCAGCATTCCTTTAAAAATATCCGTTAAATGAAAATCAACGACTTTTATTCCTGAAGCAAATTGCAACTCCCTGGATCTCTGAGTGTCCAATACAGAAATTGTTATTGCCCCTGATTTTTACAAAATATCCTGAAATATCACAGGCAATTGATTATTAATGAATTGAAAATTTTCTCTGTGTGAGTGCAGCGTAAGAAAGAAAAAAACGTTTCCTGCAGATGATACGGAAGCAGTCTGGTTCCTTTCAATTATTTATATTTGATAATGATAACAATAAATTCTGTTGAAATGAAAAAGATTACGCAGGTAATGGTACTGCTGACACTCTGTGTTGGTATTTGCGCCCAGGAAGTTGCACAATGGAGAGGGCCCTCAAGAACCGGAATTTACAGTGAAACAGGCCTGATGAGAAAATGGCCGGCTGCCGGTCCTAAGATGCTGTGGCATTTTGATAATCTGGGCGAAGGTTTTGGCTCAGCAGCTGTAACCTCATCCGGTATATACATTACAGGTTTGACCGGAGATAATGGTTTTGTTTACGCTATTGATCATCTGGGAAAGCTGATTTGGAGGAAGGAATATGGCAGGGAATGGAATGGAGGACAAGCCGGTACACGTGCAACACCCCTGGTCATAGATGATAAGCTTTATCTTATCTCTGCTTACGGAAAGCTTGTTTGCATGTCTACCACCGACGGAAAAATTATATGGTCGATTGATTTCATGAAACAATATGACGCAAGGAATATTGAATGGGGGATAGTTGAAAATCTAGTATACGACGGCAACGTGATTTATTGCGTTCCGGGCGGCCGGGATGCCAATATTGTAGCCCTCGACAGGAATACAGGCAGAATAATATGGAAAAGCAAAGGAACAGGAGAAACTTCAGGCTATGCCTCACCACTACTCATTAAGCTTCCCAACAGAAATCTGCTAGTAACACATATGCAGAAGTCAATAACTGGAATTGACGTATCCAACGGTAGTGTACTCTGGAAATTTGAACATGTCAACCAGTACAGCATACATCCTAATGTTCCGGCTTATATAAATGGATTTCTTTATTGTACCATAGGATATGGAGTGGGTGGCATAATGCTTAAACTTTCAGCTGACGGATCTTCAGTCTCACCTGTTTGGAAAAACAGTGATATGGATCCCAAGATTGGAGGATTTGTGGTTCTTAACAGCCGTATTTATGGAACAGGCGATTATAACAGAGGATTCTATTGCCTTGACTGGATGTCGGGTAAAGTGCTATATAAAACATCGCAGCTTGCTCCCGCAAATATAATTGCCAACGATGGGCTTTTATATCTGTACAGCGAACGTGGACAGGTTGCGCTTGTTGAACCTCAGACTTCGGGATTCAATATTATAAGTCAGTTCGCAGTGCCATTGGGACAGGGTCCGCACTGGGCTCACCTGGTTCTGCATAATAAAAGGCTTTATGTAAGGCACGGAAGTTCTCTCATGGTTTACGATGTGGCAGAAAATTAAAAATACACGGATTAACATTGCAGCAAACAGTTGCAGCTAAAACCCTTTAAGTCATCTAAAAAGGATTAATATGAGAAGAATATTAATTATTTCCGGCTTATTATGGTTCCCGATTATTTATTGCTTTTCGCAGACTGGCAGATTCCCTGCAGATATTTACGATTTCCTGGAAAATCCTGCTGTATTTGAACTTAACCAGGAGGAGGGTCATACGCCGCTTATTCCATACAATAATACTGATGAGGCTCTTGCCGGAAAATTATTCGGGAGTCCTAATTGTTTATTATTAAATGGATTATGGAAATTTTTCTATTCCGATACTCCTGAAGGAGTCCCTGAAGGATTTTATAAGAAAAGCTTTAACGATCGTAACTGGAAGACTATCAGAGTTCCTTCCAACTGGGAGATGGAGGGCTTTGGTGATCCACTATTCAGGAACGTGACTACTCCTTTCCGGCCGGATCCCCCTAAAACACCACGTGAATACAACCCAACCGGAATATACAGGAAATCATTCACTCTGCCCGGCTCATGGAAAGACAGGGAGATTTTTCTGCGCATGGAAAAGACCGCCTCAGCCTCCTTTGTCTGGATAAACGGGAATGAGGTTGGGTATAATGAAGGCGGACAGGAACCTTCAGAATACAGAATTACAGGATACCTGAAGCCCGGGAAAAACACCATTGCGGTTGCCGTCTATAAGTATTCTGATGGTTATTATCTTGAAAATCAGGATTACTGGCGCCTTGCCGGAATCTTTGACGATATTTGGCTGTTTGCCGCTCCCGGGGTTCATATTTTCGACTGGTATGCAACGACCGATCTTGATGAGAACTATACCGATGCCAGGCTTGACCTTTCTGTTACCGTAAAGAACTATTCGGAACAGCCTGCACAAAACTTCGTCCTTAAAAGCATATTGTATGATTCCGAAAAGCGTATTGTTAAATTATTAACAGAAGAACCGTTTTCTGTTCCGCCAGGTGGAAATAGAACGCTGAGTTTATCGGAAAAGGTTGAAAATCCTTTAAAATGGTCGGCTGAACATCCTGATCTTTATTTTCTTACGTTTGAACTTGTCAGCCAGGAAGGGAAAACTGTTGAGGTAATATCAGGCAGGATAGGATTCCGGGAGACTGAAATAAAGGACCAGATATTTTATCTCAACGGGAAGCCCGTCAAGCTTAATGGTATTAACAGCCATATGCAGCATCCTGTGTCGGGGCATAGAATGGACGAGGCAACCATAAAAAAGGATATGAGCCTCCTTAAGCAATTCAATATAAACTGCGTCCGGACTTCACATTATCCTCCTGTAAATAAATATCTTGACCTTGCTGATGAGTATGGGTTGTATATCGTTGATGAAACCGGGGATGAAGCTCATGCCACCGAATACCTCTCCTCCAATAAGGCCTGGGAGGGAATGTATCGTGAGAGAGCCCGTAAAATGGTTTTACGCGACAGGAACCATCCTTCTGTGTTATTATGGAGTGCAGGCAACGAGAGCGGCGAGGGGGATAATATCTGCTCAGTTATAGAGGAGGGTAAAAAGTATGACCACACTCGCTATTGGATGTATGGTGGGAATGCTTTCAGCCATAAATGTGAGGATATCATCGGCCCTCGCTATCCAAGGATAAGCGAACTGCTTACCCGTGTATACAATATCCCGGCAGATGAAGATCCCAGACCGTCATTTCTTGATGAATACCTGGCCGTTACGGGTAATGGCGGGGGAGGCCTCGATGATTACTGGAGGTTATTCTATAGCTATCCCCGCAGTATGGGCGGGGCAATATGGGATTTTGTCAGCACCGGTATCACTGAGAAGATCGTAGCCTTAAATGACGCTTCTCCGAACAAAATACAGGTCAATGCAATGGGAAGGGCAAAGCTTGTTAAAGGCATTAACGGAAAGGGAGTCGATCTTAATGGTCATGATCAATGGATCGAAGTCTATCGTGATGATGCCCTTGAAAAGGAAGAAGAAAAACTCACCCTCTCACTATGGGTTTATCCCAGGTCGTTGAGCAGTTCAGCAGGAACACTTATCACTAAAGGAAGCTGGCAGTATGGCATAAATCAGGTTGGCAAGGATTCACTAGAGTTCTATGTTACAACAAGGAAAAAACAATTGGTCAGAATAGCTCTACCCCTCGACTGGGAGTACAACTGGCATCATGTTACTGCCCATTACAACGGCAGTGAGATATTTCTTACTGTTGATGGCAGAGAAAGCCGGCACAGACCTCTTTCAGGGAAAATAAGAAATACCCCTTTCCCTGTGAATATAGGAAGAAATGCGGAGATACACGGACAGGAAACCGATGTCTATATCTGTGATGCAATCATTGATGAGGCCGGGATTTTCGCTGATGATATTCCTGCCGAATCATTGAAAAATCCTTCATCATCGATAAAAGAAAGATCATTGCTATGGCTCGACTTTGAAGAGATGAATGAGAAAGGAGAGTTTTACAGCTATGGAATCGGAGCGAGGACATACGGATCAATCTGGCCTGACCGAAGACCTCAGCCTGAAATGTGGCAGATAAAAAAATCTGCCCAACCTGTGGATGTAAAGCTTTCTTCGGCAGATAATTTTGATGTGGAGATAATTAACCGCCACCTGTTCACAAACCTTATTGAACTGAATGCCAAATGGTACCTGCAGGTCGATGGGGATTTTAAACAGCAGGGAGACCTGTCACTCGATATCGGACCACAGCAGAAAAAGATTGTAAGCATCCCGGTTAAAAAGCCTGAGCTGAAAGAAGGTTCTGAATACAGGCTTCTGTTGAGTTTTTTACTTAAGGATAATAATAAATGGGCAAATAAAGGTCATGAAATAGCTTGGGAGCAAATTGACCTGCCCTGGTCTGTTCCCCGATCTTCAGAAACAGCTGAGTCGGGGCCAGCTCCCCGGATTAAGGAAACCGCCGGCAACCTGATCATAACCGGTAACGACTTTGCCTATGTTCTGGATAAGAAATCCGGAACCATTGCCTCGATGAGCATCGGCGGAAAGGAACTCGTGAAAAAGATAAACAACCTTAATATATGGAGGGCTCCACTGGCAAATGAGACCGATGAGTGGAATTTTGGAGCATCAAATATAAAACATGTCACTCCCGGATTTGGTCACTTTGCTGCAACGGAATGGTATTCATCAGGTATTGACAGGCTTACCTGTTTCCCCGGCAAGCTTGAATTTGAAAATACCGGAGGATCATCCGTGAGAATTAGTGCACAGAATACATTTATTACAGCTAATGGTGAAGGATCATTCATAACCTATTCTACGTTTACGATTGACGGTAGCGGTACTATGGAAGTAGAGACAACCGTCATTCCCGACGGAAAAATGCCTGCATGGTTGCCCCGAATAGGACAGGAATGGATCCTCGACAAAAGCCTCGGTCAGGTTAGCTGGTATGGCCGCGGACCACAGGAGAACTACCCCGATAGGAAAAGCGGTTACAGGATAGGTGTCTACAGATCAACGGTAGATGGGATGTATGAACCGTATCTTATACCCCAGGACTATGGACTGCGTACAGATAACAGATGGTTGACAATAACTGATACTTTGGGAAAGGGATTTGAGTTCATTGGTGATCGTCTGTTCAATTTTAATATTTATCCCTTTTCTACAGAAAATCTTACAAAAGCACAGTATACATATCAGCTTCACTCTTTCGACGGAATCACCTTAAATATCGACTATGCAACAAGCGGAGTTGGCTGTACTGCCCTCGGAGTTTTCCCGGAATATCAGGTGCTACCTCAGAGATATGATTTCAAGCTTACTGTAAAGCCATTAATCCCATAATTGATCGCTGGCTTAAGAAAGCATACTTATTTTATCTTGTTTAGTTCAACTTTGGCATAAAGGTTGCTCGCCGACAGATCCAGGGCTTTCATGAGGTTCTCCTTTGCAGCTGCGTTGTCGCCCAGGCCTTTGTAACCAAGCCCTTTAAGCAGATATGCATTTGAAAGGATAGCATTCTTTGCCTCTCTCTCGCCAAACTTTGCAAAAAAATCTGTTTCTCCGCCTGAACTGTTTATCTGCTTATCTCCGGCAGTGATCATTGAATTGAAGATCCCTTCAGCTTTAGTTTTATTACCAAGCTTTAAAAGGCTCAGCGCCTGGTAATACCTGACAAAGTTTTCATCCCTGAGATCGGGTTCCGCCGCCATGGTAAAGTAACTTCTGGCTTTAGCCCTGTTTCCCATAGCCTCATAAGCCATGCCAATATGATAGTCGACCTGTACCTCGCGTGCACCAGCTCTTGCACTTCCTCCTTCTTCGTCGGGAACGCGCGCAAGCATGAACTCCTCAAGCGCTTTTTTATAGTTCTTCTCTTCTAAATACTTGCTTCCCATCATCAGGTGGACATCGATTAATACTTCTCTAACCCTCGAGCTTCCTTCCCTGTAACTGAAGCTTTTACCTTCAAGATATTGCACAGCTTTTTCCGGTTGACCGGCAAGTGTAAGCACAACGATCTGACGGACAAATGAATCGTCACGTTTATTCACAGTTTCATTGCGCCCTTTAAAAAGCTTTAGTCTTTTCTCAACCGGAGTATTGCTCATTTCATACAAAGCGTCCAGCTCAGAATAATAGATAGGTTCATTCTTTTCAATTTCAATAGCCTTTTCATATGCTTCAATTGCTCTGGCTCCATCGTTCTTTGCATTATAGTAGCCCCATCCCAGATTCCTCCATGCAATTGCAAGCCGTGGATCAAGGGCGACAGCTTTCTGCCAGCAATCAATCGCTGTTTCCGGCTGCTTGTCGAAGAGCAGATTGCCCAGGTAATACCACGGCTTTGCATCATCGGGCAGATAGGAGGCTACCTTTTTAAGAATGTTTATTGTCTCCAGCCTGAAAGGAAATACATAATCAACAGACATCGAAGAACCTGACCTGAAAAACTTCTCGGCTTCAGCCCTGTTCCCTTTCTTGTCCTCAATATAGCCAAGGTAATATTTGACAATCGGATTGCTGCCCCTGAATCTTCTTAAAACATCTTCGGCTTCTAAGTCAAATCCGTCATTAATATAACTTATTGCCAGCTCAAGATAGTTCTGATCGAAATCCCTCATCCTGCCAGTCATCTCTTCCAATATTGCTTCGGCTTTCTGTTTCTCATTTAAATCCCTTAATGCCAGATAGTAATCATTTGCGGCTCTGAAATCAAGCGGATCATTTTTAAGGATACTTTCTATTAGTTCGGCAGAACCTTTATAATCTCCTGTCTTTCTAAGCAACGAAGACTTCAGTTCTATGGCCGGATTATTCCTCGAATTAGTTGAAAGAGATTCCTCAACTTCCTTTAAAGCTTTTATCATGTCACCTTTCATAGATGAGATTCTGGCAAGCTCAAGATAGGCAGCTGAATGCCATGCATAATCCCAGGTTGCACGGTAGAGTGTGTCGACAGCCTCATCATAAAGTCCCAGAGCCTTTAGTGTCAATCCCTGGAGGTACAATGGTTCACAGTTTGACGGGCGCGTATAATCCTTTGTAAGTCTTCTTATTGCTCTCGCAAAATAGGTTCTGGCTTTAATGTAATCGCCATTCTTTAGGTAATTATTTCCTACGATGGTATTGGTCCTGATATCTCCCGGGTCTCGCCTAAGGGCTTCTTCAAAATAGTCCATGGCATTTAGTGTCGGATTGTGGAACTGCTGGATCCTGCTACCCGTAAGATAGAGTTCCTCCACTGTGGCAATATTTTTTGGATCTTCTGGTTTCCTCACAACTTCCGGAAGTTCCTTTTCACGTACTGCTATGACCGGCTTGTACGACACTAGTATTTCCCCTGTCTCAGAATCTGACATTTGTGTGTAAAGATCCTCTATTACGAATGAAGCTTCAGTCTTTATAATCTGTGTAAAAGCTTTATCGGGCGATATTTCAGTTGTTTTTCTATAAATCGTTTTGTCACCCTGTTTCAGTAAGATTTCAGCTTTTGCTACTTTTCGTGTGGAATAATATCCGAGGAAAACCTGATTTTTGTCTCTCTTCTCAAGGTTCACCGCACCATTAAGGTTTGCATTCTTAAATCCCTGGATATCCTTTATCGGATACCAGTACTGCCTGAAGGTTTTTACCTCATATGGTCTTATCCAGCTGTAATCAGGCTGATTATCGGAGAAAGCACCCACCATTATCTCAACATATGGTCCGCTATTCTCTGTAAGCCTTGCTTCCGTAGCCTGTCCCCTCGGGCCGGATCCCCATTCCCAAAGCTTTGCCCCTTTTACAATATTGTGGTCGGCAATGTGGACGGTACCTGTTTGCTTTCCATGATCATACCCCCCCATGAAATCTTCTTTGAGATCATGAGCAAAAAATGAGTTGGAGTTCTCCGAGTTTTTCCACCAGCTTATGTCAACACCCCTTGTGAAATCCTGACCATTGTAAATCTCTGTTGAAAACGGCCACCGGGTGAAGCTGTTCTTTGCATGAAATGTGGCAAACTGGACACTGGGCGGAAAGATAACCTGATAATCGCGGTTTGTGTGGGTTGCAACATTCGCCCAGTATAGGAAAGTGTGGGTATAGGGAGTCGGATTTATGATTTTTACATCAGCCTGAAAATAGGATCTTCCCGGGAACATGGTGATTCCGATGGTCCATCTCATGCGGTGACGAGGTTCTGTCTCCCCGATCCATATAGTTTTACTTCCGTCACTGTTTTCCGATGTGGAATAATCAACAGGTAAAAAGGTGGAGGCTCTGTGATGATGCAGAACACACCACTCAATGCCTCCGGATACCCAGGCACCCAGCATACCGATATTGGATGGTCGAACAACATCATTTTTGTAAATGAAATTGTAATTGTTTGATTTATCGGTTGCATAATAAAGCTTGCCTCCTATTTCCGGGGTAATTCCAAGCCTTATATATTCATTTTCAAGGGTAAGAATCTTCCAGGCCTTGTCGGACTTAATATCAGATATCATATCATTCATCGCATACGGATAAATGTATTTTGATGCTCCCTGATATGATTCCCCCTTGAAGAACATCGGATTCTTATCGGCAGGAAAAACCGGATAGGTGGGAATTACCCAATTATCTTCAGTGAGTTTTACCTGTGCAATCACCGTGGTATGTAGAATTAAAACCATCAGCAATAACATGCTAACTTTCTTCTGAATGTCTGTGGAGAACTTTTTCATCATATTATTATTATTTATATTATTCTGTAGAAAACCTGGCCGTATGGCATAAAATCCGGTTTGTCATAAAGTTCAGCCCAGCTGGTCTGTTTCTTCAGACATCCGTTATGTTGTCAAAAATATCTGCTTCCCAAAAATAAAAAGTTACAGGTGAATAGTTAATATCACAGATGATAAAAATGGATAAATTTTGTTGAGAAGAACTTCATCCCAGTCATATCACTTTTAATCTTATTCAGGATTGCTACTGCGACTCCCTTATGTAATCTTCCTTCAGAGAAAGTTGAAAAAATATGAAGATAAGAGACGTTTTCTCACCTGATAACAGCTGACAAAACCAGCTTTTTCGGATTTTTTTGTCACTGAAAAATGCTGGTTAGTCAAAACCTGATTTCCTCTCTCTATCCAGTAAAATTCTTAAATCATTTTATATATCATTGAATGTTAATGGTTTGATTATTACTTTATGTGGATTCTAAGCACCTGATCAAAAATGCTTATAAATTTTAATTGATTTTTGACGAAAAGAGGTTGTCATTTTATCAACGAAGTCAATATGTAAATATAAGTACTGATTTGATTGACAAAGTACTTCTTTTTCTATCTGATTGCCCCACTAATTGGGCATTAGCGTATTGTCGGACTGATTTCCGTGAGCTACTTTTATCTTAAGGAAACTGCCTTTTGAACTGGCATATTCAAAAGGCATTAATTCATGACAAAATAAAAGAAATAAGATGACCAAGGAAAATAGTCCGCAACCAAAGCCTGATCTTAAGCAGGCAATAATTCAGATGACAGATGAAGGAGGGGAGAATTTTCTCAGTTATATAAAGAACATAGGGCTGTCGTCAGAGCAAAACATTCTTGTGCTTTCTCCAGGCCAGCATTACTATTACGATGAAAGCGATCTGAGGAGTGTAAAGGCTCTGGTGAATCTGAAGAAACTTAATCTGGTAAAGCATCTTGATAAATTTCTTCACAACCTTTACCGTATTCTTCCTCCGGAAGCAAGTTTTGTTGGCTGTTTCACCGATACCGGATCCGGCAGGTTTAGTATAGCAAGTTACCAGCGTCATACAAGGGGGCTCCTAAACAGTATCAGGAACATAATAGGATCAATGGCTGAACAGCGTATGTCGAAAAATGAGGTATCCCAGATACTGAAAACTCACGGATTCAAGATAATTGACATGACGGAAATGAACGGGCTAACGTTCTTCTGGTCGGTGAATGTCCGGCGTCCTTATCAAAAACAGGCAGGGTGATCAAATATCTTTTATTTTTAATACTATGAGGCTGTATCATTAATCCTGATCGCTTCCCGGCAGAGTTCTTCCTGTTTCATTGGTGGCCCGACATGAACTCTGAAAAATGCCCAATCAATCTGAGGGAACAGAAGGATACAACCGGTAATTAACATCTGATACAGCCTCATTTTTTAATCCTTAAATCTAAGATGATCTTATTTAAGTGATCAGATCCATATTCCCTTGATATATAAAATTTTAGATCGGCTGACTCACAAAGAATATAACTTGTTTGTGTCAGACAGAAATGTTTCTTCGCTCTCTTTACAGTGGTTACGGTACCTTGATAAAGAAATATACTTAATTTTGATTTAATTATCCGATTTTAAAGTAGATGATACTTATTAAAAAGCGGGGGTACAGAAAAAATGAACAGGAGGGATTTTTCCAGGAAAGGGCTGGTAACTGCTGTGGCAATAGGTGCAGCCGGTCTTACTGGTTACTGTCTTCTTGCCTCGAAAAAGGGCAGGACGTTAAACAACTATTACAGGATGGGTCATTGTGCACCATCTGTCATGCAGACCCTTATTGACATCAACTGGGTGGATTTTCCCGATCTCGTTCTGTATACTGGAGCTCTGTCGGGCGGCATAGCCGGCCCGGGTATGGAGTGCGGAGTTCTCACTGCTCCATTGATCTACATGGGCTATGAGAGAAAAATACCTGCCGGGCTTTCTGAAAAGATTGACCTCATCATTAAAGGACAGACCTATATTAACAGGTTTGATGAGTTCAACGGAACCTGCATCTGCGGAAATATCCGTCAGGGAGGTGCACCTGCATGCAGAAAGACTGTGGCTAACTTCTACAGGATATTTTCAGGATCCGTTGAAAAACCTGATTTTATATCAGATGAGACCAGGAAATCGTATTCACTTCTACTTTCGGGATTTGAATCGGAAAATTTCCACTGTGCCCACAATGTTCTAAAAAAACTGAGAAGTGAATTCAGGATGGGTGATGAAATGTATTATGCATCGTGGTTGCTTGTTGGCGGGCTTGCAATGCTAAACAGGACATGTGGAGCCCTTACAGCAGGTGTTATGGCGCTGAGCTCCATAAAGGCAAAAGTTGAGAAAAGCTATTTACGGGTTGCAAAAATGAACCGATTGTTTAAAGAGAACAGTAATGAAGCAATGGATGAGGGAATAAACAACTTTAATCACTCAATACATTTAAGCGAGATGCTGGGGGCGTGGTTCCGCAAAGAATTCAGGTCAACCACTTGCTATGATATCTGCGGGTCAAATTTTTCAATGGTGAGTGATGCGGAAAGCTATCTTTCAGGCAATTTTATAGAAAGATGCTCCGATATTACAAAAAGTGTTGCTGAAAAAGTGAATTCTATGATATGACCGGAGAGTGTTTTAATCAGTTATTCTTTATGCATCTGACCGATAATCCCTCTTTCTTACTGAGATAACCGGTCATGACTTCAACAACTATGTCATCCATTTCCCTCAGATAAGCTTTCTCCTCATTGAATGCGGTTGATGACCACCATGCCCCCGATCTTTCTATAAAAGTGAAATTTCCGTCAATGCGTCCTCCGCCAGGGAGGGCCGTAAAACCGCTTACATTGTTCGCAGCATCATTGAAATTTTTCCAGTGTTGATTGCCTTCTTCCTTAAGTTTGTCGCCAGCAAGGTATTCACCTCCCAGATATGTTGTAAGTGCTGTCCACTGATCGGTTGAGGGTACACGCCAGCCGACAGGGCATAATTTACCGGTGGCAACGGCATACCAGTTATATAAAGCCCCGTATGTTGATTTATATTCGGCATTATTGTCATACCAGCAGTATCCCGGAGTGTAAAGGTTTTTCCATTCCGTCTGGCCTGTTACATTTGGAATATCGGTACCATCATTGAATTTTGTGGTTTTTAGGTTCTCAGCCATCCATACCTGATTCCCAATGGTTACGGTTTTATATGTATTTCCATCGATATCATCAACAGTTCCGGTGATGATTTCTGTAGTCAGAAAGTTAACTTCATTACCATATGCTGTTCCGGCACTGTTTGTTGCGTAGGCTCTTACTGTGTAATATGTGTTGGGTGTAAGAAATGAAAGGTCACTTTTGAATGACCCTGATCCGGATCCGTCAAGAGTTCTGGAGTCTGCAGTCGTAGGATTTCCGCTTGTGTTGTAGCACACTCCCCTGGATGTGATCTCACTGCCACCGTCGCTGGTAATATTTCCACCCGTGGTTGCAGATGTGTTGGTGATTTTGGTTATGGGTGCAGTCGTCAAAGTTGGAATTTCACCCTTGTTGCAGGAATTAAGGATTAAAAACACTGCCAGATTTAATATATATAATATTATTCGTAATGTGCCTGCTTTTTTCATTTCAGGTAAAGTTAGTGAAGTACAAATTTATAATATTCAGATTTAAAATTATCTCAAAGGGTTCTCTCCGGGCAGGCAATACAGTCGGCACGGATTCATTGTTTACCAGATTAAATTATAGTTCGTTAAAGCCGTGATAACAGGCTACAAATACCGCGCCAGATTGACAATATACTTTAAAAAGCTATTATATGAATTCGGTCGACAAGAAGTGTGGGGCAATACCTTATGCTCCAAGATCCCATCTTCTGAAGTAAAGTGCCTGTCGAACTACAGGCAGGGTTTTGAATTCGATTTCCTCCATCTGCGACTGGCTCAGAGGAGTAAATTCTGAGGCAATTTTTACGTTTTCTTCTATCTGGGCAACGCTGTCGACTCCAATAATTGTAGTGCTGACGGGAAGGCTCATATTATATGTAAGTGCCTCTCTGATGGAAATTGTTCTGGGTTTTGATGTTCGCAGACGTTCGTCAGGTTGTTGTTCTGGAGGAGGCGGTGTCCACGATGAAAGAATCCTGCTACGGGTGGTGACCTTCATTCCAACAATTGCCATTCCTTTTTTCAGTACTTCCGGAAGGAGATAGTTCTTAAAGCTGAGATAATGAACATCAGCAGCATTGACAGCAAGGAGTATTGAATCGAAGGGATAACGTTTTATTGCTTCAAGCAGTACCAGTGGTTCAAAATGACCAGTAATACCCAGGTACCTTACAATGCCTTCAGATCTGGCCTTTTCCAGTGCTTTTATGGCTCCGTTGGGAGCGAAGATCTGATCAACCTGGTCCTGCCTCTGCACGTTATGCAGCTGCCAGAGGTCGAGATGATCGGTCTGAAGATTCTTAAGGCTTTCTTCCAGAAGGCGCATTGATCCGTCGTATGTTCGGTCGTGGGTTTTTGTGGAAAGCCATACCTCATTCCTGCGGGTCTTCATCACCCTTCCTATATTAAGCTGGCTAACCCCCTGACCATACGATGCGGCAGTGTCAATATAATTTATTCCAAGATCAATGGCCCTGTTGATTATTTTTTCAGATTCATCTTCCCTGCCTTTTATTTCAAGTGTTGCCTGCCCACCAAGACTTAAAATACCAACCTTATACCCGGTTTTTCCAAACGACCGTGTGGGCATCGCGTTGAATGTAACCGGATTGAAGGGATCTTCATTATTTTTCCTGAGCGGGACCATAATCTCTTTTCCTTCTGTCGGAAGGGATTTTCCTACTGTTACCACGGCTGCGGCTGCAACCCCGCTTCCGAGAAAAGTCCGGCGATTAATGTTTTTCATAGATTCAGGGTTTATATGTTATTCAAATATTAATATATGATCAAAATTACTAATTTTCTTATGTCATTTTACTGGCAAATCTGCAGGTTTTTCATATCAGACTTACTTTATTTATCGAAATCCATCACATTGGAATATTATGTTGCATTAATCGGATATAGCAAATTTGTAATTTTAAATTTTTCTTACTCCTGTATTCCCTCCTTTTGAAAGGGTAAGATCAACTGGCGTATTATTCCTGTATGATCCGCATGTAAAATCCGGGATCATTATGTGGTCCGAATTGTTTGACACCGACCAGTCGCTAAGTGGTATCACCACACTCCACAATGCTGCATCATAAACATCCTGGTCAAGCGGAAGTCCGTTCCTCAGGCAGTCAATCAGCCTCCAGTCCATGATGAAATCCATTCCCCCGTGGCCTCCGATCTGCCGTGCCATTTCCCCCACACACTTTACTATTTCAGGAGTATACTTTTCTGTCACTTCATTCATCTCTTCGTCGGTCAGCCATTCAATTGAAGAAGAAATCCTTCCGGGAAGGGGATACTTCTGGGCAGAACCCTTAGTGCCACAAAGCAGATGCAGACGCGAATATACCCTGGGAGTGGCTCCTCCCTGTTGCAGCATTATTGTTTTTCCCTTCTCGGTCATTATTATGGAGGTATTCATATTACCGATCTGCGTATCAGGATCAAATTGCCTGAAAAATTCATCTGTCTTTGCAAGCTCCCGATATTGCCGGTTATGAACAAAATCTTTGCATGACATTGATGTCATGTAGTTTAATTTATCGCTTCGATTAATATTCATTGCCTGGCAGATAGGCCCCAGACCATGAGTGGGATAATAGTTCCCCTTTCTTCCCTGTGTCTGCATAATACGCCATTTATCGGCATATTCCAGAGGTTTGGGAGGATCTGAAGGAGGGATGTGGTGTATATATGCTCCCTCTCCGTGAATTATTTCTCCGAAGAATCCCTGCCTTACCATATTCAGTGTAAGCAATTCAAAGAAATCATAGCAGCAGTTTTCAAGCATCATGCAATGCTTCCTTGTTTTTTCAGATGTCTCCACCAGCTCCCAGCATTCTTCAAGAGTGACTGCTGCCGGCACTTCGACTGCCGCATGCTTGCCATTGTTCATTGCAAAAACCGACATTGGTGTATGAAGGTTCCACGGTGTTACGATATAAATAAGGTCAAGGTCATCTTCCGAGCACATTTCTTTCCATGCATCCTCAGTGCCCCCGTATGTGCGGGCTGCCGGCAGTCCTGCAACTGTTAATGCCTTCTGTCCTGCATCAACACATTCCATCCTCAGGTCGCACAGTGCCCTGATCTCCACCCCTTCAATAAGTTTCAGCCTATGTACCGCTTCGATGCCGCGCCTGCCTATACCTATAATCCCTATCCTTACGGTTTCGATCTTTGGCGCAGCATATCCGCACATGTTAAAGTGCTGACTATGTGTCTTGTTTAATGCATCAAGCGTTTCGCTGAAAGGCTGTACATTGCTTTTATTGCATGATGAAATGCCTGCTGCCATCATTCCGGCCCCTGCAACACCTGTAGCCTTTATGAAATCTCTTCGGTTTGTCTTCATATTCCTGAGTATGTTTATTTGTTGTTATAATTTACAGATTCGGGACTTTTCCTAAACATGATCGGCATAGCGCCACCATCTTTCGGTTCCGATATAACCGGCAATGAATGTCAGTGCCAGAATGATGCAGCTTGTCATGCTTAATTGCATTCCTTCTGAGGATGGAACGCTTAACATTCCGGGGATGATGAATGAGTGCTTTTGCCAGTCCGAGACGCTGAGAATTACCATGTGAGAGGTTTTTTGATTTTCTGTCTGCATATTCCCCCAGATGAAGCTTTTCAATTATTTTGTCTACAGATTTTTTTTCAGGAATGAAGCGCATACGGCGTATGATCTCAAGGTTTTCCCTGACTGTAAGTTCTGGATATGAATATGGGATCTCGACCAGATAACCTATGTCTTTCCAGATATCCTTATTCCCCGGCCCGACCTGTTTTCCGTGGATAAAACATGCTCCGGATGTAGGCTGGATAAGACCCAGCAGAATGCGGATAGTGGTTGTTTTTCCGGCTCCGTTGAGTCCCAGAAAACCGTAGATCTCACCTTCCCTGATATTCAGTGACAGATCTTCAACAGCCTGTACCCCAGGGAAATGCTTTGACAATTTTTGGGTCTTTATTATATCTGTCATGTTTTGAACGTATCACATTTCATTTGCATGAAAGTTAACTGTTTATCAAATCCGGGTCCCTGAAAAAGAAGAATCTTCTATCTTTTATTGTCAGAAATCCTGCCAGTATCAGTAACAGTATTGTCTGAATTATTTTACTATCGGGGTGAGTCGCAAAGATCTCATTAAAAAATACTGCAGTTATATGAAAAATGATCGGAAGTATTATATTTCTTTTTGTTTTGTAATATATCCAGTTCATAATCAAGACATATGGAATAATACTGACCATGAAGTTAAGACTGTAGATCCAGCCTGATTCCACAAGGTTTGCCTGATAGTAGTCCCTGATTGTCGACAGCGGGATATGCCAGATTGCCCAGTAAGCGCCGAATATCAGTGAGGTATAAAATAAATTGAACTTGTTTCTCAGGCAATCGGTACCGTAGGAATGCCAGCCAAGCTCCTCAAATACCGGAGCTATAATCAGCAAAAACCAGACGGGAAGGACACCGGAGGAAAAAGTGAAATGTCCTGTAATTACAAACTGATCAGGACTATATCCAAATGCCAGGGAGATTGCCATGGCGGCGAGAATACTTGCAAGCATAATTGAACAGGCAAGGAAAATATACCTGGGATTAATGCTTTTGAAATTAAAGAATCTATGGTACAGGTCCTTACGTAACTCAGGGTTATGATTCATGAGCAGGAATGCAACTACCATCGGACTCACTAATCCTGCCAGGGCAAGCATAATTGCTATATTCATATTTTGCTCCTCATTGTGAGGCAGATGGCTTAAATAGCCGGCGAAGAACCAGAAAGCCCATGGCAGGATTGTCGATAGGAGATAGAAAAGTCCGGGTTTTTTATAATGGCTGATCATATTCAACAAATTTAAAATTTAGATGTATGTTCTCTTCCTTGTTAAGGTTAGTAATGGATTATTGATAAAAAATTTTTGTGTTTTAAATTTTCGGAAAGAGTCAACCTGATCACTCAGATTTCCACAGATACCAGCCCCTTCAACCATTCAACCATCAACCCCATCAACCCTTCAACCCTTCAACCAGAACTATATCACATGTTGCTGATCCCAGCCTGAACTTAAGTATTTTCTGGTAGTCCTCTGAATAATACCATTCGTTGAAGTCCTGTTTGCTATTGAACTTAATCAGAACACATTTTGTGTAATTCCACTTGCCCTCGAGTACAGAAGGATGCGAATCAACGGCAAGATATTCTCCTTTGTATTTTGAGAAGATCTCATCGACATGTTCGAGATATTTGTCGTAACCGGCAGGATCATTGATTTTTATGCTTGCAATAAAATAGACCATTTAAAATATTGTATTTGTCATCATTTTCGATTTTAAAACTCATGCTCAGGTGAACCAGGGCCGGGCTGGCAAGATAGCTGCGTCAGCGTCCTCCCCGGATTTGCGTGATAGGAGAAAATCCCGTTGAAGGTATTTTCGTTCTTGTCAAAGGCAGCCGTACTATTCTTCAATTACATTATCAAATCTATCCGGTGGTCCTGTAATTCTGGAAAGAGAAAATCTGGCCTTTTTTACCCGGTTTGCTGATGGATCGATTGAATAGTTGAATGATGACCTGAAATCCACACCTTCAAGATTTGTATTTCTGAAGATCGATCTTTGCAGATCACAGTTTATAAATGACAAATCTTTCAGAACTGATCCGGTAAAATCCGCCTCAGTGATTCTTGAATTTCTGAACCTGTTCTTATTCAGCTTTGGTTTAAGCAGCAATTATTTGTTTTCCGCAGCAGATTTGAGTTCCTCCAGATTTTTTTTAACTCCTGAATCAAGGTTTTTTTGGAAATAACCGGAAAGCAACCAGGGTAAAAAGCCTTGCAGGCTTTCTTCAACCTTTATAAAAGTTCTATTGTCTCTTGTTTCAAAAAACCAGTTATGAATGGCCATGGTCCCTATAGTCTTACCGGTCCAGCCGAACATTGATTTTGGAATTGAAGTATGAATTTTTGATTTAAAGGAAAGACTGCCAGCCTTCCAGTCAAATTGGGTTCCTTCTTTGATTTCTCCATGAACAACTGTTTCAGTCACTTCTTTTTGCCAGTTTGTCCAGTTGGGAATATCTGTAAGGATTTTCCACACCGAGTCAACAGGCGCATTTATCTCCATCTGACTTTTTGACTTAACGGGAGCGTTTACATTGATCGGGATATTCATTTTAGCTTATTTGAGATTACTTATGTAGTGCCCATAGTTTAACCAAACCCATTATTTATGTGAGCCCTGATCTACTATTTATTATGAAACCTCCATGTATTTGGATACACAAACACAATAATATAATCAACTACATGGAGGTTCCATCATACCATTAAAATAAATTATTACATGATGAATAAACAGTTCAATATCAATAAAGTTTAATCGGAGATTTTTTTACATGCAAATGATTGCCAGGTGATTTTGTTCCTGCATGTCTACCACCGTATTCACTCATCCACAATTCTTCCGTCTTCGGTCTTCGGTTCCCGCCATGCGGGATTGCGTCGCTTTGCTCCTTAACTTCGGTCATCTGTCTTTATCTAAATTCCCTGCAATTGTATTCGATTGTTTTTAAGTTAAACTCACCGTAGCAAAAATCTTCATCCGGACGTTTATAGATCAGTTTTGCCTGAGAGGGGAGTAGGTATCCGTTTATGTTGGCATAAGCTGTCGCTGGGGTGATCCAGGGGCTGTTTAAATAAGTCTTTCCGTCTGTAGTTTCAAATCTGTCGTTGCTCAGGAAGTTTACAAGCTCGCCTTTTTCATTGAAATACAATGTAGCAGTGATAGTAATATTGCCATTGGTGAATCTTGCACCGACTGTAAGATCGTCAATTTCTTTCCATTCGATGTTCCTGTCAATCAAGGTAGCAGGAGCCATGAAGCACATATCGTTGAATACTGTAACCGTTTCACCCTGATCCATTTCCTTCCCGCGGGCATTAACAACAGTAAACAATCCGAGAATTTTTATCAGCATAACGGCCTTCCGGTCTTTGTAGATGTGAATACCTTTGGCAGGAATTCCTTTTTTCTTTGCCACAATGTAAAAAAGTCTGGTTGGCTGATCCATGAAATTATACTGGACTGATTTTAGAGGCATAAACTCCTCGCTGGAATTTGATCTGATACCACCGGTAAATTCAACTCTGAAATTCAGCACTTTTTCTTTTCCGACTGAACCGGAGTAGTGTATATATTTTTGCACAATGGCCGGCAGGTGTTGAATGTCTTTTTCAGTAAGTATTTCATTTTGAATTGTCCTTGTCCGTTCAAGGGCCTCAAGAACAGCTTTTTTATAGGTCTTTTTCATCCGTATGTAATTTATTTATAGTGGTCGGATAGCCTGCCCCGCTATAGGGGGGGAACCACACATGATTGATAATGATTTATTTTCATTGGTGTTTGTGTTTTGTATCAATCATGTGAGTTTCATTTTAATTCTTCTGTTTTTCTGAATTTTCAAGGATTAATTGCACTACATCATATCCGACAGCATTGAACATATCTTCAACCTGGTTTGTATAGTCGGAATTATGGCTCATTATCGCATCCTTTACCATAAAGGCTTTATAATCATGGTCCTGCGCACCAATCCATGTTGCCAGAACACATCCGACAGCACTCAGTCCGCAGAGAAATAAAGTATTGCTTCCTTTTTCCCTGATGATTTTATCCAGATCTGTTTTATTGAATCCATTTGCATAGGTCTTGATTACTTTGGCATCTTCGTCCCTGATTAATACCGATTTTGGAAACTCAAACTGTTCTGAATCGGGTTTTGGACCGGATTCCCTGTCCAGATGGTAAATCCTTATTATTGGGTAGCCGTTACTCCGGAAAAGCTGAATCAATCCATTGATATAGTACATGGCCACCTCCTTTTCCCTTTCGGGAACCATGGGTAGGTACACGTTCTGAATGTCAATGATCAGCAGGGCTGGTTTAATTTGAGTTTTGGTTTGCTGTTTTTCCTGTGAAAATGATTTAAACGAAATAATCATGACAAGGATAGTCAGGATAATAGTTATTTTTTTCATGTTAGATCAGTTTAAGTTAATTTTTTGTTGTTTGAGAATATAAAGCTGTATAAAAAGTTTTTTATGTAACATTGTGAATTACTTTGCGTTCCTTTGTGGTTTAAAATAAATCATTTAACCACGAAGGAACGCTAAGGGTTTCACCAAGAGCGCTAAGATAAACAATCACTGTGGGCACTTTCTATAATGCCTTTGCGGGAGTCTGACTGATAATCATTGACAGATATTCAAACCAGACTTCATTCAAAGCGTTTTAAGACTTGTCCTGTTAGTGATCTAAATATCTGCATTTGTTGTTTTCAAAAAGCTCATACAAAAATTAATAACTTTTTAGAAGATTGTCTTTTTCCAATTAATGATAGTGGTACGATTATCTGTCATCGGTCATTGGTCTCTCCGGTCTTCATTCAAAAATCAACCCGCCGGAACGCAGCCCTGCCCCGTCAGTCACAAAATCAAATCACAGCATCATCTGAACCACCTCATTAAATGCCTTGTCTGACTTTCACCGAACCATAAAGACGACCGAAATTAAACAAACCTGAAGTCAGATTCAAGAAAAAAGTAAAAAATATGTGCCTGTATCCTGACCATCAGTACGATATGTGGTTTGTTAAATATATGAATACATGCATAATTACTTCATTCAGAGGTCTGCAGAGATGCTTTAAGTAGTTCATGATCAGACAGAAAGTTATACAACTAACTGTCGTAAACCTTCGAACTATTCAGGGGAACTCGTTGTTTAAAAAAGCAATTTCGTTGGTGGTACTTTACTTATGATTACCTCTTTCGGAGTTTTTGGATCCCTGAAGGGATAATTATTGGTTATCTGCTACATAACAGATCCCTTTAGGGGGAAGGAGGTAAACCACAGAACTTAAAAAACATCCTACGGTTAATGAGCCTGGTCGAAATGTGGGGCGTACTGGGATCGAACCAGTGACCTCGTGCGTGTGAAGCACGCGCTCTGAACCGGCTGAGCTAACGTCCCGGGAAGGCAAAGATATATAATTTCCTGCTGATGTTTCACAATAACCTCTACTCTGATTTGCCGCCGAATTACCATGATTTGTTAAAATTACAGAATTATCTACTGGCCGGCAGGAAAAGAACTTCTTTCAGATCAGCTTTTCGCTGCTCCGATGGCTGTGGCATACTCGGCATCGGCGGGGAACTCGAAATGAATATCATACATATTCGAGATGGTGACCAGTATTCTCTGGCCGATGGGATTGTTGCTGCCGTTACCCGTGACCACCACCGTGTCGTTGTTCTGACTCTTCGCCGCAAACACCGAAACCATGCCTATTACCTGGTATGTAAGGTTCAGGATGCCTGCTGCCATGTCTTCCCTGGTTGCATTATCGGACATCTTCCCGAAATTGGAAGCTGTATACTCCCTGTTGAGGAACCCTATGTTGCTTTCGGCAATATCGCCTATCTGAAGATCGATATTGTTGACGTTCCCTTTTGATGCATAGTTCATTATGGTGTCGAAATCGGAGGTATTGAGCATCTGTCGGGCAAGTCCGATGATCGTTCCTCCACCGACCCCTGTGCCGCCGAGGTGTGTGATACTGCCGCCGTCGACCTTAATTATTGCCGTGCCGGTCCCGATATTCGATATTATGATCCTGTCCTTTTTTGCGAGATAACGGCCGCCTGTTCCGATAGCGGTCATCTCGTCGATCCTGTTGGTGCTTATTCCGAACAGGTTGCCCTGGATCCTGGAAGCACCTGCCCCCGTGATGTTAATCCTCTCGATATTGCTGAGGTTCAGGTGGTTCTCAACCAGCAGCTTCCCGAATGCCCCTGTTGCCGATGTTATCGCATCGACGGCCCTGGTCTTCACTTTGATTATTTCCCTTCCGGAATCTACTGCCGCCACCTTCGTGGTCGTGCTTCCGATATCTATACCTATTACCATGGTCCGTGAATTTTATTGACAGATTTTGCATGCTGCCTTATTCTACCGGACAAATGTAATCATTATACAAAAACGGAAATTCCTCAATTGAGAGCTGAAACACAAACGACATGAATAATTAATGCAAACCCTGTTTCACCGGGAGTTTACTGCTGCTTTTTTATGCATCTTACCGATTCTCCAACCGGCTTCGGATTGTTGCTTCTTTCCAGCGATCCCCGCTGTCCGATGTAATAGTCAATCGCCGTCCCGGGCTTGCCTTCAGTGGTTGTCCACCAGGTGGCGATGCTTCCGATATTGAGGAAATTACCGTTTCCGACCCGGTATCCTGCAGGCAATCCGTTAAATCCTGATTCATTTGTGCCTATATACCCGTCGGCCCATCCGCTGCTGCTCTTCATCTTGTTCCCTGCCGTACCGGAACCCCCGAGATGCGCTGCAAGCTGGGCCCAGTCGGTGGCATCGGGCAGCGACCAGCCCGTTGGTGCGAGACCCCGGGGATCAGTCACAGCGAACCAGTTATACAGTCTTCCGTATTTCGGACCGTTTTTAGGGTCATTATTGTAGTAACACCAGGCCGGCTTTCCCTCTTTCCCTGCCGAAACCCATTCTTCATTCGTCCTTGCCTCGGGAATGGTATCGCCGTTCCTGAAAGTTACCACATTGAGGTTTGCGGCTGCCCATGTCTGGTTTCCTATTTTTACCGTTCCCGCTTCAGGTGCTTTGGCTGCGGGCTTTGCAGCGGGTGCTGCCGAAGGTTTCTTCTGCGCCGGTACAGTTTTCTTTTGTGCAGGAGCCGTTTTCGTCTGCACCGGTGCAGTCTTTGTCTGTGTTGTACTGGTAGTTGTCTTGGTCGATCTGCTCTGCGCTGCCAGATCATGACCGGGCATGAGTAAGGCACAAACTACCAGCATCATGTGAGCCCGAATCAAAAAAGTGCCTGCTGCTTTTGTCATTTCTTCATCCTTTTGTCTGATCATCCTGTATAAAACGTTTCGGAAAAAAGTTTATTACCCGGTTTAATCCAAGTTCAACGCACAGGCCTGTTTACAATTTACATATCGATATGGGTAAAAAAATTATTGATAAACAATACCTTAATTATTGTTATTCGATAAAAAATATTATATTTGTTTGTAACAAAACTTCATTAAATGGCTATAATAATCAACCTCGATGTGATGCTTGCAAAGCGTAAGATGAAACTTAAGGAGCTGTCGGCAATTGTTGGCATAACTGTATCGAACCTTTCGATACTGAAGACCGGCAGGGCAAAATCGATCAGGCTGTCGACGCTTGATGCCATCTGTGATGCCCTGAATTGTCAGCCGGGGAATATCCTTGAATACAGGTCCGAAACCGGCAGGGAGGAATAGGTTTTAACTGTTGACGACGTTTACCGGCGATCCGGAAAGGAATGCGCGTACATTTCCGACTGCTGTTTCCATGAGTCTTTTCCTTGCGTCGAATGTTGCCCACGCAATATGCGGGGTGATGATGCAGTTTTTTGCTTTCAGCAGGGGATTGTCTGCCGATGGTGGTTCGACGGCCAGGACATCGAGTCCGGCTCCTGCAATAATGCCTTCGTTCAGGGCCTCGGCAAGATCTTTCTCGACAACCAGCGGTCCGCGCGAAGTATTGATCAGGAAAGCGCTTCTCTTCATAAGCCTCAGATTTCTCATGTTTATCAGTCCCGTCGTTTCGGGAGTGAGCGGACAATGAATAGTTACTATGTCGGAGCGCGACAAAAGGCTGTCGGGATTGTCCCATTCAAAATCTCCCGATTCAGGGGCATTACTCCGGGAAGGGGAGGAGGCTATCACTTTCATCCCGAAGGCCATCGCTATATTGCACACCTTTCGTCCAATGTTACCGAATCCGATGATGCCAAGTGTCTTGCCCGACAGTTCCATAAGGGGGAAGTCGCGGAATGTGAAGTCCTTTGATTCCGACCATTTTCCTGCCATTACCGAATCGCTATGTTTCTGTACGTGCAGGCACAGTTCCAGGATAAGGGCAAAGGTGTGCTGGGCAACAGATGGGGTGCTGTAGGCAGGTATGTTTGTCACCGCTATCCCCAGCCGGCGGGCTTCAGCAGTGTCGATGACATTGTATCCGGTTGCCAGTACCCCCACATACTTTAGTTCAGGCAGCGAACGGAGGATGGGTGTATCGAGCACCGTTTTGTTGGTCAGCAGTATCCCGGACCCTTCCGACCTTTCTGCTACAAGTTCGGGAGGGGTTCTGTCATAAACCATAAGATTGCCCAGCTTGCCCAGCTCATCCCAGCTCAGATCGCCGGGATTCAGTGTATATCCGTCAAGAACAGTTATTTTCATAATATTTCGGTCATTTTCGTGAAAACAGGATATCTCCGGCTTTCGCGGTTTAAGGAGGTCAAATTTAATCCTGATTTTGCAGAAATGAAAATCGGCATCAATGGGATGAACGATTTTTGCGGCAGGGACCATGCAAAAATCCCAGAAAGATTGTTCCTGCAAAGGCAAAATTGGTGATATTTGCCGGCATATTTCAGCGGCGGTCTGCCGCAACTGATAAACTGACATATGAAGATCATTAGGCTTATTGAAACGCATTTCTGGGTTGTGCTTATAGCCGGCATCGTACTTGGATTATATCCTCCGGTTGAAGTGAATGCACCTCCGGTGGTGCCGAAACTCCTGTTGGGAATAATGCTTTTCATGGCCTTCATGAAGATAGATGCCCTCGATGTGATTGATAACATGAAGAATCTCAGACTCATGTCGTGGGTCACCTTTGTTTATATGATCGCTGTACCGATCGGAGTCTATTTCACAGCAAGGGTCTTCGATCGGGAGTTTGCCGTGGCGATGCTTCTTCTGACCTCTATGCCGGCAGGTGTTTCAACTCCTGTGCTTACAGATATTGTCAGGGGCAACATACCACTTTCGATGAGCCTGGCAATAGTTACCCAGCTTGTTGCACCATTCACCGTTCCGCTTCTTTTCTGGCTGCTGAATATCAGTTCGGTTGACATTAATGAACTGCTTATATTGAAGGATATAGCCATTCTTGTTTTTGTTCCCATGATCATTTCCCAGATCATCAAGAAGCTTCTGCCGCGTGCTGTGGAAAAGTCACAGAAGTTTTTCACATCCTTCAATGTGCTGATTCTCTTTTCTTTTATATATATAACTATTTCATCCCAGAGGGAGGTCATACTTGGCAATCCGGCAGGGGTTGTATGGAAAGTGGCGGCTTTATACCTGGTGTTCATCCTTCTGCATGTAATAGGATATATGGCTGTCCCGCGCCAACGAAAAGAAAACAGGATAGCCGTGGCGGTAGGGTCGGCCTATATGAACAACGGGCTGGCGATAGTCCTTGCAGTGTCGTATTTCTCACCTGCGATACTGGTTTTAATGGTTCTCTCGGAGTTCCCGTGGAACACGCTGCTGGCGCCTTTTAAGAAGGTGATGGAGAAGATATGATAGAGGCAGGGGAGGCGCCACGTTTCAATGATTCTATTGCATCCCGCTACAGGTTCTTTTGCACTCCGCATGACGACAGGGAGATCCCTCATTCAACGATCCTTCGCAAGCTCCGGATCGTTTCAATACCAATGACAAGTCTATTCAACAAACACACTTGCAACAACTTGATAATTTAGTTCTTTCGCCGGTCTTATAAAGCTTTGTCTCTTTCTTTGAAGCAATTGTTCCTCGTATTTTTTCATGCCTGATTCTACATACTGCATACCTTTTACCCTGACCAGCCAATAGAGTTCTGCATGTTTTGTTGCCATTGCCAGGTTGTTGATCGAAGTCCTGGAGGATTTCTATGTGACAGTCACATAAAAGTAATTTTTTAATGGCTGATTCTTTTCTGACCGGAAGTTAAGACCCATTGTCAGGCAGTGAATCCTGCAAAGGATTCCACAAAACAGATACGTAAGTATCTGAATGTTAATAATCCCGGTTGGCATCGGGATGGGCATGCCTCATTAGACCTTAAGCCCTGCAGGGGCGATACAACTTGTAAATATCTGAAAGATTGCCTA
>CAZTJT010000002.1:0-176207 GCA_964613785.1 uncultured Rikenellaceae bacterium
TACAGCAATATTTTTTACGAAATAGGTTTCACCCTCTGCCTCGATTATTATTATCAGTTCAGCAGCGGATTCTTTATTGGGTTGCGGGCCGACACAAATGTTATATGGGCCCTGGGATTTGAAGGACTTACTTTTTCCCCCCTGTTAGGATTCAGATTTTAGTCACCAAAAAATCTCAAACAAGCTTTCTTTTTTTGTGACCTGTGATTCTTGATTTGAGAATTGTGATTTAAAAATCCTGAAACCCCTGGAAATTGGAGTTCCTGGAACTTAGTGCTTTTCCTCGGATCCCGCAGATTTTCGCGGAAATCGTTGCTTCCGTCTTCCGTCTTTATCTCTTAACCACAGAGTTAAAAAACGTTTTGCACTGGTTAAGTCGGACCAAAAGAGTGTCCCGACTATACGGTCGGGATCTTCACTTCGCTCGACATGATTACACGACCGCATGATTGTACGATTGCACGACCCGATGACTGCACGATTGCATGACCGCACGACTGCAAGACTTTACGACTTCTCATAGTCCCTCGGTCCCTTTGTCACTAAGTCTCACCTTCTTCTATTCTCCCCATCTCCCCTTAGCACTTCGTCTTAGGTCATTCGTCTCCGGTTTTCGGTCTCCCGTCTTCTCCAAAAAAAATGTCCCCGGCAGCAAATCAGTACACCACCGGGGACCGAGGTCAGGGCGACCTATCGTTCGGGGCGAACGAAGACCAGACTTTTAGAGGAAAAGCAGCGAGTTGTCTGGAGCAACTTTAAGAAAACCATCTAAAGTGAAAAGCTCAGGCTCAGAAATATATTGTGGCATGTTTTTATCAACAGGCATGGCAGACAATATTTAAAACAAATCGACTTTCAGGTGCAATATAAAAAACTTCGGGGCCAGAATTTCAAATTCGTTAAAAAAATTTTCATCATAATATAATTTTGATTTTAAAGGTATGATGGAACCACACATGTTTTATAAAATTATATTTATGAGTGTTTGTGTTTGCAAAACATGTGGGTTTCATTATGTTTTAATCTGATCATAATGGTACGATGGAACCTCCATGTATTTAGTAATTATAACATTGTGTTTGTGTATTCAGTCAAATGGAGATTTCAGGCCGGAATATAACTTCGACTCATCCTGGAATAACGGATATAATACCCCTCTTCCTTTAGTTCGTGAATCAATCTTTTAACAGTCCTGATGCTTACATCGAGCTTCAAAGCCAGCTCTTCAGGGGTTCCCGTGCTCCTTCGGGTAATGAGACGCAGAATCCTGATCTTCATATTTTCTTTCTGAAAACGTGTCATGGTATTGGAGTAATTATTGCGACAGGTTGACTTGGGATATAAGCATAAACATAGTAAAAAATCACTAAATCTCCAAAGATTAAACCCACTAAAATTCAAGATTTGTAGTAAAAGGTGGTAAAAAGCTTAATAATTCTTATAAATGTTGATTTCAGGTTGAAATCAATTACCAAACCGGCCTGTTTGTTGTTTGTACATTTTGTGATAAACAAACCCCGGTTTCATAAGTTCATCATGGGTACCCGTCTCAATAATCTTTCCGTTACTGATGACTATTATCCGGTCGGCAAGAGTCAGATTGGTGAATCTGTGGCTTATAAGTATTGTGGTACGGCCCTTTACTATCTCTCTTAATCTGCTGAATATTTCATATTCAGTGTCGGAGTCGAGAGCGCTTGAAGGCTCGTCAAGGATCAGAACCGGCGCATTCCGGAACAATGCCCTGGCCAGGGCTATTTTCTGCCATTCCCCCCAGCTCAGCTCACGGCTGTCGTCGAAAAGATTCCCGATGACAGTGTCATATCCGGCCGGGAGATTGTTTATCAGATCATGAACACCAGATACAGAAGCTGCATATCTGATCCTCTTCTCAGCATCAACGGCCTCAATATCCCCCATCCTGATATTTTCACCCGCTGAAATGTTGTAAAGCATAAAATCCTGAAAAACAACTGAGAAATGCTTACGGTAGGTATCCGGATCAATGTTCCTTATATCAGTGCCATCAAATTTTATTGTACCCGCATCGGGATCATATAGCCTGGTCAGAAGTCTAACAAGAGTGCTTTTCCCTGAACCGTTGGGACCGGCAAGTGCAACGATCTCTCCCTTATTGATATGGAATGAGACATCCTTCAGGGCAGGAGAATTATTACCGGGGTATGTGAACGTCAGGTCTTTAACTTCAATATCCGCCTTCACATCCGATAAGGCCTTTACGGGTTTGACTGCAGTTATCTTTTCCTGAAGGTTGAGGAACTCAAAGGTGTCGCCAATAAAAAGACTGTCTTCATAAAGCCCTGCAAGAGATCCGAAAAGATCTTTAATATATGACATTCCCTGTCTGAAGGCGAGAATAAACATTGCCATCTGTCCCAGTGTCAGATCTCCGCCGAGCGTCCGGTTTGCAACATAGAACAACAGGAACAGAAGGGCAAGAGCTTTTACCGTGTCGGAAATAATCTCGATAAGGGTCCTTTTCCTGATGATACTTAGTTCTTCTTCCTTTTGTTTTGCAAATGATTTCCTGAAAAGTGAGATAAAATAGTTACCTGTACCGAACAATCTCAGCTCCCTCGAGGGCCTTTCACCAGTAAGCAGCCAGTTGAAGTAAGCTGATTTCCTTGCCTCCGGTGTCTGACTGCGTTGGAAATTGTAAAGGATACCGGCAAAATGAAGTCTCAACCATATTCCAGGCACATTAACAGCCAGAAGAAGCAGTACCAGTCCCCAGTGGAGTGAGAAAAGAAGCCCGGCCATAAGCAACAGCGATACAAATCCCCTGAACATTGAAATAATGTTGTTCAGTATACTGTTAGGCCTCCAGGGAGCCTCCGAATTCGCCCTTGCAAGACAATCATAATACCCGGGATGTTCAAAATTGATGAGGTCGAGTTTCACAGCTTTGGAATGAAGCAGGCTGTACATGTACGATTCAAGCTTTATCGACTGGTTCCTGCGAATATAATTCCCTGCACCCGTCGATACTTCATCAAGGAAATATATAAGCACGACAGCTATGATTATCCATATTATCCCTGATATTCCTGAACCTGCCGATACAGCCTCCGTGATCTCGTCTATCAGACGCTTGATCAGAAAGAGTAATGCAAGGGGAAGAAAGCTCTGAACGAGGGAAATCACGATATTTGCGGCGGCCCAGCCCGGAGCGCTTTCCCACACAAGCCCGAGAGACTCCCTGAATAATCTGACCTTTTGATTCATCCAACATTAAATCAGCTTCCGAAATTACTTAAAATTAAATATTTTACCCACACCAAACAGCCCGTTGCAGGAATATTTCCTGTTCAAAACACCACAATAACAGATGATACCATCATACGTAAAAACAACAGATATTAAAATGCTGCTAAATATCAATGCCGTGGGTGATATATATCATTTAGAAAGATGATATATATCAATATAAATAATGATAAATATTACACAATTAATTGATATATATCAATATTTGATGATTGGATATGTTGTTTCTATTCTAAGGGATTCAGCAGGAAATCGAAGCATTATTAATAAACAGGTGATGTATTTAGAAATGATCTTGTTAATTTCATTATCATAACCGATAATCTGTTAAAGAGGTAGTACGTTTTTCTTTTACCGTAGGGTTTGAGGGGAACCGGGTTACCTTCAGGATATTCTATCCGTATTACTTTTCCGGCGATCAGGATTGCGGGCAAAGGAATATCTTCATGAAGATTACAATCGCCCCGAGTTACAAAAAATAACTTTTTATCTTTTTCAAATTTCCTTATGATTCGGTGAACAATAAATCCTTTTTCAAGTTTCCAGGCTACTATATCTCCGTATTCGAAAGATGAAACATCGGTGGCTGGTTCAATAAAGACGACTGAACCTGGTTTTATTGAAGGGTACATACTATAACCATCAGCTCTGATCTTAAGAGTTTTACCCTCTGACAGGAGTGTAAATCCGATCTCTTTCAGTGCAGAAAAATCATAATTGTTCATTCCTGAGAATATATTCAATGATGCTTCTGTCGGGCCTGAATGACAATGTGGCAACCGGTACTTTTGAACACATCATCGAAACCGAGCCCAGAAATCGGGCTATCATATCGGGGCTGTAATTATGTTGGATACTGTTTGCCACAACATAAGATACTGCCGAGGCTTCCTTGATGGGATTCATTTCATTTTCTGTTCCGTGATCAATAAAGAAGATTCTGTCGACAGGTGATTCCTTAGGACCGTCATTTTTGTGGACCGGGGTGTTGTACATCCTGTAAACGCCGTCGGTGTTCCTGATTATCAGTCGGTCGTCGTGAATCACCTGGGCCCCTACATTATCCCAGAGTTTTGACATAGTTGTCTTGCCTTTACCGGACATTCCGCTGAAGATATATCCGTTGCCTCCATAGTATACTCCTGAAGCATGTATCATAATGTCGGCATTTATTGCTGTCAGATAGTAGAGGATGAGGCCGTCAAGAGGATATTCAAGGGGATCGGTCTCATAACCTGCATTTTCAAGATAAAGATCCCATTCCCTGAGGGTAAGTGAAAATCTAAGAGTTGCCCTTTTGCATGTAACTGATTCGGGGAAGTTGGTAGTAAGGAGCATGTCGCCATTCTGTTTGTAAACGCTCCAGAAATTGTCGCTCCTGCTGATCTTATATCCCTTTATTTCCACAATATAGGGAGCTACGAACAATCTTTCCGATTCTTCTCCGGGTCTTAGGCTGCCATGGTGCACTCTTATCCTTACATCATAATCTGACCGTGGTACAATATTAAGATGAAAACGTTCGTCCGGAATCAGTTCCGGTCCGTCTTCATACGACTCAAGTCTGATATTATATCCCGCAATATTCAGATTATACTCTCTCATTAGTATATTGATTCAGAAACCCTTTCCTGATTAACGGGATTTTTGAAAGAATATTATTTTATAACTTGATGATGAGATAATTACTCATATTTTCAATAAAAGACAGAACATCATTTGTTGCGGTTTCCTGGTCAATATCAAATTCTTCCGTGAATAATTCCACTATCTCTTCCACATTTTTCTTCCCGTCGATAAGTTCCCAGATGAAAGCACCGGTCTCATTCAGGGTAAACAACCTGTTCATGTCAGCAATATTGTCAGCAAGGGGAACCAGAACGTACTCGTTCCCTGTTTTCTTTGAAACAATATTGGGAGAATGGGTAACTACTGATTTAAGGTCGATCATAATAATTTAATTATAAATCAAATGTATTAAAATTTATTGTCCTATTTTTGTCATCGCAAAACAAGAATTTATGAGCAGAAAAGCGAGAGGAAGAAAGAAGAAGGCGGGTATTTCAAAAGAAACGACTATTCAGCTGATACATGAGATACTGGGAAAAAATCCGCAGCAGGGTTTCAACTACAGGCAGATAGCGAAAAGGTTGAATCTAAATGATCCTGATGAAAAACAGATGGTCTCAGAGATATTGAACGAGCTTTCAGAGACAGGGGCGATCAAAGAGGTTTATAAGGGTAAATTCAAAACTGCAAAAGCTCCTTCGGGAGGATATGTTACGGGAACGGTTGACATGACGAGGATGGGATACGGATTTGTTATTTCTGACGATATTGAGGATGATGTATTTGTAACTGCAAAAAACCTCAAGACAGCTTTACATGGTGACAAAGTAAAAGTGTTGCTGTTTGCCAGGCGCAGGGGGGCCAGGCCCGAAGGAGAAGTGGTGGAGATACTTGAAAGATGGCGCACGTCATTTGTGGGCACAGTTGAGGTAATGCCAAACTTTGCCTTTCTCATACCCGACAACAAGAACATGCCTTTTGACCTTTTTATCCCGTCGTCAAAGCTTAATGGAGCTAAGCAGGGGCAGAAAGCAGTAGCCAGGGTGATAGACTGGGATTCGAAGTCAAAGAATCCGGTGGCAGAGATCATAAATATCCTGGGTTATCCGGGATTGAATGAAACTGAGATGCATGCTATTCTGGCGGAGTTTGAACTTCCGGCTCATTTTACCGAAGAAGTTGAAAGGGATGCTGAAAATATCAATGGTGAAATTACTGATTCAGATATAAAGTCAAGGCGCGACTTCCGTGACGTTCCCACTTTTACAATTGATCCGGCCGATGCACGCGATTTTGATGACGCCATTTCACTTAAAAAGCTGGATAATGGTAACTGGGAGGTAGGTGTTCATATAGCCGATGTTACTCACTATGTAAAGCCAGGGACTCTTACGGAAGAGGAGGCAAGAAGGAGGGCAACGTCGGTTTATCTGGTCGACAGGGTTGTTCCAATGCTGCCGGAGAGACTCTCAAACCATATCTGTTCCCTTAATCCATCCGAAGACAAGCTTACCTATTCAGCTGTTTTTGAAATGAATGATAATGCGGAAGTTAAAAATGAGTGGTTTGGGCGCACAATAATCAACTCCGACAGGAGATTTTCATACAAGGAAGCTCAGATGGTGATTGATACCTGTGAAGGTGACATGAAGGATCAGCTTTTGCCTCTCAACAATCTGGCTCAGCAGCTCCGTTCCAGAAGATTTGCCCTGGGAGCCTTTTCATTTGAAAGGGTTGAGGTTCAGTTTGATCTCGACAGTGAAGGCAGGCCTCTTGGGATAAAGTTCCGCGACATGGGCACTGCAAACCAGCTTATTGAGGAATTCATGCTTCTGGCAAACAGAAGAGTTGCTGAATTCATCGGAAAAAAACTGCGGGGGCATGTTTTCGTTTACAGGGTGCATGATAAGCCTGATCCGGAAAAGCTCAGTAATTTCAGGCACTTCATAACCAGGTTCGGGTATAATCTTCCAGAAAATGAAGATAACCTGCCAAGGGCAATGAACAGATTATTTAAGGAGGTTGCAGGAAGGAACGAGCAGAATATTATTGAGACTATAGCTCTGCGCGCGATGGCAAAAGCCGTTTATTCAACAAATAACATTGGGCATTATGGACTTGCCTTTAAGTATTACACACATTTCACTTCTCCGATAAGGCGTTATCCCGACATGATGGTACACCGGCTTCTTACTGCATATCTGAACAAGGAGAATCCTGGCAATCGTGATAAGCTTGAAAAGTTATGTGAACATTCATCGAAAATGGAGAGATTTGCCAGTGAAGCCGAAAGGGCTTCAATTAAATACAAGCAGGTTGAATTCATGAGTGACAAGTTGGGACAGGTGTTTGAAGGTGTGATCTCAGGAGTTACTGAATGGGGGATTTATGTTGAAATAATCGAAAACCAGTGTGAAGGAATGGTAAGCGTAAGGGATCTAAGTGATGATTTTTACGAATATGATGAGGAGAATTATTGCCTGAGGGGACGTTCCGAAGGCAGGACCTATACCCTTGGTGAAAGAGTCAGGGTTGAAGTGGTACGGGCCGATCTTCAGAAAAAGCAACTTGACTACAAGCTGGTTGACTAACATTCAAAGGATATTATTTTCCTAAAAAAGCATTTGTAAATTCTTGAAAAAAATCTGTAAACATCTATTCCCAATGAATTTAATCACTGGTTTGTGACTTTAAATCATGTGGAATTCATATTACTTTCAATAATCTTCAGGAGTTCTTCCGCTGCCAGATCATAGGGAACGTTCTTCTTTACAGGGGTTGTTCCCCGGTAAATATGAACCTTGCCGTTTGCCGCGCCAACATATCCGTAGTCAGCTCCAGCCATTTCACCAGGTCCGTTTACGATGCATCCCATAATTGCAATTTTCAGCCCGCTCAGATGTCCGGTCTTTTCCTTGACTTTTCTGACGGCATCCTGGAGATCGAATTTTGTACGCCCGCAGGTGGGGCACGAAAGGTAAGTGACCCTGGTGATTCTGGCCTCTGTAGACTGGAGTATTGAAAACGAGAGATCGATAAGTTTCTCGCCCTTCAATAAACCTGAATTGGAGATGCATATACCCTCGGCCCGGCGGGTGATAAAAAATTTTCCCATAGTAGCAGATGCAATTATGGCCAGCTTTTCAGGATCATCTTCAGAAAAATGCCCGTGGATAATGAATCTATCTTCATATTCTTTACTTACCACAGGTTTTTCAGGTGGATGGAAACTTACCACCTTTATCTCACTAGCAATCCCTGATTCATTGATGAACTTTTCATTTTCGAGGGTGTAAACTTCAGGTCTGTAGCGATTGCTGCGAACCTTAAAGTTCAGATTACCTTCAGGATAGGCTACTCTTCCTTTTTCACCGGCAACGGCTTTCAGAATTTCTCTTGCAGCAGGGATTTCATTTTCGGGATTTTCGGATAATGAAACCCTGATTGTGTCGCCGATGCCTTCGGCAAGAAGTGCACCAATGCCAGCTGCCGATCGTATCCTTCCGTCTTCACCTTCGCCGGCCTCCGTTACTCCAAGATGCAGTGGATATGAGAATCCCTCCTTAATCATCATGCTGGTAAGTGTAAGAGTGGCCTTTATCATTACGGCTGCATCCGATGATTTCATAGAAAGGACAAGGCGATGAAAATTTTCAGCTCTGAATACCCTGATGAATTCCATTGCGGAAACAGCCATTCCTTCCGGCGTATTACCATAGCGTGTCATTATTCTGTCAGAGAGGGATCCGTGGTTGACGCCGATCCTTATTGCTGTTCCGCATTCATGACATATATCAATAAGTGGCAACAGTCTTGAATGGATCCTTTCAAGTTCTTCTTCGTACTCCTTCTGAGAAAGCCTGACTTCAGTAAAAGAAGCTCGCTTGTCGGCATAATTTCCCGGATTTATCCTGATTTTTTCCACTAACCTGGCAGCTACTTCTGCTGCATCAGGATTGAAATGAATATCGGCTATCAGCGGAGTATTGTAACCGGCCTTCAGTAAACCGTTTTTTATCCTGGCCAGGTTTTCAGCTTCTCTAACACCTTGTGCCGTAAGTCTTACAAAATCAGCTCCGGCTTCAATGATTCTTATGCATTGGGCAATCGATGACCTGGTGTCGAGTGTATCAGTGTTGGTCATCGATTGTATCCTTACTGGATATTCACCTCCTAACGGTACGGAGCCGATATTGATAACCGAAGATCTATAGGTTTTCTGGTTCATTTTATTGAAGAAGTCTGATTTGGGTTCTGAAAGCTCCCCTCCTGGGAGGGGAGCTTCATTGGTACCCGCATTCCCTTGAGGGAATATTTTATGCCTCTTATTCCAGCTCCCAGTCGACGCCATCCTTTTTGTCCCTTAGTATAACTCCTGCATTTTTAAGATCATTCCTTATCCTGTCAGATGTACTGAAATCCTTTCTGCCTTTTGCTTCCTGGCGGAGGTCGATAATGATCTTCATAAGATCTGCCGTAAGCTTTTGGTCTTTCTTCGACTCTGACTCTGACTTCAATCCAAGTATATCGAATATAAAAGTGTTAAACATTTTTTTCAGAAGGTTAAGGTCTTCGCTGGTTAGCTTTTCGGTACCATCGTTTACAGAGTTTATGTATCTGACCCCTTCAAAGAGGTATGAGATCAGAATGGGGCTGTTCAGATCATCGTCAAGCGCTTCATAGCATTTATTCTGAAGGGTTTTTATGTCGAGGGAAGAATTTGCTGAAGGCTTGATCTTATTGAGTGTTTCAACACCTTTCATAAGTCTCTGGAATCCTTTTTCAGCTGCCTGGAGTGCTTCGTTTGAAAAATCAACCGTGCTCCTGTAATGGGCCTGAAGAATGAAAAACCTGACAGTCATTGGATTATAGGCCTGCTTCAACACAGGATGATCTCCGCTGAAAAGCTGATCGAGAGTAATGAAGTTTCCCAATGACCGGGCCATTTTCTGGCCGTTAATGGTGATCATATTATTGTGCATCCAGTATTTTACCGATTCTTTTCCAAGTGCTGCCGTTGATTGGGCTATCTCGCATTCATGGTGAGGGAACATCAGGTCCATACCTCCTCCATGGATATCAAAGAACTCCCCCAGATATTTTATGCTCATTGCCGAGCATTCCATATGCCACCCCGGAAATCCAGTGCTCCATGCCGACGGCCATTTCATAAGATGTTCGGGAGAGGCTTTTTTCCAGAGGGAGAAATCAAAGGGATTATGTTTTTCATCCTGACCCTGAAGTGCCCGTGTATTTGCCTGAAGCTCTTCTAGGACACGTCCAGAGAGTTTGCCGTAATCGTACCTTGAGCTGTACTTTTCTACATCGAAATATACCGATCCGTTTGATTCGTAAGCATAGCCTTTGTCGATGATGTTCCTGATAAACTCCTGCTGTTCAATTATATGCCCTGATGCTCTTGGCTCTATCGAAGGTTTAAGGGTATTAAGCTGGTCCATGTTCCTGTGGTAAGTGTTCATGTAATTCTGGACTACCTCCATAGGTTCAAGACGCTCTGCACGAGCAGTTTTCGAGATCTTGTCTTCACCTTCATCCGCATCATTTTCCAGGTGTCCGACATCGGTGATATTCCTGACATATCTTACCTTGTATCCCAGGTGAGTAAGATATCTGAACAACAAGTCAAAAGTTACGGCAGGTCTGGCATGACCAAGATGTGCATTGCTGTAAACTGTTGGCCCGCATACATATAATCCGACATAAGGCGGATTAACAGGAACAAATGGCTCTTTCTGCCTGCTAAGGCTGTTATAGACCGTGAAATTATTGTGCATGAACATTTGATTTTATAAAGCAAAAGTAAGTTAAATCTTCATTTTTTTGCGATTTTGAAAATCATTCATACATTTGCACTCACAAATCAAATAATCCTTCCTGTCAAGGGTGTTTGGTTTTTATTAAGAAGGGTGGAGAGATTAGGCTCAATGAAACCCTGGCAACCAATCCGCTTGATTATGAAAAATTGCGGGGAAAGGTGCCAAAACCTAATCCCTAAAAAAGGGAGATGATAAAAATAAACACTGTACAATGAAAAAAGATTCTCAAGTTACTTCCATTTTCATATCAGGGCTGCTGCCTATGTGCATGGGCAGGTAACGGGAAGGAAATTTATACTGGTTCCCAATCTGGTTTTCATTAATCATTTACAACGGATTTATTAAGAATCTTTCAGGATTAATATAAACAATCATTAAGAATATGAGCACAAGAAAAATACAATTTGAAACATTACAGGTACATGCAGGCCATCATCCTGACTCGGAGACGCTTTCGAGGGCTGTGCCATTGTATCAGACATCTTCATATCTATTCAAAAGTGCGAAGCATGCTGCTGCGCTCTTTGATCTGTCCGAACCGGGCAACATTTACACCAGAATAAACAATCCTACAACGGATGTTTTTGAGAAAAGAGTTGCAGCACTTGAAGGAGGTATTGCTGCACTTGCTGTTTCATCGGGTCATGCTGCCCAATTCATTGCATTGACAACATTAATGCAGAAGGGAGATAATTTTATCAGCTCACCATTTCTTTACGGAGGCACTTTTAATCAGTTCAAGGTAACTCTTGCCCGGTTTGGCATAGAAGCCCGGTTTTCATCCGATCTGAATACTGAATCATTCAGAAAGCTTATAGATGACAATACCAAGGCAATATATGTCGAAACTATAGGCAATCCGGGATTCAATATCCCCGACTTCGATTCTTTTGCATCTCTGGCAAAGGAATATGGCCTGCCGCTGATTGTTGACAATACATTTGGTGGTTGTGGATATTTGTTCAGACCATTGGAACATGGTGCCAGTATTGTCACTGAATCAGCCACAAAATGGATTGGAGGACATGGAACCAGCATCGGGGGCGTTATTATCGACGGTGGTAATTTCAACTGGAGAAACGGCCGGTTTCCTCAGTTTACAGAGCCTTCAGAAGGTTACCACGGATTTGTTTTCGGTGAAAAATTCTCTTCCGATTCTGCTGCAGGAAATATTGCCTTTATTGTTAAGGCGAGGGTGGAGGGACTAAGGGACCTTGGCCCTTCAATAAGTCCCTTTAATTCATTTCTGCTCCTTCAGGGACTTGAGACCCTTTCTTTAAGGATGGAAAGGACTATTCAGAACACACTTGAGCTTGCAAAATGGCTTGAAGAACATCCAGGTGTTGAAAGGGTAAATTACCCCGGGCTTCCGGGAAATCCAAATTATGAGCTGGCAAAAAAATATCTTCCCAAAGGTGCAGGTGGAGTTTTAAGCTTTGTACTTAAAGCAGAAAAGGAAAAAGCTTCAAAGCTTGTGGAACACCTGGAACTTGTAAGCCATCTGGCAAATGTTGGAGACGCGAAAACACTTATTATTCAGCCCGCTGCAACAACGCATTCTCAGCTTTCTGAAGAAGAGCAGGCTGCAGCAGGAATCGATCCGGGGTTATTCAGAGTGTCGGTTGGCATTGAGCACATTGATGATATAATTTATGATTTTGAACAGGCATTTAAAAAGGTATTATGACAAGGGAAAAATTAAGAATCGGACTTTTCGGATACGGATGCGTAGGGCAGGGACTCCACGATGTTTTAAACAGCAGCAGCGGATTCAAGGCCGATATAGTGAGGATCTGCGTTAAGGATCGCACAAAGAAAAGAAGGATACCCATGTCGAATTTTACTTTCGACAAAAATGATATTCTCAATGATGCTTCAATCAACCTGGTGGTAGAACTGATTGACGATGCTGACGAGGCTTTCAATATCGTCACAACTGCAATGAAGAAGGGTAAAAATGTTGTAACAGCAAACAAGGTAATGGTTGCAAATCACTTCAGAGAGCTTGTTGATATGCAAGATAAATACAAGGTTTCGCTTCTTTATGAAGCATCTGCCGGGGCAAGCATACCAGTAATAAGAAACCTTGAGGAATATTATGATAATGAGCTTTTACACTCACTCCGGGGCATATTGAACGGAACTACAAACTATATCCTTACAAAAATGTACAACGAGGGTATTGACTTTTCAGTTGCTCTCAGGCAAGCCCAGGAAAAAGGATTTGCCGAATCGGATCCAACACTTGATGTGGAAGGGTGGGATGCCAAATACAAGCTTTGTATTATAACAGGCCATGCCTATGGACTTTTTCTCGAACCTGAAGAAGTGTTCCATTACGGCATAAAAAGCATTTCTACTTTCGATATCAGGTATGCAAAAGAGAAAGGATTTAAAATAAAACTGGTTCCTTATGTCGGCAAGACGGATGAAAATACAATTACCAGCTTTGTTCTTCCCAGGTTCATATCACCTGATAAATATCTTTACAATGTTGACAATGAATACAATGGAGTAATAACGGAAGCCGCTTTTGCCGATAAACAGTTCTTCAGCGGAAAAGGCGCAGGAGGCCATGCAACAGGAAGTGCGGTGTTGTCTGATATTTCTGCAAATTCATACGGATATAAATATGAATATAAAAAATATCAGCAGGGAACCGTTTCAAACTATACCAGAGATTATTTCCTCGAGATCTATCTGAGGTATAAAAACGAAAAGGACAGAAAATTGTTTGGATTTAAGGAAGTGTCGGAATACTTTAGCAGCAAATTATATAAATACGTGATAGGGATTGTTAACCTTGAAAAGCTTTATTCCATGAGGGAGCAACTGCGATCAATGGATGTCTTTATAGTGAATACCGGCAGGAAAGTGATAAGGGAAAAGGTTAAGCAGCGTTTTTGACATCATATATGAGAAGTAAATGAAAGAATCTCTTGAGAATATCGTTCAGCAGCGTATTATTATCCTTGACGGTGCAATGGGGACCATGATACAGAAGCAGAAGCTTCAGGAGGATGATTTCCGGGGAGAGCAATTCCGTTCTCATCCAAGGCCGCTGAAAGGAAATAATGACATACTGTCATTAACCTGTCCTGAGGTTATCCTCGACATACACCGTCAGTACCTTGAAGCCGGTGCCGACATTATCACCACAAACACATTCAATGCCAACAGAATTTCAATGGCTGACTACGGGATGGAGGATAAGGTGTATGAAATGAACCTTCAGTCGGCAAGACTTGCTGTAAAGGCGATTACCATGTATGAGGGGGCGGGTAAAAAAAGTACTCATTTTGTAGCAGGTACGCTGGGTCCGACGAACCGGACGGCTTCAATGTCGTCAGATGTAAGTGATCCGGGTGCCAGGTCAGTTACTTTTGATCAGCTTGTCGAAGCCTATACCGAGCAGGCAAGAGGGTTGATCGACGGTGGAGTTGATATCCTTCTTGTTGAAACTGTTTTTGACGTTCTGAACTGCAAGGCGGCACTTTATGCAATTGATTCATTATATGAAGAAAAGGGTAAAAGGCTCCCTGTGATGGTCTCAGTAACCATTACCGATGCCAGCGGAAGGACTCTCACAGGGCAGACGCTTGAAGCATTTCTCATATCTGTTTCACATTTCCAATTATTCAGTATAGGGCTCAACTGTGCACTGGGTGCCGAACAACTG
This sequence comes from uncultured Rikenellaceae bacterium, assembly GCA_964613785.1. GTDB lineage: Bacteria > Bacteroidota > Bacteroidia > Bacteroidales > VadinHA17 > LD21. The sequence continues at coordinate 14,374 of CAZTJT010000002.1, forward strand.
AGGCCTTTTGTGGAAGAATTGTCAGCAAAGGCAGGTTTTTACGTATCGGCTCATCCAAATGCTGGACTTCCCAATCAATTTGGAGAATATGATCAGTCAGCCATATTCATGGCTTCGGTTGCAGAGGAGTTCATGGAAAAAGGATGGGTTAACATAATTGGAGGCTGTTGCGGAACCACTCCGGAGCATATTGAAAAGCTGGCTGAAAAGGCTGCGGTTCATGCTCCGCGGAGGAAACCTGAAATTACAAGACATACCAGGTTATCAGGGCTAGAGGCACTTATAATAACACCCCAGACAAATTTCGTCAATATTGGGGAAAGGACCAATGTTTCAGGATCAATTAAATTCGCACGACTAATACGGGAAGAAAGATATGATGAAGCACTTGCAATAGCACGCAGCCAGGTTGAAGGGGGTGCCCAGATTATTGATATCTGTATGGATGAGGCCATGCTCGACTCCGAAAAGGCAATGGTGAAGTTTGTAAACCTTGTTATGTCGGAGCCTGACATCGCCAAACTTCCGCTTATGATCGATTCTTCAAAATGGTCGGTAATTGAATCGGCCTTAAAATGCATACAGGGAAAGTCGATCGTTAATTCAATAAGCCTTAAGGAGGGAGAAGAAATATTTCTTGAGCATGCGCGCAAAATAAGGAAATACGGGGCAGCAGCTGTTGTTATGCTTTTCGATGAGACGGGGCAGGCTGATACGTACGAAAAACGAATAAGGGTTGCCGAAAGGTCATACAATCTTCTTGTTACAAAGGCAGGATTTCCTCCTGAGGATATAATTTTCGATCCAAATGTGCTTGCAATAGCAACCGGCATAGAAGAACATAACAATTATGCTGTCAATTTTATTAAAGCAACGGAATGGATAAAGAAAAATCTTCCGTATTCCAGAGTCAGCGGAGGGATAAGCAATCTATCCTTTTCGTTCAGGGGGATAGATAAGGTGCGTGAGGCAATGCATTCGGTATTCCTTTATCATGCAATAGGAGCGGGTCTGGACATGGGTATTGTAAATCCGGGAATGTTGCAGGTATACAGCGAGATAGAACCAAATCTACTCAAGCTTACCGAGGATGTTGTGCTGAACAGAAGGAAAGATGCAACTGAGAGGCTGGTAAAATTTGCCGAAGGACTCAGGAGTGATAGTAAGAAAGAGGAAAAGACCGATGAATGGAGGTCGATGCATGTGTTGGAAAGGATCAGTTACTCACTGAAACGGGGGATAGATGAATTCATAGTACAAGACATTGAAGAAGCACGTACTCTCTTTTCGCGTTCTATAGAACTGATTGAGGGTCCGCTGATGGGAGGAATGAACGAGGTTGGTGATCTTTTCGGTTCAGGAAAGATGTTTCTTCCCCAGGTAGTAAAGAGTGCCAGGGTGATGAAAAAGGCTGTGTCAGTTCTGGCTCCTTATATAGAGAGAGAGAGTGAAGGAGAGGAGAAGAAGCTGGCAGGGAAGATATTACTTGCAACAGTTAAGGGTGATGTTCATGATATTGGTAAAAACATTGTGGGAGTGGTCCTTTCATGTAACAATTACCTGGTAATTGATCTGGGAGTTATGGTTCCTGCGGAAAGAATAATAGATACTGCCTTAAATGAAAAGGCTGATTTTATAGGTCTCAGCGGACTGATCACACCTTCTCTTGAGGAAATGGTGCATGTTGCATCTGAAATGGAACGCAGAAGAGTTAACCTGCCTCTGCTGATAGGAGGTGCTACCACCTCTGAGATACATGCAGCAGTTAAGATTTCTCCGGCTTATTCGGGAACAGTTGTTCATGTAAAGGATGCATCAAAAGCAGCAGGAGTGCTTTCTTCTCTGCTTCAGGGAGAAAGCAGTTCATATGCCATCGGGATAAAGGAGAAATACCAGAAACTGGCGGAGGATCATTCATTACGTCAGACGGAAAGGATTCTGCTGCCAATAGATGAGGCCAGGAAAAACAGGCTTTTTACCTCGTGGGATGAGGCTTTTATTCACAAACCCTCCAGACCAGGTATTCATGTTATCAGCCGGATCGCTGTCGATAATCTGGTTAAGTACATTGACTGGACGTATTTCTTTTTTGCGTGGAAGTTATCGGGGAAATATCCACAGATCTTTGAAGATCCGGTAAAGGGTGAAGAAGCCCGAAAGCTATTCGACGATGCACAAAAATACATTGAAGAGATTTCTGACAGGGAGCTACTAAAAGTTAATGGAGTTTTTGGAATCTTTCCTGCCGTGTCGGATGGGGATGATGTAAAAGTTTTGTCGGAGGATAATGATCAGGTAAGGGGTGTTTTCAGGTTCCTTAGGAACCAGGAGCGGAAGGAAAAGGGAATCCCCAATTTGTGTCTGGCAGACTATATTGCGCCTGAATCATCGGGGCTTATTGATTATATAGGAGCATTTGTGGTGACCGCTGCTTTTAACAAAGCATTCCCCGAAGAATACACAGATGACGACTATTCCGTTATCATGCTTAGGATACTAAGTGACAGGTTTGCTGAGGCTGCAGCCGAATACCTTCATGAGATGATACGTAAAACATACTGGGGCTACACTCCTGAAGAGGAAATGGGGATAGACGACCTGCTGAAGGGAAAGTATTCCGGAATTCGTCCCGCTCCAGGTTATCCGGCATGTCCCGATCACACAGAAAAAAGGGTTATTTTTGACCTTCTTGAAGCAGAGAAGCATACCGGAGCCGGACTTACAGAAAATTTTGCAATGACACCTCCGGCAGCAGTAAGCGGTTATATATTTTCTCATCCTGCTTCTGTATATTTCAATGTCGGGAAGATTGGACCGGATCAGTTATCAGATTATGCTACAAGGAAGAAAATGAGTGTTGAGGAAGCCTCACATTGGCTTGCTCCGAATTTATGAGAAACTGTTTATGAGTGTTATTGAGATTATCAGGAAAGCAAAGGGAACATTGTTCACATTTGAACTACTGCCTCCCCTGAAGGGCCATAGTATTGAAAAGGTATATTCAACAATTGACAATCTTATAGATTTCAGACCCGCCTACATTAATTTCACATCTCACCGTAACGAAACAGTATATCGTGAAAGGCCTGACGGGTTACTTGAGAAACGGGTTGTGAGGAAGCGTCCGGGGACATTTGCTCTGGCGGCAGCAGTGAAATATAAGTACAATATACCTGTTGTTCCACACGTGCTGTGCGGCGGGTTCACAAAGGAAGAGACAGAAAATGTGCTTATTGAGATGAATTTTCTCGGGATCAATGATGTGCTTGCCCTCAGGGGCGATCCACCAAGGGGAAGCCGGTCGTTTATTCCTGAGAAGGACGGGCATACACACACATGGGAGTTGGTACAGCAGATCATGAATATGAATAAAGGCATATACCTTGAGGAGACACTTGAGGATACTGCTCCAACATCGTTTTGCGTGGGAGTTGCAGGTTATCCGGAAAAACATTTTGAAGCACCTAACAGACAGACGGATCTTGAAAATCTAAAGCGAAAGATTGACACCGGGGCCAGTTATATTGTAACACAAATGTTTTTCGACAATGCCCTATTCTTCCGATTCAGGGACGAATGCAGGCAGATAGGGATTGAAGTGCCAATAATAGCAGGTATCAAGCCTGTGTCAGCTCTTAACGATATCAATCTGCTTCCTCAGACATTTCACATCGATATGCCTAATGAGCTGGTGAGTGAGCTAAAGAAATGCAAAACCGACAGGGAGGCAAGGGAAGTGGGAATAGAATGGGCTGCTATGCAGTCGAAGGAACTTATAAGAGAAGGAGTTCCTGGCATACATTATTACACTCTCGGGCGATCCGATAATGTTGCAAGAATCGTAAAGGAGGCTTTCTGAAAAGAATCGGCTAAATGTTGAAAGCCTTTTTTATTTTTTCAACGTAATCAAGTTTTTCCCAGGCAAAGAATTCAACTTTCTTGGTATAAACTTTTTTACCGTTCCCGTTAACTATTTTAGGTTTGCTGCCGGGAACTTCGTAGTAAACTTCAACATCTTTTACATGGTAATCCCTGCCGAAATGACCATAGGAGGCAGTAGGTAGGAAAATAGGATTCTTCAGGCCAAAGCGTTCAACTATCGCAAAGGGGCGCATATCAAAAAGGTTGCTTATCACTTCAGAAATTTCTCCGTCGGTTAGTGGTTTTCCATTTTTGCCTTTAATCTTTACTGTATTGAATGTGTTGACATACAGGCCCACGGGCTGTGCCACACCTATTGCATATGCTACCTGTATCAGCACCTGATCGCAGACACCTGCTGCAACGATATTTTTTGCAATATGGCGTGCAGCGTATGCTGCTGATCTGTCGACCTTTGAGGAATCCTTTCCCGAAAAAGCTCCTCCGCCGTGAGCACCGTGTCCCCCGTATGTATCAACAATGATCTTGCGTCCGGTAAGGCCTGTGTCCCCATGTGGTCCGCCTATCACGAATTTTCCAGTTGGGTTTACGAGAAGCTTCATGTTATCGGTGAATAGTTTTCTGATCCTTGGAGGCAGTGTCTTTTTTACTCTGGGGATCAGTATATTTTTGAGATCCAGGGTAATCTTTTCCTGCATGGCTTTTTCAGCGGCTTTTTCAGCTTTTCGGGATTTGTTTTCCGGTAATATGAATTCATCGTGCTGAGTGCTTATGACGATAGTGTCAATTCTCAAAGGCTTATTATGATCGTCATATTCTATTGTGACCTGCGATTTACTGTCGGGTCTCAGATATTTCATGTGCTTTCCTTCCCTTCTGACAGCTGCAAGCTCCTGAAGCAATCTATGTGCCAGTTCAATGCTAAGTGGCATGTAATTGTCCATCTCACGGCATGCATAACCGAACATCATTCCCTGATCGCCGGCACCCTGTTCCTCGGGTTTTTCACGCACCACACCCTGGCGTATATCGCTTGATTGTTCATGTATTGTAGAAATTACGCCGCATGAATCGCAGTCAAACCTGTATTCTGCTTTGGTATATCCAATGTTCCTTATTACACTTCTGGCTGTTTCCTGCACATCTACCCACCCCTCTGTGCGCACTTCACCGCCACACATCACCAATCCTGTTGTAACAAAAGTCTCACACGCGACTTTTGACTCTGGATCCCAACGGAGAAACTCATCAAGAAGCGAATCTGAAATCTGGTCGGCAACTTTATCAGGATGGCCTTCTGATACAGATTCTGAAGTAAATAAATATCCCATTTGAATTAATTTTGATTTAACATTTAACAATAGGAAAAAGGTTTGGTTGACTGAAATTGCAGGACATTCGCATTTTAGCATTTTTTCCCGTGGTTGCAATCAGCACAAATCTTTCCACCAGAATTAATGGTGCAAAAGAAATAAAAAAAATCGTGATAACAAAACTAAGATTTACCGGTAAGAATCCGGAATATTTCTTCCAGGTTGCTTTCTTTTTTCTGAAGAGAAAGAACTGTCAGGCTGTTCTTTACCGCGAATTCAAACAGTGCAGGTCTAATATCATTTTTAACTGATGATTCAACGAGCCACGTATTTAATTTAATTCTTCTCACATAATCAACACCGGGTATTTGGTTCAGCAGTTTCTCATTGGCATCCTGGTCAAATTCAATTTCAACAACCTGCCTGTTTGTTATCAGTCTCGAATAGATGTTTTCCTTCCTCTCATCGGCTACGATCACACCTTTATCGATTATGATTACCCTGTCGCATATAGCCTCAACTTCCTGCATAATGTGTGTGGAAAGCATTATTGTTTTCTCCCTGCCTGCTTCCCTTATGAGATTCCTTATCTCGATAATCTGGTTGGGATCCAGGCCGGTTGTTGCTTCATCGAGAATGAGCACCTGCGGGTTATGAATAAGTGCCTGAGCAAGACCCACCCTCTGCCTGTATCCTTTTGACAGTGAACTGATCTTTTTATTCTGTTCGGGTGTCAGTCCTGTTGTTTCAATTATACTGTCGATTCTCTTTCTTAGGGGTGTGTCTGATTTATACATTGAAGCTACAAAGCCAAGGTATTCCCTGACGTACATTTCCGGATAAAGAGGGTTGTTCTCGGGCAGGTATCCTATCATTTTCTTTACTTCACCTGAGCCATTACCGATGTCATATCCGTTTACCTTCACCGATCCTGAGGATGCAGGTATGAATCCGGTGATGATCTTCATCATTGTTGATTTACCAGCGCCGTTTGGGCCGAGAAAACCCACTATCTCGCCAGTCTTTATTTCAAAAGATACGTCATCCAAAGCTTTCTGTTCCCCGTAAAACTTGGTGACATTCCTGATTATGATCGACATGGACGATTCTTTTCTGATTAGCATGGCGAAGATAAACCATTGCAATCATATCTGCAAAATCCGATTATTTAACAAAATTTAGTTTTTATGAGAAGAAAATCTGCTTTACCTTAACAGATTAATTTTTAGTTGCTTTTTATAAAGAAATCATAGTTGACATGAACTCATTGAATCGCCGAAATTTCCTGAGGACATCGCTGATGGGTGGTCTGGCTGTGGCTTATTCATCAAAGATAAAAGCTTTTTCATCACTTAGCGAACCGGAGAATTATCTTGCCCAGGTAGCACTGACAACCGGAGGCAGCAGGGCCGACCTGGCTTTCCGGGCACTTCAGCCATTCTCAAAACAGATCAGACAGTCAATTGGAGATAAGAAGGTTGTACTTAAACCAAACAATGTGTCTATAAATTCACAGTTGGCAGCGACACATGCCGATACCCTCGAAGGGATACTCGAGTTCCTGAAATCGATAAATAAACTTTCCAATGTTGTGATTGCAGAATCTGCAGCAGGAGGGCCCACATTAGAGGGCTTCAGTAATTTCGGTTATACCAGGCTGGCCGACAGGTATCATGTTAAGCTTGTAGACCTCGACCAGGAGAAATTTGAAATAATACATGTATTTGATGAAAAGGATTTCAGACCCCACCCCGCGAGAATTTCAAGCATGCTGCTCGACCCGGGTTCTTATATAGTTTCGGTTGCCAGGATGAAAACCCACGACAGGGTTATTGCTACTCTTTCGCTGAAAAATATTGTTTTCGGAGCTCCAATCAAGGATGCCGGATTCACTTATGGTCCAAATCGTAAACAGGGTGCCAGGAATGATAAGCCTATTGTTCATGGCAGCGGCATACGTGGTATAAACTATAATCTTTTTGCCCTGGCCGACAGGCTCCATCCACATCTGGCAATCATCGACGGTTTTGAAGGTATGGAAGGTAACGGTCCGGGAAACGGAACTCCTGTTGACCACCGTATATGTGTGGCAGGTACCGACTGGCTTGCTGCCGACAGAGTGGCCATTGAGCTGATGGGCATTGATTTTGGTAATGTAGGTTACCTTACATATTGTGCTCAGGCAAACCTTGGTGTAAGTGACCTGAACAGGATTGAAATAATCGGGGAAAAGATTGCTGATCATAAAAGGACATATAAACTCAGCGATAGCATAAACAGGCAGCTTATCTGGAAGGATCCTGTTCAATCTTAAAAAAAGGTTTATTAGCTTCTTTTCCATTCAAATTATATAAATTTGACTTATCAGGGCAAATTCCCTTCTGACATGTTGTTTATTATCGAAGAAGGTCGGCAAAAGATGGAAAAGAAAATCAGTAGGCTTTTAATCTTAACAGCAGTTTTAATCGTTACAATTTGTAATAAGGCATTTTCACAGGATCTTGAGAGTTTTGTCTACAGGGGATCATTTAATCCTGATGCAAGTATAATCCGGTCGGATTTCCAGTTCAATGGCTACACCAACCACTGGCATAATATTCACAGCGATGAAATAAGATATGGTAATTTCTTTAAAGAATCTGTCCCAGATGTTCAGATGACAATAAGACAGGCAAAGGTTGAAATTGCCACTGACATGAAAATACCGGGATTGAAATTGCAGGAAGGCTTTATCAGCAGATTATTAAGTGATGATTTCTCAGTTCTTGACCAGCCGGCATTAAAAGATTTGAATAAGATTGACAGAAACCTCCTGGTACTTGTTGATCCAAACTCAGAATCAGGTAAGATCCTAAACGGGAAATTATATAAGGATGACCAGTGGACCGAAAAACTAAGGAGTTACCAATATAATGCAAAGGAATTTTCCGTAGTCAATCTTTTCTATATTGAAGGCGAAAATCGAAGGATTTTTGTGATTTCATCGACCGATAATGATCTAAGGAAAAAAGTGCTTGATCTTATCATAACGACCGGGGAGCTTCTTGACAAATATGATCTTCACCGCGGATGGTTTGGAACGGAAACCCTGCTGAAAAGTGTAACATGTACGGCGGGTCATCCATTGGAGGTTATCGGTAAAGGAATGAATGAGGGGAATACATGGTTCACATTCAGTGGTTATATGGATTTGCTTGCCAGAGAAGAGCTAATAGAATGGCTTGATAAAGTCAATCTGCCGGTGGTTGCAGATGTCGGTACTAACATGAACTACATACCTACCACATACAATCAGGCAATCTATGGCTGTGATAATTACGACGGACTACTGCTTCAGAGCATGTACACACTTGACTTTCTTATTGAGTATGCGCATAAAAAAAACGGATACATTTTCCGGTCAGTTTACGATCCTGCATCCGATATGTACAATTATGACGGATATATTGCGGGGGAAGGAAACAAGGAACAGGTTGACAACGAAAACATTCCTTTTGTAACAAATACGGGTTCGCTTGACAAAGGAACTGTACCATGCATGGTTCTGTTCCTTAGAAAAGGAGAGCCAATAACAAAAGGGCGGATGTGGGAAGCTATCATGAAAAGGCGTGAGGTTGCTGTTATTGAAAATGGTAAAATGATGGGGCCCGCCCTTTACAGGAACGCGCTCCAGCTTCTGTTACTTGACAGGGAATATCTTGAAGAATATTTTGGCGACAGAATAAACCTGGAAGCATCAACCGACGGATATTACCTAAATATAAGCATAACAAATACCTACCCGGAACCTGTAAAAGGAATACTTAACGTAGTGCTTTCACCTGAACTAAGATCAGACGATAGCCTGGCAATTAATACTGATCTTACTGCTAACAGCAAAAAAACCATAAGGCTGAAGCTGAACCCCACTTCAGCTGCCATGGGAATTACGAATCCGATTGCAGTTCATTACCGATGGAACAATAAAAAGAAGAGCACACTTACTTTCCTTGACCTTCCTCCGGTAATTTCGGTCCATAATCTTCTTTATGGGCATTCACCTTCTGTAACTTATCCTGTGACAATTCATAATTTCACCAGGCAGGCGGCTTCAACAGTAAAAGTGGAAGTCACCGACAAAGATTTTCCCGGGAAGATTCTTTTTAGTGAAAGTAAAGAAATAAACATTGAACAGGGTAAATTTCTTGATTTGTCATTTAATCTTTTGTTAGAAAAAGGAAGTTATAATGTTAAAATATCAGCATACGGAATTGAGGCAAGGAGTCAGCTTGGAGTAGGGGCTCCTGAGGGATCTCCTAAACTCACCCTTGCTGATCTAAATAATGACGGAATTAATGAATATATCATGGAGAATGACAGTGTAAAGCTCACGCTTCTCACTACAGGCGCCAGAGTAATTGAATACATTGTCAAGTCTGCAAACGATAACGTGATGTATAAGAAATGGCCTGAAAAGCCTGAGGATGATAAACGCGGATTCAGGAAAAGAGGATATTACCCATACGGAGGATTTGAAGATTTCCTCGGCCAGGCCAGCATGGAGACTCACAAAGTATATGATGCTGAAGTTATTAAGGGAGAGGGAGATTATTTACAGGTGGAAATGACAGCAGATTACTATGGAAACAAGCTCGAAAAAATCTACACCCTTTATGGTAATTCACCATTACTTGAAGTTCGTTTTGCACTTACTTTCAGGAATCCGGAGGCGAATATGATCGCCCCGGTCCCAGTTCTTGAACTAGGGGAACGTCACTGGACGGAAGATGTTTTTATCACCCCCGAACATGACGGGCTTAAGGAATATCGCATGCTTCCCGAAAGGTATTATGGAAGAGTGATTTACCTTATGGAGGGATGGAATGCAGGTTACGATACGAAAGAGGATATTAGTTTTGTAGCTGCATTTCCGGTTAAACCTCCTCTTTTTCTTCATATGTTCATGAACCATCCAAGGAACCCTGATGCCCATTTCTATTGCCATGAATTTCAGCCATGGGTGCCGATATTTCAGAAAAGTACAATGTATTTTACTTATTATTTCTGGGGTAAGAGTGGCAAATGGCAGGATGGAGTAAAATCACTTAAAGAAAAAAATCTAATAACAACCAGATAGAAAACAATCAAACATTAACCAATACAAATAATATGAAAACAATCTTCAGAAAATTTTTCCTAACAGCTTTTATCCTTGCAGGAGTAGCCGTCAGTATTTCACGGTCGCAAAATCTGGATGGATTCAAATATACCGGGTCCTTCCAGCCTGATAAAAATATGGTCACCACCCAGTTCCAGTTCAATGGCTATACCAATTACTGGCACAATATTTTCCGTGATCAGATACGGTATGGGAACCTGTTCAAGATCTCCTTGCCTAAAATGGATTATACAATTGCTCAGACCAGAGTGGACCTTGCAACAGAATTTGGTATTCCGGGTCTGGCAATGCAGGAGGGATTCATAAACGAAATACTCAGGGAACAATACACGACACTTGATCAACCATCAGTTGAAAAGATCAATGAAGCTATTAAGGCTGGAAATGTGCTTGCAATCGTTGATCCTTCGACTGATGCCGGGAAAAAACTTACGGAAAAGCTTCCCTCAGACTATATCTGGAAGGACAGGTTAAAAAGCTATCAATATGGAGCAAAAGATTTTACTGATGTCATGGTATTTTTTCTTGAGAGTGGGAATAAGAAGATTTTTGTAGTGGCATCATCCATTAAAGAGATGAGGGATAAAACGCTGGCATTAATTGAAAGCACCAGGGAAGTCCTTTCAAAATATGATATTCATAAAGGATGGTTCGGTGCTGAAACCCTTCTTAAAAGCGTAACATGCACTCCGGGTCACCCCCTTGAAGTTATAGGAAAAGGGATGAATGAAGGTAATACATGGTTTACCTTCACGGGTTATATGGATTTTCTTGCCCAGAAAGAAATGGAAGAATGGCTTTCAAAAATCAATAATCCGGCAGTGGTAGATTTTGGATTCGGACAAATACATGGACTGAAAGACTATGACGGCCTGCAGGTTCAAAGCATGTTTACCCCCGAATCATGGATAAGGTATGCACATGAAAAAGAAGGATATGTATTCAGGCAGGTATGGGATCCCAGCGGTGAAGCTGACAAGTATTCTTATGATGGTTATTTTGCCACAGAGGGAAACAAAGAACAGATTGACAATGAAAATGTTCCTTTCATTAGCAGTACAGGAAATCTGTATGGTGGTACGGAAAACTCAATGGTACTATTTATACCCAAGGGAAAGCAGCTTTCAAAGAAACTGCTATGGGAAGCTATAATGGACAGACGTGAAGTGGCAATTCTAAAGGGCGGATTGATGATGGGACCTGCCAGGTTCAGAAATGCACTTCAGCTTCTTCTGATTGACCGTGTCTGGCTTGAAGAATATTTTGGTGACAGGATAAACCTGGAAGCTTCAACAAGTGATTACAAACTTATTTTGAATTTGACCAACCTTTATCAGAAACCGGTTTCAGGCACACTCAAAATAGTTCTTCCGGGCGAACTGAAAATGAAAGGAACGACATCTTCGCAGGTGACATTGCCCGCGAACAGCACAAAGACACTTGAATTCGATCTGGATCCACAAGCTTCAGCGATGAAGAAAACAAATCCGGTTGCTCTTCATTTCAGCTGGGGGGAAAAGACTAAGAGTACTCTTGCAATTCTTGATCTGCCAAGGGCGATTTCTGTGCATCAGCTCCTTTACGGACATGCACCCAGGGTTTCATATCCGGTTGCCATACATAATTTTACCGACAGGCAATCATTCCCTGTGAAGGTAGAAGTGTTTGAAAAAAATAATCCCAAAAAAGTTGTCTATTCAACATCAAAAACATGCGATGCCAGAAAAGCTGCATTTGCTAATCTGACGTTCGATCTTGAGGTCCCGGCAGGCAGCTACAATGTGAAAGTATCGGCAATAGGAGTGGAAAACATAAGCCAGCTAGGAGTTGGTGAGGCTTCAGGCAAACCATACCTTTATGAAGTTGACCTTAATAGTGATGGTATAATGGAATACAGGATGGAAAATGATAGTGTTCAGATTACCCTCCTTACGACCGGTGCAAGGGTTATAGAGTACATTGTAAAATCTAAGAATGATAATGTACTGTTTAAATTATGGCCCGACAAGGCTGCGGATGATAAGCGCACTTTCAGAAAAAGAGGATATTATCCTTATGGAGGGTTTGAAGATTTTCTGGGACAGGGGAGCATGGAGACCCACAGGGTATATGACGCGGAGATTCTTAAGAAAGAGGGTGATTATGTGAGAGTTAAGATGAGTACCGACTATTATGGAAACAAGCTTGAGAAAATCTTCACACTATATGGCAATTCACCACTTCTTGAAGTTCAATTTGCACTTACATTTAAAAATCCGGAAGCCAATGTGCTGGGACCGCAGCCGATTCTTGAACTGGGGGCAAAGCACTGGACCGAGGATGTATTCACTGTTCCTGAAAAAGATGGCCTCCATGAGTACCGTATGAAACCCGAGGATTACTATGGGAGGGCATTCTTTCTAAGGGAGGGCTGGAATGCAGGATATGATGAAAAGGAGAACATTACATTTGTAGGAGCTTTCCCTGTTACTGAACCCATTTTCCTTCACATGTGGATGAATCATCCGAAAAACAGTGAGGCTCATTTTTACTATGTTGAATTTCAGCCATGGACCCCGATTTATCAGAAAACTACTATGTATTTTTCATATTACCTCTGGGGTACTGGCGGAAAATGGCAAAATGGAGTACAGGAGCTTAGAAACAGGAACCTGGTAACCGTGCAATAGTAATAAAATATCTTACTCAACTTGAAATTCAAGTGGATGGAATTGAGATAAAATTCGTTCCCTTATTTTATTCTATAAATGTAAGTGTCATGAGTAAAGAGCATTAAAAAGGAACATTTTTTAGAAATTACAGATCCGGATATGACCATATAAACAACTTAAACTATTAATCATGATAAATACACAGACATTGAAGCACAGGATGCTTTTTATTCTGATCCTGGCAGTAATAACTTATTCATTTGGATTTTCCCAGAAATCCAGGGAGACAAGTCAGCTTAACATAAAGAAAATTGAACTCGGATATCCATCACCTGCCATACCATTTTATCATTTCAGGGCAGATATTGAACTCCCCAGGGAGTCGATAATTGAAGTTGAAGCTGCAGTAGATGGCAAGGTATTGAGGGCCACTGATCTTAGAAGGGATTCGGATCATGAAAATATGAATCATCCTCCTCTTTCAGAAAGACCACCATCAGGATATAGTCTTTCACAGGATGGTACATTGTACAAGAACTTTAATGTTACCGGATGGGTAAGGTGGGAACCCGGGAAGGAATATAGTATCAGGATATCAGTAAGGATGAAGAAATCTGTGAATGCTTCATCAGAGGATATATGGATCACTGCTACAAGGAAAGTCAAGGCGCCTGAGGGTGTGGCTGTTTTCAGCAGGGACTGGAAAAGTTACAAATCCGTTATTCTAAGTGAAACTGCTGGAATTAACAGGACAAATGAACCCGTTGAGGTACTCCTGGCATTCTACCCCGATGAAGCGCAGCAGCTTACCCGCGATATAAGGGTTATGGCAGTAGACCCAAAGACTCATGAACTGACAGAAGTTCCGTCACAGGTGTATGATCAGATGGAATATCTCAAGGAGGATGATCTGGCTCCTGACAAAGATGGCAAACCCACCCGTCAGACCCCTCTGTGGCTGCCTACTGTAACAATAAGGGTAGCGTTCCTTGCCGACGTACCTGCGAAATCGAGCAAGGTATTCCTGATCTTTTATAACAATCCTGATGCAATGGTTAAGTTATATACAACTGACCTTAGGATGCAAGGAATGGCTCCCGGATTACAGATAGACAACAGTAAAATGTCGGTCATTCTTCATCCCAATTCAGGGCATCTGGATGAGATCAAACTCAAGAGCAAGCCTGAAGCCCCTCTCTATCACAGGCTCGAAACTAATGGTGCAATGCATTGGAATCCAGATATTTACGTGCCTCCAAGACCCTGGACGCATACCGCAGACTGGAAACCTCCTAGGAATATAAGTACAGTTTCAGGACCTGTAATTGCACGAAGCGATGTTTGGGATGACATGAGAGAAGTTCCTGAGGTTGATGCGTCGGTTAGATATGAATTCTATCCGGGTGTACCATATTTTGTCAGTACTACAACAATGAGAATAAAGGAGACGGTTCAGGCACTTGCACTCAGGAATGCAGAGATGGTGATAAAACGTGAACTAATAACCCACGCTGCCTGGTATGATATTGTGAGAGACTCTGTTATTATTTACGATGTTGCACACATGCCTGACCTGACTGATCTTAAAATGGAAGCTGACGTACCATGGATAATATTCTTCAATAAGGAAAAAGGAATAGGGTTTGCCGGAATACAGCTTAATTACTCTAATACAAGCGTGGAATCTCCTGTAAGATTGCTCAATCCGTTCTTTTATATCACCGCTGGTCCGTGGATTTATTGGGCACGTGGTTTATCACATACTTTTCTTTCATCCAATATGCAGCAGATAGTTCCTGTGTTGAAGGGAAACATTTTTACTGAAAAATGGGCATATCTTATTTTTGAGACAGATAAAACGCCTGCGCCTTATACACCTGTTGTTGAATGGCATAAGAGGCTGACCAGTCCACTGAGGATACAACTCGTTGAAGAGGTTGATGAAAGAGTATCAAAGACACTTCAGGAGATTTTTATGGATGAAGGTAAAAGTGGTTGGGAAGGACGGGAGACAAAAAAGCATTAAAAAAGGTTTACAGGGCCAGGTAATTCCTTGTTTTTAAAACGACAAAAAAATCGGCAAGTGGAAAATAATGTCGGTCTGATTATTGTAATGGTGACATATATCACTTTCCTTGTAACCTGGGGAGTATATCAGGGGAGGAAGGTTAAAACGGGAAGTGACTTTGCCATTGCCGGGAGGTCACTTCCGGGTTGGGCAGCCGCCCTTTCGGAACGGGCCACGGGTGAATCCTCCTGGGCTCTGCTGGGGCTTCCGGGTGCCGCCTATGCGATGGGATTGACAGAGATATGGACAGCAGCCGGATGCATTGCAGGGATAATAACTGCATGGGCAGTCATTGCGTGGAGGCTCCGGGATGAAGTTGAGAAGTACAATGTTTCTACTTTCACCGGATTTCTTGCTGCAAAACATGGGGAATACGGTAAGGTGCTTAGGAAAGTATCAAGCATGGCTATTGTGTTCTTTTTCTTTTTCTATGTGGGAGCACAGTTCCTGGGCGGGGGGAAGACACTTTATACCCTTTTTGGTTTGAAACCGGAGGCAGGAGTTTTAGTTACTGCAGCGCTTATAATACCATATACTGTATATGGAGGATTCAGGAGTGTGGTCTATACCGATGTCATTCAGGCACTGCTAATGATTATAACGTTGGTGATTGGGCCTGTTGCAGGTATAATCTATCTGGCAAACCATCATGACCTGTATGCCTCAGGGATTATTGACGGACTGGTTAAATCAGGAGGGACATATACCTCCCTGACAGGAGCGGCCAAAGGTTTCGGTGCAGGGTTGTTGATTACCGGAGGATTCAGCTGGTTTTTCGGATACCTCGGGGGCCAACCCCAGCTGAGTGTAAGGTTCATGGCAGTAAGGGATGCAAAACAGGCAAAGATCGCAAGGAACATAGGCATAATCTGGACAGTAATAGCTTATATTGGAGCACTTGCGATCGGCTGGATCGGCATAGCCATTTTTGGCCCTGCGGGGTTAAGCGATCCCGAATATGTGATGCCGAGTGTCGTATTAAAATTGTTCCCCAGAATAATTGCTGCACTTCTGATCACAGGTGCGATTGCAGCTATGATATCAACGGCTGATTCTCTTCTTATCCTTTCAGCTACGGAATTGTCTGAAAGCCTTCTGGAGAAAGATGGCAGGAGTTCAGGGGAAAATGCTTCTGCAAACCAGTTAAGAAGACACAGGATAACTACTGCAGCGCTTGCTATAGTAGCACTTGGCCTTTCATATATTACCCCTTCAAAATTAATTTTTACTATTGTAAGTTATGTGTGGGCAGGAATCGGTTGTACTTTTTCAGTGGTAGTCCTTTTTTCACTCTTCTGGAAAAGGTTTCACGGAAAAGCTGCAATTATTACAGTAATTACCGGATTACTCTTTACTATATTCTGGATCAGTGGCGGATTTGAACAGCACTATAAAGTTACTGAGCCCAAACTGAAGTTTCTTGTTAACCATAATGTTATTGAAAGAAATGAAGCTGAGAATCTTATATCCATTGAAGGCATTAGATTTGTTAACAAATTAAAATTTGAGAGAGCACTTAAGGAAAAATATAAGAAAGAAATTGATCAGGAAAAACTCAATTCAGTCTTATCTGCTTTTATAGTAAAAGGAATTCCCGCCAGACTTACAACTTTCATAATCTCAGTTCTCGTTGCCATTACAGCAACATTAGTTGTTCCAGTAAAAAGAAACTGACAGTAAACTGACAAGAAACTGCATTGTGAAGAAACATGTTATCCATACATGAACTGACCAACTTTGGCAAATGATGATCTTGGGTTGACGCAACACACCGGGATCTTTGAGCTGTTTGCAATAATATATTGTTCTGAAGCTCCGAGTACATAGTCGGCCATTGAGATATTCTTGGTGGTCATGATGACTATGAGATCCGCTTTTATTTTATTTGCAAAGTCGATAGTTCGCTGTGCAAATTTCCCACGTTCAATCTCGTGTATCTCATAATCTATATTGTTTTGGATCAGATATTTAATGGCAAAGTTCAGGTTTATATTGGTTTTTTTGATAAGGCTTTTATCGGTAGTATTTGACTTCAGGATATGTATTTTTGAGTCGAAATATTTACCCATAAAGATAGCCATGCTCAGTTTTTCCTTGTTTTCTATTCTGAAGTCGATCGGGAAAACGATATTGTGATATCTCTCATGATCAGCCGGGGGATTCTGAACAACTATGAAGGGGACCTTAGATTTTACAATCACTTTCAGCGCCCAGCTTCCGGTGAGTTTCTGCATACCGACGATCCCATGAGTTCCCATTACCACGAGATTGACTTCATTTGAATTGACGAATTCCGCTATTGAGGTGAAAATGCTTCCTTTTACCACCTGGGCTGAGATATTCATATTATACTTTTCTCCAGCTTCCCTGGCCACGTGATTCAGAAGTGTCCGCTTCTCTCCCTCTTGCTTGAGCTTGATATCCTTGTCAACAACATGCAGGAGGCAGATGTTATTACTCACCATTCGGGCAATTTTGACAGAATGGGCAAGAGCATTTTCGGCCACCGGTGTAAAATCCCAGGGTACAACAATCATCTTCTTTCTTTCTTCCATGGCTTATTTTGTTTTAACATTTTCTTATTCAAATTTATTCAGTTTTTCCTATTTTTCAAACCTGCCCACTAATCTGTTTTGCATTAAAGTAGATTCATCTGGCAATTAATGAATGGTAACTGACAGTCGGATCTTTGATTGAAAATAAATAAAAAGAACTGATAACAGCACCCAGCCATCTTCTATAACTTCTATGCGGATCAATTATTATGAGATTTATCCTAATAATATGACAATGTCGGAGGAGAGCACTGAAACAATTTATTATTTTTGCGGGGGGAAATTCATGTTGTTTTATACTTTAATGATGAAACGAATAAAGATCAGAGAACTTTTAAAATCACCCCATATAGGAGAAAAAGTTCTGGTTAAAGGATGGGTTAGGACAAAAAGGGGAAACAAGAATATAGTCTTTATAGCTCTTAATGATGGTTCTGTTATTAACAATATCCAGATTGTTGCTGAGGTTTCATCGTTTGATGAAACTCTTCTCAAAGATATAACTACGGGAGCCTGCATAGGTGTTGAAGGAATGCTTTATGAATCGCCGGGACAGGGTCAGAGTGTAGAGATCCATGCGAGTGAAATTGAGATCTATGGCAGGTGTGATGCCGAAACATATCCTTTACAGAAAAAGGGGCATTCGATGGAATTCCTCAGGGAGATAGCTCATCTCAGATTCAGAACAAATACTTTTGGGGCAGTTTTCAGAATAAGGCATGCAATGGCATATGCCATTCACAAGTATTTCAACGACAAAGGTTTCTATTATCTGCATACCCCGATAATTACTGGAAGTGACTGTGAAGGTGCAGGAGAGATGTTTCATGTTACAACCCTTGACCTTAGAAATATTCCTTTTAATGAAGAAGGTAAGGTTGATTTCTCGAATGATTTCTTTGGTAAAGAAACAAACCTTACTGTTTCAGGTCAGCTGGAAGGTGAGCTTGGCGCTCTTGCACTCGGAGAAGTTTACACTTTCGGTCCTACATTCAGAGCGGAGAATTCCAATACACCACGGCATCTTGCAGAATTCTGGATGATAGAGCCAGAGATGGCCTTTTATGATCTTAATGACAATATGGATCTTGCCGAGGATTTTGTAAAGTATCTTATTGCTTATGCTCTTGACAATTGCAAAGAAGATCTTGGTTTTCTTAATGATATGGTCGACAAGAATCTGCTTGAACGTCTGAAATTTGTGCTTGACAATAAGTTTGTTAGGATAACCTATACTGAAGCTGTTAATATTTTAACAGCATCGGGGAAGAGATGGGAATATCCGGTAGGATGGGGTCGTGATCTTCAGGCTGAGCATGAGCGTTATTTGGTGGAGGAGCATTTCAAGAGGCCGGTAATCCTCACAGATTATCCGAAGGAAATCAAGGCCTTTTATATGAAGCAGAATGATGATGGTAAGACAGTAAGGGCAATGGACGTACTTTTCCCAGGAATAGGAGAGATCATTGGCGGCTCACAAAGGGAGGAAGTTTATGAAAAATTGCATAAAAGGATATTTGAATTGAATCTGCCGGAAAAGGATCTGTGGTGGTACCTTGAAACAAGAAAATTCGGAACGGCTCCTCACAGCGGATTCGGGCTTGGGTTTGAAAGGATGATACTGTTCATGACAGGGATGTCGAATATCAGGGATGTGATTCCTTTCCCCAGGACACCTAAAAATGCTGAGTTTTGATTATTTTTTTTGATTCTGTAAACTAATATAACTGGGATGTTAAAGCAGAAATTACAGCAGAAACTGCTTCAGAAACTTTCTCCGCAACAGATACAGATGATTAAGCTGCTTGAGATCCCCACACTGCAGATTGAGCAGCGGATAAAAAAAGAACTGGAAGAAAATCCCGCGCTTGAGGAAGGTCCAGAGGAGGATGAGGAAGTATCATCAGTAGAAGATCTCGAAGAACAGTATGAGGAGGAAGATAAGGACCATGATGAATTCACTCTCGATGATTATATCGAAGAGGATGACATACCTGACTATCGTCTTCAGACAAATAATTACAGCAGGGATGAGGAAAAAAAAGCTGAAATACCATTTTCAGTGGGCTCCTCATTTCATGAACATCTGGAATCGCAGTTTAATCTGAGAGATCTGACTGACAAGCAAAAGATACTTGGAGAATATATCATTGGAAATATCGATGAAGATGGCTATTTACGCAGGGAACTGGAAAACATAGTTGATGATCTGGCATTTCTGCAAAATATAACCACAGATGAAAAGGAACTTGAAGAGGTACTGGAAATAATCCAGGACCTCGATCCTCCCGGAGTAGGCGCCAGGAACCTGAGGGAATGCCTGTTGATCCAGCTTGCCATCAAAGACAGAACCCAGGAATCAATCAAGCTGGCTTATACAATCATTGATCTCTACTTTGATGAATTTTCAAAAAGGCATTATGATAAGATTACAGCTAAACTCGGTGTAACGGAAAATGAACTCAGGAATGCGATAGAGGAAATACTAAAACTCAATCCCAAGCCTGGAAGCGTTTACAGCGATTCCTTTGCCAAGACCTCCCACCAGATCATTCCTGATTTTATCCTCGATATTACCGAGGATGGATTTGACCTTCACCTTAATTCGCGTAACCTGCCCGAATTGCGTTTGAGTTCATCATATAATGAGATGCTTAATTCGTACATAAAGAACAAGAACCAGAAAAAGGAGATGAAGGAAGCTATCATGTTTGTAAAACAAAAGATTGATTCAGCTCGCTGGTTCATTGATGCGATCAGGCAAAGACAGAATACCCTTTTATTAACCATGAATGCCATTCTTGAATACCAGCGTGAATATTTTGTTGACGGAGATGAAACAAAGCTGAAACCTATGATCCTGAAAGATGTTGCAGAAATGACAGGTCTTGATATTTCAACTGTATCGCGTGTAGCCAACAGTAAATATATTCAGACGCATTTTGGGATACTGCCACTCAAATTTTTCTTCTCCGAAGGATTACAAACTGACAGCGGTGAAGAAGTATCAACCAGGGAAATAAAAAGGATACTTCAGGATTGTATAGAAAATGAAGAGAAAAGAAGACCCCTTACTGATGAAAGGCTGACCGAAATATTGCAGGAAAAAGGTTATCAGATCGCCCGAAGAACTGTTGCAAAATACCGCGAACAGCTTAATATCCCTGTTGCAAGACTGAGGAAAGAAATCTAATGGGAGTGTAATAAAATTAAGCTTATTAAAATCAAGTTAGAGCATTGCTGTTGCACCCCCGATGAACCAGGTAAAAAATAAATCTTGCTTAACCACACTGGCAAATTTCATTTCAGTTGTGTTTCATCCATTAATAATGCCGATTTACGGTCTTGGAATTATCTTCACTGCGCCTACTTTACTAGGATATATGTCTGTTGAGGTTAAAAAGATACTTTTTTTAATAATATTCATTAACAACGTGGTTATCCCATTGGTCCTTCTGCCTTTCTTTAGAACCAGAAACCTGATAAGCACCTATTCAATTGAGGATAGAAATGAAAGGTCGGTACCTCTGATCATAATGTCGGTGCTCTATTCGTTAACCTCGTTTGTAATATTCAAATATCAGATCCCGGTTTTTGTCAAGTCATTTATTTTCGCCTCAACTTTTCTGGTTATACTGGTGACACTGATAAATTACTGGTATAAGATCTCAATACATTCTGTGGCCGCCGGGGCTTTGAATGCAGTTGTAGTTTTATTATCACTGAAAATGTCAACCTCTCTTGTCTGGTACCTTGTTTCAACCGTCCTGATTGCAGGTTTAATTCTATCGTCAAGGCTTAAACTCAATTCACATAATCCCGGGCAGGTATGGTCAGGATTTTTTATGGGGTTCACCGTCTTAGGATTATTCTTCATGCTGTTCTAAAAGATCAATAAGTGCTTCTTCCAGCAACCTGTTGCTTTCATCTGTTATTAATTCAGCGTTAAGGTATTGTTTACGGGGCAGTAGCAATCCTTTTTCAAGATGCTTCTGTGAAACAGTTGCAAACCATCCCATTTCTGAAAGGTGCGAGGCAAGATATTCCTGTTCAGTCTGTCCTGGAGTCGGGATGAGCAAAGCACTCCTGTTAAGGCTTAAAAGTTCCATAATAGTTGAATAACCTGAACGCGAAATTATATAATCACTTTCGAGAAGAACCTTCATGAAGTCTGGGGAAGGAAGGTGATTGTAAGAAAATATGTTTCCGGAAACAGCTACTTTGTGGTCCTCTTCTGGTTTCCCCTCAAGAATTATCAGATGCAAGTCGCTGTCGTTGAAAGTATTAATTACTTTTTGTTTCAGAATCCTTCTCTGTGGCTCTGGACCGGAAAGTATGAGAGCAATCCTTTTCCCTGTCAGCATGGCTTCCCTCAGGTCTGGTTCACCCATACCGGAAAATCTCGACAGTATGCCTATAAATCTGGTATTTGATGGAAGCTTCAGCCCGTGCGACAATCTTCCTGAAACATTAATCCCTCCGGGAACATCGGGGATAAAACACATTGAATATTTCTTGATGAAGAAGCGGTGAATAAATATACCAACAGGTTCAAGCCATCTTAGGTTTCCGGGGAAAGGGATACGGTGTAGGTGAGAGATGTAAACGGTTTTAATTCCTTTATGCCATAACCCAAACCTGTTATCACTTATTACAATATCTATCTTGTGTTCCCTGATAATATTCTTAAGCCTGTTGTGTTCAGCTATTATATGAAGAATCAATACAGGCAGTTTGAATAGAAGTATAAGGTATTGAGGAAGTATTCCTGAATATCCCGGTTTGAAACCTTTGAATTCTATAAGAGCTACACCGGGTAGTTCTTCCCTGAAAAGTGCAAGATGCTCCTGTCCTGCACCAATAAGGATCTCGTTATTCATTTTCTGAAGCTTCCTGGCCATGGGAATCATACGGCCCGCATGGCCCAGGCCCCACTCGAGAGGGCAGATAAGGATCCTTTGTGATGTTTTCAAAATCAACCTGAGACCTGAGTTTTAATTCCCATCCGGTTTACTCTTTCCGCTATCTCTTTAAGTTTGGAAACCGGTATTTTTTGCAGCAATCCCCCTTCAGGAGTATCTCTTGAGATTGTATAGATCATCACCTCCGAAGGTTTTATAGTTTCAATTGCCTTTAACCAGGCATCAAGTTCCCCGGGGGTTGTGTTGTCAATTATTTTTCCCTTATATAATCCTTTGAGGAACAATGTCTGAACGATCAATTTTCCATTGAATTTTTTAAGGTCCTTTATAAGGTCTGCTATCTTAACATTTACCTTTGGTTGATTATGAACCTGCACGGTAAGATCGAATCCCGAGTCAAGCTTAAGTATGTTCTGATCAACTTTAAGTAAAGCTTCCCTCACTTGAGGTCTTGAAATAGTTGACGAGTTTGACAGAACTGCAATTTTTGTATCAGGAAAGAATCTGTTCCTCAGTTCAATTGTATCATCGATTATTCCTTTAAAATCGGGGTGCAGGGTGGGTTCTCCATTGCCCGCAAAGGTGATAACATCAGGGGTCTGGTTCTTTTCCGTCATTGATGCCAGCTTTTTCTCGAGGGCATCCCTTACCTCCTTTCTGGATGGGATCAATGCTTTATCGGCTTTACTTTCCGATGTCCATCCGCATTCACAATAAATACAATTGAAATTACATATCTTTTTTGTTGCAGGAAGGAGATTTATACCCAGCGAGATCCCGAGGCGCCGGCTTCTGACTGGCCCGAAAATGATCTTATCGAAAAGGAATGTCGCCATTTACAATTGTAATAAAGAGTTCAAAATTAAAAAAATTAGGCAAATTCTGATCTGGAAACATATCGGCAACCGTGATGAGGATTATAATAAGGATTATAAGTAAGGACTTTGTCAGATCAGTCTTTTTATTTTACTTTCCCGGGTTAATTTGAGATTTACCAGATCGGCATCTTGTATAAGCAATAAACCGGGTCTTTTCCCACTGTCAATTGATCCGTACTGACTTCCCCTGCATAATGCTTTTGCACCATTCAGTGTTGCCCAACGGATAAGGATTTCAAGCGGAATGGAAGAGAAATGGTTTTGTATGGTTTTTATTTCTTCTAAAATGCTTAAGCTACTGTTTGATGCCAGACTATCGGTTCCCATCACAATTTCGCAGCCTTCTTCTACCAGCATTTCAATCTGAGGCAGATGGTTCTCGATGTACAGATTTGATCTGGGGCAAAGGCACCAAAAAAGGTTTTTCCTTTCATGTAACTTCCTGACAATCTCTTTTCCGGCAAAGGTATTGTGTACCAGTATCAGATTTCCAGATCGGGTTATTTCATTAAGTACTGCTGTAACATGATCACTGACAGTTTCATGGGTTATTCTCAAACCCGACCTTAAATATGATTCTTTTATTGGTCCTGAATGATTACTGAGAAATTCTTCTTCAGCCGCTGACTCCATAAAGTGGATCGATGTCACCCTGTTTGATGATGTTGCTGATCTGACCATACGCAGAAGCGGAAGAGAAAGTGAATAGGTTGAATGAGGTATGACATAATAAACTAAACCTGCTGACATGGCTGCTTCTGAGAGCTGTACAATCTCAGAGAATCTCTTTTCGGCCTTTTCAGGATCGACTCCAAAGACCTCAAGAAGATTGATATATTCAATATGGCTTTTCTTTTTTATTTCAAAAGTGATGTTGGTATTACAGATATCGGCACAAAGCACGATCCCTTCATCGAAAAGCATTTTGTCTGATTTAGAAGCCGTAATGTTACTTTCTTTTATGGTCTGGTCGCGTACAGTTCTAATATCAAGTATGAACCCGGCCAGCCCCTTTCCAGGTAATATTTTGCCGGATAAGTCTGAGAGTTCAAGATGGCAGTGGCAGTTTACAAATCCGGGGATCATTATCCCATTGTGGAATTCCACATTTTCTTTTTCTGCAAGTTCTCCACCCGTGTCTTCAACACTGATAACCGTCCCGTCATCTTGCGTAGTTATGATACCCCTTTTCAATGGCGGACCACAATTGGTAAAAATGACTTGTGCGGAAAATTTTTTCATTTACCCGATATTCTGGGATTAAGTGATATATTATCCACAAAATGATGTTTTTTCAGACCTGGGTGCTGATTCTCGGTATTTACAAACCATCCTTTTATCCTGACAGGAGGCATTTCTTTTATCCTTATCGGAATAGAGTAATTATGCGGTTGCCCGTCCTTTATATATTTAATTTTGTAGAAATATGTACGGGTACTGGTTTTGTTTTCAGGATCGGTTCTTTCAAAAAACATATTCAAATGGGGATCAATGGTCTCGTCATCAGGGTAAACAGTTATCGTAAAATTAAGGGTATAGAATCTTGAATACAACACAATCAGATCGATCCCGGCGGTATCTGTCATGTTCGGTCCGGAAAAGTAATAGAACTGTTCTCCCTGCCAATAATTGCTGCTCAGATCATTAAGAGAAGGATTGAACTGCAGAAGTCTTGATTCCATTGCACTCAGCTTGCCAAGGACCTTGTCATAGATCCTGACAAGTTCTTTGGGTCTTTTCATGAAATAGAACCTCATTGTTCTGTCCATAATCTCCTTTGTATACCCATGCTTTTCAATAACATTAACATATGCAGCCAGGGAATCCATGTTAGCATAAAGGTTGTTTATTCTGGGTATGGATAGTAGACCGTCGGTAATATGGACATCTGCCAGGATTTCAACCAGATCTTTTTCCGGAATAATGTCCCTGTGTATTGCCTTATTCTTCCTGCCTGAGCATGCAATTAAACAGGATATCAGAAATATCAGAAAGGCCTTAAGAATTATTTGTCCTGAAAATTTCATTTTATAAGATTCAGTTACCTGTGAGGTATTTTTTTGTCAGGAACCTGACAGGGTACCATGCAGCCCAGAATCCTATCAACAAGACTGTTACCGGGACAATAATAAAATCTTTCAGTTTCATTATGACCGGATATGCATCCAACAGCAGCGAATCGCTCTGAAGTCTGACCAATCCATAGGTTTGCTGGATCCAGCATATTATAAAGCCCAGAATAACTCCTGCAAATGCGCCAATGATTGAAATAAGCCAACCTTCAAATATAAATATCTTCCTTATAAGGTTGTTATCCGCACCCAGACTTTTCAGTATCTCTATATCACGTTCTTTCTCAATTATCAGCATGGTTAGGGATCCTATGATATTGAATGAAGCAATTATCAGTATGAATGTTAGAATTAAGAAAATAGCCAGTCTTTCCGATTTCATCACTTTATAAAAGATCTCCTGCTGTTCGTACTTGTTCTGAACTATGAATCCTTTTCCGAAAATATTTCTTACTTCTTTCTGAACCCGAGCTTCATCTGCTCCTTCTTTGAATTTGATCTCTATCGAGCTTACGCCATTTTCATTTTCAAGAAGTTCCCTTGCAAAATCGATTGGTATAAAGACATATCTTGAATCAAATTCCTGTTCTATCTGATAGATACCTGAGGGGAAAATAAATTTTCTTATGAATGCATTTTCGGGATTCAGATTTGAATCTCCGCTTTTCCTCGGTACAAAGATGTCAAGAGGGGTAATAAAGTTTATTCTTAATCCAAGTGAATTTGCTATTCCTATACCAGGTATTGCATAAGGACGCCCCTGTTCTGATTTCAGTATAAACTCACCGTCCCACATTGAGTTTTCAATGCCTGTTACGCTCAGGTAGTTGTCATCAACTCCTTTAATGGTTGCAATATATTGTCTTTCCCCATAACGTAGCAGTGCATTTTCTTCGATGCATAATGAGTAACAGGATATTCCACTTACAGACGAAAGCAGCATCAGGCTTGCAGAATCAGGAACAAATGACTTTCCTTCGGTTGCAGTGATCTTAATATCAGGATCGGACGTGTTAAATATGGATCGGACAAGAGTTTCAAGTCCATTGAAGACCGAGAGTACAATAATAAGAGCCATTGTTCCTACCGATACGCCAGCTACCGATACGGCAGAAATAATATTTATTGCGTTCCTCGATTTTTTTGCGAAGAGATATCTTTTTGCTATATAAAGGGAGAGTTTCACTTATTACTTATTTGCTGTTACCAGGAGACCTGTTCCGGATTTGTGAGTCATACAGATGTCGAAAGTGTTAAGAGTAAAAGCAAGAGGGAATATCAGGAGGTAGTAAAAAGGCATTATAAGCAAAAGAACCTTTGAAATGCTCAGCATTTTTACAGGATATTTCATTGAAAGAAGCCATGAAATGCTTCCTGGCTTTCCGTAAGTATATTCAGTTGTAACATTCCGGAATCCAGCTGATGACAGCTTTTTCCGTATTTCTTCTGCTCCGTAACCATTCCTGACATGTTCATCTATGAACGATCTTTCGTTTTCTTCATACACATCGGAACCGCCCTTGTCGGAAGGTGTCGATATTATCAGAAAACCATTATTCTTCAATGCATTGTAGAAATTGCGAAATACCTTTTCATCATCATGCACATGTTCCATCACATCTACTGTAAGA
The DNA here is from genome assembly GCA_964613785.1 of uncultured Rikenellaceae bacterium. Classification (GTDB taxonomy): domain Bacteria; phylum Bacteroidota; class Bacteroidia; order Bacteroidales; family VadinHA17; genus LD21. The sequence goes on from CAZTJT010000002.1 coordinate 41,504, forward strand.
ATAAGATCATATGTTTCTTTGTCAGTAAGTAATGTAAGATCCTGCTGTTGGAATGATGTCCTATTACACAAGGTTGTGGAGGAAAAGAATTTTCTGCATTCAGTTATATGTTTGCAGTCAATATCAATACCCCTTATAATCCAATTCCTGTATTTTTGTCCCATTTTCCATGTGTATTGCCCGAATCCACAGCCTGCGTCAAGAATTGATGCATTTACAGGAAGAAGTTTCGCTACCTTTTTAAGTTTAAGATTTATATGCCATGCTCGCAGAAGAATAAGATCGAGCAACAAATAAAACAATTTCCTTTTTAAAGGATGACCATTAAAAATACGACCGATAGTCCTTTTTATGGGATCGTACTGCATCACTCAGGATTTGAGAAGCCTGTCGATATTATCAATATAATCGAGGCTGTCGTCGATGAAAAAAGCTATCTCAGGAACTATGCGCAGCTGCCTTCCAACTTTCTGTCCCATTTCATATCTGATCCGTGATGAATGCTCATGTATGCTTTCAAGAATGGAACTTTGATCTGAAGAAGGAAAAATACTGATATAAATCTTTGCGAAGGAGAGATCGGGGCTTATCCGTACCTTTGTTATTGAGATCATCTTACCATGGGCCAGTTCGTTTCCCTTTCTGAGAAAGATCCCTGCCATCTCCTTCTGGATAAGTCGTGAAACTTTTTTCTGTCTTGTAGATTCCACCGCACATTTTGTTTTGATCTGGCAAAGGTACGATTTTCCTCCAAATACTTATCCTATTATGATGTGGTCAAAGGATAAATACATCTCATAACCGCAGTTGTTCCATATATTAACTTGTTACCAGGGGGAATAAGGAAAAAAAGTTATTTTTGCATGGTAGTATATTTTTCATACATGATGGAAACGGTTGTAAGCGGAATCAGATCGACGGGAAATCTTCATCTTGGTAATTATTTCGGTGCGCTCAAGAACTTTTTAAAGATGCAGAGGGAGAACAATTGCTTTTTCTTTATCGCTGATTACCATTCTCTTACCACCCATCCAAAGCCCGACGACCTTCATGGTAACATAAAGCAGGTTCTGGCAGAATACCTTGCCTGTGGTATTGATCCTAATGTTGCAACAGTTTTTATACAGAGCGACGTACCTGAAGTGACTGAATTGTATCTGCTTCTTAATATGAATGCATATGTTGGAGAGTTGGAAAGGACTGCGTCATTTAAGGAAAAGATTAGAAAACATCCTGATAACATCAATGCCGGACTTCTTACATATCCGGTGTTGATGGCTGCTGATATAATTATACATAAGGCTAACAAGGTTCCAGTTGGCAAGGACCAGGAGCAACACCTTGAAATGACCAGGAGGTTTGCAAGGAGATTCAATATGATTTACGGAGTTGATTATTTTCCTGAGCCCGATGCATATAATTTTGGCAATGAACTGATAAAAATTCCCGGCCTTGACGGAACCGGTAAAATGGGCAAAAGCGAGGGTAATGGAATTTTTTTGGCAGATACGCCTCAGGAAATAAGAAAAAAAGTGATGAGGGCTGTCACCGACACCGGACCAACAGCGATGAATCAGGAACCATCTGAACCGGTGAAAAACTTATTTACGATAATGAGTGTAGTTTCTGATCCTTCTACTGTTAAATATTTCACAGAAAAGCATGCATCATGCCAGATACGCTATGGGGAACTTAAGAAGCAGCTTGCAGAGGATATCATCAAGGTAACGGATCCAATCCGTGAAAGAATCAATGCTATTCTGTCAGACGACAAATACCTTGCAACAGTAGTAAAAGAGGGTGCCGAGAAAGCAAGGATAAGTGCTTCGAGGACTATCAGGGATGTTAGGGAAATAATTGGTTATAAGCCATTTTGATAAAATGAAAGCCAGGCTTTTAACCTGGCTGCCCTTGAAGAATCAAGTATATTTTGGAGATTGCCTGTGTATTTAAGAATGATCAAAATGTGTGCCAAAAATTTACTGAATATCTTGCAGCAACAGATGCATATTTTATTTATTTAAAGTCTGTTTTACTGAAGGATTTTAATTGTCTTGAAGTATCCCTTTTAGTTGTAAAGATAAAATAGTTCCCTATTATGAAAAAGACTTCTTCCACAAAAGCAATTCTTCCTTCGGGCGATAATACTCAATCCTTTTCGCGCAGAAGGTTCATTGCCTCATGTTCCTCATGTGCAGCCTGTATGGCATTTGCGCCTGTTGCTATGGTAACCGCTTCCTGTTCAGGATCAAAAAACAGGAAAATGAAAATAAGAATCATTTATTCTCTTCATGAGCCTATCCAGAAAAAACCCGACTGGCCCAATATTGGATTCGATTTCAATCCTGAAATGGAAAGAATCAATTCTGCACTTACCGGGAAATTCAGCGATATTGAATTCATTCCTTCCCTTGCTTCTGGCCCAGAAGACGCTGTAAAGATTGTTGAAGCAGATAAACTGTCTCCCCCAGACGGTTATATTGTTTACCAGATGAATTGCTGGAATCAGGTAATTCAGACAATAGCAAAAACAGGAAAACCTGTTTTGTATGCTGATTTTCAGTTTGGAGGAAGTGGAGGATTTCTTGTTTATAATGCTTCTTTTCTTACCAATAATGCATCAAATGTAGGTTTTGTGGCATCATCGCGGATTGATGACCTTTTAGCAGCGGTCAGCTGCTTCGATATTATTAGAAAGGGCGGATCAACAGCAGATTTTGTTTCCGCAGTTACAAAATCACGCGTGAGCCTTACTCCTTCACCTGGTAAATATGAATTGATTTCCAATCCAATTGATCTGTTGTCACCTGATAAAAGCATGAAGTTATTTGGGAAGTCTAAAATCCTTGCGATCAGGGATCAGAATAAGGGAATCTCCGAACCTGTTATGGGCATTCCAGTGGAATATATTCCTTTTGCGGAGGTTAATGCAGCCTGGAAATCGGCCGATAAGGAAGCCTCGCGTGAAGTTGCTGAAAAATGGCAGAAGACATCATTAGAAGTAAAGGATGTGTCATTTGATACCCTTCTTGCATCTGCAGCAATGTACCTAGGGATGAAATCAGTCTTAAAAAAACATAATGCGAATGCAATAACCATAAATTGTCTTGGAGGATTTTATGGAGGGCATATTCATGCATATCCCTGTCTGGGTTTTCATGAATTGTGTAATGAAGGACTTGTAGGGGGATGTGAGTGCGATATTAGTTCAACGGCTACAATGCTGGCCTTTTCGATAATGACAAAGGGCCGCCCTGGTTTTATTTCCGATCCGGTAATTGATACTTCAAAAAGGCAAATTATATATGCTCACTGTGTTGCACCAAGCAAGGTATTCGGACCCGGGGGACCGGAAAATCCAATACGCATAATGACACACTCAGAAGACAGGAACGGTGCTTCCGTGCAGTCGGTTCTGCCTCTGCATTACCTGACAACAACTATCGAAATCAGGAATGATAGGAAAGAGATAATATTACATCAGGCAGTTTCAGTCGCCAATGATCCTGATGACAGAGCATGCCGCACAAAACTCTGCGCAGAGCCAACCGGGGATATTGAAAAGCTCTTTACAATGTGGGATAAGTGGGGATGGCACAGGGTTACATTCTACGGTGACCTGAAGGAACCAGCTTATGCACTGGCTGACGCAGCAGGCTGGCAAGTGATAGAAGAGGCATAAAAGAGAGTTTCATTTTCATTTGTGATTGCGGTGAGTCATGTTAGTTTCATATTTTTAAGTAAAAGTTAGGTTTAAGGTGGGTAAGCGAACAGCAGTCATTTTATTGTTTTTTTTTCTTGCAGCTCTTACATTAATAGGATATTTTCTTCATCAGAGCAGAAAAAGTCTATTAACTGATCCTTATAAGGCAATTGCTCAGGATGCCTGCTTTATAATTGAAACAGCCGACATCCAGAGCCTGCTAAATACATTGACCACAGGTAAAGGGATTTTTTCTGAAGTTGGTAAAATTGATGAATTCAGGAATTTTGATACGAAACTGAAATATGTTGCCGATCAGCTTAATAAACCCGGATTTAAGAAGCTCTCACAGGAAGGAAAAACACTTATTTCATTTCATCCTGCAGATCGGAAAGTTGCGGTTCCATTGATTTCGATGACGATCCCCGCAGATGCGGGTTTCAGGCAGGTCAGAGAAGCCCTGGTTTCTTTCGGGATAAAGAATATCGAAGAAGAAAAAACAAGTGGAAAAAGGATCATAAAGCTACCTTACGCTATAATAGATACCAGGGATACCGTTTTCCTGAGTATAAGTTCGGGGTTGCTGGTTTGCAGTACATCCCGAAAGCTTGTGATGAATGCACTTACACAATCCCAAGCCGGTGCAGATATAAGGAGTACTCCTGGATTTTCGCGTGTTATGCTAGCAACCGGAAAAAAGGAAGATAAATTCTTTATGATTTTCGGTAATTTAATCAACCTTTTAAAACCACTTTTTGCTCCCGGCCACCAATTGCTTGCTGAAAAAATAGTTAAACTAGGCAGCAGTGCCGGAGGCGATTTGTTCATAAATGATGAAGGATTCACAATAAGCGGTTATATTGAAAGCTCAGATCCGGATGATCTTCTGTTCCGATATAACAATATACTGCCCAGGGAGCTTAAAAATTACAGAATTCTTCCATCCGCGACATCTCTGTTTGAATCGTTCATAATGCCGGTTGAAAGAAAAGTACCGGTAAATATGAATTCCGGAGACAGATTGATGGCAGAAAGACTAAGGCCTTACCTTGGAGAAGAGGTCACACGGGCGTATATTGATATCAGAACCATGCCCGTTAATGAAAACTCGATAGTTGTGATCGAATTGAAAAATCCATTCCAGTGCGAACAGATAGTTCGTGAGTATGCAGAAGGAGAAAAGGAAATAAGACATTTTCAACCTGATGATCAGTTGAAGATACCAATTTATTTTACAGGCAGAACAGGACTTATCTCACAGCTTGTACCAGGTCTGGCGCCAACTTTTTCAGACTCATATTTCACATTTTATGATAATTACATGGTAACCGGTAGTTCAGAGATCACATTATCGCGCTTTTTATACGATAATATTCTTAACAAAACTCTGGCAAACGATGCCTTTTACCGGGAATTTGAAAAACTTCTTCCTTCACGGTCAGGCTATCTTTTCTATTGTAACCCCTCAAGGATAACCGATTATCTGACGGAATATCTTGCTTCCGGACTTGCTGAGGGAATAAGAAGGAACAGGGCAGCTTTCAACAAGCTCCAGACTGTAGGATTTCAGCTTGCTTCTATCAACGGAATGATTTACAACAACCTGTCTGTTAGATACAAAGACCAGATCATGGAAGAGTCCAGAACAGAATGGGAAACCCTGCTCGATACAACGGCCAGCATCAAACCTTTCTTTTTTAAAAACCATATAACTGGTGCAAGGGAGATTTTCATTCAGGACATGAATAATAAAGCTTACCTGATAAATGCTGCAGGAAGGGTTTTATGGAAGGTTGAAATTAGCGAAAGAATTATGAGTACGGTTTATATGATTGATTATTACCGTAATGGGAAATATCAACTACTGTTTTCAGGAAGAAATAACATCCATATCCTCGACAGAAATGGAAATTACGTTGAAAGGTATCCCGTTAAACTCAGATCACCTGCTACAAATTCACTGGCCCTTTTTGATTATGATAATAACAATACATATAGGTTGGTTATTGCCGGGGAAGACAAGATGATCTATTCATATGACAAGAGCGGTAATACTGTAAAAGGATGGAAACCTTTCCGCACAGCAGGCCTTGTTACCACTGAAGCAGGATTCTACAGGGTTTCAGGCAAGGATTTTATTGTCGTTGCAGATGAATCATCAATTTACTTCCTTGACCGTTATGGGAATGTAAGGATGAGGCCTAAAGATGCAGTTTCGAAGGCAAAAAACTCAACTCTGAGGTTTTCTCCAGGATCAAAACCTTCCCTGGTGTGTTCGTCTCCCTCAGGTGAAATCCAATATATATATTTCGATGGCGAGGTCAGAAAATTTAATCTTCGTACGTTTAATTCTAACCATTCTTTTGATTTTTTTGATATAGACGGAGATGGTTTTGGTGAATATATTTTCATTGAAAATGGTAAGTTGTATCTTTATGACCATGACAGAACAGAAATGTTTACAAAGGATTTCAGCTCTGAAAAGATTGGAGGACCTATAAATTTTATCTTCTCTGCTACTGACAGAAAGATCGGGGTATTTGACACCGATAGGAAGCTTATTTATCTTATCGATAAAAAAGGGGAGATAATGAAAGGATTTCCTCTGAGAGGGGCTTCAATGTTTTCAATAAACAAGCTTTCTTCTGATAATGACTGGAACCTTATTGTTGGAGGTACTGACAGATTTTTGTATAATTACAAACTTGAAACGGAGGGCAAATGAAAAACAACATGATTAAATCGAAATTGATTTCAATCACATTCTTATTAATAATTGCATCAGTAACTTCAGGTCAGAACAGCCAGGTTTTATATTTTATGGACCTTCCTCAAAATCATCTTTTGAATCCGGCGCTCAGACCTTCAAACCGGATCTATGTAGGGCTCCCTGTGATAACGGGGATTAATGTCAATATTTCCAACAGTGTATTTAACTTTTCGGATGTATTTGTCAAGGGTGTGGAAGTGTCTGAATCTACTATACCTTTTATAAATTCCGACTATGACCTTGACAGATTCATGAGCAGAATAAAGAAATTCAATTATCTTGACACCAGAACGTCCTTTCAGCTTCTTGGAGCAGGATTTACTGTAAAAAACGATCTGTATGTCTTCCTGGATATTACCGATAATTTTCTAAGCAATATTGTTGTTCCGGGTGATTTTTTTGAGCTTGCTTTCAGAGGAAATGACAAATTCTATGGATCGACTGTGGATCTCTCAACCCTTGATCTGGATTTGAAATACTACCGCGAAATAGGCGCAGGTTTTTCAAAATCTTTCGCTGACAGGTTAAGATTTGGAGCAAAAGGAAAATTTCTGTTTGGAATTGCATCTGCAACCCTTGAGAATAATCTTCTTAATATCAACATTGTGGATGACAACTCGCATACTTTTAACACCGACATGGTCTTCAACTTCTCTGGTCCCCTGAAATTCTTTCCTGTTTCAGATACTGATCCTCGTTTTAGCGATGTGAAATTTGATGAAGACCGGTTCAAGACTCCGGGGGACTATGTAAGATTTGCGGCTGGTATGAAGAATATGGGATTCGGGCTTGATCTGGGAGCCGATTTCAAAATTACTAAAAAAATATTTGCCTCAATGGCCATAACCGATCTGGGGTATATCAGATGGAAATCGGATATCACACGACTGAAAACTGATGATCAGATTGAATTCAGTGGCCTTAACATGGAGGAGGTTTATAATGGAACCGCTTCCTTTGGAGACGTTGGTGAAGCTATGATAGATTCCATTAAGAGTTCGCTTACAATTCTTGAATCGCCCGATCCATTCTTTACATTGCTTCCGGCAGGACTAACCCTTGCCGGCAAATATGTTTTAAATGATAATCTTTCATTTGGACTGCTTTCTTACAGTAAGCTGTCAGGGAAACAGGTGAAGGAAGCTCTTACTCTCTCAGCTAATCTGAACCTTGGAGGATTCTTTTCAACCACTGTTGCATATACGGCCAGTAACAGGAGTTATGACAACCTGGGATTTGGACTTGCAATACGGGGTTTGTATGCGCAGTTGTACTTTCTTGTCGATAGAATACCTCTGGCCTGGAGTAAAGCTAATTTCGGGGGTGACTCATTTCCTTTCCCTGATAAATGGAACACCCTTAATGCGAGAGCAGGATTTAACCTGGTATTTGGAAACAAACGGGGGAAATAAACTAAATATTGATACTATTTTGTAATTAAAAAGTCTGTAATTAAAGATGATTCTATTGATACGATTTATACTAATTACCATTATTATCTATCTGCTGGTTAAATCCTTTGTACGATTTTTCAATTACCAGGAACCGGAAGAGGATCTGCGAAAACCAAATTCCAGAACTGATAATAAAGTACGGGGCGTTTCGAAAGAGATAGGCGAGTATGTTGATTATGAGGAAGTGGACGGCAAAAAGAAATCAAAATGATTGAGCATTATCTCAATCGGATTTATAAGAATGATTAACCGACCATCGAAACAGTTGGTTCCAAAGAAGTTAATCGTATTAATTTGCCTTATCTGCAGGTCAGGAAAACAATTGACCATTTAGATTAAAAATATTCATTAAGGATGTTTATTCAGATTCCTGTCGGAGTTTTTTGGCTAGGGCATTAGCAAAAACGAATTCATTCAGTGCTCTACAATCTGAGACCAGTATCTCGTCCTTGTTCCCTTCCCAGCATTTTTTCCCTTCACTTATAAATACTATTTTCTCGCCGATTTCCATTACTGAATTCATGTCGTGAGTATTGATAATGGTGGTCATTGAATACTCCTTTGTAATCTCTGAGATAAGCTCATCAATAAGGATAGCTGTAAGAGGATCGAGGCCCGAATTTGGCTCGTCACAAAATAAATATCTGGGGTTTAGTGAGATAGCACGGGCAATTGCTACTCTTTTTTTCATCCCACCTGATAATTCGGAGGGAAAAAGTTTATTTGCATTGATTATATTCACCCTGTTAAGGCAGAAATTCACACGTTCATTCTTCTCTTCCAGACTTTTGTCCGTGAACATGTCTAGCGGGAATCGGACATTCTGTTCAACTGTCAGCGAGTCAAACAGGGCACTCCCTTGAAAAAGCATCCCGATTTCTTTTCGTATTTCTTTTTTATCCTCAAAACCCAGCTTATTGAAAAGCACATCATCATACCAAATCTCACCGCTGTCAATCTCATGGAGTCCAACTATAGACTTGAGCAGTACGGTTTTGCCAGAGCCGCTTCTACCTATAATCAGATTCGTTTTCCCGGGCTCGAACGTAACAGAGATGTCAGTAAGGACATTTGTGCCGTTAAAGGACTTATTCAGGTTTTTTATCCTTATCATGACAACAGGAGTTGAGTGAGTATTACATTAAACAGCAGGATAAGAACGCTGCTGAATACAACAGCTTTAGTGCTGGCACGTCCTACCTCAAGCGAACCTCCCTCAACGTAGTAACCCTGGAAACCAGAAACACTTGTTATAATAAATGCAAAGAACAGTGTTTTTATTAAGGCATAAGTAACATAATAAGGTATAAATGCATACTGAATTCCATAAATAAAATCTTCGGAAGTTATCACCCCCGACATTGTTCCTGCCATCCATCCTCCAAGTATACCAACATTGATGCTGATAAGTGTAAGGAAGGGATTGAATAAGAGGGCTGCAACGATTTTGGGAAGTATAAGGTAAGATGCTGAGTTCACTCCCATAATCTCCAGTGCATCAATCTGTTCAGTAACCCTCATAGTCCCAATTTCAGAGGCAATATTTGAACCTACCTTTCCTGCAAGTATCAGTGCAACAATTGTTGATGAGAATTCAAGCAATATTGAATCACGGCAGCCCAATCCGATCAGATAAGTCGGATAAATGGGATTTTCAGTGTTGTATGCTGTCTGAAGGGTTATAACCGCACCCATAAAGAATGAAATGATTGATACAATGCCTATTGAATTTATTCCTAGCTCCACAAGTTCGTGCATTGTCTGCTTATAATACACAATCGGTTTCTCAGGTCTTGAAAAGACCTTTTTAAGAAGTAAGAAATAACTGCCTAAACGCGAGAAGAACCTAAACATCCTCTAACTTTTAAAATCTTTAAAATTACAAATATTTATGGTATTTCCTTCACGCTTGTTTAAAAGGGGATTGGACAAAATAATTATATATTTGCGGAACGTTATTAGAATAATCATTTTCTCATGGACAACAGGTATGTTATAATCATGGCAGGCGGCGTGGGAAGCCGTTTCTGGCCACTCAGCAGACAAGACAAACCCAAACAGTTTCTTGATATTCTGGGAACAGGTGAAACCCTCCTCCAACAAACATTCAGGAGGTTCAGTGCTTCCTGTAAAAAGGAGAATATTTTCGTTGTAACCAGTGCTGCTCACAAAGACCTTGTTGCCCAGCAGCTTAATATTAATCCGTCAAACATACTTGCTGAACCTTTCAGACGAAATACAGCTCCATGTCTGGCATACGGCACTTTCCGGATCATGAGGGAAAATCCGCAGGCTGTAATTGTTGTAACACCCGCAGATCATCTCATTATAAAGGAAGATAAGTTTTGTGAGGTTTTAAATACAGCTTTTGATTTTGCATCAAAAAATAATGCCTTGCTTACCCTTGGAATAAAACCTGATCGTCCTGAAACAGGGTACGGATACATTCAGGCTGACCGGAAAAAACCAGTAAGCAATTATGAGAATCTTCTTAAGGTAAAGACCTTTACTGAGAAGCCAGATCTTGAGCTGGCCAGGATCTTTCTGGAAAGCGGTGATTTTTACTGGAACTCCGGAATATTTATCTGGAACATAAAGTCGATACTTGCGGCGTTTGAAAAGCACCTTCCCGACATGTTTGCCGCCTTCAATGATGGAAAGGATCTTTATGGTACCGAGAAAGAAAATAAATTCATCGGAAAGACTTACATCGAATGTAAAAGCATTTCAATTGATTATGGCATAATGGAAAAGGCAGATAATGTTTATGTTATCTGCACTGATATCGGATGGTCCGATCTGGGTACCTGGAGTTCGCTTTACGAACATTCAAAGACCGATAAAAAAGGTAATCTTCTGGTAAAGGGTGAGATTTTCACTTACGATACCAAGGGGAACATTTTCAATATATCACCTGACAAGGTTGCAGTCATCCAGGGACTTAAGGATTTTATTGTCGTTGATTCAGATGATGTTCTTCTTATAGTAAAGAAAGATGAAGAGCAGAACATTAAAAACTACCTTGAAGATGTAAAGAAAGCTACCGGAGACAGGTACCAATAAAAAAGCCGTAGCGTAAATATTCATTTTGCATTTCTCCCGATCTGCCATCTCAGACTGAGAGTTAATAATCTGAAATGATTTTAGGGGGGAGGCGGTATTCTGTAAATATTTATGATACGGCTTTTAAAAATCTTTTGTTAAAATTCCCAGAGGTCGTGTTCGAAATTGAATAATTCCGTTTTGATCCTTTCAGCTTCAAACAGAGTATATTTACCAACTGTGTAGTCATTTATCTGCCTGTCGTCAAAAACGTTTGATTCTCCGAATATTACACTGCCAAATCTCCTTTGCATAAAAAGGTCGTCGAATGAGATTCTCTGTGCATCATTATTTGCTATATAGGCTTCATGGCGGGCCAGAACATCCCTGATATCATCATATTTAATCCAGAATAATGGTTTCCTTAACGCACGACCCATTTCCTGGTCATATCCCATCCAGTAGGGCATTATACCAATAATCCTTACATCGAGCTTTGATAATTTCTTATCGAAATACCATTCCTCGTATACAAGAAGCTGTTTTACCTCTTCAGGTTTTGCTGCCTCTGTGATGGTTGTATCTCTTGTAGCGCCCTCTGCATTGATCTGAATAGACTGAACTTTAGTGGTAGCGCCCATATTTGTCTCGATCTCGTCGTATGTGGTCGGGAGATTTGAATCCATGGCTGAAAAGGCTTTTACCCGTCCCGACTCTATTTCTTCAAGCAGTATTGTTATAAGGCTTTTTCTTCCGTCCTGTGTTACTCTGGTTGGATAATAAAGGGGATGGTTCATTTTTTCCCTCAGGTCAATAAGGCGCCAGATCTTTTTAGACCAAATCACATCGGCTTCCCTCAGATATGGATAGTTAATTTTTTTATTATCAACTATTGATTTCTGGTAAATATCACCAAACGACTGAGCATTTGCTATTCCGCATATGGCAAAAGTGATAATTCCAAAAAAGATTTTTTTATTCATTGTCTTACAATTTATTAGCTAGTCAATCTTTAATATTATCGGATTCAGGTCAAGTGTCCTTCCATCCGGTCCAAGAGCCTTAATATCTTTTATGAATAGATTCTTTCCCCTGGTAAGCCTGTTTATGAGGGCTTTCTGGTCGGCGGTAAGAGAGCTGCTGTTGCTCTTTTCTTCAAAGTCACCCCTGTTGTCGGTATAGAGTACCGTGAAGCCGGTTACCTTATAGACCAGGTCAAAATCAAAGTCGGGCTGAGTAGCATAAACCCCTGTTTGTGCAGCTGCAGTGTTTTTCTGAACAGTGCCAGTATTCTTGCCTGCAAAGACTGCTATTGGAGGAGGAATTGGTTTTACCCTGAATTCGATAGGTGGATATGTAATTGGTTTACCACCGGCTTCGGCCGAAACAATGACCTGAACAGGCTGACCGATAGCGGCGGGTTTTACAGCCCAGTTACCCCTGAATGGGACACCCTTTGAATTCTTCACTTTTACGTTTGAGAAGGTGCCATTTACTACTTTAATTTTTATTTTGTCGGGGCTGACACCCGGAACCGACACATCAATAGGATTATCTATTCCATAATACATCACATTCATTGCAGTTGGAGATACTACCACATTGGGTTCTCCTACAAAATATGATGATTTAAAATCAAATGTCTTTGTTGAACCGTCGGGAGCTTTAAGTGATATTATACCTCCCCATGTTTTTGGCCCTGTTGTTGTTGCTCTTACTTTGTAGATACCCCTTCCTGCGTCGTCAAGAGGAAGGACTGATCCGTTTACCGTGATGTTTGGTGACTGGGTAGTATCAGCAGCAGAAATGAATACTGTAGCTTCATAGTCACTGCCCAGGGTAACATAGTTTGAGTTTGGTATGACAATCGGGACAAGTTTATTGAATTTGAATGCAGCAGCATCTATCTGTGAATACAGGTGATTTAATATTTCTGTTTCGCCGTTTCTTACGTCAACCTGCATTTTGGAGAGTATGGTAATAACTGCAACTAGAGGCAATGTCTGGAAGGTAAGGTTTTCCCATCTGGCGGGTTGCCCGTCGGGATCACGTCCGTCGTCAGTATTGAGGCTTTTACGCAGGGCATCTTCAGCAGTGGGATTCTTTCCATCAAGGGTACTTATTAGAAACTCGCGGTAGTCGTTAATAAGTGCCTTGAGAGTATTTGCTTTTCCTGCTTCATTGGCTCCGATCAGTACTTCGGAAGGAACGTTATTTTCATCAATACGCTTTACTTCTTCAATAAATACTTCCCTTCCCTTAATTGCAGGAGTATCCTTGCCTTCAGCTTTTGTTATTATCTCAATCTTAAGATCCTGGATATAATCATATATCTCATCCGCACGGGTTTTTACTTCATAGGCAAGTGCCTTATACTTTCCGGCTTTGGTGGGATTCTCAGCAGCTGCTCGGTCAAATTCACTGTATATCCTGTTATTCTTAATAACATAGTTAGCAATAGTCGTGGTAAGACTCTTATCTACTTTTTTAAAAGCTTCAACGGCTTCCTTTGACACGTTAAGTGCAAGCATGGCGGTAAGTATGAGGTACATCATACCGATCATTTTTTGCCGTGGAGACAGCCTTTCGTGAGCCATTTTTCAGAGAATTAAATTTTGTTATTTAAATGTTATTATTTAACATTCATAGCAGCAAGCATATTCCCATATACATTATTGAGTGCTGTCAGATTGTCGTTTAATTTTGCTATCTGTTCACGGTATTTTTTTGCATCACCTGCAGAATCGTTTAGGTCTTTCATTAATCCCTGGATACCTTTTTGAAGTGCATCAGACTCCCTTATGTGTTCGTCGGCTCCTTTACGCTGAAGTTCGTATACTGCATTAAGTGCCGAAAGATTTTTGTTAAGCGATTCCAGCTGTTGCTGATAGGATTTTCCTCCGGAATCAATTATTGAGACCGTTTCTGCCATCTTACTATAAGTCATCTGGGTATCATTTATTGCCTTTGTAGCGGCCTGGTATGTTTCAGCCAGTTTATTCAATGATTCATTGGCAGCGTGGATGGTATTCATATATTTTTCTGAAGCAGCCGAAACATCACCCATTACATTTATGTTTGATGTTGCTTCGCTGAGTTTTTTCATTCCAACACCGAGTTTCTGGAACAGTTCAGGTGTTATATCGGCTTTCTCAAGCATCTCATCAAATTTTGAAAGTGCGAGAGATCCTCCACCGCCGCCGCCACCGGCGATACCTCCACGATATTTTGGGTCGCGGGCTCCCAATGCTCCGGGTTCTTCTTCAGGGATACCGGCCAACTCCGGATATACCAGGGTCCAGTCAACCTCTTCATGAAGGGGCTCAAAAGCCGAAAAGAAGAAGATAATTGATTCTGTGCAAAGCCCTACGGTAAGCATCAAACCAGCCAATGGCCAGTGCTGTATTTTAAAAAGAGCTCCGATGATTACGATAGAAGCGCCTATACCATAAAGCTTGGCCATAAAATTCTTCCATCCGCTGCTTTGTACTAATTCTGCTAGGCTCATTACCTGAAGTTTTTAAAGATTATGTAAACTGTTATTGTCTTGAGAATGATTTTGTTATTAATTTTTACTGGCTAACACCAATATAAGATCTGACATTACGAAATCCTATATATGATTTAGTCGAATCCTGATATTCATAATCGCGGGAACTTGTCTGAAGGAAGTATGCTATATCCTTCCATGATCCTCCCCTTATGACCTTCCGTTTCATTACAGGCGGGTCCTGCGGGGTTGCATTATATTCATAATTGGGATTAAGATCATGCTGGAAGATATAAGCTGATGGATGATAAGCGCAGCATGTCCATTCAGCAACGTTTCCCGACATGTCAAACAAACCGTATTCATTAGGTTCATAGGAACCAACTTTTGCTGTGTAAACAGTTCCGTCGTCAATATAGTTACCGCGTAATGGTTTGAAATTAGCGAGGAAACAACCCTGGTAATTTCTGGTATATGGTCCACCCCATGGATACATAGAAAGATCAAGACCGCCTCTGGCTGCATATTCCCATTCTGTTTCAAGCGGGAGCCTGTAAGCCTGTACATCGGCAATACCTTTCTTTCTAAGTGCAGTATTCATATAATCTGTTCTCCACCTGCTGAAAGCTGTAGCCTGAACCCAGGAGACACCAACCACAGGATAATCATCGAATGATGGATGCCAGAAATAGAGATCAGCCTGTGGATCATTGAATGAATATGTAAAGTCTCTTATCCAGCAGAGTGTATCGGGATAAATGTTTATTACATTGCGTCTAATAAAGGAAGAGCGATCTTTAACCTCGGTACGTGTACCGTCAGGATTTGTAACCTGTCCTTCATATTTCCCGGTATTGTTTGCATAATCGTAAACATACCTCGATTTTGCAGCCTGCTGATAATCGACCCAGAAATACGAGTAGTTTAATTTCCTGATATCGATCTGTTTTTTACCATTAAATCTCTCCTCGGGCGGATAGTACATTTCTTCGAGAACTGCAGCTGTTGTTTCTTCTCTGGGATCAATCTTCTCATCCCAGTTTATCACATTAGGCTCAATTACGTTACCATCCCTGTCCACCATAAAGTATTCTCTATCAGGGATACCTGCATTACCAAGCTTTGTCCTCAGAATGGAATCGCGTACGTAGTAAACAAACTGGCGGTATTTATTATTTGTTATTTCAGTCTGATCCATCCAGAAGGCATCGACGGTTACTGTTTTTGAAATTGCATTGGCAGCGTAGACTGCATCCTGATCGCTGGGGCCCATCTCGAAACTCCCGGCGGGTATAAATGCCATCTCAAAAGGTTCAGGCTCAAAAAAGTTCTTTCTCCCCGCAATGCCAGTCAGCTCCCCCGTATTTGATGAACCGCAGCCACTTAACACAACTATTGTAATCAGAGCTGAAAAAATTACCTTTTTCATATTGCTATAGGATTATTTATTGCAAGTACGTTTTTTTAAAAAATTTATTATAAAAACCTTATACTTTTATATCTCATTGGGCTTTTACCCAGACTGATGTCGAAGCAGTAATTGACCATGAATTCATGAGATCCGCTTGTATTTCTGATAATGTCTGAAATCGGGAAATCATATGCATAACCAATTCTTATTCCATTAAACAATTCAATACCCAGTATTGCTGCTATTGCATCTCCGGGTCTGTAAGAAACGCCACCCCATATCTTTTTATTGTATCTTATTAAAGAAGTTGCCGAAAAATGAATAATTTTTCCATCGCTTATAGTATAAAGGGATGGCAGCAGTTCAAGTGACGGATTCGGCAACTGAAGTATGTAACCGGCTGTAAGATAGTAATGACGGCTTAAAAATGAGACACCTTTGGAAAACCTAATATTTGGCCTGTTTATATGTGTGACCGATAAACCGGCATAATACCTGTCGGCTTTATAATAAAGACCCAGGCCTGCATCGAAAGCCAGGCTGCTTTCTTTGCTTTCCGGTATCAGAGGATCACCTGATGGTGGTGTAAAGGCATCACCTCCCGGTATCTTCCACGTCGGATCAAGAGTCATATTGAACATTCCTGCATTTATTCCAATACCTAGTGTACCCTGTCCAACCTCCATATGATATGAGTAGCTAACTGTAAGACTGATATCTTTTTCAAATCCAATCCGGTCGCTGTTAACAGTCAATCCTACTCCGCTATTGATCTTGAAAGGTGATACCGGTGCACTGATATTGAAAATAGTGGTAGCAGGGGCTCTTTCAAATCCAACCCACTGCTGCCTGTTGACGGCAGTGGCACAAACCATGTCTGAAATGCCTGCAAATCCGGGATTGTAAGCAAGGGTGTTGAACATGTAATTGCTTATAAGGACATCCTGCTGAGAAAATCCGGACACCGGCAGAAAGACTAAAACTAAAAATATATAGTACAGTTTTTTCACTTCACAAACGTAGAATTTAAGCCCATTTATTGAATTCGTAAAATAAATAAAATTCTAATACGCAAACAAATCTGGGTACATTTAGTTATAAACTTATTAAATTCTGTTTCAACGGAAATATCATAGCATTATGATATTATTTTGCTGAAATTAAAACGCTGGAAAAGGGAATAAATTTTATGGTTCAGGATTTAATTCTATCTACTGCCTTGACCCACCTGTCAGGCACCTCGTTCCTGTTTGCTTTTAGATAATCCTCATATGAACAGGCTATATGAATTTCCCTGCCATCAATGTCATGAAGTTCAATCCACCACCGTTCTGTAAGGTTGCTTTTAATAAATATCAGATCCTCTTCTAGATCTGTAACCCTTACATGATATTTAATAAACCGCCCTGAATTTTTGTCACTTAATGAGGGAGTCTCATACTGCTTCTGAGAAAATCCCTCCAGAAAGAACCAAAGTATTTGGGCTGCCAGACCTGTAGTCTGCGATCTTATGTCATAATCGGGATTTACATCAAAGAGTCCGAAGACTTTTAGTTTATCAGAAATGCCGGCATATCTTGCCAGCAGGCATATCTCTTCACCGTAAAAACCATTTGGTGATGGGATCGCAGTCCCCGGAGCATCCGATTGTCTTACGGCAGAAATATCAAATAATGCTACTTCAGCATCCCTGAAAAGTGGTTCGGTAAGATATATTGCCTGGCGTACATCGCCAATCCTTACGAGCTCCGATTTATTCCTTGCGAAACGGTTAAGTACCTGTTGGTCATTCAGGTAAGTCTGATATCCGATATTAATGTAATGATCCAGGGTACTCTTGTTTCTTTTAACGATATCATTAAGATAATTCAGCGAGTCGGGTTCCCTTGATGAGTTGGTGAAATCAATCCGTGGATCAACGGTGATCATGGTATACTTCATTTTGAGAAGTGACAGCGCCCTGTCAATGGCTGTTATCAATGAGCTGCTTCCTCCAGTTATAACCGGAAATATGTCTTCACCAATAAGAATCGTAAGAATATCAGTAAGCCCTGCAAGGGTATCATTGAAAGTGGATCCCTGTTTCATATTCCCAAGGTCAATGATCCTGATCTTTCCCGGGATTTTAGCAAGGTTATAAAGCTGTCTCCTTATTGCATCGGGAGCTTTGGATGAACCATAGTTTGGAGAATTTCTGCCATCAGGGACCCCGAACAGGGCAACCTTTACTCCTCCGGCAAGATTAATTCTGGTATTTTCGGTGTTTATGACGATGTTGTGAGGAAATCCTGCATTGGAAACCATATTCTCGAATTCAGGCTTTTCAATGCTGACGGGATCAAAATAATCATTAAGGTCCAGCATCTTTTTCAGGTACTTTTTTGTTTCTTTTCGTTTTGTTCTATAATCATAATACACTCCTCCCTTGTTAGCTTCTCAGGATCATTGCCCTTTGGCAGCCGGTAATTCTTTTTGTCGCGTGAAAGATAAGGACCATATCGGCCATTCAGCAGTAGGATATCCCCGAAATCCTTCAAGATCTTCTTTTTGTCACTTTCGTTCTTCTCCCGTATTATTTCTGCACCTCTTTCAAGCGTTACTGAATATGGGTCATCAACTCCTTTCTTCAGTGAGTAGAACTTATTTCTGTAACGGATAAATGGTCCGAATCTTCCAATACCGGCAACCATTTCATCACCATCAAGAATTCCCAGTGATCTGGGTAGGCGGAAAAGATTTAGCGCTTCTTCAAGGGTGATGGTTTCAAGAAGCTGGCCTTTCAACAGACTTGCGAACCTTGGTTTTCCACCATTGCCAGGATCGCCGATCTGGGCCACGGGGCCGAACCTTCCCATTTTTACCGATACCGGCTCACCGGTCTCTGGATGATTTCCCAGGATACGAATTCCGGTTTTCTTATTCTTTTTTTCCAAAGTATCAGTTACCTTTTTATGAAATACAGAATAGAATTTTTCAAGCATCACGGTCCATTTCAACTTTCCTGCCGCAATTCTGTCAAACTGTTCCTCAACCTCGGCGGTAAAATTATAGTCAACAATATCTGAGAAGTTTTCAATAAGGAAATCGTTGACAATCATTCCTATATCCTGGGGGAAAAGTTTTGATTTTTCTTTTCCTGCAGCCTCTGTACGCGTTGATGTTGAAATCCGTCCTCTGGCAAGGGTCAGTACCCTCAGCTGACGTTTTTCTCCTGGCCTGTCTCCCCGGGCAACATAACCTCTGTTCTGAATTGTTGATATTGTAGGAGCGTATGTTGAAGGGCGTCCTATTCCAAGCTCTTCGAGTTTCTTGACGAGACTTGCTTCCGTATATCTAGGAGGGGGGGAAGTAAATTTTTGTGTAGCAGTGATATTATCATAAAACAGATTCATACCTTTTTCCACCTTTGGCAGTATGTATTTTTCATCTTCCCCGTTTTCATTATCGGTGGATTCAGAATAGACTTTCAGAAATCCGTCGAATTTGATTACCTCACCACTAGCTGTAAATGTTACCGGGGAATTATCCATGCCAATCATGATTGTGGTGCGTTCTACTTCAGCATCAGACATCTGCGAGGCTATTGTCCTTTTCCAGATAAGTTCATAAAGCTTCTTTTCATTCTGGCTGCCTGTTATTACAGATGTTTCGGGATAAGTCGGACGAATAGCTTCATGTGCTTCCTGTGCGGATTTTGATTTGGTCTTGAATTGCCTTGTTTTCGAATAATTCTCTCCATATTCGGCTACGATCACTTCCCTTGTTTTTGCAAGGGCAAGCTTTGAAAGGTTTGTCGAATCAGTCCTCATATATGTTATTTTCCCGGCTTCATAAAGCTTCTGAGCCACGGTCATTGTCTGGGCGACTGAAAATCCCAGTTTTCGATAGGCTTCCTGCTGAAGGGTAGATGTGGTAAAAGGAGGTGCAGGCGACCTTGTGCCAGGTTTGACTGTTATTGCCGTAACTTTGAATTCTGCAGAGGAGCAAAGCTCGAGAAAGGAAGTAGCCTCCTTCTCATCGCGGAATTTTCTTGAGGCTTCAGCCCTGATGGTGTAGTTTTCACGAATTTCCGAACCATCAGGGTAAAATACTCCAATTACCCTGAAAGAAGATTCGGGTTTGAATGAGATGATTTCCCTTTCTCTTTCGACAATCAGTCTGACTGCAACTGACTGAACTCTCCCTGCAGAAAGGGAAGGTTGTACCTTCTTCCATAAAACCGGAGAAATTTCAAAACCAACTAGTCTGTCAAGAATTCTCCTGGCTTGCTGGGAATTGACAAGATTCATGTCTATCTGCCGCGGGTGCAGTATAGCATTTGATATGGCGTCTTTAGTTATTTCATGGAAAACGATCCTCCTGGTTGATGCCAGATCAAGATCAAGAACAGAGGCCAGGTGCCATGCTATTGCCTCTCCTTCACGGTCTTCGTCAGAAGCAAGCCAGATGATTTTGGAACCATTTGCTGCCTTCCTCAAATCACTTACGATCCTGACTTTGTCTTTGGGTATTTCGTATTCTGGAGAAAAATTGTTCCTGATATCTATTCCTAAATTCTTTTTCGCAAGATCCCTTATATGACCGAAACTGGAAATGACATGGAAATCTTTTCCAAGGAATTTCTCTATGGTTCTTGCTTTTGCCGGCGACTCAACAATTACTAAATTTTCTATCATTACCGGTTTGATTAATTCTGTTAAAAACACGACAAAGTAAATCATTTAGGGATCAATCTTCAAAATTTACCATCAAGATTCTTTTATAATTGCTATTTTTGGGCAAACAGAAATTTGATGAAAGGCACAAATCCTAACAGAAAATATATTATCTGGTTCTGGACCTTGTTTTCTGTACCGTTTGTTGTGATAATTCTGCTGTTTTTTCTTATTTCCAGAGGAAAACTTGGACCGGTTCCGTCATTCCGGGAGCTGGAAAATCCGGAATACTATCTGGCAGCAGAAGTTTTTTCCGAAGATGGGGTCCTCCTGGGAAAGATAAGCATTGAAAATAGAACCTGGACAGAATATGAAGATCTGTCGCCCTACCTTGTTGATGCACTTATTGCAACTGAAGATATCAGGTACTACAGACATTCCGGTATTGATGTAAGGGGACTCGGACGAGCAATCGTGCGTACCATTCTGCTTGGACAGAACACTGGCGGGGGAAGTACAATAACACAACAACTTGCAAAGCAGCTGTATCCGAGGGATACCTCAAAAACATCAGTTTTAATTAAAAACTTAAAGCTTGGATTGACAAAATTCAAGGAATGGCAGACTGCAATTAAGCTAGAGAGAAGTTATACAAAGGAGGAGATCATAACAATGTATCTCAACAAGTTCGATTTTTTGTATAACGCTATAGGGATACGATCTGCAGCACGAGTCTATTTCAACACTACCCCTGATTCCCTTAACCTTCAGCAGGCTGCAGTTCTTGTGGGTATGCTTAAGAATTCGGCCCGGTATAATCCGGTAAGGAATAATGATCTTATGCTGCAACGTAGAAATGTGGTTCTCTCTCAGATGGCAAAATACGGATACATTAAACCCGATATAATAGACTCTGTTAAAGTAATGCCAATTGAACTTGACTTTCGTCTCGAAGACCATAACACAGGGCTTGCTACATATCTCAGGGAATATTTGAGGAATATTATGCGCAGGACAGAACCTGACATTAACAGGTATGAACGCGAATCATCATACCAGGATGCATTATGGGAGTGGGAAAACAATCCTCTTTATGGATGGTGCAATAAAAACCGGAAACCTGATGGATCGAATTATGACATTTACAGGGATGGACTAAAAATATATACAACATTAAATTCGCGGATGCAGCAATATGCTGAGGAAGCAGTGAGAGAGCACCTTTCAAAGGAAGTTCAGCCCAGTTTTTATAAGAGAGCAAAGAATTTCAGAAATCCTCCCTATTCGAACGATATCTCCAAAAAAGAGGTTGAGGAACTGATAATGAGATCAGTGAAAGAGAGTGACAGATATTACGTTATGAAGGCAAGGGGTGTACCTGAAGATTCTATAATGCTGGCATTCAACACTCCGGTTAGAATGAGGGTTTTTTCATGGAAGGGTGAAAGAGATACAGTGATGACCCCTTATGATTCGGTGCGTTATTATAAATATTTTATCAGGTCTTCTTTCCTTGTTGAGGATCCTCATACCGGATATGTTAAAGCATATGTGGGAGGCCCTGACTTAAGATATTTCAAGTGGGATGCTGTAACGCAGCAGAGGAAGCAGGTTGGAAGTACCATAAAACCGTTTTTGTACACCATCGCAATGCAGAATGGATATTCACCTTGCTATGAGGTGGAAAACATACCCCGTTCCTTTGATCTTCCAAACGATTCCGTTCCCTGGATTCCAAGAAGCTCGGGGCCAAAAGAATATCATGGCAAGATGGTGACACTGAAATGGGGTCTTGCACAGTCTGAGAACTATATTTCTGCATGGCTGATGGAACAATTCAGCCCTGCGGCAGTAACCGACCTGATGAAGCGGATGGGAGTAAGAAGTTTCATCGATCCTGTCCCTTCAATATTCCTGGGTACCTCTGATATCAAACTTGAAGAGATGGTGGGTGCATATGGAACCTATGCCAACAAGGGTGTATACACCAGACCGATGTACGTTACAAGAATAGAGGACAAGAACGGTAATGTAATTTCACGGTTCACCCCGAAGATTGAGGAAGTGTTGAGTGAGGAGCAGGCTTATCTTATGCTCGATCTTCTACAGGCTGTGGTTCTTAACGGATCAGGGAACCGTATTAGGAGGGTATATAACCTGATGAACCAGATAGGCGGGAAGACAGGGACCACTCAGAATCACGCCAACGGGTGGTTCATGGGTGTAACTCCAGACCTCGTGGGTGGAGTTTGGAGCGGATGGGAAGATCAGGCTATCCATTTTGAAACACTTGGCGAAGGTCAGGGTGCGAATATGGCTCTTCCAATATTTGCCTTATTCCTTAAGAAAGTTTATGCTGATCCGCAGTTTGGGATCCTGGAAGCAAATGAATTTGAACGCCCGGCCAATTTCAGAATTGAGCTCGATTGCGAAAAAGTGAAGAGAGAAACAGCAAGGCGGACAAATTATAAAAGGGAAAGATACTGAATTAAAGGTTCTCCGGAAGTCATTTTTAACTATCCCGCATTAAGCTGGAGCTGGCGGGATGTTCTTCATCCAAAAAGCAATCTTATCAATGACTCTACCTTTCCGGTAGGGTTAATTTCAATATTATTTATCCTGCTTTCAATGTTCCTGTGGAAACTTGAAATATATATTTTACTGAATCCCATTTTTGAAGCCTCCCTGATACGCTGTTCGATCCTCGACACAGGTCTTATTTCACCTGAAAGACCTACCTCGCCGGCGAAACAGACATCTCTGCCGATCGGTACATCGAGATTGGAAGACAGAACGGCACTAATTATTGCCAGATCTATCGCAGGATCATCTACTTTTATTCCTCCTGTAATATTAAGGAAAACATCCCTCACGGCCAAGCGGAATCCAGCTCTCTTCTCAAGTACTGCCAGGAGCATGTTCAACCTCCGGATGTCAAATCCTGTTGAACTTCTTTGCGGGGTTCCATATACAGCTGAGCTTACAAGAGCCTGTGTTTCAATTAGAAAAGGCCTTATTCCATCAATAGTGGCCGCTATTGCAATTCCGCTAAGCGGTTCATCATGCTGACTGATAAACATTTCTGAAGGGTTAACCACTGCTTTTAAGCCGTTCTCCATCATTTCAAAAATACCAAGTTCAGAAGTTGACCCGAACCTGTTTTTTACTGAACGAAGAATACGGTATACATAATTATTGTCACCTTCAAAATATAAAACAACATCTACAATATGTTCCAGGACTTTTGGACCGGCAAGAGTGCCATCCTTTGTTATATGTCCTATAATAAAAACAGGTATACCTGAGATCTTGGAGTATTTAAGCAGTTGGGCTGCACACTCTCTTACCTGCGAAACAGAACCTGCCGACGATTCCAGAATACCTGTCCTGATTGTTTGAATTGAATCGATTATTATAAGTCCGGGTTTCAGGTTTTCCGACTGAACAAGTATTTTTTCAAGGTCAGTTTCGCTGTAGACATAGCATCCAGAACCGTTGTTCTTTAGTCTTTTTGCCCTGAGGCTTATTTGTTCTTCGCTTTCCTCTCCTGAAACATAAAGCACGCCTCTGCCATCGATAGCGAGGGCAAGCTGGAGTGCGAGAGTAGATTTCCCTACACCGGGTTCGCCACCAAGTAAAATAAGTGAACCGGCTACCATCCCGCCGCCAAGTATACGGTCGAGATCATCTATTCCTGTCTTGCTTCTGTTCTTTTCATCAGACCGGATATTTTCGAGTAGTTCAGGCTTCTTTTTCTCAACCTGAAACGGCATGATACCGTCACGAGGTGTGAGTTGTGAAATTATCTCTTCATGGTATGAGTTCCATTCCTTGCATGATGGACATCGTCCGATCCATTTTGATGACTCTGCACCGCAATTCTGGCATACATATATTGTTTTTGTTTTTGCCATAGGTAATTTCAGCCCTACTCCTTAAGGGAACTTAAATAACGTTCATTACCATGTCCGTGTCGTAGAATGAATTTGGAAGAATTCCATTCCGGGTTATTCAATAATGGTTTAAAAGGCAAAAATATAAAATAACTCACCTTTTGTCTTCTTTGTGACGCATTCCAAAAATCATGAAGAACGAGATTGTTCCTATAATGACAACAAATATCAATTGTGATTCATGAGTCAGAAATGCATAAACAAGTCCGTCTTCTATCTTTACTCCTTCGACGAATGCCAGTCCTCTTGAAATTATATAATGAAATGCCCCAAGGCCGCTTTGTACCGGAGCCGACATTGCCAGTCCGCCTATTACAAGCAGAAAGATACTATCGCCGAAGGTAAGATGTGAAGTGGAGTCGATAGCATAGACTACAACCCATGTCATTAATGTATAATTGAACCAGATGAATATAGTGTGAAAAATAAATTCCCATTTTTTTGTAAGATTTGTTATGGTCTTTAATCCATTTATAAAACCTTTCACTATATCAATTATTTTGGCGAATAATCGGATTTTACGTAGTTTATGCCTGAATTTTACCATCAGGTAAAATGCAGCGATCAGAATCACTGCAAATATTAACCATACTGCCCAGGTAAATCCGAAGATTGAAAAAACCTTTTCTTGCAACGGAATCAATATACTTACCTTCAGGAACTGATTTATCTGCTCTCCTCTTTGCATAATCAGAACAAACATTATTGAGAGTAATGAAATCAGATCAATTGTACGTTCAATCACTACCGTGCCGAAAAGTTGGTCAACAGGTATCTTCTCTTTTTTGCCCAGGGCGACACATCGTGTTATTTCTCCGAGACGGGGTAATGCAAGATTTGCCAGATAACCTGTCATAAGCGACAGAAAACTATTTTTAAATGAAGGCTTATAGCCAAGAGGATAAATAAGCAGCATCCATCTTCTTGACCTGCTCAGATAGGCCAAAAGGCCAAATATCAGTGAAAGAATTACCCATTTGTAATCGGCATCCTTAAGACCGGCAATAAGCTTACGAGTTTCAACATTTCGGAATGCCAGCCATAAAAGGATTATTCCGATAACAAGAAATAACAAAAATTTTATAGTTTGAATTAAGGTTTTTCTCAATTCAAATCAGTTTATTGGTTCTTGTGTCAGGGAAGAGGACTTTGGGTCTGAAAGATTTTGCCTCATTGAATTCCATTAATGCAAAAGACATTATGATTATCACATCTCCTACAATTGCTTTTCTGGCTGCAGGACCATTGAGACAGATCTTTCCTGATCCCCTTTCTCCTCTGATCACATATGTATCGAGGCGTTCGCCATTATTGATATTAAGAACCTGCACCTTTTCATTTTCAATAATCCCGGAAGCATCCATCAGATCTTCGTCAATGGTCACACTTCCCATATAATGAAGATTCGATTCTGTTACAGTTACTTTATGAATTTTGGATTTCAATACTTCTATCAGCATCTTATTCTGGAAAATTTAATACGGCGCAAATTTAAGCAACTTTTAATGATTACAATTGAATTTCAATATTATCAATTAATCTTACTTTACCTGCCTTTACGGCTATGCAGCCAAAATACCTGACTCCCTCCTTTATATCTGATTTTGCACTGACTGGAACAAGTTCAATATCGTCGACAATCTCAAAATATTCTACTTTAAACCCTGGATTGTTTTCAATCATATTTATTACGTCTCTTTTAATTGCTTTTATCCTCTTTTTCCTGAACATCTCCGATGCAACTGAAATTGCCTTGAAAATTGTTGGGGCATTTCTTCTTATTTCAGGTTCAAGGAGGCGATTTCTGCTGCTCATTGCCAGTCCGTCAGGTTCCCTTACTATTGGGCATCCCACGATCCTGACCCTGTAGCCGGTCTGCCTCACCATCTCCCTTATGACTGCAAGTTGCTGAAAATCCTTCTCCCCAAAATAAGCAGTGTCGGGTCTTACAATATCAAAGAGCCTGCTTACCACCTGTGCAACTCCATTGAAATGACCGGGTCTGTGAATAGCTTCCATCACATTGTCAAGATTACCGAAATCGAATTTGCGTGTATCCTTTTCAGGGTAAATCTCATTGTCATCGGGAGTAAAGACAATATCATCCTTTCTGAGATATCTTTCCAGAAGATCAAGATCATCCTTCATGGTTCTGGGATAGTTTTCTAAATCTTTTTTATCGTTGAACTGTGTCGGATTTACATAAATGCTTGCAACAACAAGAGGATTCTCATCAATGGCTCTGCTTATCAGTGATATATGTCCGTGATGCAGGGCTCCCATGGTTGGCACGAATCCCAGCGGTGAGAGAGAAGCTTTTCCTATTGATTTTTGAAGTTCTGCAACCTTTCCTGTTACTTTCATAGAGAAGGATTTTGTACAAACCTACGTTAAAAATGATAAAATTCTCTCACTTTTAACATTATTAAAAGGAAATTGACACATTTTACAAGAGTTCAGGTGTTGATAAATTTGTCAATTTTTATTAGTATCTTTGCAACTTGGGTACGATATGGTGTATCGAGGCAGGTAAATGGAAAGCAAGAAGGTATTATTTATTTCACAGGAGATTACTCCATACTTGGCTGAAACGAAATTATCAAAAATTGGAAGGTATCTTCCGCAGGGTATTCAGGAAAAAGGTAAGGAGATACGTACCTTTATGCCAAGGTATGGTAGTATTAATGAGCGCAGAAACCAGCTTCATGAGGTAATAAGACTGTCAGGGATGAACCTTATTATAGATGATACTGATCATCCGCTAATTATTAAGGTTGCCTCCATTCAGTCTGCAAGGATGCAGGTTTATTTTATTGACAACGACGATTATTTCCAGCGAAAGCATACTGTTTCCGATTCTTCGGGCAGAGAATTTGAAGATAATGATGAAAGGGCGCTTTTCTTTGCCAGAGGTGTGATAGAAACGGTCAAAAAGCTGCGCTGGGCTCCCGATATCGTGCATTGCCATGGATGGATGACATCCCTTGTTCCTGTTTACCTCAGAAGTATTTACAGTGATGATCCCCTTTTCCATAATTATAAAATAGTCTACTCAGTATATAATAATGAATTTAAAAATCCTTTCAGGCCTACTTTCGCCGACAAGCTCAGATTTGATGGCATTGACGGGGAGAATTTGAAGCTGGTTAAGAATCCCGATTTTATAAACGTTTCCAAACTGGCAATAAAATACTCAGATGCGATAATTATTGGAAGCGAGGAGATCAACCCTGAGCTCTTCAGGTACATTCAGACTCTGAATAAACCGGTTTTGGGTTACCATGATGAGTCAACCTATATAGATGCGTATAATGATTTCTACGATAAGATACTTTCCTGATCCTGCCTTTTTTGCATTAAAAACTGACTGTCTGTCACAATAACTTTCATTTTTTCCTGTTCATTATTCATTAATATTTAGAGGAATAAGTCCGGAGTGACATGATTTAGATCATTCCTGATTTGCATCGGGTTAGTCAGTAATGTTCCTTCTTTTAAACTGAGAAGTTATGTGTGGAATTGTTGGTTACATAGGATCGAAACCTGCACGAGAGATAATTATTAACGGCCTCCGGCGTCTGGAATACCGTGGATATGATTCAGCCGGTATGGCGATTGCCAATGGTGAAACCAAAATATTTAAATGCAAAGGCCGTGTAAATGATCTGGAAGCTATGCTTAACGGGTCCGACTTCAACGGTACTATGGGGATGGGGCATACAAGATGGGCCACCCACGGTGAACCCAATGAGCTTAATGCACATCCACAGATTTCATATAAAGGGAATTTTATTGTTGTCCATAACGGGATAATTGAGAATTATGCTCTTATAAAACGCCATCTTCAGGGGAGAGGCATAAATTTTACAAGTCAAACGGACACTGAGGTGCTGGCTAATCTTATAGAGCACCTTTATTTAGAAGGAGACCTTACTGCAGAGCAGGCAATAACCATGGCGCTGAACAGGGTGGAAGGCGCTTATGGCCTGGTAATAATATGTACCCGGGAGAACGACAGGCTTTTTGCTGCCAGAAAAGGAAGCCCTCTGGTAATCGGAGTGGGCGACGGAGAAAATTTTGTTGCCTCCGATGCAACTCCAATAGTTGAGTACACTCAGCGGGTTATTTACCTGAAAGATGATGATCTTGCAATAATCAAGAAGGATGAGCTTGTCCTTAAAACAATACGTCCGGGTAAAGTGGAACCGGAAGTAAGGGAAGTCGATCTGAAAATAGGGGAGATAGATAAAGAGGGATATCCGCATTTTATGCTTAAGGAGATTTTTGAACAACCAAGGGCTATTCATGATACTTTCAGAGGCAGAGTCCTTCCCGATCTTTCCGGGATAATGCTTGGAGGTCTTCATAATGTCCTTGAGGCCATATCACAGGCTGAAAAGATAATAATAGTCGGTTGCGGAACCTCATGGCATGCCGGATTGCTGGGCGAATATCTTTTTGAAGAGTACACAAGGATACCTGTGGAGGTTGAATATGCTTCCGAATTCAGATATCGCGATCCCATAATAAAAAAGGGTGATATTGTTATTGCCATCAGTCAGAGCGGAGAAACGGCCGATACTCTTGCTGCAGTCAGAATTGCCCGGGAGCGTGGAGCTAAAGTACTTGGTATCTGCAATGTTGTAGGATCAAGCATTCCGAGAGAAACTGATGCGGGAGTATATACGCACGCAGGACCTGAGATAGGAGTGGCTTCAACAAAAGCTTTTACTACACAGGTTACTGTACTTGCCATGATGGCTTTCGAGATAGGCTACCTTAAAGGTGTTATCTCTGCTGAAACTTACAAGGAGCTTATAACAGAACTGGTCTCAATACCTTCAAAAATCGAGAAAGCTTTACAAGTCAATGACCAAGCCCTGGATCTGGCTCAAAATCTCAGAAAAACCCTGAATGCCCTTTACCTGGGAAGAGGATATCTGTTCCCAGTTGCTCTTGAAGGAGCATTGAAATTGAAGGAAATATCTTACATACATGCTGAGGGCTATCCGGCAGCAGAAATGAAGCACGGACCAATCGCCCTTATTGATGAAAATATGCCTGTGGTTGTTGTAGCCACAAAAGATGACATTTACGAAAAAATAATCAGTAATATTCAGGAAATAAAGGCAAGGAAGGGGCAGGTAATCGCTATTGTTACGGAAGGTGATGAGATTATCAGACGTATGGCCGATTTTGTGCTTGAAGTACCCCAGACCCTTCCTGCATTTTCAGGACTACTTGCTGTTATTCCCCTGCAGCTTCTGTCATATCATATTGCCGTCCTTAGAGGATGCAACGTGGATCAGCCAAGAAATCTTGCAAAGTCGGTAACTGTGGAGTAATATTTAAAATTCAGGCAAAATGAGTCTTGGTGAAGATTACAGGAATCTCTCTAAATCAGAGACAGACCAGCTTAAAGTTAATGGCTGTGTTTGCAACGACTGGACAAAAATAATGGTTAAAGAGGGATTTGATCCTTCAAGATGCATCAATGTTACTTTTTCAGGTGAAAACAAGCTTGGCAGCTTTAGTCATGCCTTCACCGATGAAGCAGGTATTACGTACAAATGCGGTATTTACAATGCTACCATACATAATTGTACAATAGGATCTGACTCATTGATTAGCAATATTGGTGATTATATTGCTAATTACCACATTGATGAAAAAGTGATAATAAGGAACTGTGGAAAGCTGAATACTGAAGGAACATCATCATTCGGAAATGGGACTGAAGTGGCGGTGTTAAACGAAACAGGAGGCCGGTCGGTCAAAATATGGGACAGGCTTTCCGCCCATGAAGCATATATTATTGCACTTTACAGACACCGTATAAGTGCGGTTAAAAAAATTGAAGAGATGGTTTCCGAATACTCCCGTTCAGTGAGTTCAGATATTGGATATATCGGATATGGTTCAAGGATCATCAGTTGCCAGAATATAATCAATGTAAAGATCGGACCATACAGCCAAATTGAAGGTGTCATTAGCCTTCACGAAGGATCTGTGAACAGTTGCCGTGAAGATCCTGTTTTTATAGGCCCCGGTGTTATTATGGAACATTTTATTGTCTGTTCCGGATCAATAATTACCGAATCAACTCTTATCGACAAATGCTTTATAGGACAGGGATGTGTTCTCGGAAAGCATTATTCAGCAGAGAATTCCCTTTTCTTTGCCAACTGCGGTGGATATCATGGAGAAGCTTGCTCAATTTTTGCAGGTCCCTATACCGTTACACACCATAAATCAACTCTTCTGATAGCAGGAATTTTTTCATTCATGAATGCGGGAAGCGGCTCGAACCAGAGCAACCATATGTACAAGCTCGGTCCGATACACCAGGGAATAATGGAACGTGGATCAAAGACAACCAGTGATTCCTATGTCCTCTGGCCGGCACGTATAGGGCCCTATACCCTTGTAATGGGGAGGCATTACAAAAATATGGATACTTCATCTCTTCCATTTTCATATCTTATCGAAAGCAATGATGAAAGCATCCTTGTACCGGGAATTAACCTCCGCAGTGTGGGAACCATCAGGGATGCACAGAAATGGCCGATACGCGATAAAAGGAAGGATCCCAGAAAACTCGATCAGGTAAATTTTAACCTCCTCAGCCCGTATACAATCAGAAAAATGATCGAAGGGAGGGATCTTCTGAAGAGACTCAGATCGGTTTCCGGGTCGGTCTCGGCATCATATAGTTATAACAACATGATGATAAAGGGTTCTTCTCTTGAAAGGGGAATAGAATTGTATCAGACAGGAATAAATAAATTTTTAGGCAACTCAATAATCAACAGACTTGAGTCAGTTGAAATAAAATCAAATGAAGAACTCAGGAAAAGACTCTCCCCCGACCACGAAATAGGCAAGGGGGAATGGGTCGATCTTGCAGGGCTTATAGCTCCAAAACAGGCTGTAACGAAACTACTCGATGATATAGAGTCGGGCATAATAAATTCAATAGAATCTGTTGCAGAAGGTTTCAGATCGATGCACGAATCTTATTATGACTGGGAATGGACCTGGTCATGTGAACGCATCGAGGAGGAGGAAGGTAAGCCTGTTACTGCATTTACTTCGGAAGATGTTATAAGGCTTGTGGAGAGATGGAAGAAAAGCGTTATCGCTCTCGACAAGTTGCTCTATGAGGATGCCAGAAAGGAATTTACTCTTTCTTCCATGACAGGTTTTGGAATTGACGGCGACGAGGATATCAAAAAACTTGATTTTGAGCAGGTAAGAGGAGATTTTGATTCAAACAGCGTGGTGGCAGCCATACAGGAACATATCAGGCAAAAAAGTTCTCTCGGCGATAAACTGATAGAACGCATGAGGCAGATAAACAGTTAATAAAGGCTATCTGCCTGAATACATCTGGTCATAATACTTTTCATAATCACCTGACAGCACCCTTTCAAGCCACTTTGTATTGGTAAGGTACCAGTCAACAGTCTTCTCAAGTCCGGTTGAAAAATCAGGTATCGGAGACCACCCCAGTTCACGTTGCAGCTTTGATGAGTCAATAGCATACCTGAGATCATGACCGGGTCTGTCTTTCACAAAAGTTATTAGCTTTTCCGATGTTCCTTCAGGCCTTCCTAGCTTTTTGTCCATAATCCTGCAAAGAAGCCTTATCAGATCGATATTCTTCCATTCATTATTTCCTCCTATATTATAAGTCTCTCCGGGCTTGCCCCTGTGGAAAATAAGATCTATGGCTGAGGCATGATCTTCAACATATAGCCAGTCGCGGATATTCTCACCCTTTCCATATACCGGGACAGGCTTATTGTTTTTTATGTTATTTATTGCCAGCGGTATAAGCTTTTCAGGAAATTGATTAGGCCCATAGTTGTTGGAACAGTTGGAAATAATTACAGGAATCCCGAAAGTATGTCCGTATGCCCTTACAAGATGATCTGAACTTGCCTTTGACGCTGAATATGGACTTTTCGGATCATAGGGGGATTCTTCAGTGAACAATCCCTCTTTTCCCAGTGAACCATACACCTCATCAGTGGAAATATGATAGAACAGCTTTCCTGAATAGTCATTCTTCCAGCATGCCATTGCAGCATTAAGGAGATTAACCGTTCCAACGATGTTGGTAAATACAAATTCATCGGGTGAGGTTATTGATCTGTCAACGTGAGATTCCGCTGCAAGATGAACAACCCCGTCAAACTTATATTTTTCAAACAAAGCTAATACAACCTTCTTGTCAACTATATCAGCCTTTTCGAAAAAATAATTAATGTTTTTCTCAATATCAGCAAGATTATCGAGATTTCCTGCATAGGTGAGTTTGTCGGCATTAACAATCCTGTAGCTGGGATAATTTGTTACAAATCTCCTTACAACGTGCGAACCAATAAAGCCTGCACCTCCTGTTATCAGAATGCTTTTTACCGTTTTCATCACCTGTTTCTATTTCTTATATTTTTTTCCCACTCCCAGGCAGTCCTCATTGATTCATCGAGCGAGCTCATGGTTTTCCATCCTAGTTCTTTATTGGCATAAGAAGGATCAGCCCAGATTTTTACAATATCACCGGGCCTTCGTCCGGTAACTTTATATTTCACCTTAACCCCGGTTGCTCTTTCAAAGGAATTTATTGCTTCAAATACCGATACTCCCTTGCCGGTTCCAAGGTTGAAGACTTCATAATCAGACTTATTCTTTTTTTCAATTAATCGTTGTACAGCAGTTACATGTGCTTTGGCCAGGTCAACCACATGAAGATAGTCACGGATGCATGAACCGTCGGGTGTGTCATAATCATTGCCGAAGACCTTTAGCTCATCCCTCAAACCATAGGCAGTCTGAGTTATGTATGGCACCAGATTTTCAGGTACTCCTCTCGGCAGCTCGCCTATAAGGGCAGAAGGATGGGCACCGATAGGATTGAAATATCTCAGTGCTATTGCATTAATACCTTTCCCGGCAGCAACGGTATCTCTTATGATCTCTTCACAGATCTGTTTTGTGTTTCCATAAGGAGACATAGCTGGCTGCATGGGTGCATCCTCGGTTACAGGAAGCTTTTCCGGCTGTCCGTAAACAGTGCAGGATGAAGAGAATACAAAATCTGTTATGCGGTAATGACTCATCAGATCAAGAATATTGATGAGCGATAACAGGTTGTTCCTGTAATATTCCAACGGCTTCTTAACTGATTCTCCCACAGCCTTGTAAGCAGCAAAATGGATAATAGCTGCAATGTGATTAAATTGCCCGAAAAATGAATCAAGTTTTTCCCTGTCGCAAAGGTCAAAAACCTCAAGTTGTGGTTTTATTCCTGTTATCTGTTCAATCCTTTCGGTTACTTCAGCTTCGGAATTGTAAAGATTGTCGATTATGATCACCTCGAATCCTTCATTTATAAGTTCAACTACAGTATGAGAACCGATGTATCCGGTTCCTCCGGTAACGAGAATTTTTTCTTTCATTAAAGACTCCAATAGGTATGATTTTTAATTTTTCCCCTAAGTATACCCTTGACATCTACAACAATTCCCTTTTCATTGAGCAGGGATGAAAAATAGTCCTCAGTCAGATTGATATATTCCTTATGGCTTACTGCAAGAATTACTGCATCATATTTTCCTTCGGGAGCTCTCTTAAGTTCAAGTCCGTATTCTTCTTTCACTTCATGAGGGCTTGCGCTGGGATCGATTATGTCAATATCAACTCCAAAGTCA
Source organism: uncultured Rikenellaceae bacterium (assembly GCA_964613785.1). Lineage (GTDB taxonomy): Bacteria > Bacteroidota > Bacteroidia > Bacteroidales > VadinHA17 > LD21. Next base: position 75,698 of record CAZTJT010000002.1, read on the forward strand.
TCCATCTCTTTAATAACATCCACCACTTTAGAATTTCTTATGTCAGTCACATCTTCCTTGAAGGTAATTCCCATTATTAAGGCCTTGGAATGGTTGGGATTCTTATCCGCAGCAATAATCCTTTTTACTGTCTGCCGGCCAATATATCTTCCCATGCAATCGTTTGTATAACGCCCTGAATCTATCATTTGCGGGTGATAACCCAGCGATTTTGCCTTATAGGATAGATAGTAAGGATCAACCCCTATGCAGTGGCCACCTACCAGTCCAGGATAAAATTTAAGGAAATTCCATTTCGTTCCCGCTGCTTCGAGTACTTCATAAGTGTTTACTCCCAGGCGGTTGAAAATAATAGATAACTCATTCATGAATGCTATATTAATATCGCGCTGGGTGTTCTCGATTATCTTTGCCGATTCGGCAACCTTGATTGAGCTGGCTCTGTAAACACCAGCCTCAATTATCAGTTCGTAAACTTTAGCGATGTTATTTGCTGATTCTTCATCACATCCGCTAGTTACCTTGACAATTTTGGTAAGAGTATGGTTCTGGTCGCCAGGATTTATTCTTTCAGGTGAAAAGCCAACCTTGAAGTCATCTATATATTTCAGCTTTGAATACCTCTCAAGTACCGGGACACAATCTTCTTCCGTACAACCCGGATACACCGTTGATTCATATACCACATAATCTCCTTTCTTTAGGATTTTTCCTACTGTTTCAGAAGCCCTTAGAACAGGAGTAAGATCAGGGAGATTGTAAATATTTGTAGGCGTCGGCACTGCTATTATATGAAACGATGCTTCCCTTAAATCTTCAGGATCACTTGTAAAAAGTATATCGGTATTTTTAAATGATTCCGGTTTAAGTTCATTGCTGGGATCGATACCTTTTTTCATAAGTTCGATCCTCTCAGGTTTAATATCAAAACCAACGACCTGAATTTTTTTTGCAAATTCAAGGGCGATAGGCAATCCAACATATCCAAGCCCTATCAGGGATAGTTTAGTCTCTTTGTTTAGAAGTTTGTTATACATATTACAGATTAGTTGATTTCAATAATGGATGATATTCCCCGACGAGACCGACGGGTTTTGAATTACGTATTGTAAATGCAGTTATTATCGACTGACGCGATTCGTTTAAACCGAAGCCCCTGCCATCAAGAATTTCTTTGTAGGTTTGTGTATGCAGATCACCAAATCCTTCGCTGAATTCTATTTCCCGGCCTTCAACCGTAATCGATCTGAAAGTTCTCTTACCTGATTCTTTTGTTTCTACAGGCAAATCGTTATAATCGATACTCAGAAACCATCTTATTCTGGCATTCTCCAGTTCCAGATAACCAGCAGCCTTATTAGGTTCAGAAACATGGACAATTATCCTGGTTGTATCGCCAAAGATCCAGCTGAGCATATCAAAAAAATGAATACCGATATTTGTTGCTACACCTCCTGATTTCTGTACATCCCCTTTCCAAGAAATATGGTACCAGTTGCCCCTGCTCGTAATGTATGAAAGGTCGACATCGTAAATCTTGTCTTTTGGACCATTCTTAATTTTCTCTCTTAGTTCAATTATTTTTGGATGAAGACGTAACTGTAATACAGTGTATATTTTTCGGCCGGTCTCTTTTTCAATCTCCTGGAGAGCATCAATATTCCATGGATTAAGAACAACAGGTTTTTCACATATTGCAACAGCTTGATGACGGAGAGCGAAACGGATATGTGAGTCATGCAGATAATTTGGAGAACAGATGCTAACATAATCAATCTTTGTACCTGTCCTTTTAAGCTTATCCAGATGCCTGTCGAACCTCTCAAACTCTACAAAAAAATCACTCTGAGGAAAGAAACTGTCAAGAAGCCCCACACAGTCAAATTTGTCCAGACTGGCAAGGAGATTATTCCCTGTATCTTTGATGGCCTTTAGATGACGTACAGCTATATATCCTGCCACACCTATCAGTCCAAAATTTTTCGGAGTTTTTTCCATCAGTTTATGTTTTCCGAAGGATTATTTATTTAGCATTAGTTTTTGTTACAACGTCATTCTTTAAAATGTATTTTTCACCGCTTTCGGGGCAGATTGCAACACCTTTTTCATCAAAATCAAGCCTGTGTCCATATTCACTCATCCAACCTTTCTGCCTTGCAGGATTTCCCACAACAAGCGCATAGGGTTTTACATCCCTAGTAACAACTGCACCGGCTCCTATAAAAGCAAACCTTCCAATCTTGTTTCCGCAGACAATGGTAGCATTTGCCCCGATAGTCGCTCCTTTTTCCACAATTGTCTTAACATATTGATCTTTTCTTACAATTGCACTTCTGGGATTGACTATGTTTGTAAAAACCATAGATGGTCCAAGAAATACATCATCCTCACAAATAACCCCGGTATAAACAGAAATATTGTTCTGCACCTTAACATTTCTTCCCAGCCTTACACCCGGAGAAATTACAACGTTCTGTCCTATATTGCAGTTTTCACCAATTTCCGACCCTGTCATTATGTGACTGAAGTGCCAGATTTTTGTACCTTTTCCTATAATGCAACCCTCATCGATAACGGCAGTCTCATGGGCAAAATATTCTTTTTTCATCTTTATTTTCTGTTAAAAAAGTCAAGAACACACCCGGTGATATAATCAAGCTGCTCCTGGTCCATCTCTGTATGAATCGGAAGCGAGAGTACCTCTTTGCATAGAGATGTTGTCACCGGAAAATCATACTCCCCGTACCCCAGATAACGGTAAGCTTCCTGCATATGAAGCGGTCCGGGATAATAAATCATAGATGGAATGTTATTTTCACTGAGGTATTTTTTCAGTTCATCCCTTTTCCCGTTTTTTACTTTTATGGTGTATTGATGAAAAATATGTGATGAAAATCCTTTTCTTACGGGAATTTGAATGTCCGGGCATCCTGAAAAAGCCTTGTCATAATAATCTGCAACCCCTCTTCTCGCATTATTGAATCTGTCAAGATATTTGAGTTTTACCCTTAATATTGCTGCCTGCAAAGTATCCAGCCGGGAATTGATGCCAATATCACTATACTTGTATCTGACTTTCATTCCATGATTGGCGATGCTTCTTATTTTTACAGCTATGTCTTCATCGTTTGTATATATGGCTCCGCCATCACCATAGCAACCCAGATTTTTTGAGGGGAAGAAGGAAGTTGTTCCTATTTTTCCGATTGTGCCGGCTTTTCTTTTATTGCCATTGCTGAAAAAATACTCTGCACCTGTAGCCTGCGCAGCATCCTCAACCACATAAAGGCCGTACCCTGAGGCAATGCTGAGGATATTCTCCATGTCGGCGCATTGTCCGAACAAATGAACGGGAACAACAGCCCTCGTCCTGGGTGTTATTGCTTTTCTGAGAGCTTCCACTGAAATATTGAAAGTATCGGGATCAGGATCAACAATGACCGGTTTCAACCCCAAAAGCGAAACTACCTCAATAGTTGCCACAAAAGTAAAATCGGTAGTTATAATCTCATCTCCGGGCTTAAGTCCAAGCGACATAATAGCTATTTGAAGGGCATCGGTTCCGTTTCCACATGAAATAACATACTTAGCCCCGGAATACAGTTTTAATTCTTCTTCAAACATTACAACCTCTGGGCCTTTTATGAAAGCAGTTGAGTTCAGGACTGTCTTGATCGCTCCGTCAATTTCATCCTTCATACTTTCATACTGAGCTTTCAGATCGACCATCTGAATTTCACGCATCATAATAAATTTTAAGAATACGAATATACTATTTTTTTCAAAGGCTTTGAATGAAAGAGGCTCTCTTTCCCATTCCTGAACAGGGTTTGAAAACCTTATCAAAAACGGTTCAAACAGTGTTAATAATATGCTTGCTTTTTCTTAGTAAGATCAGATTGATTAGTCTTAATTTTATCCCTGCTGAAAAAAGAAGTTTTGGATATAAAAGCATTCATAAGGGAATTGTTATTCGGTTACGATTGCGTTATTGTTCCGGGTTTCGGAGGATTTATAGGCAATTATTCGTCTGCCATGATCGACCGGAGGACAGGTACTTTCAGGCCTCCTCAGAGGCAGATTACCTTCAACAGAAATCTGGATCACAATGACGGCCTTTTGATAGGAAAAATCTCCAAGGCAACAGGGTTGCATTATGGCGACTCGAGGCGCATTATTGAAGATTTTGTGAGGGATATTAAGAACCGGCTGGCAAAAGGTGAACGAGTGGTCTTTGACCATCTGGGATCATTCAGACTCAATCATGAAAACATAATCCTTTTTGAACCCGAATCAAATATAAATTACTATCTGGGTGCATATGGACTTGAGTCATTTCATTTGAGCCACCATAAAGGATATGATGTAAGAAAACGTGTCCATCGTCATATCGACAGAGATCCCGTTAGTGGCAGCTCTTTGAGAAAAAATCTCATACGTGCGGCCATTATGATCCCCATCATTACACTTCTGGTCATCGTTCCCCTTAAGGATAAGTACGACCGAAACAACGAGATAACATCTGTTACCCTGAATCCCCTTGTTACAGCCGAATTTGAAAATAACAGAAATGAAATCGATAGTGATCTGGTAACTGTTATTCAGACAACAGAAGAAATATCCCCAGATGATAATACGTCTGTTGATGTTGTTACTGGGATGGTACCGGAAGCAGACAAACATCCTCCTGTTGTTACCTCCATCGTGTCAGAAGAAACAACTTATTATATAATTACAGGCAGTTTTAAATCGGAGGAGAATGCTCTTTCCCATATGGAGATGCTCAGAGAAGAAGGATTTGATCCAGAAATTATAAGGGCTTCAAATGGTTTCTTCAGGGTAAATGCAATGAAGTGCAGTAATATTGAGACTGCTGTATCAAAAAAAGACAGTCTTTCAAGAAAATTCCCGGGTGTCTGGATAACCAGGAAGAGGCCTATTTAATTGTGCTCCCGTTGGTAATTTTTTCTGCCGGTGAAACCAACACCAGCTTACCGTTGCTGTCTTCAGCCATTAGTATCATCCCTTTTGATTCAATACCCTTGATATTCCGTGGTTCGAGGTTTGCTACAATTGAAATCTGTTTTCCCACAAGTTCTTCGGGTTGAAAATATTCAGCTATACCTGAAACAATTATCCTGATATCAATGCCGGTATCAATTTTCAACTTGAGCAGTTTTGTTGTTCGTGGTACCTTTTCAACTTCCAACACTGTGGCGGTTCTGATATCTATCTTAGAGAAGGTATCAAAGGAAACAGGTTCCTTTGGTGGTATTACAACAGAAGCTGAAGCTTCGATTGCCTTCTTTGCAGCCTGAAGCTTGCTTATCTGTTTTTCGATAACTTCATTCTCAATTTTTTCGAAAAGAAGTCCTGGTTTTCCTATTTTATGTCCGGCCTCAATCAGATCGCTTCTTCCTGCTTCTGACCAGCCGAATTTTCTGCAATTCAGCCATTCCCTCAGCTTTTCAGTGGAAAAAGGCAGAAATGGCTCAAGAATTATGGTCAGATTGGCAGTAATCTGTAGGGAAATATTGATAATGGTACTTACCTTCTCAGGATCTGATTTGTAAATTTTCCATGGTTCAGAATCTGCCAGATATTTGTTTCCCAGCCTGGCAAGATTCATGGCTTCCCTAAGGGCATCCCTGAACCTGAAGGATTCAAGGTTAGATTCAACGGTTTCCTTTATACGTACTATTTCTGAAAGGACGCTTTCTTCATTTTCGTCAATAATACCAAGTGCAGGAACTATACCCTCAAAATAATTGTTGGTCAGAACAAGGGTACGATTTACGAAATTCCCGAGAATGGCTACCAGCTCGTTATTGTTTCTGGCCTGGAAATCTTTCCACGTGAAATCGTTATCCTTGGTTTCAGGAGCATTTGAGCAAAGCGTGTATCTCAGTACATCCTGCTTCCCCGGAAATTCCTCGAGATATTCATGAAGCCATACGGCCCAGTTGCGGGAGGTCGATATCTTGTCGTTCTCAAGATTAAGGAACTCATTTGCGGGTACATTGTCTGGAAGAATGAAAGAACCCTCTGCCTTAAGCATAACCGGAAATATAATACAATGAAAGACAATGTTATCTTTTCCTATGAAATGTACCATCTTTGTCTCCGGATCTTTCCAGTATTTCTCCCAATCAGGTGTAAGCTCCTTTGTTGCAGAGATATAACCTATAGGTGCGTCGAACCAGACATAAAGTACCTTTCCTTTTGCTCCTTCAACCGGTACCGGAACTCCCCAGTCGAGATCACGACTTACCGCCCTTGGCTGCAGGCCTTGTTCGATCCATGATTTGCATTGCCCGTAAACATTTGCTTTCCATTCCTTATGATCCTCAAGTATCCATTTCCTGAGCCATCCTTCATACCTGTCGAGGGGAAGATACCAGTGAAGGGTTTCCTTAAGTACAGGTTTGCTGCCACTTATTGTAGAATGAGGATTAATGAGTTCGTTCGGACTCAGTGAAGTGCCGCATTTCTCGCACTGATCACCATACGCATTTTCGTTGCCGCACTGCGGGCAGGTTCCTGTTATATACCTGTCGGCCAGAAAGCAACAAGCCTCTTCATCGTAATACTGTTCTGAAACCTTTTCAGTGAATTCCCCTTTCTTATAAAGATTCAGAAAAAACTCAGAAGCTGTATCATAATGCACCTTGTTTGAAGTGCGAGAATAAATGTCGAAGGCAATCCCAAAATCCTCAAAGGCCTTTTTATTGAGCTCATGGTACCTGTCAACCACCTCTTTAGGAGTTATTCCTTCGTTCCTGGCTTTGAGCGTTATTGGAACTCCATGCTCATCTGATCCACATATTGATAAAACATCTGCCCCCTTTAGCCTTAGATATCTGGTGTATATATCAGATGGAACATAAACACCTGCAAGATGACCAATATGTAAAGGTCCGTTAGCATAGGGAAGAGCTGAAGTAACCAGATATCTTTTAAAATTTTTCATGAGAAGAAAAAGTATAAATTTTCGTTTGCTGCCTTTATTTGGAAACCGGAAGAATAATTCCAGGTTCCATAATCAGACCTGCTTAGAAATTCTGAAATAACACTTTAAAAAATTGTTCAAAGATAATGTTTATTTCAGGAGTTGTATTAGGTGGCATAATGAGTTATTTTTACAAATGTTATGGTTTTAATATTATGTCTGTTCAGAAAATAATGCCTCCTTTCCTCAGAGAGGGAGATGAAATAGCCATTGTATCTCCTGCCTGGGCCATCGATGAGGACAAGATCAACAAAGCTGTTGCTTTTCTTGAGGGATGGGGACTGAAAGTAAATACAGGCAGGAATCTGCTTAAAAGGTGGGGACCTTATGCTGGTACGGATGAGGAAAGGATCAGCGACCTTCAGACGATGATTGATAACCCCCGGATTAAGGCAATTTTTTGTTCAAGAGGAGGATATGGATCATTAAGGATCATTGGAAGGACAGATTTTTCCTCATTGAGAAAAAATCCTAAATGGTTGATTGGATTCAGCGATATTACAGTCATTCACATGTGGCTGAATGAAATTTACGGTCTTGTATCGATACACGGAGAAATGCCGCTTAATTATTCTGACAGAGGGAAAACAGATGAGACTTTTTCATCACTCCATAATGCACTGTTTGGAGGCAGCCTGACAATCAGGTGGAAGGGAAATTCTCACAGGTTCAGGGAGGTGACCGGAGAAGTAACGGGTGGCAACCTGTCACTTATTTATAGCCTTCTAGGTACTAAGGCGGAACCGGTTACCAGAGGCAGGATCCTTTTTATCGAGGAAGTAGGGGAGTATCTTTACCATCTCGACAGGATGATGATGTCGCTTAAGCTAGCAGGTAAGATTAGGAGGATCGCTTGCCTTATGGTTGGCGGACTTAACAAGATGGAGGAAACGAAGATTCCCTGGGGCAAGGCTCCCGAGGAAATAATACTTGATTCAGTATCACAATTCGGCTTTCCGGTCATCTTTGGCTTCCCTGCCGGCCATATACCGGATAACAGGGCTTTTTACATAGGGAAAGAAGCAAAAATCACCTCTGACGGAGAAAGTATAATTATTACATTTATCTGACAGAAATAAGCATATTTCTTGCACTTATTCTTTAGCGAATGGGTGTAAATTATCCAATTATTCTAAAATGCGGAAATAAGAAGATCGAGATCTTTGGATATCATTCCGAACTTCTGCCCCAGGGTTTCGTTGGTAAGGATACCGTTAAAAATATAAACTCCGTTGCGTAAGCCCGGATCATTTTTAAGCAGCTGGGTTATTCCGCCAGCTTCGGCAATATTCTGAAATAGGGGATTGAAAATATTGCTCAGGGCGATGGAAGCTGTGCGGGCCACTCTTGAAGGCAGATTCCAGGCAGAAAAATGGATAACTCCGTGTTTCTCATATACAGGATCACGGAGTGCACGGCATTCGGTTGTTTCGATACATCCGCCGCGGTCGATGCTGAGATCTATTACTACTGCTCCTTTTTTCATGGTTTTTATCATTTCCTCAGTGATATAATACCATGGACGTAAGTCTTCCAGCTCAATAGCTCCAATAAGAACATCGGCCGATCTGAGTGCTTTCTTAAGTACTTGAGGATGAAAAACGGATGTCTGAAGTCTTTGCCCTACATCGCTCTGAAATTTTCTCAATTTATGGAGCGACCTGTCGAATATTTTTACCTGCGATCCAAGTCCCAGTGCTGCCCTTGCAGCGTATTCCCCGGCAGTGTTGGCTCCAATTATGATAACCTCGGTGGGTGTGACACCGGTTATTCCTCCAAGAAGGACTCCTTTTCCTCCGTGGTGGTTGCTCAGGTAGTCTGAAGCAATTAATATTGATGTCACTCCGCTGATTTCACTCATTGATTCCACAACAGGCATTACGCCGTTATTGTCCCTGATTTTTTCAAGAGCTACTGCCGTAACTTTCTTATTGATGAGTTTTTCCAGGATCTCTTCGCTGAGTTTGAGGACATTAAGAAACGACATTACAAGCTGATTTCCTCTGAGATATTCTGTATCCTGGAGGGTGAAGGGTGCAACTTTGATCACTGCATCAGCGCTGAAAACTCTTGCAGGTGAATCGGTAATTATAGCCCCGTTTTCACTGTAGTCCTTGTCAGAATAATTGGCACCGGTACCGGCACCCTTCTGAACAATGACCTCATTGTCATTTTCAACAAGAATATTAACAGCTTCAGGAGTCAGGGCTACTCTTTTCTCATCATTCTTCCTGTCGCTCGGTATTCCTATGGTTATCCTCTTATACCTTACTGCTGTTTCCAGCTGTTCTTCTTTTGGCAGCAATGAGGCATTTCCAAAACTGATATTCCCGCTTTTACCTTTATTGTTCATCATAAGGAGAAGGGTTATTTAACAAAGTTAAAAAAATTGAAACAAGGAGCAAAATCACTTAATTTCATGGCATATCAAGTATCCTTTGTTCATATTCTCCCACAGATATCCTTATTTTTACAGTACCCGAAGGAAGTATTTCCTCTATCATCTCTGGCCATTCCAGAAAGCAGTAGGCACCGCTGGAAAAATACTCTTCTATACCGAAGTCATAAACTTCTTCAACTTTTCTTATCCTGTAGAAATCCATATGATAAAGGGAATCACCCTTAATGGTTTTATACTCATTTACAAGAGTGAATGTGGGGCTGGTGATAAAATCAGTTGCGCCGAGGGCTTTGCAGACAGCCTTTATTATTGTTGTCTTACCTGCACCCATTGACCCGTAAAATGCAAAAATCTTCTTTCCCTTTGTGTATTCAATCAATTCTTTTGCAGCGCTCTGAAGATGCCTTTTATCCTCAATGATTATTCTCATCGCTGCCCCTCCCGGATTTTAGGAAACTGGTTCCAGGCAGGCTACCGGAAGCATTATTTCCTGCATAGAGATACCTCCATGCTGGAATGTATCCTTGTAATAACCTGCGTAATAATTGAAATTATTCTGGTAAACCAGATAATCTTTGTTTAGTGCGAAAATATACTTTGATGTTATGTTCGTCTTTGGCAACCCAGCTTTTTCAGGAAATCTCACCTCAAAAACTTCGCGGGGGTTATAGTCGAGATTCCTTCCCATCTTATACCGGAGGTTGAAAGAAGTCTTTCTGTCGCCCACAACCCTTATCGGATTCTGAACCCTTATGGTCCCATGGTCGGTGCTGAATATGATCCTTACATGCAGGGATGAGAGGGCAATAAGGAGTTCAAAAAGAGGGGAATGGACGAACCATGACCTGGTAAGGCTCCGGTACGCCCTTTCGTCGTTCGCCAGTTCCTTTATTAGGCCTATTTCAGTTCTGGCATGTGAAAGCATATCGACGAAATTGTAAACAAGAATATTTATATCGTTATCAAGAAGCTGTTTTAGCTTGTCATTAACTCTTCGTCCTTCCAGGTTACTGCTGATCTTGTTATATGACCATTTGTACCTGAATCCTTTTCGGGTAAGCTGATATCTGAACAGCTCCTCCTCATAATTGTTCTTCCCTTCATCCTCATCATCATCAACCCAGAAATCGGGTAATATTGCTGCTATTGCAGAAGGCATTAACCCTGCAAATATTGCATTACGGCTGAATTGGGTTGCTGAGGGGAGAATGCTGAAATAAATATCCTCATCAATGATTCTGAATAATCCCGATAATTCGGCAGAAATAGTTTTCCACTGATCAAAGCGGAGATTGTCGATCAGTATGAAAAAAAGAGGTCTTCCCTGTTCAACATTGGGAAAGATCTTCTTGGTGAAAAGCGAGGGAGAAAGAACCGGCTTGTCGGCAGCATCCGGATCAAGCCACGATAGATAATTGTTCGTCAGATACCTCACGAAAGCATTATTTGCATCATTCTCCTGCATACGGAGAATTTCACTCATGCCGGGGTCAGTCGATTTTTCGAGTTCCGACTCCCAGAAGGTTATTTTCCTGTAAAGCTCTGTCCAGTCTGAATGTGTCTGGGCAGAAGAGATCATATTTCCGATCCGGCTGAATTCCTGACGGTAGTTGGTGGTTGTTTTTTCAGTTACCAGTCTCCTCTGTTCTGTGATTCTTTTTATTGCAAGCAGGATCTGGTTTGGTTTCACCGGCTTGATTAGATAATCGGCAATTTCCGATCCGATGGCAGCTTCCATTATACCCTCTTCTTCATGCTTGGTGATCATGACCACCGGAATATCGGTTCGTACCTCCTTGATCTGTCTTAGAGTCTCTATACCGCTGATTCCCGGCATATTCTCATCCAGAAAAATAAGGTCGTATGTATTATTTTTTACAAGATCAACTGTATCCGTTCCGTTTGAGCAGGTATCAATTTCATAGCCCTTGTCCTTAAGAAAGAAAATATGCGGCTTTAACGCTTCAATCTCATCGTCTGTCCACAATATGCGAATCTTTCTCATTCTGTTCTTCCTCCGACATATTTGTCCCTGAAGAAGATATAATATCGGTCAGGATTCCTGTCTTCTCCAAGCACCTTTAGGTTGATATTATTGATCAGGAAGGTCAAACACCTGACTGAAGCAATATTCCTGATAATCGAAGCCGCATCAAACGAACTGAAATACTTCCAGGCTTCATTATTGTTCTTGAAACCCGATACAGTTATCATCAGGTAATTGTTACCAATCAGTGAACCCTCTGTTCTGTAGTTTTCATTTGTAAAATTATCAATATTATGGCTTATTACATCAAATGTGGCCTGATTTAAATTAAAAGCAGGGTCTGAAATAATCAGAACAAAGGTGTGAACGGAAATTGTGTCCAGAACATACAGTTCACGGGCAACTTCTTTGTCTTCTTCAATTTTAAGTATTGGGACCTCCTGTTTAAGATAAATTAAGAGTTCCTCGGCTTTTTTGCTTTCAGGTGTTCCAGGCCAGGTTTTAACAAGAATGTCCAGTTCCCTCTTCAGGCCTTTTTCATCACTCAGTCTTGCCGTAGCATAAGCTTTTAGGAGCATTGCCTTTGGAGCCAGCCCGTCCCTGGGATATTCCTTTAGGATAGAATCGCATATTCTCACTGCAGTGACGAAATTCTCTGAGATGTAAGCTTCATATGCATTATTATAGAGTTTTTCAGATTCCCTGATACTGGCCATTTTATTATTAAAATAATCGGGATCTGAAAGTATCCTGGCAAATTCACTGGAAGAATATTTTTCAAGTAATCGCTGTCTGTATGCTTCTGATTTCTGACTGTTCACGTCCTTATTTATCTTATATAATTCATATAGTGCCTCAGGGACCAGCTCATGATCGGGGAATCTGGAAATAAGTGCTTCATACGACAGTATTGAATTCTGCCGGTCGGAAATTCTTTCATGGAAGATCCGTCCTGAATTGAAGTAAGCATTTGCTATCTTCTGGTTTGAAATCTCCAGAAGAGTATCATTCAGTGGAAGATTTTTAAGATAGAACTCAGGCTTTTTGTAGTCATTGACCGCTTTGGATGTATCAGGTTTTTTCTGCCCGTTTTCTTCCTGAGCAGATGCTGTATGCTGAACGTTAACCCTTGCTTTGTTCATTCTTCTCCAGTTATCTTCAAGCCTGCGGTCACCCCATCTTCTTCTGAATTCAGTCCTTCCAAAGGTAAGGGCAGCCTGATTATAGAAATACCATTTTCCCTCTTGATTTATATTATCCTCAAATCGCCTCTGATTCTCATAAAATTGACCAATGTTATACCTGTCGGCATACTCCGAAGCTCTGCCCTCGCTTTCAGCCTTAACTATTTTATCGATTATCCCGGCAATAAGTGCATCCCTCTGAGCCTGGGGCATAGCTGCAACTTTCTGAAGGCTGTCTTCAGTCTGTATTAACATGAGCTCAGTAACGAGTGCATCGAGGTTCTGTGATTTTGTCTGAATTTCTTTATAGTCGGGATATTTCTGATCAAGGAAGAAAACCGTACTGTCAAAATATTTTCCGGCCTTTATGAAATCCGATTTTCTGAAATAGTAATCGGCCAATGCAAGATATGCTTTACCCTTCTGGTTACTGTTACCTGAACCGGAGGATGCAGATTTACGGTATGCTTTCAAAGCTTCCGCCTCGTTACCCTGCTTCATTTTCAGATTTCCCAGGGCATAATATATTTGGTCCTGAAAATCTTTGTTCTTGACATCCTTCAACATCCTTTCAAGCTCTCTACCGATCTCTTCCTGGTTTCCCGAATTGACATCGAAGACTCCTGCAATGTTTATTCGGGCGTTAAACTCCACATCATACGGAGGATTCATTTTAACGACCGCCCTGTAGTATGATGTGGCTTTTTCTCCGTCACCAAGCCTTTCATAAAGCTGTGCCAACAGATATGTAAGTCTGTATTTCTGCCTTTTACCAGAGAAATTTTTTATTGATTCAGTCAGCGGTGTAACAGCTTCGGAATACTTCTTTTGCTTTACATACATATCTGCCATTGTTGAATGATACATGGCTTTCAACGACCTGGGAGATGAAGGTATGATCTCTATCTCCCTGAGTAGCCTTAGCGAGGTGTTATAGTCTCCGGTTTCATTGCTGATTCTTGCCAGCCAGATGATTGATTCAGTCTTTATTTTTGGATCATTTGCCTCGGCTATGCAGTAATTGAAAACAGAAGCTGCTTCATTGTATTCCTGCTTGTAAAAACGTGCTTTCCCTATCAGGAAATAACTGTCGTCGACCCACTCATTGAATTCCTTCTTTTCAAGCAGTGATTTTTCGGCCTCTGAAAGATTTCTTTTGTTTCTGAATTCTGGTTTTGCAGTTATTGATTTAAGGGATATAAGTTTTGATGCTTTCTGTATTGCTCTCTCCATATCCTGGGAACAAAGCGATACTGTAGACGGGTCGCTGAATTCAAAAACCCTTAAAAGTTCAGAAAAATCATCCCTGTAATTTCTGTTTATCTTTGCCAGACCTTCCTTAAAACTCTCATAACCATTAAAATAAATATTATATCGCGAAGTTAGTCCCTGATAAAACCTTGTTGTGCCCGTATTCTTTTCAACTGAGCAGCCTGAAAGGACCATTAGTGATCCTGCCAAAACAAGATATCTATATAAACTTCTTCCCGGATACAACAATTAACTTTTAATACTATAAACTGTAAGCAACTATGTATAGTATCCAAAGGTAATTAAAATTGGAATGACCTTGATGGTCAGGCTGAAATTACTCTCTTAACTTCAGGAACTTCCTGTATTATAGCCTGTTCAACACCTGCTTTCAGCGTCTGAAGGCTGAAAGGACATCCGTGGCATGCACCTTTCAGCCTGACCTTTACAACCATATCATCAGTTACTTCAATAAGTTCGATGTCTCCACCATCATTCTGGAGGTAAGGCCTTACCCTGTTCAATGCTTTGACAACCCTTTCCTTAATTGTTTTTAGATCTTCCATAAACCTGTTTTTACTGATTTTTAAATGTCCAACTATTGTTAAATAGTTTAATTTATCATTCTATTTCATTCTGATAACACCTCAGGCTGAAGGCAGTTACACATAAACTAATTGCTTGTAATACTAACCTTAACCGTAGGCTTTTGATTTCTGTTCCTAAGCTCAACTTTTTCAATCAATTCGTCTGCCAGTGCTATGAATGCCTGACTTGAAATGGCGTCGCCTAGGACTGCCGGATTACCATTGTCGCTTCCTTCACAGATACTTTGAACCAGAGGGATCTGGCCAAGGAGCGGCACTTTCATTTTTTCTGCCAGTTTTTTGCCTCCCTCTTTGCCGAAAATATAATATTTATTACCTGGGAGCTCTGCAGGAGTAAACCACGACATATTTTCAACCAGACCGAGTACAGGAACATTTATCTTGGTACTGCGGAACATAGAGATCCCTTTAATGGCATCGGCGAGAGCCACTTCCTGGGGGGTGGTTACGACAATAGCCCCTGTTACTGCAACTTCCTGGACTAGTGTAAGATGGATGTCGCTTGTCCCCGGAGGAAGGTCAACAAACAGGAAATCAAGGGTTCCCCATTCTCCTTGTGCCATCATCTGTTTTAGGAAATTTGATGCCATGGGTCCGCGCCAAACCACTGCATCTGCCGGGTCAATGAAAAATCCTGTTGAAAGGATTTTCATGTCAAACTTCTCCAGCGGAATAATGTAATCAATGTCATTCTTTCTTTTTACTTCAGGCCTGTACTTTTCTGCATTAATCATTTTCGGGACAGAGGGACCGAAAACATCAGCATCAAGCAAACCGACGCTGTATCCTTTTTTTGCAACTGCTATTGCCAGGTTGACCGCAATAGTTGTCTTGCCTACACCACCCTTCCCTGACGATACTGCTATGATGTTCCTAACTCCTGCCAGAAGCCTGTCATTTTCTTTCTTAATCTCATCCACATGTGTTCTGGGCTGAATGCTGATATTTTTTATTACAACATCATTCCCAAGATCGTCCTTGATGATCCTTACAATTGTGCTTCTTACAGAAGAAATGAATGGATCATTGGACTTTTCAGGGCAGAGAGTAATGGAAATACCATCCTCCATGCTTTCAATTTCAGATACCATTCCAAGAGACACTATGTCTTTTCCGCTTTCAGGATGTATCACTTTAGTAAGGACTTTAAGAATTAATTCTTTATTGAACATATTTTTGTTTTATTTTTATTTAAATCAAATTAAAATAAGGTGCAATTTTACAGTTTTTCACGCAGATTACAAAAAATCAGACCAGTTCGGATAGCGGATCCCAGAATTTCTCTTTGAAATTCAGGATAATATCATCTTCAATTATCATTCCCTCGTTTTCGAGCAGCTGCTGCATTGTGGAAGTATTACCGAAATGATGTTTTCCTGTAAGCATGCCCTTTCGGTTTACAACCCTGTGAGCCGGAATAAAATCCGGACCTCTGTGACAAACGTTCAATGCCCATCCCACCATTCTGGCTGATCTTCCTGTTGACAGGAACCGGGCGATAGCACCATAGGTAGTTACCCTACCGAACGGAATTTTCTTTGTTACCTCATAAACGCATCTAAAAAAATCATTCTGACCTGACATTTTGCCACTCTTCATTAAAGATTATCTTTTTATCTATTTTAAATGAAAGAAAACAGATCTTCAATCCCTCTTTGAGATAAAGGTTTTCATAATGGGTTCTCAATGAGATTATTTTGTTGGAGATCTCATCAGTAAGCGGTTCATCAGTTAAATAAGGAAGAAAGTTGAAAAATGGCAAACCTTTGGAAAAGGCTTCTCCATATAAATCGCTGGTTGATTTAATTATCTCAAGTCCGTTGTTCTGCGCCAGTCTTTCAGTATAGCGGTAAAGTTCTATATTGTCGGTTTTGAGATGGATCAGCCCCCCTTCTTTCATTATAAGACGGTATTTGTTCAGGAACCAGGAACTTGTAAGCCTCTTGTTTGAGTTTCTTTTTCCAGTATGCGGATCAGGAAAGACTATCCATATTTCATCAACCTCATCTTCTTTGAAGAATGAATTTATGAATTCAATTCTTGTACGCAGAAAGGCGGTATTTTTCAGCTCTTTTTCATTTGCTGTTTTGGCCCCCCTCCACATACGTGATCCCTTTATGTCTACACCAATAAAATTCCTTTCGTGGAAAATTTCGGCAAGTCCGGTGGTATATTCTCCTTTCCCGCAGGCCAGTTCCAGTACAATAGGATTAAAATTGAAAAAGACCGATTCTCGCCATTTTCCCTTTATGCTGTGATCTTTTCCGGTTATTTGGCTGGTCTCAGGTTGTATTACATTTCCGAAGGTTTCCAGCTCTGCCCATCTGGCGATTTTATTCTTTCCCACAGCATCAACCAGGATTATTAATCTTCTCAACCCTAATGCCAAAGTCGTAAACACCCCTGAGTTCTTTAATACGCATTCCGTGTTGCACCCTGACCTGATAAGTTCCCTTCAAAGGGAAGAAAACATTGGTTTTAAAGGGAAGAAGAAGCTCTTTTACATCTCCGAAACCTCTTCCGAACCATTTTCCTTTTTCATCGGCAAGGTAGTACTGCAGGGTGTCGGTAAGGCGTCTTTCATCGGGTGATATTGTTGTGACGAAAAGGTATATATTCCTGTAAGGATATGAAGTTCCCGTCCTGATGGTGAAAAAGATATTATTAGCTGAAATCGTGTCGATGATATCAAAATTAAATTCAGATATATTTTCGATACTCCATGTTGCTGAGGGCATTTCTGAGGAATCGGTAAAAACTATATTCCTTCCGCAGGATATGGTTAATATCAGAAGGAAGGTGACTATTAAAATTAAAGCTTTATTTCCTGGCATTAAATTTCTTGTTTTTCCTTTTGTGTGAAGTGTGTTTGCGATTAGTGTTTTTGACTTCGGCAGGATCAAAACGTGTAATACTGTTATCGACAAGCAGGTCTTCTGAAGGTGCGGCTGGGTTGTTGGCTTCGTCTGAAACCAGAAGCTTGTCAGGCTTTTTTCCATTCCTGTTCATCATCTGTATTTCTCTTACCCTTGATATCGGTACTGCTGTCATGTTTGCAGGTGAATGTGGATCAGACGAATACCAGTATATGTTCTTATGGACCTCCATTTTTTGAAAATAGGCAGTTGAATTTGCCAGTTCAAGAGGGATGTCTCTTGGCGGGAAAAATTTTTGAGCGTCAATATAGCAATCGAACTCAAAGTTGAGGCAGCATTTAAGTTTACTGCACTGTCCTGCGAGCTTTTGAGGATTAAGTGAGAGTTCCTGATATTTTGCATGGGTTGTAGTGACAGACATGAAATTTGTTATATATGTCGAACAGCATAGTTCCCTGCCGCATGCTCCAATACCACCAATTCTTCCGGCTTCCTGCCTTGCGCCTATTTGTCGCATTTCGATCCTTACTCTGAATTCCTCTGCAAGCACCTTAATTAGTTGCCTGAAGTCAACTCTTTCATCGGCGATGTAATAAAATATAGCCTTTGTCTTGTCACCCTGGTATTCAACATCACCAATTTTCATATTGAGCTTGAGCTCCTCTGAGATCTGCCTTGATCTCAGCATGGTTGGTATTTCAAGTTGTTTTGCTTCTTCCCATTTCAGAATATCGACAGGTTTAGCTTTCCTGTACACTTTCTTCATTTCCTCACCAGAAGGTTGGACCTTAAGTTTTTTCAGCTGTTCATTTATCAATGGTCCCACCATTGATACCCTTCCGATATCATGTCCCGGAGAAGCTTCAACGGCAACAATGTCACCAATCTCAAGTCTCAAACCGTTTACATTTCTATAAAAACCCTTCCTTGTGTTTTTGAACCTCACCTCAATTATGTCAGTATCCATCTGATTATATGGGATATCCTTTAGCCAGTTGTATGAGTCAAGCTTATTGCAGCCTGGTTTGTATTTTATGTCTGGCAGATGGATTTCCTCACCATGCTGTCCTGATATTTCCTCACTATCCATCATCGGGTTATTATATTGTTTTATCTTTTCTTGCAAAAGTAGCAAATTCGGTCTTTTATATCAAAAACTGCTGAATTTATGGTTTGATAAGGCGGGTAAGCTTTAGTGCAAGATCGAGAAATATTATTTTGGCATTACCATTTGCTTCAACATGGGAATAAGCCAGATTGAGTTCCTCCGCAAAATTATAAGCGTTATCCTGGTTGATGAAAGGATGGAACTTTGATGAAAACTCGGCCTCTTCTCCTGTGAGGTAGACAATGCTGTTTTTCATCTGTCCAAGTGTAAGCATCAGGTTCTCTCTTACCAGGCGCAGGGCAAAAGCAATGAAGTTTTTTTGAGGCTCCCTTCCTATTGCAGCTATCTCCTCCGACCATGAGATTATTGAAATTATATCCCTTTTCCACGCAAATCGCATCAGGCTCTTGAAGCGTTCCAGATTAAGTGTGTTTGAATCCAGGCTTTTACACATCTCAACCGATCTGACAATGTTGCCATTTGAAACCTTTGCAATATCAGCCGCCTGCTTGTCATCAATATTGTATCTTGATTGAATGTAGCTAATTATATCCTTAGCTCTGAAAGAGGGTACTTTGACCAACTGGCAGCGCGACATAATAGTCGGAATAACCTTGTCAGGCTCTTCTGAAACAAGTAAAAACAGCGTTTTCTCAGGTGGTTCCTCGATCATTTTGAGCAGTTTGTTACCTGTTGCGATATGCATTCTTTCGGGTAGCCACAGGATAAGGATTTTATAATCTGATTCAAAAGTTTTGAGACTTAATTTTCTGATTATTTCTGATGCCTCTGAGGCGAAGATCAATCCCTGGGCATTGCCTACCTCAATAGAATCTAACCAGTTACCTAGAGAAAAGAAAGGGGATTGTCTCACAAATTCCCTCCACTGTTCAATGTAGTTATCGCTAACAGGTTCATTTGACTTTTTGTCCTTTATGACCGGAAAGACAAAATGAAGGTCAGGATGGATAAGTTTTTCGTACTTTATGCATGATTTGCATTTCCCGCAAGAGTCAGAAGGTAACCTTTCTTCACAGCTTACAAACTGCGCATAGGCCAGTGCAATGGCAAGGCTGCCACAACCTTCAGGCCCTGCAAACAACTGTGCATGACTTACCCTTTCCTGGTTTACCGTATTTACCAGTCTGCCAATGATATCCTTTTGTCCGGGAATATCTGAAAACCTCATAATAAACTAATTCTGCCTTATCACAATAAGCCAAGAACCTTTTCATAATCAGGTTCGGTTGCGATCTCAGGAACAAGCTGCGTGTGGATTACTTTTCCATTCTCATCAATTGCAACAATTGCCCTGGCATAGAGCCCTTTAAATGGTCCGTCGATAATTTCAACTCCATAATCTTTTCCGAATGATTTATTCCTGAATCCTGAAAGTGAAATCACATTTGTTATTCCCTCAATGGTGCAGAACCTGCCTGCGGCAAATGGAAGATCCATGGTAATTGCCAGTACAACCACATTATCTTTCCCTGCTGCCATCAGATTGAACTTGCGGGCTGCGGTTGCACAGACCGAAGTGTCGAGGCTTGGAGAAATACTCAGGATAACTTTTTTCCCTTTTAAGTCAGATAGGGTCAGATTCCCCAGATCAGGTTTGACCAAAGTAAAATCGGGAGCCAGACTTCCAATTGAAGGAAGTGATCCTGATGTATTTACTGGATTGCCTTTCAAAGTAACTTGTGCCATAGTTTTTTCCCAAATTTAATTAATCTTTTAAAACCATTAACGTATCTGCAAGTCTGATGGTTCATTACTATATCCGAAAATAATCTTCATTAATCATTTGCTGTAATTACTTGAACCGGTACAAGAGAAATTTCCAAAAAAAATGTAGGTTTGCAGAAGAATAAATTTAAATTAAAATATTCTTTATATGAAAATGATTCAGGATTTTGATTTTAAGGGCATAAAAGCAATTGTAAGGGTCGACTTTAATGTCCCTCTTGATAAGAAAACCTTTGTTGTTACCGACGACACAAGGATAAAGGGTGCTATTCCAACCATTAAAAAGATTATTGGTGATGGTGGTTGCGTGATTCTTATGTCACATTTAGGAAGGCCCGAGGGAAGGATGGAAAAATACTCCCTCAGGCCAGTCATTCCGGTTCTTGAAAAACACTTAGGACAAAGTGTGAAGTTTGCAGATGACTGCCTTGGAGAATCTGCAGTTACGATGTCGGCAGCACTGAAACCCGGTGAGATATTGCTTCTTGAAAATGTAAGGTTTTATCCTGAAGAGGAGGGAAAGCCCATCCTTCCTGAGACTGCCACTGATGAAGAAAAAAAGGCTGCCAAGGCGGAACTTAAGCTGAAGCAGAAGGAAATGGCAAAAAAACTTGCCAGCTACGCCGATGTATATGTTAATGATGCATTCGGAACTGCTCATAGGGCTCATGGATCGACTGCAGTTATAGCCGACTTCTTTCCGAAAGATAAAATAATGTTCGGGTTTCTTATAAACAGTGAACTGGCAGCAATGGATAAAGTACTAAACAATGCACAGCATCCTTTTACTGCCATTATGGGAGGAGCAAAAGTGTCTGATAAGATCCTGCTTATTGAGAATCTGCTCAATCGAGTTGATAATCTTATCATAGGAGGAGGAATGACATATACATTCATAAAAGCAAAAGGCGGAAAAATAGGAAAATCACTTTGTGAGGATGATAAACTCGACCTTGCTCTCAGGATCATCGAGAAGGCAAAAGAGAAAAATGTGAACCTTTATTTACCTGTTGATAGCCTTAACGGGGATAAGTTTGACAATGAGGCCAATATTAAAGTTACTGCAATTGATGCCGTGGATGACGGCTGGATGGGACTAGACATTGGAGAAAAAACAATAAAGGAGTTTTCTGAGGTGATAGAAAAGTCGAAGACGATACTATGGAATGGTCCCATGGGAGTTTTTGAAATGGAAAAGTTTTCAAAGGGAACAACCGCAATAGCAAAGGCAATTGCCTCAGCAACAGCAAAGGGGGCATTCAGTCTCATAGGAGGTGGTGATTCGGTGGCTGCGATAAATAAGAACGGACTGGCTGATAAAGTCAGCTATGTTTCAACCGGCGGCGGGGCAATGCTTGAATATATGGAAGGCAAGAAGCTTCCAGGAATTGTGGCAATCAGAGGAGAATAAACAGGATTTCCATTTTTGTTCTACTGAAAATATCCTGAGGAATATCTGTTGTTTTTAACTTTTGGATTTAATAATCCATAAGTTCTGAACATTACATCGTGTATTTCGGTTATATTTGCATCTGCCATGAGAAAATGTCTGATTGCAATATTATTAATACTTTCCTTTCTTACAGGTTGCAAGAAGGAGAGTGGTTCAGAATATTCCGGAATCTTTACCATAAGCAACTCTTTATATGGTTCTGGTCCCTATTATGCTCTTGGATTTTCCTTCTCTCTAGGCAAGGAGGTATCAACTCTTGATGATCCGGGGCCTGATATTACTCTCATTGCCGATGTTGACATTGATGGCACTATCCGAAGGCTTTTACTGCAGACTGAAAATTTCAAAAGTTCATTTTTTAAGTACGGGCAATATTCAGATGCAGCAGAAGCGTCAGCTGCTTTTAAAAATCTTTCATCAGTTTCGGTCCCTGCCTGGGTGGAATCGGGAGAAAATATCGAAAAAAACCAGATATGGATATTCCGTACCAGCTCTGAACACTATGCAAAGTTCAGGATTATTAGCACCCTGGCTGAGAAACGAAATGGTAAAGCTTATGCAGAATGTACATTCGAATGGGTTTATCAGCCAGACGGGACCTTAACTTTCCCCGTTAAATGAGATTTGACCATCCTGATAGAATTTTCAGAATACGAAATAATAAGGAATTCAGCCGGACAGCCTTGGAAGTGTTTCATTATCAGGCAGCCAACAACTTAGTTTATAACCTCTTCCTGAAAAGCCTTGGGAAGGATCACAATCTGGTAAGTCATGTAAGCGAAATACCCTTCATGCCCGCCTCATTTTTCCGAAGCCACAAAGTTATCACTGAAGTCACAGGATTTGATGCTGTTTTTGAAAGCAGTACTACTACGGGTAATACTCCCTCCCGTCATTATGTGTATGACCTCAAGATTTATGAAACAAGTTTTCTAAAAACATTTAAACTCTTTTACGGTAATCCCGCTGATTATATGATTTCTGCACTGCTACCTTCATACCACGAGCGGGGTAATTCGTCGCTTGTTTTTATGATGGACAGGATTATAAAAGAAAGCAGACACCCGCTAAGCGGATTTTACAAAAACAATCCCGAACAGCTTATAACAAATATTCGTAATGCCACCTCAGGTAATTATAAAGCAATACTTGTTGGTGTGAGCTTTGCACTTATTGAGCTGGCTGAAAGATATTCTCCCGATCTTTCAGGTACAATTGTTATGGAAACAGGAGGGATGAAAGGTAGAAGGAAAGAGATAACCAGGGAAGAGCTTCATGAAATACTAAAAAAAGGATTTAACGTAGGTGAAATTCATTCTGAATATGGGATGACGGAACTGATGAGCCAGGCTTACTCAAAAGGGAATGGCATCTTCCACGCACCTCCATGGATGAAGATTCTCATTCGGGATCCCCGGGATCCGCTCTCCGTAATTGATGAGGAGATGACAACAGGTGGACTGAACATTATAGATCTGGCAAATGTTTATTCATGTTCCTTTATTTCGACAGACGACCTTGGAAGGCTTCACAGAGATGGTACTTTTGAGGTGCTGGGCAGGTTTGACGGTAGTGATATCAGGGGATGTAACCTTCTGTTTGAATAGAAGAGTGGATTAGCTTAATTATCGGGTCATTATTCAGACTCCGAAAGATATTACAGATAAATAATCTTTTTTTTCGCTGCGCTCTCATAAATAGCAAGCACAATTTCAACAGCCTTTCGTGCTTCTAAAGCATCAATTGCTGGCTTCCGCCTTAAATCAATAGCCTCCGTGATGTCGAGGAACTGTCTGATATGACCCTCATCACTGATGGATTTAGGATCCGATACTCCACCTCCTGACGTGTGAGACCCAGAAAAGCGGTCCCTTACCATCTGGTCATCATTAAACTCTTCTGCAAACTCCCATGTTTTTATGACTTCTTCTTCAAGTACCACAGACCCTTTTGTGCCAAGTATTTCAATTTTCCTGAAAAATCCGGGATTTACCGCGGTTGAAGCTTCTATGACACCAAGTGCACCATTATTGAATCTCAGTACTGCCACTGCCGTATCCTCAACCTCAATATCCTCGTGTCCGGGAGATGATGTGAATGCGCATACAGAGTCCACCTTCCCCATGAACCACTGAAGCAGATCGACCGAATGGATGCCCTGGTTCATGACAGCTCCTCCTCCTCCATCACTTATACTTCCCCTCCATTTAACATCATTATAATAAGCCTGATCTCTGAACCATTTGACATAGACGTCACCCAGGACAAATTTACCGAAACGGCCGGAATCGATTGCTTTACGAAGTTCCCGGTTTACATCTGAAAACCTCATTGGAAATATTCCCGAAATGATTACATTTTTTTTAATACCTTCTTCTATGATCCTATCACAGCGTTCCAGGGTTATTTCAAGAGGTTTTTCAATTATACAGTGTTTCCCCTCGCTTATTGCTTTTAGTGCCGGCTCAAGATGATGTCCCGAAGGAGTACATATGCAAACAATATCAATGTCAGGATCCCTGCAAAGATCATCAGGGCTTTTGAAGATCTTACATGAATATCTGTTACCGAATGATAAACTCCTTTCCGGATCAATATCATAAACACCTGAAGGACCTGTCCCGGTTATTGCCTGAACAGCCCTGGCATGGACATCAGCAATTCCGCCGGCCCCTATTATGCCAAAACCATGTTTCATTATATTTTTAGTTTTTAATTAAATGAGATTATTCAAATTTTATCGAGAAAAGGTCAGCATCCCTGAGTCGGATTCTCAACCTTACCGGTTTACCTTTTAGGCTATCAAGTGAACCGCCGGACCTTTTCCATTCAACCTGCCTTTTTATCTCGTTACCGATCAGTGGTATACAGTCAACAAATGAATAGCCTTCAATGACCTGCGTATTTTCATCAGTTATTTCAAAAAGAATAAAACCGGCCGCTGATGTTGAAAAATTAATCATAAGATTATTCCCCGTGAAGGTAAATGGCCTGGTGATAACCTCTCCTGCCACATAGCCTGCCTGCAGAGAAGAAAATCCGTCTATCCTGAGGCTGTATCTGCGAAGATGGGTACCCGGCTGTGCATAATCCTGGTTTACGTAGAATGACATTTCGTCTGAGCTGGTCTGCACAACATTAAGGGCAGGGTAGTTTGTTCTGGAAACCCAATTCTCCAGTCCTATTCCCGGCCTTAGGAACCCTTCCATGAAGGTTCTTTGGTATGAGTCACCTCCTCTCGATGTCATAAGCACTGCATCGGAGCAGTCGTGGTAATATAATGGATTGACATTCAATTTTATAGCCTGGCTGTCGGATATGACCTGCTTTCCCGGAAAAAATCTTGCTGCGATAGAGATATAAATATGTGGAGCCCTGAAATAAGGGCTTGTCTGATTAGTATAAAGCTCCTCAGGCTCAGTTCCCCCAAAATTCATCACTACAGGAGAACTCCAGTTCATGAAATCAACTGAAGTGCTCCTGGCAACGGAGCGTATCTGCTTACCTTTGTGGTTTATCCAGAATCTGAAATAGCACACATACATATTTTCGTGCGCAGACCAGAAGCATACATTCTGCGAGTCAAACGCACCCCCTTTAACCACCGGCAGGTCATTCATCCGTTCCCAGTGGATACCGTCGGCAGAGCCATAAGGAATAAGTCCATCATTCAGCCCCCCAAAAGCTTTGAATTTGTATTTGTCAGTCTTTGAAGGATTTGAATCGATAAATGGTGAAAAATTATGAGTTGCCGGAGCTGCGTGTGCAAGGATAATATTATTATTGCGGGAGCCCTGCACTTCATACAGACCAAGATCGGGCTTGATCCAGTTTATTCCATCTGGTGATTCAGCATAGCAGGTCACTTCAGCATCACTTCCGTCACTTCCCGCAGTAGGAATTCCCCTGTAATACATCCTGTAAAGGTTCGAGTCTTTGATAATGGTTGTATACCCTGAAAAAACACCTTCCCATGGTTTGTTGAAGAAGATCACGGGACCTTTATCAACCGGTTTATGCATTGCCAGCCGGGCATTTATCATCGATTCAACAAGAAAGCTGTCAACGAATAGCTCAAGGCGCGATCCGAGATTTATAATTGTCTCTGGTTCTGAACTCCGGGACCACAAATGGTTGGATGAACCGAACACTGCACTTGCATAAATACATAAATTTACAAAAGCATTAATGGTGCTCATAATTCCTGAATTTGGACTGGCTAAAACTGTTTTTATTAATAAGAAGCCTATCTAAGTGTGGAATAATATGCGTTTTCCATGTGTTCAATATCTGATGCCTCTCCTTTATTGAGGATTGTTATAATATCAAAACGACTTTCCTTTGCAATACCATATTTCCTTATGTAGATTTCTGCCGCAAAAATTATTGTCCGCTGTTTTTGAGGTGTGACGGCGACAGCTGGCTTGACAAAAGTATCGTTAGTCCTGGTTTTAACCTCGACAAAGACAATAAAATCCTTGTTCTCGGCGACAATATCAATTTCTGTTCTGCCCGATTTCCAATTCCTGTGACGTATTGTGTAACCTAAGTTTCTCAGATGCTCTGCCGCCTTATCTTCACCTGATTTTCCAAGTATGTGTGAATCTGCCATATTATGACTTTTATACCCAATAAACAGATTTATATTTCGATAAGTTTGTTTCTTATTGCAAAAAGGATTAGGCTGGCAGTATTTTTTGAATTGGTCTTTCCTAGCAGATTTGCCCTGTGCTTGTCGACTGTCCTTTTGCTGATAAAGAGTGCTTCTGCAATCTCCTGGTTGGAAAGTCCTTCGCATATTTTTATGAGAATCTCTTTTTCCCTCTTTGACAGGTTGGCGGTTTTACTTTCATTTTCGCGGTGCTTGATCTTCTGAATGACATGGTATAACAGTTCCTGTGAGAAATAGCTGCCTCCCTTTCTCACGGTGATGATCGCCTCCTTTACTTCAGAAATATCGGAATCTTTGAGAATGAATCCTTTCGCACCTGCATCAACCATTTTATAATAATACTCCTCCTCTCCGTACATTGATAGAGCGATAATATCAATTGACGGACAAATTTTCAGACCTCTTCTTGTTGCTTCAATACCGTCCATTTCAGGCATGTTAATGTCCATAAGGGCAACATCGGCTTTTGTGTCCCTGATGACTTTCAAAAATTCTAGGCCGTTTGATGCCTCGCCTGCAACCTCAAAATCAGGAAAAGCGTTTAGCAGGATCTTTAAGCCGTTTCGAAAAAGCTGATGGTCGTCTGCAATGATAATTCTGATCTTATCCATGAGTGAAGTTTTTTTTGCAGGATCATTCAATGATCTTGATAAGGGCGCTGGTGCCTTTCCCAGGTGTGCTTTCAAGAATAAAAACCCCGTCAATCGATTTGACACGTGTATCTATGTTCGATAATCCCATGCCCTTCCTGTCTTCATTACTGAGTGCGCTTGTATCGAATCCCCGTCCGTTATCATTAAACTGCAAGGTAATAAATTTTTCATGTTTGTTCAGATCAATTTCTATCCTGGAGGCTCCTGAATGACGGATTGAATTGTTAATAAGTTCACAAGCAGCACGGTATATAACCACCTCTTTTTCATTCTCGAGCCTGTATTTGTCCATATTTGACTTAAATTCGACTTCTATCACCTTGGTCTGGTTTATCTTCATGGTGAAAGCGCTTAGAGCACTTGAGAGTCCGAAATTGGAAAGTACATGCGGGCTCAGATTGTTTGAAATATCTTTTATAGTATTGATAGCTTCATTGATTAGGTGATTGGTATTGTTCAAAATTGTATTTCCGGGCCTATCTTTAATCCTTTCGCCAAGTGCCGACATCGACATCTTGATTGTGGAAAGTAAAGGTCCCAGACCATCGTGAAGATCGTTTGCAAAACGCTTCCTTTCATTTTCCTCGGTCATTATTATAGCATTAATGACTCTTTTCTCTGCCCTGGCACGGTCAATTTCCACGCGTTTCAGGAAATAAAACAGTTCACGTATCAATACTACACCTACAATGATCATGAAAGATATAAGTACACCAATCCATTCGTCGATCATCTGCCAGGTATATGATGGTGTCCCCCTGAAATACTCAAAAAACTGAATGATCTTCCTTACTGCCATAAAAGCAAATGAAAGAGAAAGTAGTATCCAGGAGAGCCTGTATTTTGTTAGCTTTACGAATCTGAGAGCAATAATGGCAGCCAGGATCTGAAGAATTATTGAGATTACCAGAGCTATAAGTCTTACCATGGCTTAAAAGTGTGGATTATGATACAAAAGTAGAAGTAATTTTAAATAGGTGTATAATCGCTCAAATGCTTTCAGGGTACAATCAGTCTGAGCCAATTTGTTGTATATTCTCCTCTTAATTATTTATTTGTGGCCAAAAGCATTTTTTCCAAATTATGTCTTTATGCCCCTTATCATCTTTCTCTTTGCACCTTTTTGCTACCTTTGCCGCAATAATTTGAATTAATGAGGCTGCTTTACAATATAGGTATTTATTTATTTGTATTTGCTGTCAGGATAATGTCACTTTTTGACAGAAAGGCCTGGCATTGGATAGAGGGAAGAAGAGACTGGGAAGATTCTTTGAGTAATAAAATAAGCAGGGGAGAAAAATATATCTGGATTCATTGTGCTTCGCTTGGAGAATTTGAACAGGGGCGTCCGCTGATTGAAGCTATAAAGAAGGAGATGCCGGGCAACAAGATACTACTTACTTTTTTCTCTCCTTCAGGATATCAGGTGAGAAAGAACTACCCCGGGGCAGACATAGTATTCTATCTTCCGGCTGATACCGAGCGAAATGCTAGCTTATTTGTTACAATGGTTAATCCCCGGATTGCAGTATTCGTTAAGTATGAGTTCTGGAATAATTATACTTATGCTCTATATAAAAGTCAGATTCCCCTTTACCTCATATCGGCAATATTCCGGCCAGATCAGCATTTTTTCAGATGGTACGGCGCTTTTTTCAGAAAAATCCTTTTCAGGTTTTCCCATATCTTTGTCCAGGATCCCGGATCGCTTGAACTTTTGAAAGATATTGGACTTAGAAACGTGTCCCTGTCAGGCGACACAAGATTCGACAGGGTACTTGAGATCTCACAGTCGGCCGTTGAAATTCCACTGCTGGGAAACTTCAGAGGTGATGAAAAACTCTTTCTTGCTGGCAGCAGTTGGAAGCCTGATGAAGAAATAATTTCAAGATTTATCAACCGGGATCCCATGAGAATGAAATGGGCTTTTGCTCCTCATGAGATTGATGAATCAAACCTGTCTCGACTGGAAGATTTATTTACGACCACTGTTGTGAGGTTTTCAAATCTTACGTTAGAGAAAACAGATGCCAGGATTCTCATTATTGACAATATAGGGATGCTTTCCTCTGCATACCGATATGCATATATCGCTGCAATAGGCGGAGGATTCGGGAAGGGTATACATAATATTCTGGAGGCTGCCTGCTGGGGTGTTCCGGTGCTTATTGGCCCCAATCATAAAAACTTTAGGGAAGCAGTTGAATTAGTCAATCAAAAAGGGGCAGCCAGCTTCAGTACATTTGAGGATTTTTCGGATATGGTTAACAGATGGCTGACAGATGAGGACTTTTACTTAAAATCTTCAAAAACATCGCGTGACTATGTTACTCAAAATGCCGGTGCCACGAGGGTTATAATGTCAATAATTAACCCCAAAGATATTAACAATCACGGCTCATAACTTGTTAATAACTAAGCCTTCGCTGTTTAAAAGCCTTCATTCAAAGAGATGTAAATTGTCGTTCCGTTTTTAACAAAGATTAAAAAATCTTAGTTACATAAAATCATTGAATTGGAGTAATCTTGCAAAATAATTTCTAAACCTTAAAACCTATTTTATGATAAAAATTATAAAAAGAGTATTTCCGGTTGTTTTATTCCTTTTGATACCAGCTTTTGTGTTTGGTCAGGGAGCTACTACATCCGGATTAAATGGAAGGGTTACTGACAGTTCAGGTCAGCCCCTTCCCGGAGCAGCCATTGTGGCCGTGCATGATCCGTCAGGTACTCAGTATGCGACTGTTACCGACAATGCCGGCAATTACAGAATCCAAAACATGCGTGTTGGGGGCCCTTATTCAATAAGAGTGTCTTTTATCGGTTACTCTACCAGCAATTACACAGATGTGTTCCTTAAGCTGGGAGAAAGCTATGTTCAGAACGCAGAGCTTTCTGAAGCGACTACATCACTCCAGGAGGTTGTGATTACTTCGGGGCTCCGCAATTCAATATTAAGTTCGGAGAGAGCAGGTACCCAGACCAATGTAAGCAGCCGAGACCTGGCAAACCTACCCTCAATAAACAGGAGTATTACCGACTTTTCAAAACTGACCCCTCAATCGCAGGGTAATTCCATTGCAGGTCGTGACGGACGTTTCAATACCATAACGGTAGACGGTGCAGCATTTAATAATAATTTCGGACTAAGTAGCAATCCCCTTCCCGGAGGCAATGCACAGCCAATATCCCTGGATGCTCTTGAAGAAATATCAGTTAATGTCGCCCCATATGACGTGCGCATGTCGCAATTCACCGGTGCCAGCATAAACGCTGTAACACGCAGTGGCGACAACACGTTCAAGGCATCAATTTACACATATCAGCGTCCTAAATCATTTACTGGTAATAAGGTAGACGGTGTTGAAGTTGCTAATGCAAACACCCGGCAGCTTCAGAATTACGGATTCAGGGTCGGTGGCCCTATTATAAAAAACAAACTATTCTTTTTTGTAAGCGGGGAGTACGAAAAAGAAACCTTACCAGGTGTCAGCTGGAATCCGAGTCAGGACGGGGTATCCAACTCCAACCTCAAGATTTCACGCACTCTTGAGTCAGATATGGTAAGAGTAAAAAATTTTCTTATTTCACAGTACAATTATGACCCCGGGAAATACAAGAATTTTGATCCTTTTGTAAACAAGAACACCAAAATCCTTGCACGACTCGACTGGAACATTAACAAGAACCATAAGTTTACTGTCCGTTATAACGACGTTATCGGTACATCCGATTCAGAGACAAACGCAACCAGCGGTCCTCCTAGTAATGCAAGGGCTTCAGGAAGAATTAGTAACCAGTCGCTTGCTTTTTCAAATTCCTTTTACGGATTCAGGAACACGGTTCGCTCAATTACTGGAGAGCTCAACAGCACTCTGGGTTCAAGAATATCGAACAAGTTACTTGCAAGCTATACTTATATTGAGGATAAACGCACTAGCCCGTCAAAATTATTTCCATTTGTTGATATCTGGCAGGATGGTGACCAATACATGTCTTTCGGTTATGAATTGTTCACATTTAATAACAGGGTAGCCAACAAAACGTTCAGTATAACCGACAATGTCACTATTAATCTGAACAAGCATACCGTTACAACTGGTCTTGCATACGACAACCTGTATTTCTATAATTCGTATATCCGTGAAGGGACAACCTACTATCGTTACTCTTCGGTTGATGCATTTATAAATGGGAATGACCCGATAGGATTTGGCGTTACTTATGGTTACAATGGCAATGATGCTCCGGGTGCTGAGCTAACATTCGGCATGGCTGCAGCTTATCTTCAGGATGAGTGGCAGATAACCCCAAAACTCAAAACAACATTGGGTATTCGTCTGGAACTTCCAATTTACCTTAATGACCTGCCTGATAATCCGGCAATATCTGCACTTACATTTATTGATAACAAAAGAATAGATGTAGGTTCATGGCCGAAATCCAACCCGCTTTTCTCACCTCGTTTCGGATTTAACTACGATGTTCTGGGCAACAGATCATTACAAATCAGAGGTGGCTCAGGGATATTCACTGGTATGCTTCCCTTTGTATGGTTTACAAACCAGCCAACCAACTCAGGTATGATCCAATCACCTGAAATAGGCTGGGGACCGGGTAATCCAAACCTTGTTGGACTTCAGTTCAACCCTGATTACAAAGCACTTATCACCAACAATCCAGGTCTTTTCCCACAAACCCCCGGAGTCCTTCCAAGCGGTGCATCAATCGCACAGGTTGCAAAGGATTTCAAATTTCCGCAGATCTGGAGGTCAAACCTTGGTGTAGATATTGAACTACCGTGGAATATGGTGTTCACAGGAGAGGCAATTTTCTCTAAGGATATAAATGCTGTTACACAGATCAACCTCAATGAGGCAGCTCCTGCTGGTAACATGGCGGGTGCAGACAACAGGCAGTATTGGACAACTTCCAAGGTAAACAGCTCAATCGGTACGGCAATGGAACTCTCAAACACCAACAAGGGATATCAGGTATCGCTTACGGCAATGTTGACTAAGAACTTCAACCGTGGCTTGTCAGGAATGTTCGCTTATACATATACATTGGCAAAGGACGTTACAGCAAACCCTGGTTCTGCAGCAGCCTCAGCATGGGTCGGAAATACCGCTGTCGGGAGCCTGAATGACCCCGGGCTCAGTTTCTCAAACTTTGCCACACCTCATAAACTCGTTGGTAACGTTTCATACAGGATCGAATATGCCAACAATCTTGCTACCACAATTTCGCTGGTTTACCAGGGATACCAGACAGGCAGATGGTCATATATCTATTCTAACGACCTGAACGGTGACGGAAACACAGCTGACCTGATGTTCATCCCGAAATCTCCAAGAGACATTCAGTTCGCTGAATATAAGGGAATGTCTCCTCTTTCTCAGATGAGCGCTTTCTGGGAATATGTCAACAGCAACAAGTACCTCAGAGAACACAAAGGACGTTACGTTGAAAGATTTGGTGAAGTCAGGCCTTGGATCCACCGATTCGATGTCAAACTCCTGCAGGATATCTTTTCCGATTTTGGCACCAGCAGAAAATACACCTTACAATTCAGCCTCGATATCCTGAATTTCGGAAATATGCTTAACGACTCATGGGGTACATATGTTTATAACCCCTATGCAAATTATGACAATGTGCGTCCTCTTACCGTAGTGACAAAAGGTACTTCAACCACTCCTCCTGTATTCAGGCTTAATGCAAATTCACTTGATGAATTCAGGGACAAGACCACCCTGTCAAAAGATATCAGCACATCAAGTACATGGGGATGCCTCCTTGGAGTAAGGCTTCTGTTCTGACAATAAGATATACTCGTTTGTCGGAAGGTCGTACATAAGTCTCAACTGACAGGAATATATTTAAGTAGGGTGCAAAGGTAAATTAATGGACTTCAGCCTTTGCACCCTTTTTCTGATCCACTGACGGGATTTAACCAAACTTTAATCCCTGTGGAGGCAGGACTCAAATATTGAGTTATCTTATACAACCTTCTTGTTTTTTCTTCTATCTTTCTCCGGATGCAATGACTCTCAAATAACCTTCAGATTTTTAATGGTTTTGATACACCAAAATTCAGGCACAGCTGAATTGCGCCCTTAAATAGCTGTTAATCAATGCTTATTTCTGAAGTTGATAACTCAGCCGGCAAATGTTAATAAACTTAAAAATATTGTCTTGCATCAAGGTTTATGCTTGTCTAATTTAGCAAATACCCGCTCAAAAAATCAGTGGTCGTTTAATCGCAACATTATCAAAGATTAACAGAATTTTATTATCTATTATGGGAGAATTATTTGTCCAGGAACCAGCTGTCGTTACCGAAAAGGGAAATGAATTACCTGTATCGGAGACCCGAAAAAATGATTTTGCAAAGGATAATGAAAGATTGTCAGGGAAGAAGGCGGTAATGGCCACATATACTCATGATGAGGCAGTTGAGGCCAGTATAAGGTATTTTAACGGGGATGAGCTGGCAGCAAGGGTCTGGGCCAACAAATATGCATTGAAGGACTCATTCGGGAACCTGTATGAAAAAACACCCGATGACATGCACAGAAGGCTGGCCAGGGAAATCCACAGGATAGAAAAAAAATATATAAATCCGTTGCCTGAGGAACTGATATATAATGTTTTAAAAGATTTCAGATATATTGTTCCCCAGGGCGGTCCCATGACCGGTATTGGAAACAATTTTCAGATTGCATCACTATCGAACTGCTTTGTGATTGGTAACCAGGGTGAGTCAGATTCCTATGGTGGCATCATGAAGATCGATCAGGAACAAGTTCAGCTTATGAAGCGAAGGGGAGGGGTAGGTCATGATCTTTCACACATAAGACCTAAAGGGACTCCTGTATTGAACAGCGCCCTTACATCCACCGGAGTCGTACCGTTTATGGAAAGGTACTCCAATTCTACACGGGAAGTTGCGCAGGACGGCAGAAGGGGTGCACTAATGCTTTCTATCTCAATAAAACATCCCGACAGTGGTAAATTCATAGATGCAAAGCTGGAAAGCGGCAAAGTTACAGGAGCCAACGTGTCGGTAAAGTTGACGGATGATTTTATGAAAGCAGTCGAAAACAAAACCACTTTCAGACAGCAATACCCTATAAATTCAAATAATCCCAAGTTTATTAAGGAAATTGATGCTGTTGAGCTGTGGAATAAGATAATCCACAACGCCTGGAAATCCGCCGAACCTGGAGTGCTCTTCTGGGATACAATCATCAGGGAAAGCGTTCCAGATTGCTACTCAGACCTTGGTTACGCTTCTGTTTCAACCAATCCATGCGGGGAAATACCTCTCTGTCCATATGATTCCTGCAGGCTCCTGGCAATAAACCTTTACAGCTATGTTGAAAATCCTTTCACCAAAGAGGCTTCATTCAATTTCGAACTCTATAAGGAACATGTCGGTCTGGCTCAAAGGATAATGGATGATATTATTGATCTCGAACTGGAAAAAATTGATGCTATACTTGCCAAGATAGAAGCAGATCCGGAATCCGAGGAACTAAAGCTGGTTGAAAAAAACCTTTGGAAAAATATAAGAAAGAAATCTGAAGAAGGAAGAAGAACAGGTATCGGGATTACTGCCGAGGGCGACATGCTTGCAGCTCTCGGGCTTAAATACGGAAGCGATGAGGCAACAAATTTCTCGGTGGAAGTTCATAAAACCCTGGCCCTTGAAGCTTATAAATCCTCTACATATCTGGCAAGGGAAAGAGGCCCTTTTCTTATTTATGATTCAGAAAGAGAAAAAAATAATCCGTTTATACTTAGGATGAAGGAGGCTGATCCCGTGATGTACAACAACATGGTGAAATTCGGCCGGAGAAATATTGCACTTCTTACTATCGCACCAACGGGCACCACAAGCCTTATGACCCAGACCACGTCCGGGATCGAACCTGTCTTTGCAACATGCTACAAACGCAGGCGTAAAGTGAATCCCAACGATAAGGATGTAAAGGTTACCTTCAGGGATGAGGTTGGAGACTCATGGGAAGAATTCAATGTATTTCACCATAAATTCGTTGAATGGCTTAGGCTGAACGGCTACGATCCGGATGAAGTAACCAGAATGACCGATGAGGAAATCTCGGCAATAATTGCAAAATCGCCTTATTACAAGGCAACCGCAAATGATGTCGACTGGATTGCAAAAGTCAGAATGCAGGGCGCAATTCAGAAATGGGTAGACCATTCGATAAGCGTTACAATTAATCTTCCTGCCGATGTCAAAGAAGAACTGGTCAGCGAATTATACATGACTGCATGGAAATCAGGTTGCAAGGGTGCTACTGTTTATCGCGACGGTTCAAGGAACGGAGTCCTGATCGCCGGAAAGAATGAGATCAGAACCGAAAGGCCAAAGCGACCGAAAGTACTCGATTGTGATGTAATAAGATTTAATTTCAATGAAGAAAAATGGGTAGCCTTCGTAGGCCTGAAAGATGGTAGACCATATGAAATCTTTACCGGACTTGCTGACGAAGAAATATTCCCTATCCCGAAAACGATCATCAAGGGGAAAATAATAAAGGTTAAACTTGATGACGGCAAAACCCGTTACGACTTCCAATATACCGATAAGTACGGATACAAGAAGACAATCGAAGGCCTTTCACACATGTTCAAACCTGAGTTCTGGAATTATGCCAAACTCATTTCCGGTGTGCTAAGACATGAAATGCCTATTCAGGATGTTGTCAATCTGGTACAGTCACTCAAGCTCGACAGCGAATCGATCAATAACTGGAAAAACGGTGTTGAAAGGGCACTGAAGAAATACATTCCAAACGGGACTAAAGCCAAAGGGAAATGCGGTGAATGCGGATCAGATAACCTGGTATATGAGGAGGGTTGCCTGATTTGTAAAGACTGTGGCTCTTCGAAATGTGGATGATATCAATTCCTTACCGCTCTTAAAAGCCCTCTGCGAAGCCAGGGGGTTTTTAATTTTTTGTCGTAGTAGTTTATCATATAACCCCCGGATGCAGAAATCCTGAAGCCGTGATCCTGAAGAAGATTTGTAAATTCATTTTCATCGTCGTTCTTGTGGTAAGTGCAGATAGCAATCCTGAGAGGTATTTCTGATTCAAGCAACGACCGACAGCCTTCCAACACCTTCTGCTCATAACCGTCAACATCTATCTTAATGAAGGTTATGTCATTATGCTTCCTGAAAAATGTGTCGAGCCTGATATGCCTTTCATTATCGAAATCTGCAACATACAAGGGGATAATTTCCACTTTTTCGGCCCAACCGGCAAAGGTTGCTTTCAGGGCTTCAACCCACTCCTTGTCGTATTCGAAAATATATATCTTTTTTACCTTGTTAATAATTGAAAGTGAAAAATTTCCTTCTGCTGCACCAATGTCTGCTACAACATCATCAGGGCCTGGTTGAAAATCGGATGTGGTATATCGGTGAGGACTTTTCGGATCCTGCTCCTTTGATAGTTCCGAGTAGCTTTTCCGGATCCTTTTCTCATTCCATTTTTTTTTGAAATACAGTCTTTTCCCGTCATGTAGTACATATTTCATTCCTGTAGAAGGATCATAAAAAACAACTATCTGTTCAGGCCTGTAGTTTTCCTGAAAAGGGTAAGGGAATATAGAAACCTCATTCTCCCTGAGATAATTTACAATTTCCTTCTGGTCTTCATTCAATTCATTTTCAGGCAATGATCCATACTGATCAAGTATTCTCCTCCTGATCTTCCTCTTAAGGATTTTGGTCCTTAACGGTTTGGGAACCACTATACGGTAAAGTGTGAAAAGAAATTTATTCATCAGATTTATTTTCCGACACCTGCTTAGATTGCTGATATCTGAAGGATATGTTTATCTTCATGGCACTATTATCAGGCTCTTGCAGATATTATTTTATAACACCAAGTTCCATTCCGACCTTTTTAAAAGCTGTTATTGCTTTTTCAATATGCTCCATTTTATGTGCAGCCGAAAGCTGAACTCTTATCCTTGCCTTCCCTTTTGGCACCACAGGATAATAGAAACCAATCACATATATTCCCTCATCAAGCAGTTTTGCAGCAAAATCCTGAGAGAGCCTTGAGTCGTATAGCATCACGGCACATATTGCTGATTTTGTGGGTTTGATATCAAATCCAAGGCTGGTCATTCTGCTGACGAAGTATTCAGAATTGCGGTGCAATCGCTCCTGGAGCTCATTGTTCCCGGTCATCATCTCAATCATTCTGAGACCTGCAGCAGCAACAAGCGGAGGTATTGAATTTGAAAACAGATAGGGTCGTGATCTTTGCCTAAGCATCTCAATTATCTCTTTTTTCCCGGTGGTGAATCCTCCTATGGCCCCTCCGAAGGCTTTCCCGAGAGTTCCGGTGATGATCTCAACTTTACCCCTGAGGTTGAAAAGTTCTGTAACACCCCTTCCGGTTCTTCCGACAACTCCCGCCGAATGTGATTCATCAATCATTACCATTGCATTGTATTTGCCGGCAAGTTCCACGATCTTGTCGAGAGGCGCTACATTACCATCCATCGAAAAGACACCATCCGTGACAATAAGCCTGAATCTCAGATCCTTTGCTAGCTTAAGCTGCTTTTCCAGATCATCCATATCGGCATTTTCATACCTGAATCTCTGAGCCTTGCAAAGACGCACTCCGTCAATAATGGATGCATGATTCAGGGCATCCGAGATTATGGCATCCTCGTCATTTAAAAGCGGTTCAAATACTCCTCCGTTGGCATCAAAACAGGCAGCATAAAGAATTGCGTCCTCTGTACCGAAAAATTCAGCTATCTTTCTCTCAAGCTTTTTATGCAGGTCAGTGGTTCCACAAATGAACCTTACCGACGACATTCCATAACCATGACTCTCAAGAGCTGATCTTGCAGCCTCAATTAGCTGCCTGTTGTTTGACAGCCCAAGATAATTGTTGGCACAGAAGTTAAGCACCCGCTGCCCCGTATTAAGCTCTATTTCAGCTCCCTGTGGAGAAACGATGATGCGTTCTGTTTTGTACAGGCCGGCTTCTCTGATCTCGTCGAGACTTGTTTTTAAATGTTCCTGAAAATTCTTATACATAATAATAGTTTATAAAGTCTTTAAAGTTAAAGAAGTCATTTATGATCTAAGCTTAATAAATTTATACTGAATTTATTTTTTAATGATTTGATAAGACCTGATATAATTTTTAATATTTCGACTGGTTTGTTAAGAAGCGGAGTATATTCTTTTTATCTGAAAAATAATCTAATTTTTCAGCGAGGCAAAGCATCAATCTTTCTTCTGCACAGGAACCTTGCGCAACAAAAAGAAAATGCTTACACTCGGAATCAGATTTTCTTTCAATAACTTCAACAAAATTATTCATAATCGATATTGCTTCTCTGCAGATCTGATCTATGAAGCCAAAATCTTTATAAGCTTTAGTTAATGAATAAGCATCCAATGTCCGTTCCTTAGCTTTTTGCCACGCGATAATATCCTCAAACTTTTCTATTTCCACAGAATACAGGATTTATTATGTTATAGGTGCTCCTTCCTCATTTTACATCCTATTGACTTTATGGGCTTTATTGACTTTTTAGACTTCTAATCCTTCTGGTCCCAGTTTAAAATTACTTTACCGCAATTACCTTCCTCCATCACATCGAATCCTTTCTGAAAATCGTCAATACTGAAATGATGTGTGATCACCGGATCAAGATCAATTCCTCCGATTATCATCTGTTCCATCTTATACCATGTCTCCCACATTTCTCTTCCGTAGATTCCTTTCAGTGTAATGGCCTTAAAAATAATTTCACTCCATGGAACCTCGAAATCTGACGGAAGGATTCCAAGAAGCGATATGCTTGATCCGTTGTACATGTTTTCTATCATTTCAATGAAAGCTTTAGGGGAACCCGACATTTCAAGACCTACATCAAACCCTCTCATCCCAAGCTTTCTGACGGCATCTGCTATTCTTTCTCCCTTCGACGGGTTGACTGTCAGGGTTGCTCCCATCTTTTTTGCTATTTCAAGACGGTAATCGCTCAGATCGCTGGCAACAATGAATCTGGCGCCTGAAAATTTTGCTATGGCAATTGCCATGCTTCCTATAAGTCCAGCCCCCGTGACCAGTACATCTTCGCCCAGAAGAGGGAATGAAAGTGCCGTATGGGTTGCATTCCCAAACGGATCCATAATTGCTGCCCAGTCATCACAGATCCTGGGATCAAGAGGTACTATGTTGGAAGAGGGGATCCTTACATACTCTGCGAATGATCCGTCAATATTTACTCCTATTCCCAGCGTATTTTCACAAACGTGTTCTTTACCACGCCTGCAGTTCCTGCAATGTCCGCATGCAAGGTGGCCCTCACCGGTTACCCTGTCACCCGGCTTGAATATGTTAACACCCGCACCGGTCTTTTCGATATATCCCATGTATTCATGACCAATGATCATCGGTGTTTTAATTGTTCTGGCAGCCCATTGGTCCCATTTATATATATGAAGGTCAGTTCCACAAATAGCCGACTTTTTTACTTTGATAATAACATCATTTAATCCTGGTTCAGGAATGGGTACCTCCTCCATCCAGATACCTTTTTCAGGACGGGCCTTAACCAGTGCTTTCATTGTTTTCATCGCCGTATTCTTTTCTTTAAATTGTTGGTGGAAATAGTCATGATGTAAAATTTATCTCTTGCTGAGGGCTTTCAGTCGTGGCTGTTAATTTATGTATAAAGATTTATAGTTGCGAAATTAATACATTTATGGCTGAGAAAAGCTGATTTTCTGAATAGGATTATTTTAAGGGGTTTGACTATCTTTACGTTGATAAAAATGAATATTTATGACAATGAGTAAGATACGGGTACGGTTTGCGCCAAGTCCGACAGGTCCTCTTCATATCGGTGGAGTAAGGACAGCACTCTATAATTATCTTTTTGCCAGAAAGCATAATGGTACCTTCATCCTAAGGATTGAAGATACCGATAAGTCGCGATATGTGGAGGGGGCAGAAGAGTATATTATTCAATCACTAAGATGGTGCGGAATAGAAATAGATGAAGGTATAAATGAGGGCGGCGATTATGGACCTTACAGGCAAAGCGACAGAAAACATATCTACCGACAGTATGCTGATATGCTTTTTGACAGGGGATATGCATACTATGCCTTTGATACTCCCGAAGAGCTTGAAAGGATGAGACTTGACGCTGAAAAAGACGGAAAAACATTTATTTACAACGCGGAAGTAAGAGAAAGGCTTAATAACTCAATGTCTTTAGATCCTGTTGAATGGAATGCCAGGCTCGACAGAGGCGATCCGTTCGTCATCAGATTCAAAATGCCTCCCGATGAAGAGATTCATTTTGATGACCTGATAAGGGGTCATATTGTAGTCAACTCAAATACCCTTGATGACAAAGTATTGTTCAAATCCGACGGAATGCCTACATACCACCTTGCCCATGCCGTTGATGACCATCTGATGAAGATCAGCCATGTCATCAGGGGTGAGGAATGGCTTCCGTCACTTCCACTGCATGTTATGTTATACCGTGCCTTTGGATGGGAAGCACCATCGTTTGCACACCTGCCTTTGCTCCTTAAACCCGATGGTAAAGGCAAGCTTAGCAAACGAGACGGCGACAAAATGGGATTCCCGGTATTTCCACTTTACTGGCCCTATGGAGAAACTGCCAAAGGATACAGAGAAGAAGGATACTATCCCGAAGCATTTGTCAATATGCTTGCTCTTCTTGGCTGGAATCCGGGTACAGAGCAGGAGATATTTTCAATGAGCGAACTTATTAATTCATTCTCACTTGATAGGGTTGGGAAATCAGGCTCCAGGTTTGATCCGGAAAAGGCCAGGTGGTTTAACCACATATACTTACAGAGAAAGTCGAATAATCAACTTGCCCTGGAATTCAGAGAATTTCTCCGGGCCAAAAATCATCATGCAGACATAGTGAGGCTCGAGATCCTCGTTGGCCTGGTAAAAGAAAGGGTAAGTTTTGTAAAAGATTTATGGGATCAGACTGATTTCTTCTTCAGGGCTCCTGAAAACTATGACAAGGAGGTGATAAGAAAAAGATGGACTGAAAATACTCCGGAAATTCTTAGGGAATTAATCTTTGTCCTAAGGGAGACTTCAAATTTTACGCCCGCAGGAACCGAAGAATCTGTAAGTAACTGGATCAAAAGAAGAGGATACAATACCGGTGCTGTAATGAATGCCTTCCGCCTGGTGGTTGTCGGAGCTCTCAGAGGTCCTCATATGTTCGATATTATAAGCTGGATAGGCAAAGAAGAAACAATAAACAGAATTGAAAGAGGAATTTCTGTAATAGAAGGCCAGAAGCAATGAACCTTCCCCTGCCCGATGATTTCATAGACATCCATACTCATGGATCTCACCCGGTCAGCGGAAAATTCATGATAGAGATTCTTATGGCCCATGAAGGATCATTGCCCTCTGAGCAGAAAGGAATGGCCTTTGCAGCAGGAATACATCCATGGTATCTTAATGAAACTAACAGAAGGCAGCTTACAGAATTCATGAATGATGTGGCACCACATCCGGCTGTTATTGCTGTAGGAGAAGCCGGTTTTGACAAACTAAGAGGTCCGTCAATGGAGCTTCAGCGTGAAGTTTTTGACGAACAGGTCAGAATGGCCGGTATGCTGGGTAAACCAGTGGTAGTACATTGTGTAAAAGCCTGGGATGAATTTCTGGCGGCACACATGAGGCTTAAACCATCAACTAACTGGATGATACATGGATTCAGAGGAAAGAAGGAACTTGCATCACAGCTGATATTGAGAGGTTGTTACATTTCAATCTGGTTTGATTTCGCATTAAGGCCGGAATCAACAGACCTGATTAGGTCTCTGCCGGTTGAGAAGCTGTTCCTGGAAACAGATGGCGCTGATACTGACATCAGGGATATTTATATAAAAGTGGCAACTGATCTGGGCCTTTCTACAAATGAACTTAAAACGATCATGCATAACAACTATAAAAGATTCTTTGGTATTTACACCCGGTAAAGCCCTTACATTTCCGGATAAAATTCCCGTGACTGACAATTTTTTATTTATTATGAGGATCATGAATTACTAATTTGAATTTCGAATGGATAACTGGCTGTCAAGAACTGAATTGCTGCTGGGCGCTGAGAAGCTGGAAAAACTCAAAGCTTCAGGCGTGCTTATCGTCGGCCTGGGAGGGGTAGGTGCCTATGCAGCCGAAATGATATGCAGGGCGGGAGTAGGGAGGATCACCATCGTTGACGGAGATATAATATATCCCACCAATCGTAACAGGCAGCTTCCTGCACTTAAGAGTACCGAAGGATTGCCAAAGGCAGAAATAATGGCAGACAGACTCCTGCAAATAAATCCACAACTTGATCTGACTGTAATACAGGAATATATAAGAGATGAGAGAATGATCGAGATTCTTGACCGCGGATTTGATTATGTTGTTGATGCAATTGACACCTTGTCGCCAAAAATCTATCTTATTTATAATTCTCTGCAGAGAGGCTATCGTGTTGTAAGCTCAATGGGGGCAGGTGGAAAAACCGATCCTTTGAAGATCCTTATCAAAGATATATCGGAGACTACAGATTGTCCACTTGCCAGGATGTTAAGGAAACGCCTTCATCGGCTGGGAATAAGAAAGGGAGTTACAGCAGTCTATTCACCTGAACCAGTTGATAAATCGCGAGTTGTACCGGCTGCAGGGGAGATGAACAAAGCTTCAGTTGTAGGTACAATATCCTACATGCCACCTGCATTTGGGATAGCATGCGCTTCGGTAGTAATTCGCGATCTTGCTGGAATTACCAGGTAGCTGCCACGGGTCAGCCACCAGCTTTTAAGTTTCTCCTGAAAAAATAAAAGGCGGGAATGCCAGCCACCACTGTCAATAAGGCAACTGATGATTCCATTGGCCTCTCAAGAAACGAAAGCAGGAGGATAAGGAACCCGGCCAGCAGGTAGATTATTTGTGTAAAGGGAAATCCTTTCAGCCTTATGGCTTCACTATTGGTTTTCCTAAGTTTCCAGACCCCGGCTACTGTCAAAAGCGGGAAAATACCCAGAGCAAATCCCATATATGTCAGAACCTGTTCAAATGTACCCGAAAAGGCAAGAATTATTGCTATAAGTCCCTGCAGAAGAATTGAGTTGGAGGGGACATGGAATTTATTGTGTATTCTGGCAACCGACTTGAAGAAAAGACCGTCTTTTGCCATTGAGTAATATACCCGTGGACCCAGAATAATGAAAGCGCTGAGCGATGAAAAAAGCGCAAAAGCTATCAGTATTGAAAATAAGATCTCGGCTGATTTTCCGAAAAGATTTCCCATCGCAAGTCCTCCGACAGATATTACCCCCTTCATCTCCTCAGGTTTGATACCATAAATATAAAATGCGTTTATCCCTAGATAAAGAAAAGTCACTATTCCTGTGCCGTATATCAGTGAACGGGGAAGTGTCTTTCCCGGGTTTCTGATCTCAGCGCCAAGGTATGTTGAAGCATTCCAACCACTGTAGGCAAACATGATCCACATCAGCGAAAGCCCCATGGTTTTCCATCCGGCAAGACCTTCAGGTATTTTGCCACCACCTGCAAAGTTCGAAAAGTCTCCCTTTCCTGAAGCAAATCCAGCTGTTAACAAAATAACAATAAGCAGTATTTTCAGGATGGTGAGCACATTCTGGATCCTTGCACCGTACTTGATACCGGTATAATGAATAAAAGTAAAAATCAGGATTACCGATACCGACAGCACCTTTTTTGTCATTTCCGGCTGCATTATTCCCGAATCCTGCACCCAAATGGAAAATCCCGGCAAAGCCCTTGTGAAATATTCACTGAATCCCAATGCTGAAGCGGCTATTGGTGCTGAAAAACCGACAATGAACGATATCCATCCACTGAGAAAGCCAAAAAGCGGATGGTAAAGTCTTGAAAGGAATAGATATTCACCGCCGGCTCCCGGCATGGCTGCTCCAAGCTCACCGTATGAGAAAGCACCACAGAGCGCTATGAATCCTCCCACAGCCCACAGTATAAGCA
Source organism: uncultured Rikenellaceae bacterium (assembly GCA_964613785.1). GTDB lineage: Bacteria > Bacteroidota > Bacteroidia > Bacteroidales > VadinHA17 > LD21. The sequence continues at coordinate 119,757 of CAZTJT010000002.1, forward strand.
TTGTTACCGGATCATGGAGACCGGCCATAAGAAGTCCGGAGGTGGTGAATATCCCGGCACCGATCATATTGGCAACGACAATATTGGTAGCAGGGAAAAGTCCAAGCTTTCTTTCCAGCGAATTTTCCATCATCATCAGATTGATTATTTTTCGGCTGTTTTATAACTTATTGATAATCCTCCCCCTGCATTGTTAACTGTGGTCCTGTAATTCGGTAGGCTCTTTACATAATCGAGAAAAACAGCAGTACCGCTGTATGAGCCGTAACCTCCTCGAACTCTTTCAGAAATGTTGTGAGCAGTGAAACAGCCGCCAACCTTAAGCTTGGGATCTATAAGGATAAAATAGTTTTTGTACCAGTCCTTGTCAGCATCACTGAAAACAAAATCAAACGGGCCCTTCAGTTCCTTTACAAGGTCATGCGCATTGGCAAGCCTGGCATCGATATATTCCGAAAGCCCTGCCTGTTTGAAGTTTTCAAGCGCTATTTTGTGCCTCCTTTCATCAATGTCAATTGTTATCAGCTTGCCTCCTGTCTTACTCAATGCCCAGGCTATCCATATTGCTGAGTGACCGGTAGAGGTTCCGATTTCAAGAGCAGACTTATAATTCCCCTTAAGTACAAGGTCATGGAGCAGCTGGCCATCAACCCACGGCACATTCATGTCGTACCAGTGCCTCGAATGCTCATTCAGAAATTTCTTTACCCTCTCATCGAGCGATGAATCAGCTTTGCCTGCCTGAGCAAATGCCGTAGTATTTGTCAGATTTAAAAAAAAACAGAGCAGAAATACTTTAAGGATATTTTTCATCAGTATCTTTTTGTCATTCATATCTGAGATCGGAACGGTTGATCATTAACATTTTATTTATGACTTAAAAGAACAGATCATTGTCCGGTTCAATCCCCTTACGAGGGGAATTTCCCCAAAGCTATTAATAAATCGCATTTTCCAGCCGCAATTTATAAAACAATGAAAACATTTTTGATTAAACATTAATTTTATGCTTTTTTGACATGACCCGGACTCAGTTGAAGTGACAGGGTAAGAATGATTCGGTATTCCATTTACTCTGGCAAAAAGCAAGGTGTTTATCACTTTATCAAAAGTAGTCTTTCGGAGAGAAAAAATAACTTTTCAAAATGAATCCAGCAGGAAAAAAAACGGATTGCACAGAGTTAATAGTAGCTGCTATTGCTCTTTTAAATGTTATTATACATCTGGTCTTTTCTTACAATCTTGAATATCACCGTGATGAGCTTCTGTACTTCTCGCTCGGGAGTCATCCGGCGTTTGGATATGCAACGGTACCTCCCATGATAGGTTGGGTAGCCTGGATAATGCAGCAGTTGTTCGGAAATTCTCTTTTTGCCGTGAGGATATTTCCGGCGATATTAAGCGGAATAATGATTTATCTTGTCGCTGCACTTACAAGAGAACTTGGCGGTACATCATATGCACGGATACTTGCTTCCATTGGAAGTTTAGTATCAATATTCGGCCTTAGAAGCTTCCTGATGTTTCAGCCGGTGCATATTGATCTGATAATGTGGACACTGATCCTGTTTTTTATCGTAAGGTATGTAAATACCGGGGCTCGAAAGTATCTTCTGATACTTGGAATCGTTATTGGCTTTACATTGCTAAACAAGTACCTGGCCGGTATTCTTCTCTTTTCATTACTGATCGTAGTTCCGTTTACAAAACACAGGGTCATTTTCAGGGAAAGATATTTCTGGTATGGAGTCCTCGCAGCCTTTCTTGTGTTTCTGCCAAATTTTATATGGCAGATTTCAAACAGATTACCGGTAATAAATCATTTCGCTGAGCTCAGGGAAACACAACTGGTTAATGTTGACGGGAAATCATTCCTTATGGAGCAGCTGGTTATACCGGGTGCCGCATCATTTCTGACCGTGGCGGGAATTATCTACCTCCTTTTCATAAAGAGGGCAAAAGAATACAGATTTCTGGGTTTTGTAACGATATATGTAATTTTTACACTCTTTTTACTGCATGGTAAAAGCTATTACACTCAGGGAGTATTTCCATTCCTGATAGCAGCCGGCGCAGTTGCATGGGAAGAATTGCTTCTGCGGAAATGGTCCAGAAGTATATTTGCTACCATTATCATCCTCATATCAATTCCTTTTATCCCTATAGGCATTCCCGTTTATGGACAGGAAGGGCTGGTCAGATATTTTGCTGATATCGGCGAAAGATACGGTATGGATTTTGTGTGCAGGTTTGAGGACAATTCAATTCACTCCCTTCCCCAGGATTATGCCGATATGTTGGGCTGGGAGGAACTGGTTGAGATAACTGACAGGGGATGGAAAATGATTCCCGATAAAAATGCGGCTTTTATCTACTGCGAAAACTATGGCCAGGCTGGTGCTGTAACCGTGATAGGGAAAAAATACGGATTACCTGACGCAGTATGTTTCAGCGAAAGTTTCAGGTATTGGATACCTGAAAAATTTGATCCCGATATAAATTCAGCACTTTACATTAATGATGAATTGGGGGATGATGTTAGGGCCATTTTCAGGAATATCTCGAAGATCGGCAGCATTTCAAATCCGCATGCAAGAGAATATGGTACAACGGTGTGGTTATTAAGTGATCCGGCAGAAAGCTTTAATTATTTCTGGGAAATGAGGATCAAAGAACTTTAGCTTCAACAATAATACCACCTTCTTATCTTTTTAAACTTTTTTGAGTATTTTTGGTTTACTATTCAGAGGGCTTTAAGAGATCTTAGGGCAATTTTTAAACGAAGTTAATTTAAAATAGAATATGAGTTTTTCGGATTTTGTAACGCCTTGCGGCAAAAGGGTCAACAAGGAACATTTTATTCACCTTGTACAGGTTTCAAGAGCAGATGGAAAAATAATGCCTGCTGAGCTTGAACTGTTGCATAAGGAAGGGAGAAAATTCGGGCTAACCGATCCGGAAATTGACAGGATTATTGAAGAAGAAAGCAAGCGTCATTATGATCCGCCTTACAGCCTCCATGAAAAATTTGATCAGCTTTATAATATTGCTGAAATGATCCTTGCCGATGAAAATGTGAGCGAAGCCGAATTGAAACTGATAAAGCGGTACGCCATCGAAGCAGGATTTACCGACAAGGTTATTCCGCGGCTCATCGACCTTCTTATTAAAGGGGTCAAGGAAGGGAAAGATGAGGAAACCCTTCTTAATGAGTTCAAGAAAAAACATCTTTTTACCGACTGAAACTCCGGGATTTTTATCTTAAATCTGTTGACTTGTCTTATAAAATTTTCTAACTTGTAAGGATAATTACCTGATATTTAACCAAACAAGTTAGATTATGAGAATCCTTATTGCCGGATTGACTGCATTTGTGGTTTGGTCGTTCTTCTCAACGTGGCTTTATACCGATGTATTGAGGCATGCTGCCAGAAAACCGGCTCCCGTGCAGGTAATCCCCGAAACAAAAAACAATGTGGCAGATTCACTTGAAAGGATCTATGCCATGATGCCAAAAGACCTTACAATGTGGTTTGGTTTTGATAAATCAAAACTCACACCCGATCCCCAGTTTGAATCAGGCCTTGCAGAATTTAAAAGCTGGCTTGATAAATATCCTGAATCAGTGCTTCTTGTAACCGGACACACCGATCTTGTAGGCGAAAAGGAATATAACCTGAAGCTTGGCATGGAAAGGGCCCGGGCAATGCAAAAATACCTGGAGACCAAAGGCTTCCCTGCTTCACGAATGATAGTGGATTCCAGGGGGGAAGATGAGCCTGTGGCGGGTTATATAAAAGCCGAAGACCGTGCAAAAAACAGAAGGACAGTAATTTCAATTAAAAAATAATATCATGGGATCATTAACAATATTTCAGATCATGTCGGTTACCGCAGCAGTAATCCTCATTGTAGCACTGCTGATCGTGGCAGGGCTCATAGGCTACCTTACAGCCTGGTTCTATGCAAAATCGGTATATACTCCGATAATCAAAAAGCTTGAAGATGAGAAAGTTCAGCTCAACAGGGAAATATCAGGATTGAAGGATGATATTGGCAAGCTTGAGACAAAAGTCACCAGCCTGAATGAAAAGATAGGCGCATTGGAAAAGGATATTGCAGACAAGGAAAAGGAAATATCCGGGAAGCTCGATGAGATAAGGGAGCTGAAGAAAAAGGTCAAGGAATAACTTTGAGATATAGCTGTAGAAGTAACTATTAACATACTCCGGGAGACTCCGTTATACTCCGAGCAACTCAGTGGTTAAGAAAAAAAATGGCTAAAAAGTTACAGCCCTTTCCATGACATGGCTGGCGCGGATTTTCAATCCGTGCCTTTTTTTCAGTCCTCTATTGCCGAGTGATAATCCTGAAGCGACTTTACCCTGTATGCCCCGTTTTGTCGTTCCTTAATACCTTTTGTCGCTGCAAGGGCAGCTGATGTTGTTGTAATATATGGTATCTTGTATTTGATGGCATTCTTTCTTATGTAGGAATCATCATATTCACTCAGCCGGCCGGCCGGGGTGTTTACAACCAGGTCTATTTCCCCGTTCTTTATTGCATCGACGATGTTCGGGCGTCCCTGGTGAACCTTTAATATCAGTTCCGCCGGGATACCGTTGTTCTCGAGGAAAGCCTTTGTCCCTCCCGTTGAAAGGATCCTGAATCCCATATCCCTGAAATTTGAAGCAGCCTCAAGTATGCGATGCTTGTCACGATCTGCTATGGTGATCAGTACAGTTCCCTTTACAGGCAGGGACGACTGGGTTGCTTCCTGCGATTTGAAAAATGCCATGCCGTAACTGTCAGCAATACCGAGAACTTCTCCGGTTGAACGCATTTCAGGCCCCAGAAGAGGATCTATCGTCGGAAACATATTGAAAGGAAATACTGCTTCTTTGACACCATAATGACTAAATGACCTGTTTTTCAGCTTAAAATCCGACAGCTTCTGGCCCAGAAGAATCTGTGTTGCAACCCTTGCCATCGAAATATTACAGACCTTGGAAACAAGCGGAACCGTACGCGATGCCCTGGGATTGGCTTCAAGAATATAAACCGTATCTTCATATATCGCATACTGGATATTCAAAAGGCCTACCACCTTCAGCTCCATCGCGATCTTCCTTGTATAGTCATAAATGGTCTTTTTATGTTCTTTAGGAATTACCACCGGCGGTATCACACAGGCTGAGTCGCCTGAATGTATCCCTGCATATTCAATATGCTGCATCACTGCGGGAACGAATGCGTCTGTCCCGTCAGATATTGCATCAGCCTCCGATTCTATTGCATCCTCAAGGAATTTATCAAGAAGCAGGGGTCTGTCAGGCGAAACACCAACAGCTTTTGCAACATATTCTTCAAGCATCTCTTCATCAAGGATTATCTTCATTGCCCTTCCGCCAAGCACATAAGATGGCCTTATCATAAGTGGATATCCTATTCTTGCTGCTATTCGAAGAGCCTCTTGCAGATTACTTGCCATTCCCGATTCGGGTTGAGGTATCCCCAGCTTGTTGATGACATGCCTGAAACGATCGCGATCCTCTGCCAGATCAATTGTCTCGGGTGTTGTGCCCAGTATCTTTACACCTGCCTCGGCAAGCTCATTCGCCAGGTTAAGCGGAGTCTGTCCGCCGAACTGTACTATGACCCCCTCAGGCTTTTCCTTGTCGTAAATGCTAAGTACATCCTCAGCTGTAAGAGGTTCAAAATACAGTTTGTCGGATGTATCATAATCGGTCGACACTGTTTCGGGATTACAGTTAACCATTATTGATTCATAACCGGCATCCCTGATGGCAAAGGCAGCATGCACACAACAGTAGTCAAATTCGATACCCTGGCCAATCCTGTTTGGGCCGCCACCTAGTACCATTATTTTCTTTTTGCTGCTGATTGCATTTCTATCAGGTGCGTTGTAGGTGGAATAATAGTATGATGAATCCAGAACCCCGCTGACAGGGACCGGTTCCCAGGCCTCAGTGAGCCCAAGGCTGATGCGTTTTGCCCTTATCACCTTTTCATTGATCCCTAGCAGCTTTGAAAGATATCTGTCGGAAAAACCATCCTTTTTAGCCTGTATTAGCATATCATTTGGCAGCATCATTCCTTTCCATGTTAGAATCTTTTCCTCTTCTTCAACAAGCTCCTTCATCTGTTGTATGAACCAGGGCTTTATGTATGTTCTCCTGTAAAGCTCCTCGACATCAGCTCCTTTGCGTAATGCCTCATACATGATGAACTGCCTTTCGCTCGAAGGATGGTTCAGCATATTCATCAGCTCCTCCAGAGGCTTCTTATTGAAATCCTTTGCAAATCCAAGTCCGTAGCGGCCGATCTCGAGCGACCTGATTGCTTTCTGAAGAGCTTCCTTGTAGTTTTTACCTATACTCATCACCTCCCCGACGGCCTGCATCTGGGTACCCAGCTTGTCTTCAAGTCCTTCGAATTTCTCAAAAGCCCATCTGGCGAATTTGACAACCACATAGTCGCCCGAAGGAGTGTACCTGTCGAGAGTCCCATCCCTCCAATATGGAATCTCATCGAGTGTTAACCCACCGGCAAGAAGTGAAGATACAAATGCGATTGGAAATCCTGTAGCTTTTGATGCAAGCGCCGATGATCTTGATGTTCTCGGGTTGATCTCAATTACAACCACCCTGTCGGTTTTGGGATCATGTGCAAACTGAACATTGGTCCCTCCTATGACTTCAATTGCTTCGACAATATCGTATGAGTACTTCTGAAGTCTCTTTTGAAGGTCATTGCTGATGGTAAGCATAGGGGCAGTACAAAATGAATCTCCTGTATGCACACCCATAGCATCCACATTTTCAATAAAACATACAGTGATCATTTGGTTTTTGGCATCCCTTACAACTTCAAGCTCAAGCTCTTCCCACCCCAGAACAGACTCCTCGATCAGGATCTGGTTCACCAGGCTAGCAGACAGACCCCTGCTGGCAACAGTCCTCAGTTCCTCCACATTGTAAACAAGACCGCCGCCGGTACCGCCCATTGTATAGGCTGGACGTATAACTACAGGATATCCAAGGCCGGCAGCTACTTTCTCTGCATCCTCAACATTTGTGACTGCCTGGCTTTTCGGCATTTCAATACCCAGACGGTTCATCGTTTCCTTAAAAGCTGTCCTGTCCTCACCTCTTTCTATCGCGTCGATGTTTACTCCGATAACCTTTACATTATATTCCTTTAATACCCCATTTTTTGCAAGCTGTGATGAGAGATTCAACCCGGTCTGACCCCCAAGATTCGGAAGAAGGGCATCGGGTCGCTCTTTCCTGATTATTTCTGTAAGAGCATATTCGTTAAGAGGTTCAATATATGTTACGTCGGCAATCTCAGGATCTGTCATGATTGTTGCCGGATTAGAATTCACCAGTACGATCTCGTATCCCAACGACCTCAATGCCTTGCAAGCCTGCGTTCCTGAATAATCAAATTCACAGGCCTGCCCTATAATAATCGGCCCTGACCCTATAATAAGTACTTTGTGGATGTCTTCCCTTTTAGGCATAATACAGAAATATTTGAGGTTGATTTATACTGAGATAATGCATAACTGAGTGGTCCCGGTTTCTTGTGCTATAGATCTTGAGATAATACTTATTTATAACTTCTAATTTATGATTGGGTATTGTATTACAAAATTGCCGGCAACTCGGATTTATATTAACAAGATTATTGGCCGCAATTTAGAAAATCAAATTATTATCTCGTAATTTTATATAAACATTGTAAAAGCCTTCAATAATAATTCCTGACAATATAAATTAAATACTTTACTATGAACAAGAAATCAATGAAAACTATTAACCGAAGAGGTTTTATTAGCACTTCTGCCGCAGCACTGGCCGGTATCACAATCGTTCCCGGAAGGACAGTGTCGGGTCTTGGCCATATTGCTCCGAGTGACAAACTTAATATCGCCTGCGTGGGAATCGGAGGAATGGGAAGAGTTAATATTGAGAACGTGGCAAAAACTGAAAACATCGTTGCCTTGTGCGATGTCGACTGGCGGGGTCAGACTTTAAAAGTGTTTGATGCATATCCCGTTGCAAAACGTTATAAAGATTACAGGCAAATGCTTGATCAGCAGAAAAACATTGATGCTGTTATTGTCGCAACCTCCGATCACACGCATGCAGTTATAAGTATGGAAGCGATGAAGCGGGGAAAGCATGTCTTTACACAAAAGCCGCTCACCCATACCGTTTATGAAGCCAGGGCTTTGGCGAAGGCAGCCATCGATTTTAAGGTTGCCACTCAGATGGGAAATCAGGGTCAGGCCGGAGACGGTCCCCGGCGGCTCCGTGAAATGATATGGGATGGTGTTATCGGCCCTGTTAGGGAAGTCCATGTCTGGACCGACCGTCCAAACAACGGATTGTTTAAGACCTACTGGCCTCAGGGTGTCAAACGACCTGAAGATAAACCGGCCGTTCCTGCTGAGCTTGACTGGGACCTTTTCACTGGCCCCGCACCACTGCGACCTTATCATCCTGCATATCACCCCTTTACATGGAGGGGATGGCTCGATTATGGTACAGGAGCCCTGGGCGACATAGGTTGTCATTCATTCGACCCTGTGTTCAGGGCATTAAAACTTAAGTATCCCGACACTGTTCAGGCTGTATCAACACTTGTGAATGGTGATTCATATCCCCTTGCATCAATAGTAAGATATGAATTCCCGGCCCGTGAATCAATGCCTCCGGTAACTCTTACATGGTACGATGGCGGCATGCGACCATTTATCTTTAGCGATCTTGAACCCGGGATGAAGCTCGGACCAGGAGGAACCCTATATATCGGTGATAAGGGTAAGATATTGGATGATAAAATACTCCCAGCCTCTCTAAGAGATTCCTATAAACATCCTGATCCTTATATCCCTTCATCACCGGGACATGAGGAAGAATGGATACTGGCTTGTAAAGGAGGTACTCCGGGAGGGTCTGATTTCTCATGGGCAGGCCCGCTTACAGAAACAGTACTCCTTGGAAATGTTGCTATAAGGATGGAATTGAAAGAAAAACTCGGGGGGACCGTTTTAAAATGGGATCCGGAAAAATTCAGCTTCATAAACATGCCTGAAGCCGACAAATTCCTGCATACAGAATACCGAAAGGGCTGGAGTCTCTGACAGATCGCCATGACGGGCTTTATTATATGTCTTGGTTTTTCTGTCTACAGATTTGCTTACGTAATGCGCTTATATAGAAGGGCTTATAGTTTAGTTCCTGGCCTTTAAGAACTATCTTTGCCACCTACCGGGAAAAAGAAACCTCTGAACCTGCATTGATGCCTTAGCAGCAGCATTATTCAAATTTTATCAAGAGTATTCCTGGTACATGATTTAGAAAAGTCATATGCTCAGCTGCCAGTGCCATCTAAACAAATCCGGTTCCGGCTTGTTATAGAATTATATGGTTTTATATAATACCTGACTATATTATATGATTGTTAATAACTTAATTGATTTCAACATTCCCTTTAGCAAAAAAAATTGTAAATTTCCAATAGCCTTTTCTAAAAAATATTTTGGGAAATTGGAATCAATAAGGTACAAATTCTAAAACATTATTTTTTTGAAAAGAGACATATATAGAAATTCGTTTATTCGATTTTTTTCAGGAATAATACGAAACCGATTTTCAATAGAAATAGAAGATAAATCGTTCGGTGAACATTTGCAAAACCCTTTCATTAAACGGACCAGAAGCGATCATTATCTGAGAATTTTTATCATTGGATTGTTTTTTCTCGTATCTCCTGTGGTCTCAATAGCCCCTGATACGAATCATATCAACCTTGAATTGCCTTCACCAATAAATCCCTTTGAACCCTTAATGTATGCAATCGGGATGGTTGAAACCATGTGCAATACCATGGCTTACAATGAATTTGAAAATGCAGTAGGGATTTTTCAGATTAGACAGGTGAAGGTTGATGAATATAACAGGCAGACAAATGGTAATTACACTCTGTCTGATATGTTTGATTATGAAATTTCGCGGAAAGTGTTTTTACATTTTGCTTCAAAAGTCGGGCCTTACAATTTCGAAAAGATAGCCAAAGCCTGGAACGGATCAGGACCTATGACAGAATTTTACTGGGCGAGAATAAAATCACGCCTTAAAGAATTCAATCCGTCCTGACAATAAACCTCTGATTCACAGTCTTCAAATGTAAAGGGTTTGAATATTCATACCATCAGATAAGCATTTCTATTGTGCTCTGATATCATTTTATATCGGTTAACGTTATTGTGTTATGCTTCGGAGTCGTATTACAAGTCCTCTTTGGTAGTTTAAACTCCTTTGTGGTTAAACATAAAAGCAGAACCACAACAGATAACAAAGTTTGGCACAAAGCGTACAAAGGTAAAATACAACGAATTAATTGCTTTGATACAACCTCATCATGACGTAACAAATTGTTTTGTTTATAAATAAGACTTTAATACCTTTAAACAGATAATCTAAACTTCTAAAAACCGATATAAATGAAAACATCACGAAGGACATTCATCAAGTCGGGTGCGGTGGCTGTTATGGCCGCATCGATCATGCCCGTACCGGTATTTTCCTGTTCCAGGGCAAAAGGAATTATCGGACTACAGCTTTATTCTATTCGGGAGGATATGACTAATGATCCATTGGGATCACTTGAAAAGGTTTCAAAAATGGGATATGAATATGTGGAACATGCCAATTATGTAGACAGAAAATTTTACGGATACAGCCCCGCAGAATTTAAAAAAGTCCTCGACAGCCTCGGCCTGAAAATGATTAGCGGACATACTGTTATGGGAAAACAGCATTGGGATGAAAGTCGTAAGGACTTTTCTGACAGCTGGAAGCAAACAATTGATGATGCCGCAGTACTGGAGCAGAAATATGTCGTCAGTCCTTCGATGGATGAAACAATGAGGAATAATTATGATGATTTTAAATATTACATGGATATTTTCAACAAATGCGGAGAGTTGTGTAAGCAGCGCGGAATGAAATTTGGTTATCACAACCATGATTTCGAGTTTAGCGAAAAGCTTAATAATGAAAAACTTTTCGACATTATGATGAAAAGTATTGACCCTGACCTGGTAGTGATACAGCTTGACATCGGCAACATGTACAATGGGGGGGCAGTGGCAATGGATGTTGTTAAACAATATCCGGGCCGGTTTGAAAACCTTCATGTAAAAGATGAAATCCTTTCCAGTGACGGAAATGAAAAATATGAAAGCACCATTATCGGAAAAGGAATCGTTAATGCCCGTGAAGTTGTCGATTTGGCTACGAAAATAGGAGGTACCAGGGTATATATAATCGAACAGGAATCCTATCAGGGAAGAACTCCAATGGAATGTGTTGAGGAGAACCTTAAAATAATGAAAGAATGGGGCTATTGATGCCCCATTTCTATATTAACCCCTTACTCCTGTAGTGCCTCCGCGGCTCATCGATATGTCTACCGGAGTATTTGTTTTCCATCCTCCCCTTGTGAAATCCGGAACCTCAATAGAATTGCATTTGTTTGCAACCGACCACTCACTTAAGGGCGCTATAGCACTCCAGAGAGCAGCGTCGTAAACGTCCTGATCGAGAGGCAGTCCGTTACGCAGACAATCGATAAGGCGCCAGTTTTCAAGAAAATCCATTCCTCCGTGGCCACCTACCTTTTTTGCCAGATCGCCTATTTGTTTTATTATCGGGGGGGTATATTTTTCTTCTATACTCCTGAACTCCTCATCGGTGATCCATTCATCCTCAACTGAAATCTTTGGAGGGAGTGGATATTTAAGGGCAGCCGCCCTGGTACCGCTGATCTTATGAATTCTGGAATAAACATTAGGTGATGTTACGTCATGCTGTATCATAATGGTCCGACCTTTATTTGTCAGGATCGAAGTAGTTGTCATATTGCCCCTGTAGGGATTATTTACAAAAGGTCTGTAAAAATCATCGCTTGCTGCGAGCTTTTTAGCTGTTTCATTCATCTGAAAATCTTTACTCATGACAGATACGAGCAGTTCCATTTTGTCACCTCTGTTTATATCCAGAACCTGGCAAACCGGACCAAGTCCGTGTGTAGGATACAGATTCCCTCTCCTGCTGGCATTCTCCCTGAGTCGCCACATGTTCCAGTATCCATCTTTGCTGAAATTGCTCTTCAGCAGGTTATGGAGATAAGCGCCTTCACAGTGAACTATTTCACCAAAAAATCCCTGTCTTGCCATGTTCAGTGTTAAAAGCTCAAAAAAGTCGTAGCAGCAGTTTTCCATCATCATGCAATGCTTTTTTGTCTTTTCGGAGGTCTCAACAAGCTGCCAGCACTCCTCGAGGGTATCAGATGCCGGAACCTCGATAGCGGCATGCTTGCCCTGCTCCATGGCATATACCGCCATAGGTGTGTGAAGATTCCAGGGAGTGCATATATAAACAAGATCAATATCATTTCTTTCGCAAAGCTTCTTCCAGGAATCGGCGCTTTCTGTGTACATTACAGGATTAAAGCCGGCTTTGACCGCTATTTCCCTTGCTCTTTCAGCTTCTTCAGGGACAATGTCGCACAGCGCCCTTATTTCTACCCCTTCAATGATGCTCATTATCGATTCATGAAGACGTCCCCTGCCCCCAAGACCTATGAATCCGATCCTCACCCTGTCGAGCTTCGGGGCAGCATAGCCGCACATATTGAACGTCTGGGATGAAGCAAACGCTGAATTACCGGATAACTCATTTCCCGTTGTCTTCTGGTTTGCCGGCTGAGGAACAATCCCTTTTAAAACATTTGTTGCGGCCAGACTAATACCGGCCAGGCCTGAAAGCTTCAGAAAATTTCTTCGTGTGGGTTTCATGTGATAATGATTTTATTTTGTTTATGAATTATCGTACCTCAATGTTAAGAAAATATTCTTTAAAGAACATAAAAGTTGAAGAAGATATGATAAACCTGCAACGTAACGGTTTTGGAGTTGTAGAAAGATATTTATCAATAAAGATCTTTTCCGAGTAACGGATATGGATCCTTCATGTTAGTAAAAAAATCCATTAAATTGCTTAAACTTGTATAAGCCATAATCCTGAAAAAAATGAAAAGGAATCTGATTCTGATACTGAGTATCTTTTGTTCACTAATTTCCTATTCGCGTGAATACCATGTTTCTGTAAACGGGAATGATAATCACGATGGTTCTGTACTGAAACCATACAAAACAATCTCGGCAGCAGTAAAGACAGCATATCCTGGTGATACGATTACAGTTCATGCTGGCACATACAGGGAATGGGTTAATCCTGTCAGGGGAGGTGAAAGCGACAGCAGGAGAATTGTGTACAGGGCTGCTCCCGGAGAAAAGGTTGAAATTAAAGGTTCAGAAATAATTACGGGATGGAAAAAAGAAAAAAATGGGGTATGGAAAGTGGTAATCCCAAATTCGTTCTTTGGTTCATACAATCCATATAAGGATTCAATCTTTGGAGACTGGTTCTATGATAGAGGCCGGATACATCATACCGGCGAGGTATTTCTGAACGGGAAGTCTCTTTATGAAAAAGAATCGATTAAAATGGTATATGAACCCATTCCCGACAACAACATCAGGGATCAGGAAGGTTCAACCTATACATGGTATTGCGAAAGCGACGAAAATTATACTACAATATGGGCAAATTTCCATAAGTTCAATCCCAACAGAGAACTTACCGAGATCAGTACCAGAAGAACCTGTTTCTATCCTGAGAAACCGGGGATCGACTATATCACTGTGAGTGGTTTCAAAATAAGCCAGGCGGCCACACAATGGAGTGCCCCAACCGCCGAGCAGGTGGGCATGATATCAACACACTGGAATAAGGGCTGGATTATTGAGAACAATGTAATCAGCGATTCAAAATGCTCCGGAATAACCCTTGGTAAAGAGCGCGGCACAGGACATAATGTCTGGTCTGCTGATAAGGGAAACGTTTACAATGACGGCAACATACATTACATTGAGGTTATATTCCGGGTCCTTCGTAACGGATGGAACAAAGAAAATACAGGATCGCATATTGTAAGGAACAATGTAATATTCAATTGCGAGCAGACAGGTATATGCGGAAGCATGGGTGCCGCATTCAGCATCATTGAGAACAATCATATCTTCAATATATGGACCAAAAGACAGTTCGAGGGCGCTGAAATAGGCGGAATAAAATTCCATGCAGCAGTGGATGCGATAATCAGAAACAACAGAATTCACGACTGTGGCAGGGGATTGTGGCTTGACTGGATGACCCAGGGAACCAGAGTGTCATCAAACCTTTTTTATAACAACGATCTGGAAGATATTTTCCTTGAGGTCAATCACGGACCTTTCATTGTCGACAATAATATCTTCCTTTCAGAATCCGCCATTAAGACTCAGTCGGAAGGAGGTGCATTTGTTCATAATCTCATTGCAGGAACAGTTCATAACTGGAGCGAGCCCAACCGGTTTACACCATATTTCCTTCCTCATTCAACCGATATGGCAGGACTTACAACAATTTACGGCGGTGACGACAGGTACTATAACAATCTTTTCATAGGTCCCGGTGATAAAAAGGTAAAAGAAAAAGAAAAATTTAGTCTGAAAGGGTATGAAAACACAAAACTCCCGGTCTGGATTGACGGTAACATTTACTGCAACGGCGCAACAGCCTCCGAAAAAGATGCAAATTTTATCGATTCCCCATCATATAATCCAGGCCTTGTTCTCACGGAAGAAGATGGACATGGATACCTCAAATTGACATATGAAAGGTCGTTCTTAGAGCACAATGTCAAAATAATCACTACTGCTTTACTTGGAAAAGCAAAGATCCCCAAGGCAGATTTTGACAATCAGGATGGTTCGTCGCTTACGATCGACAGTGATTTTTTTGGCAATAAAAGAACTTCAGAAAATAATCCTTCCGGTCCTTTTTCAAATATCCAAAAAGGCGGGAATAAATTTCAATTATGGTAAAGTATTTCTGAGTTAACGATTAAATTTATGAATTGAAAATTTTAAACGGATGATTATGAAAAGAGTATCATTATTATGGGCAGCATTTATGTCGGTCAGCCTGCTTTCTGCCCAGGAAAGCAAAGTTTTTGATCAGCTGTCGATGCAAAGCAAAATATTAAAAATGGAGAGGAAATTTGCCGTTTATCTGCCAGCCGGATATGAAACCTCCCAAAGGTATTACCCGGTACTTTATCTTCTTCACGGAGGAGGTGATGATCAAACCGGATGGGTTCAGTTCGGAGAAGTAAAATACATCGCCGACAAGGCAATAAGAGAAGGTATCTCCACTCCGATGATCATTGTGATGCCCGATGCCAACACAGGCAGGCGTGGTTATTCAAATGATGTGAAAAATGAATGGAGATATGAAGACTTCTTCTTCGAGGAATTTATGCCGTACGTTGAATCGATATACAGGATAAAAAAGGAAAAAGAATACAGAGCAGTAGCAGGTCTATCAATGGGTGGTAACGGTACACTTCTCTATGCACTTCATCATCCTGAGCTATTCGCTTCAGCATGTCCTCTAAGCGCCAGCGCCAACCCGTTAAACCTGGCGAATATTAAAAGGTCCCTTGGAGCAGATTCATCAAATGTCAGTAAGGAACAGTATGATGCCTATTTTGCGAAGTATAATATTCCTGATCTCATAAATAAAATCCCGGACGATAAGAAAAAAGCTGTACGCTGGTATATTGATTGCGGTGACGATGACTTCCTTTATGAGGGGAATTCAATGCTACATATTTATATGAGAAAAAAAGAAATTCCTCATGAATACCGCGTCAGGGATGGAGCTCATACATGGTCATACTGGAGAGAGTCGTTGCCTGAAGTTTTAAGGTTCATTTCAGCGGGTTTCCATAGATAAAACCTAACTCTTCTGGCATATAATTTGCTCTGCTAAAGCAGGAACCAAAAATTTACAACTATGAAACGGATAAACATAAATATAGGAAATCTGTTCCTGCTTGCCGTGCTCTTACTGATTTCCGCCACTGGTTATTCACAGAATTATGGGGACAGAAAACTGAGCCGCCAGGAACGAAAAGAACTCAGGGAAGCTGAACTGGCTGCCAACTTCAATTTTATCAATGATGTTCTTGCCTCACGAAGGTTCGTTGTGGAAGCTGACTACCTTGAGAACAAGTACGGAAACAAGGTGCCGGTATCCCCAACCATAAACTTCATAATGGTTAATGCTACAGAGGGAGTACTGCAGACAGGGTCAAACTTCAGAGTAGGATATAATGGCGTTGGTGGGGTAACCGCTGAAGGATCAATAGGTGATTTTGAGTTCAGTAGTAATATGAAGAATCTAAGCTATACTGTTAAATTCGATATTCTCACCAACCTGGGCTCGTATGACATCATAATGAACATATACTCTGATTTCCGGGTAAGAGCTACCATTTCAGGGGTGACCTCATCAAAACTTATTTATACGGGAAAGCTGGAACCTCTCTCTCAATCAAAGGTCCATAAGGGAATTAAGACCATATAAGGAAGAAGGACCCAAGACATCGTTTTAAAGTTCCCCTCCTGGGAAAGCCTGCCACGCTCCAGCGTGGAACAAGGGGTGGGTTTTTTAAGACAGAAGACCGAAGACAGAAGAGAAGGAAGGGATGGATTTTAAGCTTCCGTCACCTGTCTCCGGTCTTCTGTCATCTGTCTTTTTTACTTTTTGGGCATCAGTTCCCAATGAAGATTTGATCCCACATTTGGATTTAAATCGGGATTGTCAGTTACAATATATTCACCGTTATTGTTTGACCAGGCATAGTTATAGCCACTTGGAAGTTCCACTTCACGGCCTTCATACGGATCGTAATACCTGTCAATACCGAGAATATTGTCACTAAACTGACGGGATACCCTGACATACACTTCTCCTCTTGCCTCAAACTGGGCAAGGTTTTCTTCCCGCATCTGGTCGCTCATCATGCTGAGCATACGGCTGAACTCCCCTATGTTTCTGATCCTTGTAATTTGCTGCTGCGCCAGATAAACGATAATATTACTGTATTTTGCGTACCACCTGGGATTTACTTTAAATGAAGAAACAATAGTCTGAAATATTTTTGTATTTTTTTCCAGGTTTCCGGCTTCGGCTTTAAATGAAAAAATATAGTCGAGATACCAGAGTGTATTATATGAGATTCCATACATACCCTGGGTTGGAAATGTCATGGTCTCGACAACTCCATAGAATTCTTCTTCCATGGGAACTCTTCCTGAAACATAACTTATTCTTAACTTGGCACCGGTGGCAGATGAAACAACCCCAGCCTGCTGTTGTCCTGCACCAATGGCGGCAGGCAGTTCAGGAAGATTCTCATTCTTCAATATCGTAAGGCCCTGGAACCCACCCCTCTGTTCAGGAAGTACAATCTCCTTCAGTGCAACCTGTGCAGTGACAGGCTGTTTGACAACACTTCCGAAGTAGCGGCTTCCAGGAGGAAAAAGACTCATTTGCTGATTGTTGGTGGTCCAATAAAAGCTATGATTGGGAAATACTTCGAACTCTTCCCTTCCATTCGGATTAAACACCCTGAAGGCGGATACTGAAGGCATCATAGGATTGTCAAGAAGCCATGTCATTCCTCCTTCAAACATCCATTCGGCAGGCATAAGGAAGCTGAAAGCTTCAAGTCCCGTTCCCTGCTGATCGATATAACTGAAGGATTTAAAACGAAGGAATTTATCACTGCCTGACTTTTTTGGTGAAAGTGCCTGCTGTTTGGATTCTGCGTTCTGTGTCTTAAATCCTTGTTCTTTCTGCTCAGATTTTGGCGATTGCTGTGAGCAATTACCGTTTAAACATAAAACTGATAATAAAATAATAAAAACCCTCGACTGAGAAAGATGTGCTTTCATATATTCCAGGTTTTAGGATAATATACGAAATTATGAAATTATTTCAGTAAAAGGAATTATATTTTTTGATCTCATGAATAGATCAATATACTGACATTTAGATGGTTAAATTAATAAAGACATTGTTATTGTAATTCCGTTGCTGAATACAGAGATCGACTTTTGCAGTTTGAGAGTAATCTATATTAATGACCTGCATGGAGCAACAATTATTTATTTTGACAATTCCGGGATTGTTTAAAATTGTAACTTTAATAAAACTTAAACTGATGAAAAGGTCATTGCTTTTGGCAATAATGATAGCATTATGCTATTCATCGGAAGCACAGCAGCCCTATAGTTCTATGGACCAGGAACAGCTTAATTCACTTCTGGCACGGGCCAATAACAACATCAATACAGGAATGATGCTGACTTTTGCAGGTACGGCGGTTGAAATAGCCGGTATAATAATCGTTTTGAGAGGTATGAATAGAATTGAAGGAGCTGAAATGGGAACAGGAGAATTATTAACAGGTACAGGTACAATACTTGGTGGGTACTTTCTAATGGCAGGTGGGCTGGGACTAATGGGATCGGGAATACCTATATGGATAGTCGGGGCTAATAAAAAAGCCAAGATTGAACTGGAACTGATGAAATTCAAACCGCCCGGCTCCGCTTCAGCCTATGGATTAGGGTTAAATATATGGTTCTGAAATTTTTATAAAAATTCCTTTATGAAAAATAAAAGGTCATTCCTCCCTCTGACGGCAATATACCTTTCATTTTTATCTGTCACTATGTCATGTGCATTTTCTAAAAAGACATGCCTTAATCTCCTGGAAGAGGCCAGAGAAAAAAAATATGATATAGTGATAGTTCCGGGAGTACCATTTGAAAACGGGAAATGGAGTTATGTAATGAAAGGAAGAGTCTACTGGTCAAAATATTTGTTCGATAATGGAATTACCAAAAATATTATCTATTCAGGAGCAGCGGTCTATACTCCTTATTGTGAAGCCGAGATAATGGCCATGTATGCAGTCGGACTTGGAATACCTGAAGAGCATATTTTTACAGAAACCCTTGCTGAACACAGTACTGAAAATGTTTTTTATTCATATAAGAAAGCCAGGAAACTGGGATTTGAGAAAATTGCACTTGCCACAGATCCCTTTCAGGCTAAGATGTTAAAACGGTTTACTAAAAAAGTTGTAAGCCCTGAGGTCGGTATAATACCCTTTGTAACGGATATTATGGAAGCTATGGAAAAGGATATGATCGATCCGGAAATTGAATACGGGAAAGCCTTCAGGACCGATTTCACCTCACTGCCTGAAAGAAAAAACATGCGCGAACGGTTCAGGGGGACACGAGGGCAGAACATAAACAGGAATGCCTATGAATGAAATTACAACCGCAAAATTATTTTTATTGAATTTCAATAATTAACTATTGAAAAATTATGTATTCCATTATGCAAAACGATAATTTTTATAAACCGAATGCATCAAATGCAATCCGCAATTTGTTGAATCTGCTGATTACCTTGTTGCTGTTTCTGGCAATCAACACCGGAGCTCAGGCTCAAACCAAGGAAGAGGTACTCAGATATCTGAAGAGCCTTGGAAACGGATACTGGATGTTCGGACAGATGGCAACATGGGTGCATAATGAGAATCCTGATATGGACCATCCTTCCAACTGGCTGAAGAAGATATATGATCATACAGGCATTATGCCGCGCTATGGGTGTATCACCTATGACTTTGATGATAATCCTTTTCCTGATGCCGACTGGAATGCCGGAGTAAAGAAAATATGGGACAAGGGGATGATAGCGGGCGTCTATAATTTCTTTGCCAACCCTTGTGGTGGGAGATGGAAAGATCCGGTTACCATCGATCCGATATTCGATTCCGGAGATAATCCTGTCAAGTCAAACTTCTACAGCCAGATGGAACGCATGGCCGCAAATATAAATTGGCTGCAGGACCAGGGAGTGGTTATTGTTTATACACCGTTTGTGGAGTCAAATGACAAGAATAAGTGGCATGCCAGGGAAGGCAGCAAAAACGCCATCAGGCTTTACAGACTTGTTCATGATTATTTTGAAGCAAAAGGTTTGAAAAATATTATATGGGCTTATCATACCACACAGGGAGACGGAGCACTCGAAGAGTATTATCCCGGCGATGACTATGTTGATATAATAGGGAAATCAGCCTACGGGACAGGATTGATTTTCTCCGAATATGATTGGGCGGTTGAGAAGAAAAAAAATCATGGTAAAATAATCTGGTGGGCCGAGCTGGGTATCAGGGGACCTTCAGATCCTCCCAGAGATTGCTTTGATGTTTTGAAAAAACTGGAAACCGCTTTCCCCGAACTGGCTGGATTCAGCTTCTGGAGCGATGCCGGTTATTACAATGTGGTGGGCAACATCAACGGACCCGCTTTCATGGCTGATCCAAAAATCGTAACACTGAAATAAATAACAGGTTTATTTACTTTTTGACCCTTTATGAAAAAAACTTTATATGAGAAATTTCATCTTTAGTATTCTCATTATCCTCTCATTTGCAGGATGCAGAGATAGTTTTGAATTTGATGTCGTTATACGTAACGGTCTGATTTATGATGGTACGGGTTCTCCCGCATTTATTGCCGATGTGGGAATCAATAAAGATACTATTGCCGTTATTGGTAAATTAAAAAACGCAAAAGGCATTATTGAGATCGATGCTAAAAACCTTGCCGTTGCACCCGGATTTATTAACATGCTGAGCTGGGCCAACGAGTCACTCATTGAGGATGGCCGTTCACAAAGTGATATCAGGCAGGGGGTTACTCTTGAAATACTGGGAGAGGGCGATTCAATGGGACCTCTTAATGAATCAATGAAACAGGATATGAAAAACTCTCAGAGCGACATCAAATATGATGTTGAATGGACAACCCTTGGTGAATATCTTGAATTCCTTGAAAAAAAGGGTGTCTCAACAAATATTACATCGTTTGTCGGGGCAGCCACTCTCAGGATATATGCCGTAGGATATGACGACCGTGCACCGTCTGTCCCGGAGCTTGACACCATGAAATTCCTCTTGCGCCAGGCTATGGAAGAAGGTGCTGTCGGACTAAGCTCTGCTCTTCAGTATGTCCCTGCGAGCTTTGCTACTTCGCAGGAACTGACAGAGCTGTGCAAAGAAGTTGTGAAATACGACGGTATGTATATTTCACATGTAAGGGATGAAGGCGACAGCCTGTTACCATCAATCGATGAATTAATCAGTACTGCAAAAGATGCAGGTATCAGGGCGGAGATCTATCATCTGAAGCAGTCGGGTCAGTCGAGCTGGGGATTGCTCGATGAAGTTATCAGGAAGGTCGATTCTGCACGCAATGAAGGGATTAACATAACCGCCGACATGTATAATTATATCGCCAGTTACACAGGTTTTGACATAATAATTCCCGACTGGGTGGAGGAAGGAGGTATGGAGAAATTCGTCAAAAGGCTTAAAGATCCTTCGGTAAGGAAAAAGATAAAACAGGATATCGCGAATGCAATAGAACAAAGAACCGGGTCAGCAGATAAAGTCCTTATAATAGGATTCAGAAATGATTCATTGAAATATCTTGCAGGAAAAACACTTGAAGAGATTGCCCGGATAAGGAATAAATCACCTGAAGAGGCTGTAATGGATCTTGTTATTGATGACCACAGCAGGGTTGAGGTTGTCTATTTCTCGATGTCGGAGGAAAATCTGAAAAGACAGATCGCGCTGCCATGGATGAGTTTTTGTTCAGATGCCGGGTCGTATGCACCTGAAGGCGTTTTCATTAAATCAGGAACCCATCCAAGGGCATATGGAAGTTTTGCACGTCTTCTTGGTAAATATGTCAGGGATGAGAGAGTTATTCCACTGGAGGAAGCAATCCGAAAACTTACTTCATTGCCTGCATCAAACCTGAAAATAAAAAAGAGGGGCGAATTAAGGATCGGCTACTATGCCGATGTGGTTGTTTTTGATCCCCTGACCATAAAGGATAATGCAACGTTTGAAAATCCTCACCAGTATGCATCCGGTGTACTGCATGTCCTTGTAAATGGAATACAGGTTATTAAGGACGGAGAGCATACGGGAGCAAAACCGGGAAGATTTGTAAAAGGACCTGGCTGGAAACCAAATTAACAGTTTGGCCCGGATCAGGTAATAAAGAATTAACTAGTAAAAGATACTGTCTTGTGATGGATTCAGAAAAGAAGTATTCAAGAAGGAATTTTATCTCTTTATCATCGTTTGGAATGGCTTTTGGAATTAAAGATTTCTCAGGTAATGGCCGGGGGAAAAAGATCATCCCCGCAGTTTCTAATGAACGTAAGCTCACTTTGACTGATTCATCTCCAGGGAAAAACCGGGTACTGAAACTGCATCCCTCGGATAATTTAGCTGTTGCACTAGAAGATCTGCCGGTCGGGGAAAAGGTGTATGTTGATGATCAATTATTTGTATTGAAAGAAAATGTTCCTGTCAAGCACAAATTCACCCTGACGGAGATCAAAAAGGGGAATCCGGTTTATCTCTATGGAATTAAAGTTGGCAGTGCTCTGTCAGATATTTCTCAGGCAGCAGCCATAACTACGGAAAACACTGCAAATGCTGCAAGTGAAGTAATGCGGAATTCGCCACGGAATAATAAATGGACTCCTCCAGCAACAGATGCCTTCGCTAAAAGGACCTTCATGGGATACCACAGGTCTGACGGACAGGTGGGAACTGCTAACTACTGGCTTGTCATTCCGATGGTATTCTGTGAGAACCGGATTGTGGAGATTATCCGCGACGCAGTAATGCCGGAGCTTGGTTATCAGAGGAACTCCCCTTATGGCAGGTTTGTCGGGGAACTTGTCTCACTTTATAAGCATAGTGCTTCAAGGGAAGAAATTGACCGTGAAGGCATAAAAAAGGTTCAATCAGGCTACGGCAGGGAGAAGCTTTTCAGAAATGTAACAGGCATCCGGTTTTTAACCCATGGCGGAGGATGCGGCGGCACAAGACAGGATGCGGAAGCGCTGTGCGGTCTTCTCGCAGGCTATATAACCCATCCGAATGTTGCAGGAGCAACAGTGCTCAGCCTGGGCTGCCAGAATGCCCAGCTGTCGGTACTGAATCAGGAAATAAGGAAAAGGGATCCAAACTTCTCAAAGCCTCTTTATGAGTTTGAACATCAAAAAATCGGGACTGAGGAAGAGATGGTTGCTGGGGCAATTAAGTCAATATTTGAAGGGATGGCAATAGCCGACCAGTCTGAGCGTAAACCTGCCCCGCTTTCAAAGCTCTGCATCGGGCTGGAATGCGGCGGTTCCGATGGATTCTCGGGCATATCAGCCAATCCCGCAATAGGTCATGTTTCAGATCTGATAGTTGCAATGGGAGGTTCAGCCATACTGTCGGAATTTCCTGAATTAAGTGGTGTTGAACAGGATCTGTATAACCGCTGCGTGAGTCAGGATGATGCCGACAAGTTCCTGGACCTGATGAAAAACTATGATGCACTGGCACACCATGTGGGTTCGGGTTTCGACAAGAACCCTTCACCCGGCAATATTAAGGATGGCCTGATCACTGATGCAATGAAGTCGGCAGGAGCAGCGAAAAAAGGAGGTACTTCGCCGGTGGCAGGTGTTCTTGACTATCCCGGTAAGATAAGGGGAAGTGGTCTTCATCTTCTGTGTACTCCCGGCAATGATGTTGAATCGGTGACGGCTGAAGTGGCATCAGGTGCAAATATTGTTTTATTCACCACAGGTCTTGGTACACCAACGGGTAATCCTGTTGTTCCTGTAATAAAGATTTCTACAAATACAGCGCTCTTTGAAAAGATGCCTGACATAATGGATATCAATGCAGGTACCATTATTGATGGTATTGAAAGTATCGAAGAGACTGCTGAAAGGATCCTTGATTATGTGATTGATACGGCAAGCGGAATTAAGGAACCGGCAGCAGTAAGGAACGACCAGGCTGACTTTATCCCGTGGAAGAGGGGAGTGTCATTGTAGAAGAACCATCTGAGTGCTTATGCCACAGAATAAATGAATTACCAGGGTTGTAAGGAATTTTTGTTGCCGGTCTTATTATCTGTCAGTCTCGGTAACTTTCAGCCCAAGCAAAACAGCAATATCTTTTATCTGGTTTCTCAGATCCCCAAGCGTTGCATTGGTATGGATTCCGTACAAATATGGCTTGAATTCCTCCTGGAGTTTATTTGCATTATCTACTTTTGCAATGATTTTACCGGTACACATTACATTATCCAGGTCTTCTCCTCCATTATAAATAAGTTTCCCGTTCACAATAACCCCTGTATTCAGTCTGATCTCACCAATCATTGAATGAATTTCCCAGAATGTTACAGACTCACCGGCAGGCCATTCAACAGTCATACCTGTTGATGACCCTGGTTGGTCAGGACGATCCCTTACAGGGCTTTCCGCGTGAGTTCTCAGGGTATATGGCAATAACCGGTCATCTCCGTAAGGATTAATCGGAATACCGCAGTGTAAAACTATCTCAGTTTCATTGAATACATCATAGATGAAATCGCCCAACATACTTGGTTTCCCTGTTAGCAGATATCCAAGGACCTGGGTGACCAAAAGATCGGGATAATTCTGGCAAACAGCCTGAATCCCGCGGGTCTTGAATCCTAGTTCAAGACCCACTCCCGGATTGTAAAGGTCTTTGAGTTCTCCACTGCCTGTGACCGTTCTGATATGCGTTGAGACTGCATTGCAATTATGTCTGATTCGCAGCTCATCGAGGGCAAGATATCCCCTGGCGGTTTTTATCACTTCATTTCTGGATGCTTCAACTTTTCTTGCTCCTTTTATCCATTTGTCTGCCGTTTCCTCAGCTTTCCTGCTGTCAATGGTTTTGTAAGTCTGATAGAATTCCTCTGGTTCGACGGTAACAACACTGATCCCGAACAGATCCCTGAGGACTTTTATAGAGCGCTCGTTATGATCACGGGGGAAGGTCTGATTATAGTCCCCCCGGTAATTAACACTGGCAATTATTTCATCCTTGGCACGTTTAACCATCAATATCCTGGTCTTGCCAAGTTCCTTTACCACTCCTATAAGTTTTATTTTATACACAAGATCATTGAACATGGCATCCCTGGCAGCCGGTGTACATAGATTTCTCCTGTCGAGCTGAGCCGTGAGGATTCTCATGTTCTTATAACCGCTGCTTCCTTTGAGTATGTTGCTCTCATCATCCATCATTCCTGTGGAGAACAGGTGATAAGGCTGGGCATCCATAAATTCAAAGAGGTTATAGACGACAATTGTCGGCAGGCCGGTAAACGCCAGACGGTAATCTCCATTTAGTCGGCCTATAATAAGTACACCGTCGTAATTACCCCTGTTTTTTTCAACCTCATTAACCGCATCTCCGTATGTACCTTCCCACCTTACGAAATCTATTTTTTCACACGCCAGGCGGATCTGTGAAAGCACCTGATCATGGGTTGTAAAATTCATCGGGACACCTCCTGATCCGGTGCAACCGCAGCCTGCAGAAGTAAAGATTGTAAACAGTCTTGCATTGCTGCCTTGCGAAAAAGAGACTGAGTATGACCATACAATCAGCATTAACCAAATGGCAATTCTTTTCATAGTTAAATTAATTAAATGATATTCAATGATTTATATAATTAAAAACATGAAGATATCCGTATTTGAAAAAGTTGTATAAAATGATAAGGATCGGGGATTCCATCATATAGATCTTTATAGATTATTTTAATGAAATTATTATGCATTTACCCGGATTGAAATCAACCGTTATTGTTTTTGTGCCTGCCAGGATGCTTACAGGTTCGCGGTTTGAACCGAAGTCTGTGCGACGGACCAGCACACTGTCTCCCATCGCGAGACCAGAAACAACCGTTCCGGGCTCCTGCGGAACATCAAAAGTTATGGGAAATCCCCTTTGGAGGAACCTTCCATACTGCTGGGCTGCAGCATAGACTTCATGTACGAGCCTCACTTCATCAGGATATTCCTTCTTATCACTCCACATGAAAAAAGTGTCGGTACCCCTTAAAAGCATGTGCCAAAGCAGTTCTTTATAGCTTTCCCGGCTCATCTGTATGGGTTCAGGTTTTATATCTGATACTTTAATGGTATTCCAATGCACAAAACTTATTATGGGGATACTTTGTGGTGTACTTTTTCCTGCATTGCTTGCCACCAGTAACATATTATAGAACCACCTGTAATCAGTATTTTCAAAATCATACCAGCTGAAGATCTGGTCCCATGTATATACAACGGGCATGGCATAGGTGTATCCGGTCAAAGGAAAATCATTGAACCATTTCCTGTACTTTGCCCCCTGATCGGCAATAAAAGGCTGTCCGTCAACATAATATTCAAAATAGTCATACCAGTATCTGTATCCATCGTTTGGATATATTGCATAGTTCCCCACAAGTGCATCGGGAAACCTGGATAAAATCACCGAGCTGTATGAATAATTCTGAAGGTAGGATCTCATTTCCCGCATAGTCTTCTGAAATCCCTGAAAAGTAAAATCTTCGCCCAGATGCTGTCGGCACCTTTTGCATCTTTTCGATGCATCGTAAGCACGGTTGACCTCCAGCGGGCCGTCAATCTCCCAGTCAGTAAAAATAAAATCGACCTTTAATCCTTCTTCATTGTATTTTTCTGCAAAAAATTCAACGCGGTCACGAATCTCTTTTTTTCTGTTTTCCAGGGTAAAAGGACATCCCATTTTATGGTCTCCGAAACTGTCATCAAAGAATAGGTTTCCGTTATCATCAATATGTGCAGTGTTTTCATCACCATTGAAGAAAGAATTGAGGAGAGCAGTGGCCTCTATATTTATCCTCTGACCAAGCTTTTTCTGGGCACGTGCAATTACCAGGCTTTCTTCAAGAGATGCCTCTTTATCTCTGGTATCCCACCGGGAAATGAGTCCGATCCCCCGTTTATCAAGCTCCTTTACAAGTAATTCAGCCTCAGAATCTGTGAGCTTACCGGGATCAATGGCAGGCCACAGGTAAAGAGGAAGCCGTCCATCACGATCCCATTTAAGCGGAACGGTATTATCAAGTATGACCTTGATATTCTCAGGCCATTTTTTGCTTTCCATTTCAGGACCGGATCCTGTGCAATTTATTGTAAGGATGATCAGACAGATAATTATCGGTTTCGTTTTCATGGTATATTAATAATCAGGCAAGATCTGGGCGTATTTTGAAAATAGGCAAGGTTAAGACCTTAAATCAAATATAGGATTTAATTCATTAATATTGGATAAAAATAGCTTGCAAAACTGATTGGAATAATTAGCCTAAATTATTCATTCTAAACAGCATGATTTATTTAATATGTATATTTGATAATAATAATTAAACAGATCCGATATGAGAACAATTCTGTTTCTACTGGTTACCTTTGTTGTTGCGACTGCTACCGTTAACTGTCAGTCGGGACTGAATATTGGTGACAAAGCTCCTTTGTTTAAAGCACTTGCCGATGATGGTTCAACATGGAATATAAATAAGTTCCTGGGCAGGGAT
The DNA here is from genome assembly GCA_964613785.1 of uncultured Rikenellaceae bacterium. Lineage (GTDB taxonomy): Bacteria > Bacteroidota > Bacteroidia > Bacteroidales > VadinHA17 > LD21. Next base: position 147,307 of record CAZTJT010000002.1, read on the forward strand.
TACATTGTTGTTTATTTCTATCCTGCAGCAATGACAGGAGGTTGTACTAAACAGGCTTGCTCCTACCGCGATCATCAGAATGATCTGAAATCGGCTGATGCCGTGGTTGTGGGAATAAGCGGCGACAAAGTTGAAAATCTCCGTTTGTTCAAGGAATCTGAAAAGCTCAATTTCACTCTGCTGTCAGATGAAAATGGCGAGATAGCAAAAGCATTTGGTGTGCCAGTGAGTGAAGGAGGTGCGATAAAACGCACGGTTTTCGGAGCTGAACACGATCTGCTCAGAGGGGTAACTGCAAAGAGATGGACTTTTATTATCGGCAAGGACAAAAAGATCATTTATAAAAATGAAGCAGTTGATGCAGAGAAGGATACCGAAGAGGTTCTGAATTTTTTAAGACTTCAGGCAAGGAAATAGCGCAGCTGTCATACTATTAAATTGATGTGATAAAATTCCGGTCTTAAAATTCTATCATATGCAAAATTTTATTTTATCACTTCCACTCATCCTGACAATTATTGCCTTTTCAGGGTGTTCAGGCGGAAGCCAGGATGCTATTGTGCTTTCGGCTCCGGCAGGGGAAATGTATACATCGATCAATAAGGAGGGGATCACGGTTATTCCCAACGGGAGACTGCTCACTCCGGCCGGAAAGAATTATGTAGTTGCCCCGCATCCTTTTGGACTGGTACTGAGCAATGATGGTGAGATTGCAGTTACGGCCAACTCAGGGACCAGCCCTCTGTCCATAACAATAATAAAAAACCTCTCATCTTCTCCGGAGATCATGCAGGTTCCGCCCGGCCATTCAACAAACGCAGGTGTGCTTGAATCTGTGTTCATGGGATTGGCCATTTCTCCTGATAATTCGAAAGTATATGTTTCAGGCGGACAGACAAACAGGATTTTTGTTTTTGACCTGGCCTCCGGAAATAAGACTGACTCTATAGACTGCGCCAGGTCAGCTGATGGAATGGAATATCCTGATGGATATATAGGCGATATGGTGATCAGCAAGGATGGAAATCTGCTCTTTGCTGTCGACCAGATGAATTTCAGGCTTATAATAGCTGATACAAGAAGCCTGAAGGTTACCGGGTCGGTCCCCGTGGGACGCTATCCGTTTGGCCTGGCACTGACAAATGACGAGAAGAAAATATATGTTGCCAATGTCGGAATGTTCCAGTACAGTAAAATAGGTGACATCGAAGCAAGGTCTGACTATGGGAAAGCACTAAGCTTTCCTCCCTTCGGCTATAATACGAAGGAGATGAGAAACGGAATAAAAACTGATTCGCTCATTGTTCCTGGCCTGGGTGATCCCAACAGTGACATGGCGTTTTCGGTATGGAGTGTCAGTCTTGAGGATATTTCAAATCCGGCTGTAGTGGCACGGATAAAAACCGGGAATCTTGTCGGTCAGATGGTTGAAGGTATCCCCGCTGTCGGAGGATCAAGTCCTAATTCAATGGCAATAACCTCCTCTTACGTATTCGTAAGCAATGGGAATAATGACAATATTACGGTAATTGATATAAGAAATGATTCGGTAATTAAAGATATCTATCTGAAACCCGACGATGCTGTCAAACATTTCAGGGGTGTCATACCTTTTGGACTTGCGGTATCTCCTGGCGGGAAGAGACTTTATGTTGCTGAAGCAGGAATAAATGCAATCGGCGTCATTGATCTGCCTTCGTTTAAAGTCCTGGGACATATTCCTGTCGGCTGGTTTCCGTCGAAGGTACGGGTCACACCCGACGGGAAAAAGCTTGTTGTGGCAAATGCCAAAGGATACGGATCAGGTCCCAACGGAGGAAAAGATTTCAGTGAAGGCCCGGAAGGTACCTACATTGGCAGTCTGATGAAGGGAACTGTATCGATAATCGACATTCCGCCTGACAATGAGCTTGAAAAAATGACCAGACAGGTGACCGCGAATAATTTCAAAAAAGAAAAAGCCTCACAACTTCTTAAGGCCAGGAAGAACAACCCGGTTCCGCTATACAGCGGACAGAAAGAATCGCCGATAAAGCACATAGTTTTCATATCCAAGGAGAACCGGACTTATGATGAGGTGTTCGGGCAAGTTGATAAAGGTGAAGGGGATGCTTCGATAGCAAGATACGGGTACAATGTTTCCTTTTCCAACAGGGATAAATCACTGAGAGTTGAGAATGCCACTGTAATGGCAAATCATTTAAAGCTTGCGTCGGAATTTGCGATCGGCGACAATTTTTATGTCGATTCCGATGTCTCGGCCGACGGGCACAGATGGCTTGTCAACACATATCCGAATGAATGGGTGGAGACCACCACTGCAGCCAGCTATGGGGGCAACAGAACCTACAATCCTGCCTCCAAAGCACCCGGCAGCCTTGGAATGAATGGTTCCGCAGGAGCAATTTACCCCGAGGATTATAATGAATCTGGATCTATGTGGGATCACCTTGAAAGGAACAATATCGACTTCTATAATTTTGGCTTCAGTATTATGTTCGAGCCGGCTTTTTACCACGAATCGTATAAATATACGGGCATCAGACAATTCGCAAATTTCCCTGTTCCGACACCGATCTTTACAAGGACTTCGAGGCAATTTCCGACTTATAATATGATGATCCCCGATCAGTTCAGAGTGAGCCAGTTTATTAAGGAATTCAATGAAAAATGGATGAATGGAAGTGACACGATGCCGCAAATGCTTACAGTAATTATCCCAAACGACCATGGGGCAGGCGAGAGGCCCGGAGCGGGCTATCCGTTCAGGGAGAGTTATATGGTCGACAATGACCTGGCAGTAGGAAGAATAATCGAGTTTCTATCACATACACCCTATTGGAAGAATATGGCTATAATCATTACGGAGGATGATGCCCAGAATGGCGTGGATCATATTGATGCACACAGAAGCATCCTGATGGTTATTTCACCTTATGCCAAAAGAGACTATGTAAGCAAGATTCATTACAGCTTCGGAAGCATTTTCAAGACTTTCTGGAACATACTCGGATTACCTTATCTAAATCAGTATGATGCTGGTGCCACCGATCTTTCAGACATGTTCACTTCTGACCCGGACTTCACACCATATAAAGCCATGCCTCCCGACTTGCGCATCTTTGATCCCCAGAAGGCACTCTCACCAATTGATGAGGATTTTGATTGGAAATCATTAACAGATTCGCCCATTCTCGACGATCCCAGGGAAATGGTGACCGATCAGAAGGAAAAACCTGAATTCAGGCTGGAGGATCAGAAAAATAAATGATTAATCCGTGAGCCGGATTATACTTCACCCCCGACCTCTCAATCAATTAATCACTGATGGTTAAAGAATATCTTTAAAATACTCGGCAACTGATTCCCAGTCAACCGTTTCGTCAGGCTTCCTTCCAAGTTTCTCGTACAGTCGTCTTCTGCTCTTCTTGTCATCAATTGCGATTTTTGCAGCAAAGTAGAGAACATCCTCGGCAACTTCTATAGGTACGACCACAACCCCGTCCCAGTCACAGCCTACAATATCACCGGGACGAACCATAACCCCGCCGCAGGCTACAGGAACATCCACATCCATCAGTTCCACGCGGCCTGGTATTATAGGTCTGCCGATTCCCCTGCATGCTACAGGATTTTTCTGAAGAATTATTTCATCTGTGTCGCGGGCGTTGCCATCTGTAACGATACCCACTACTCCGTCAGCCTGTGCGGCCAGTGAATTATTTGATCCCCAGTAGCCACATTCGCGGGCCCCATTTGTTGATGTGACTATTACACATCCGGGTTTAGTCTTGAGACTTGCATGTGAACCGCCTGATTTAAACCAGATGTCATGCTGCAATAAGGCGTCTTTCCTGTCAATGACAGGCATTCTCCTGTTGGTTGGAAGAACCCGCATAGTAACAGCTGGTCCCCAGAAACGCATACCCATCCACAACGGTCGTATGGCGGGATCCATCAGCGTCAGATCTGCCCGTCCGACTGCATCGAGTCCATCTGTGACATCTGTCACTCTCAGGTATTTGTTGAACCTTGCAGCCAGGGCATAAGGATCTTTTCCCTGCACAGCTGCCGGTTTTGCCTGTTCGGGACTCTGGAGCACTGTTGCAGCACCCGAAAATTGCTGGGATATACCCATTCCTATGGCAGTACCGGCAGAGAGCTTAAGGAAATCACGACGTGAAGAAGTTGGCATTGATCTGGTCCCGCTCAGGGATTCCTCATGATCATGAGTTGATTTTGCAGTTAAACTGTTTCTTTTCATCTTTTTTTATTCTTAGGGGGTTTTTATTAATTATTTGGGGTAAATGTTAAATTGCAATTGAATATAAACCAATTTTAAGAGAAACTGATGAATAAATTTAAGCATTTTATTGTATTCCTCTTGGCAGGCTACTCATTGATTTGCCATGGACAACAAAATACTTTTACATGGCCGGGGGCGCAAAAACTGCCGTAAACGGACCTGAGCTGGAAAATTGACTTTGTTGATTTTAATAATTGAATCTAATAATCCTTAAGAGCTGAAGTGATGAAAGTAATGAACCGTAGAAATTTCATAAAGAGCGCTGCATCAGCCTCATCCGTCGCATTAATTTCACCGTCATTCCATTTCCATGAAATCCGGAATGATGATCAGCTTGAAAAATGGTTGCGGATGATGAAGGATCCGGTTTATGATATGATCAAAGGAAAACCTGACCTGGGACAGATAATGCAATTATTCCCCAGACCGGTAGGTCCGCCGGCATTTCATTCAGAAGTGATTCAAACGAACCTCAGAAAGCTGAAGACATTGCCTGAAATCAACACAGGTCATCCTTTTCTTGATTTATCGGTCAGGACAGCTCTTGCTCATATTGACGCTACTTTTCAGGGTGATCATCCTAAGTATGGTGTCGGGACTTACAGCCAGGTTGAGCATGATACTTTTCCACCTGTGATTATTGCTGCAACAGATGCTTTGTCGGCGTGGGGGATAAATGACCGGGCCGCAAGTCTTTTTAATTACTGGCTCACCCATTTTGTAAAGGAAGACGGTACTTTTGATTATTATGGACCATCTGTAAGCGAATATGGCCAAATGCTACATACTGCTGCGGTTTTGGAAGAGAGAGCAGGTGTAACAGGTTGGTTTAAGGAGGGATTTATAAAACTTGATCTGATTGCGGAATATCTTTTACGACTTATATCAATAGCATCAAAGGAGAACGGACTGATTTCAGGTGTCCCTGAAGCCGATACCCGCGACCAGGTTTATATTTATTTTCATAACAATGGATGGGCTGTAAAAGGTCTGGAGCAATGGGTTATACTATGTGAGAAAACGAAATCAAAACCATCTTCATCAATTGATGCAATAAAGAATTCAGCAAAGCAGCTAAGGGAAAATACCCTCTCAGTTATAAAGAAGACCTGGCCTTCCGACCTTTCCGACTGGTGGCTTCCGGCCCAGTTGGGAGAGATCACACGACCACGTTATTTAACAGAAACCCGTGAAGGAAGCTATACCAATTATCGCTACTGGCCGGAACTCTTGTCAAGCGGCATTTTACCCGTTGACATGGCAAACAGGCTTGTTAATGCAAGATTAAACGGCGGTGGACAGTTCTGCGGCACAACCCGCTTTATGGACTGGCTTGATGACTGGCCATTAGCGGATTACCTTTATGGGTTATGGTCACTGGGCCGTAAGGATGATTTCCTTTTAAGCTTGTATGGACATATTGCCTATTCGCAGTGTGAAGGTCATCTTACAGCTTATGAACAGGTCAGCTTACCTGGCGATCCTAAAGGAAGCCGCAGGGCCGACTATTGTCTGCCATGCCAGCTTGTTGCAGCTAGAGCAGGAAGACTGATCAACAGATCATAACAGCCTGGAAATTATTTAAGATATCTTTTTAGGATCAGTCCGTATTCCTTAACAATCTGGTGAGTATCGTCTTCACCGTATTTCGAAAAATAGTCGCTGTTAAGCATCCATGTCCCAAAAGTCGTAATGGATGAAATGCCCAGGTCAGTATAAAATTTAACATCCCTGTCACAACTACTCTTATCCCAGGGCACTCTGACGAGATTTTTCCTGTCCCATTTTGAGAACATGCTTGCGTCAAGCCAGTACTCAAGAATATGTGCCGTATTTGTCGGAAATACCTGCAGGTTCTCTTTCAGATTCTGCATATGCTCGTCTGAAAGAGGTTTTAAGTAATCCCTGTTTATTGGTGCATATTCGAGGAAGATTCCTTTCGCCGGCTTTACATTGACGGGTGCCCTGTAAGTACTTCCGTATGCCAGGTGAGCGAGGGTAGCCAAAGAATCTGTTTTGCGCAGCATTTCAAGAAGCCTGTTTTCGAATAACAGAGCCTGTTCGCTTTCGGAATATTTCTTACACGAATCACAGTTGCAAAAAGAATGTTCCACATCATCTGTCCAGAAAAAGTACCTGTGGGTGGAAGGTTTAAGCCATTTTGTTATTTTACCGATGTTCTTTTCAATCTCCTTGTAGGCTCCTTCTGAGCTGAAACACATATTGTAGTCTTTTTTTCTTACCCCGTCATTGTCAAGCCTGAAATATTCCGGATGGCTGTCGAACAATTCCCTGGGGAGAAGTTCATGCAGGGCATGTGATTCAAATTCAATTGAGATTGTGGCCTTTTCACATTCCTTAAATAATAGCTGCCCCTCATTGCTTTCAATAAATGACCGGAGGTCTGACAGGTTTTCCGAAAGGGTATTCGTGTGTATGCCCAGCACATTAATCTCAGACTCGCGCATGAATTCAACAAGTTTCAGACTGCCGGTTGAAATGATGTCGCTTGGATAGACAACCACTCCTCTTATGGTTTGTCTAGTTGATTTCTTAACTCCTGGATTTTCAGGCTGACAGGCATATACTATGCTGCAGATGAGGAGGCATAAAATTATTGGCAGGCTTGATTTCATGACTCGATAATTTCTGGCTTCGGCATAATGATTATTTCAATAGTCGTGGGAAAGTCAGGCAAAGGTTTAAATATAATTGATTCCGGAAAATAATCAAGTTCTGGATGATTCCATTCATTTCTATTTTACTTTAGTCAACAGTTACATTGTGTTCGTCAAATCCGGAAGATCCGGTTTTTGGCTATCTGTTAGTAGCGTAATAATCAACTAATCAAAGTTATATGTAGTAAAACAGGTTGCCCTGATGGTTTATTCTCTTTTATCCCCGTCAATCGGGACGAGTACTTTTATTCAAATCTTCGTTTAATTTGTAAAGAACGGTAACCGGATAGGAAAAAGGGAATAGAAAGAATAAATCTGACAAAAAGCGGAAAACCATGAAAACATTCACTTACAGTCCATCGGAAGGAACAACAGTAGTTTCACAAAAGAACGGAAGATATGTTAAAGGTTTGCGCTTTATGATGATAAAGCATCTGATTACGGTAATCCTCTCGGTTGTTCTGTTTATGCTTGTGGTTCCGGCAGATGCATCAACGGGTTCGGCAAATGAAAGAAAATCAACATGCAGGGCTAAGCAAATAAGTTATAGTTATATTGTTATTGTTAAGAAAAAGAATAATCCCATGGTAAATGCGTCCAGGAAGCATTCAAAAAAATCCAGGACAAGGAATTACAGCTTTCCCTTATAGACCATAAACAGCCGGGCTGAAAAAGTTTATTGCTGACTCCTGCCCAGGAACTTTTCCTTAAGTGCTTACAAAACCGGATCTTGTATAATTTCAATTTTTTTCAACTCAGAAATACCGTAATCCTTCATTTTATAAGCTTCCCGGATTCTCTCGTTCAGAAATATTTGACAATTCGCTTATGCCAGTCCTTTTAATATATCATGTTGAGCTTTGGTCTTTCTGGCTGTAAAAAATATTAATCATGTATTTTGGATATTTCCGGATTGTTTATGAAATATTGCATTGAAAATGCGGTTCCTATTTATACTTGCAGGTATTTTATCAATTGTATTCAAATAAAACAGATTCATGAGCAGATCAGATAAAGCGATAAAGTATTTCAGGAGTAAATTCAATTGTTCACAGTCAGTATTTACAGTATTTGGAACAGAGCATGGATTATCTGAAAACGACTGTTTGAAGATAGGCTGTGCCTTTGGGGCAGGTATGGGCCGTCAGCAGCTGACATGCGGAGCTTTAACGGGAGCACTTATGGCACTCGGATTGAATTATGGCAAAGCCATTGGCGATCCCGATGAAAAAAAGCAACATACATATGAAAAGACCCGTGAGTTTTTCGCTGAATTTGTAAGGAGTCATGGTGCGACATCATGCATGGAGTTGCTAAGAGGTCTTGATATTAATGACCCTGTTGATCACCAGAAGATCATCGACCAGGGATTATTCGAAACTTTATGCGAGAAGTATGTGACTGATTCAGTCAGAATAGTAGAAAAAATGTTATCCCAAAATAAGTGAGAATTACCAGGATCTGGAAGGATACTCTCCCTGGTACCTTAACGTCTTGGCAGGTTTGTTTAAAAGATAGGAAGGGGGTATAACGATCCGAATCCATGAGCCGGGATGGTTTCCCTGCAGAGGAAAGAAAGTATTAGTTTCGATTATTTTTTAAGTAAGTTCCTATAATTCATCAAGCCTGAATATCTGATTGAACTTAAAATTTTTCAGATTGTTTAACTGAAAGCCATACTTTTAAACTGATAGGACTTTTAATGTTATCGGTAATGAGTTTAAACCACTATTGCAATGTTCCTATTTACAAATATATTTAAACAGTCAGAAAGTAAAGTTAAATCTTTACTGAGAACTGAGTTAAGGGATTACCGGATACCATTAATCGGAGAGAATGCTCCATCATTTAAAGCTGAATCAACAGAAGGACCAGTCAATTTTCCAACTGATTTTGGCCGCAGTTGGAAGATAATTCTTAGTCACCCCATGGACTTTACCCCCGTTTGTTCAACTGAGTTAATTGAGTTGGCAAAACTTCAGGATGAGTTCGAAAATCATGATGTAAAGTTATTAGCTGTTTCAACTGATCCTCTTGAGGTACATATACAATGGAAGAAAGCTCTTGAACAGATAAATTATAAGCAATATCCCCGACAGAAACTTGATTTTCCCATTGTTGATGATTCCAACCTGGTAATTTCAAAGCTATACGGAATGATTCATCTCGAATCGGACAACAACAGGGATGTGCGTGGTGTATTTATCATTGATACCCATGACAAAGTAAGATCAGAATTCTTTTACCCGCAGGAGGTAGGACGAAATATGCATGAGCTCCTTAGAACGATCATAGCTCTTCAAACCACAGACAGGGACAATGTAATGACGCCAGCCAACTGGACTAAGGGAAACGATGTGCTGGTCCCTTTTCCTTTAAAGGCTGACATGTCAACAATGAATAAGGAAACTGGTGATTATTACCAATATTCATGGTTCCTGATCTTTAAGAAGATGATCAGGTCAGGATAGTAAAAAATTCTTCAACCGATGTATGCAATACAGTCAATCTGGACCAGAACGCCGTCACGTCCCATCTGGTCAATTCCTGCTCCGCTGAAAGAGCGTGCAGGTTTCGGGTCGGGGAAAAACTTGCCATAGACTTCATTGAGAGGTGCCAGATTCCTGTTTGGATCTGCAAGTGTCATGTGTACTTTTAAAACATTGGCCATTGAAGTTCCGGCTTTTTCCAGCTGATTCTTCATATCTGTAAGAGCACTTTCAATCTGAACTTTTATGTCCCCCGGTTCGGCTCGCCTGTCGGCATACCAGCCGCCTATGCCGCTTAAAAAAACAAGATGACCCGAGCGAATGCATAATGACAAAGGACTGGTAGTAGGATAAACGCCGGGAACAGCCTCTTTTACCGGAGTCCATTCTTCCATTTCTTTATTTTTTTCAGGTCTGGTAATGTCATTACCTATCACTCCGGCAAGCGGAACCACTGAGAGGTTTTTAAGAATTTCTCTTCTTTTCATATATTATTTCTGTTTCAGTTGTAAATTACGAAAAATCAGGGATCCTTATCCTGACTATTTTGTAAATTCTATAAATATAAAATAAATGAAAAAGATAAACCTGTTACCAGTTGTTTTGTTTTTTATTTCAATGGTTATTTCACACGAAAATAATATTAATAAATTAATGAATACTAAGCAGTTCGTGTGGAACCTTCATGATTGACTTCGTCGAACTCGCAAGCTCGGTTGTTAATCATTCTCATGATCTTTTGGGCTACTTTACCATGAAGGTTTCATCCGGCCAACCGGAAAGCAAAGACAAATTCGGACTTCCTGATAAGATCAATAGTGGAGTTAATATTCATTTTACAAAAGGCCAAGAGAGAGACCTTGACATGATAGCAGAAGCCGGTTTTAAGTTCATCAGGATGGATTTTACCTGGCAGAGTACGGAACGGGAAAGGGGAGTTTATGACTGGTCCGCATACGAAGATCTGACGGAGAATCTTAACAAGCGTGGAATCAGGGCACTCTACATCCTCGATTATTCAAATGCTCTCTATGAAGATCGGGTTGAGTCAAAGGATCCTTTTTCAGGGCAGATTCAGAAAGGAATTGCTGCTCCCCGGAAACCGGAAAGCGTTGAGGCATTTGCAAAATGGGCCTCTGCTGCCGTAAAACATTTCAGGGGTAACAATATCATATGGGAAATATGGAATGAACCCAACATCTTTTTCTGGCGGCCGGTACCCGATGTGGAAAACTATAATAAGCTGGCACTTGCAACCTGCAGGGCAGTAAAAGCAACTGTTCCTGAAGCGATAATAATCGGCCCGGCCACATCCCAGTTGCCGGTGCTGTTTATTGAATCTTTTCTGGCCTCAGGAGTTATTGAATATATTGATGCTGTCAGCGTTCGCCCTTACAGGAGATATTCGATGTCACCAGAGACTGCCGTTGATGATTACAAAAAGATTGATGATTTGAATAATAAATACACACCCGTGGGAAAATCCCCGATACCAATAATAAGCGGAGAATGAGGTTATAATACTTCCACCAGGGGCGTTTCACCGGAAACGCAGGCTGCATATATTGTAAGGATGCAGCTGTCGAACATGGTGTACGGAATTCCCTTATCAATATGGTATGACTGGAAAAACGATGGTCCCGATCCGGATGAGTGGGAACATAATTTCGGGACTGTTACTCCCGACCTTGACCCAAAACCTGCCTATGCTGCAATTAAGACACTGAACGAACAACTCGGGAATTTCACCTTTCTGAAAAGAATTGAAATTAAGAATCCTAATGATTTTGTTCTGCTTTTCCGGGATGATAAAGGCAATGGAAAAATAGCAGCATGGACAACAGAGGTGCCTCACAATGTAATAGTTGATGAAATAAAGACAAAGCCAGGTACTATTACAGGGACTGACTGGTCAGGCAAGGCTGTCCAGGTAAAATGTGATGATGGCACATTACATATTGAAATGGATGTTTTTCCTCAATATATAACTCTTCCGGCAGGATGGGAATAATCAGGACCATTTTCTACTGTGGCATTTATTGCAAATACCCGAAATCCTGACCACTTCACGCCGGCCCAACATGAACACTAAAAGCGGAGTTAATCCTGTGATCAACAGGGAAATTTAGAAATATACAATTAGCCGGAGGAATGTGGTCAAGGCTTCCGGCACATACAGTCAGGCACAACAATATTATTTAAAAGTAACCGGAACTTCCCGCAAATGAGCAGTAGCACGATTTTTTGAAGCAAAATCATTATATGATCTTTCAACTGCATCCTCGGAAAGGTCAAGTACTTTTGCCACCTCATTTTTGGGAACCTCATGCTCCCATGCATAAAGGAGATGATCCAGTTTATCAAATGAGATCCTGAAAAAAAACTCCTGATCGCTCACAGGAAGACTAAATGTGTCCGGACTGGGTTGACGATCAATAATTTCCGGAATAACGTTAAGATAGTGGGAAAGCTGGTATATCTGATTTTTGTATAGATGGGTTATTGGTTCAATGTCAGTGCCGCCATCACCATATTTACAAAAATCTCCCAGTAAGAATTCAGTGCGATTTGTAGTTCCGATAACAAGGAGATTACGTCTTTCTGCTTCTGCATAAAGATGCAGCATCCGGGCCCTGATTTTAATATTTGCAAATGATGTTATGGCAAGTAATTCATCCAGATTCAACCGTTTACTTATTAATTCGCCATCAGGCATTTGAACCTGAAGACGGTAAAAGCTGTAGCTGGCCCGCTCAAGAAGGTCTGTAGGAAGGGTTATATTGTATTTGTATCCAGGTTTATATTCAGGGATCAATTTTTGAAGATATTCATCCCGCCATGAATACTTAACAACACTATCCACTGTGGGAGTGATATCGATCTGGCGATGTTCTATTCCCAATGCCTGAGCATGTTTTATCGCATATTCACTGCTGATTGGATTAGATTCTTTTTCAGGAAGGATTAGTCCTATTACTTTCTCCTTTCCCAGAGCGTGAACTGCAACAGCTGCTATGCAGGCAGAATCGATACCGCCGCTCAATCCAACTATCACACCTCTTTTACGGCGTGTATTCACCTGACCTACAATAAACTCTGATAGTTTATTCAGTTCCTGAACCGGGTCTATTTTTAATACATCAAGATTGAAATTCATCAGAAATTTCCTTAAAATGTTTATATTATGTTTAAGAAACCGTGATATCATGGATCACTGTTTCGTCCGAAAGACTGCTAACTGCTAAACAGGTTGTTGAATTTAAGATTGTAGCCCGTCAGACCTTTGTTAAAAAGATTAATTATCAAATAGTTATAGAATAATTGATTTGAGTAAATACCATCAATATAAAACTGTAACATAGTAATTAAAGTAACGCTATAAATTACGAAAAATTTTGAACAAGTCCATGCCTTTAAAAGCATTCCTATCCGGGCTTTGGCTTTTCCAATAAAATAACCTTTCCGGAAAGATATTTTTTAAGTCTTATACTATTCGGTTACCCAAAAAGATATTTTTAATGACAGATAACCTAGCGGGATATGTCGTGCAGTCGTGCGGTCTTGCAGTCTTGAGTCATGCAGTAGTGCGGTCTGTCGCATATCTGTTGACGCTTCGATAGAAAAGACCCAGTAGACTTTATTAAGGATTGGCTATGTATTGCAGAATAGATTGAAGATATGTAAAAATTAATAGTCATGCCCCTGTTCTGTAATCGTCGTATCAGAAATATCCGGTGTATAAAAGAGGACTATGCCTTTTGAATAGTAAATATTATTACATATTTTTAATTTTTGCCATTGCTCCTGGGTTTGAAAATTCACATCACAAATAGAAGAAAACCATTATGCTCAACAAATCTTCATTATCAAGACGACATTTTATAGGTATGGTACCAGCGGCTGCAGCTGCTCTTAATGCATGTAGTGCTGATGATCATGAAAATCAAATCCCTTCACCAGACTATTCAATTCCCGAGAGTGGTTTTCACGGCAGGGATGAGAACAAAAGAGACTGGAGGGGAGATAATCGTTCCGGAAGGGTTATCTTTCTTTCGCATTGCACGCTTAATCAGAACGCCCGCATTGTTCATGAAGGAGACTTCCCTGCAATGTTTGAGCCCCTTATTGATTACCTGAAGGAAAAGCAGGTTGGTGTGATTCAGATGCCCTGTATTGAACTCTATGTTTTGGGACTTGGCCGTTTTGACGTGCGGGTCGGTATGGAAAGTCCTGCTGGCATGAAGCGGCTCAATCGCCTCATTGATGACCAGATCTTTACTATCCGGGAGTATCTATTCCAGGGATTTGAAATAGTGGGTATTGTGGGCAAACAGGGAAGCCCCAGTTGTGGAGTGACTCGTACATGGCTTGACGGTATTCAGCAGGACGGGGAGGGTGTCTGGATCAGGGAACTTAAAAAGCGCCTTGAGGCAGAGAAACTTGATATCCCTGTACACGGTGTAGATGATTTCAAACAGGATGAGACAATTAAATGGCTTGAGGAAAGGCTTAAGAAACCATTTGAAAAGAGCTCTTTCTGGAAAAATCAGAATTCTTAACTGCATTCGGCCGGATAAGTAGACAGTTCAAATTTATTTATAGCTCAATAGATTGAATGGGAAATCCAGCGTTTGTGAGCACTATATTCCGGTTTAGAGTGAGCAGTTCATAGATAAATAATTTATAAAAAGGTTTGCATTGATATTGTGCTGGTTACACTCCGGTTTATGGTGCTCAGTCATTCCCGGAATCGTTTGCTAAGTTGATCCGGAATGAAGTGCTCTGTGTGACCGGAATTTACATCTTATTACATTATTGTTGGTCATTCATGCGGTTGTAAATTAATCATTCAGTAAAATTACCGGTTTGGGATAGCCCGGTAATTATAGCAGAACAACCACAGGTGAAATTAGGTTCTGAACCAGATAAAAAATGAACTCACAGACAACTAATAACTTAAACCTCATCACAATGAAAAAGACTGCTATTTTCTTTCTGTTAAGCTTATTTATTTGCCCGGTTTTTGTAAACGGACAAACAAGAAAGTACCGCAGTATTACCTGGGAGAAATTTCAATCAGCAGGACCTGAATTAAAACAAATAGGATTGCTGGCCGTCAGACACTCAAAAGATATTAAATCATCCTCATGGTCAGTGGGTTGTGAAACACTTGATCGTGATTATGCGAAGTTCGGCCTTTATAAAGATTATGTTGGCGAGCTTGGTGTTAAATATGGAAGGTTACAAAGCGGATGGGCTAAATGTGAAAAACAAAAAGGAGTTTATAGCTTTGAGTGGCTTGACAGTTGCGTTTATGGACTTAATGGACAGTCTGTCAAACCCTGGATCTGTCTTTGCTATGGCAATCCTGTTTATGGTTCAGATAATAATCTTGGTGCAGGAGTAGCAGCATTAACTCATAACCAGGAAGCAATGACAGCGTGGTTGAAATATGTGGAGTTTACAATAAACCGGTATAAAGATGTAGTAAATGCTTGGGATATCTGGAATGAGCCTTATGAACAGGAAAAAGATTATGCACCACTATTAATCAGAACTGCTGAGCTAATAAAGAAGATTCAACCAGATGCTGTCATAATAGGTGAGATTCTATGGAACCTGGAAGAATCAGAATCGAATGTCAGAATATTGTTAGATGCTCTTAAATCCGCAAATAAATTAAAACTGGTTGACTATTGGGCATATCATCCTTATCTCAGGAATCCGGATGATTGTTATCCGATTCTTGAAAAATTTGTTGCTCTTTTAAAATCGTATAATCCAGACTATAAAATATGCCAGGGAGAGAATGGGTGCCCTTCACAATTAGAATGGACACATGCACTGGCTGATTACCCCTGGACTGAATACAGTCAGGTAAAATGGAATTTACGGCGTATGGCTGGAGACAGGGTACGTGATATCCCTTCTTCGGTTTTCACCATTATTGACCTGCGGTATACAAATATGTTGCAATCTTTTGGTCTGCTTCGTGCAAACCTTCTGAATGAGGTCATTTACAAGAGACCATCCTTCTATGGTGTTCAGCATATGGTCAGCTTTTTTGACGACACAGTAAAACCTGTTGGCGAATTGGACTTTGAGTCAGATTCTCCCAGAAAGATTACAGTTGCTGGATTTAGAAAGGAAGAAAATCCTATTGTTCTCGTCTGGTATAAAGATCAGGTACCAACCGATGATTTAAAATGGGATTTGGTTAATCTGACAATTAAAGGTATCAACTTTAATGATCCGGTCTATGTGGAAATGATTACCGGTAAAGTATATGAGCTGGATAAATCTGATTTAATGAATTCCGGAAAGAATACTACATTAAAGAGTTTACCGGTATGGGATAGCCCGGTTATGATTGCAGAACGGTCGCAGGTTGAATTGAAACCGACAGGGAAATAGGCCACAAATGATCAGTCCCTGGCTAAAGCTGATATTGAAGAGGGTTTTTACAATTGTGCCCTGACCCATCTGGGGAATATTGCTTACCGCCCTGGACGAACACTTGAGTTTGTTCCCGTGAAAATGAAGTTTATTGTAAAAGCCGGAAGTCTTGACCACATTCAGCCGGTAATTATAACATTTTCGTATTTGTTTATTTATCAAAGGATTACTTACGGCGTCAGATGGTCAATCTAATCCGGCGCCAAGTGGTCAGGGGAACCGGCTTTTCCAAAATAGCAGAATACGCCTGATATTAATCAGTAAAGTGATTTGGAGTACAGAAGACTCTCCTGGTCAAGATTTAGGATTCTCATATTGTTTTCTTAAATTTGCTTTATTATCCAAACAATAAATGACCGGTTTACATTACATACCTTTATTAATTGAAAAGCTCAGACTTACTGATCCTGAAAAGATAATCCTTTTTGGCTCATACGCATATGGTGAGCCCTCTGCAGGAAGTGATCTGGATATTCTTGTTGTTACAGGAGATGATATTATACCATCGAGCTTTTCGGAAAAAAGCCTGATATACCTGAGGATTTCGAAAGCGATTGCTGAACTTAAAAAGGAGTTTCCCATTGATCTGATTGTCCACACTAAAGCCATGCACAAAAGATTCATCGAAAATGACAGTCTTTTCGCCAGGGAGTTATTGTCAAAAGGGAAAGTGTTATATGAAAAAAGCAACTAAAGAATGGTTTGATAGTGCCGAAAGTGATCTCCTTCTGATCCGGGAAATTTGTTCAAATGAAACCCTTACTCATCTTTCTGCTTTTCACGCTCAACAAGCTATCGAAAAATCATTCAAAGCAATAATTGAAGAATTTGAACTCGGCTTTATAAAAACTCACTCCCTTGAAATGCTTTTCAATATAGTCAGAGATAAAATTAAGATAAAATCTGATTACGATCAACTGATCATACTTGATCAGCTATATATTGATTCAAGATATCCAGGTGAAATGGGGTTATTGCCCAATGGGAAACCAACTCTTAAAGAAAGCAAACAGTTCTTGGATTTAGCAATGGAAATTATTAAAGCTGCAAAACTGGCATGCCGAAAATAGCCCAAGGGCTCAGTATGAAAATGAAAGTGACCCCGACCATCTCCCTCCGGTCATTATAACATTTTTGTATTTGTTTATTTCTCAAAGGATTACTTCCGGCGTCAGATGGTCAATCTAATCCAGCGCCAAGTAGTCAGGGGCACGGTTCTTCCAGTAAACATCTCACCCTTTAATCTCACACAAAGCTTTAAAGAAATAAAAAAGCCAGCTTTTGCAGCAGGCTTATCGGAGTTGCTCCGCCAGGGCTCGAACCGGGCCGAGCGTTAAGAAATAGCCCTGTGGGCTATTTCAGCGAAGGAGCCGGACTGCCGCGCTGGCGTTCGAGCCCTTGTTGATCAACAAGGCTATATGGATGTAAAAAAGCCAACCCTCGCAGTTGGCTCATTAATGTTGCTCCGCTAGGGCTCGAACCTAGACTTTTCTGATCCAGAGTCAGACGTGTTGCCAATTACACCACGGAGCAGTTTTGAGCCTGCAAATATAAATATTTTATCCAAAAAATATATGCGAAATGAAACGGAATCGCAAATTTTACGGCATTGAAATCTAAGTGCGAACCAATAAAGCAAAAAAAAAATAAAACACTCCTCAATTTGTGTTTCCAATTTATTAATCAGCCTCTCAGGGACAGGAGATTTTATTTGAATGACAATACCCTGTCAGGCCTCAGTATCTTAATTTAATTCCTTTATACACATTATCTTCACCGGGACTGACGGCCCTGAGTAAGCCAGACATACAGGAACACTCAGATAAATATGATCTTTGAGAATCCTGCCTCCCACGACATACCTTTTACCCTGGACCGGAACAAATCCCTGAATGGATTTGTCGATAGCCACAGGCTGGAGATACTTATGGAAATAAAAACCGCCAATACCTGCACTTATGGTGTCATCAAGGGCAAACCATAGGTTATCCCATAATCCGGCCCCACAAATCACCTTCATTGCAGTGACTTTTGTAACGCAAACATCTCCTTCGGTAAATTCGATTTTATAACCGTCGTCATTATTACCATCATCATCAGGAGGATTCCATCCGCCTGTCGAAACAGAATCTGCCGGAGTTGCACCGTTCAGTATGTCAACATACAGAGTGTCAAATGAGACTGTTGCAGTAAGTTCATTGGTGGGAAAGCCAATCGTCTCTGTAATATACGCTTCACACATTTCACCATTGGCATCATGAAGGATAATAAACTTGGTCTGAGGAGGTGTAGTGCTCGAAAGGGTCTCATTCCAGATTATTTCAAATTTATGCTTCCTGCAACCGCCGGAATAGGATACAGTTATCTTTATAGAATCATTCGTGATAATTACATCCTTAAGCTCAAACGGATCACCTGTCCCGGTGGAACGGTTTGAAGCTGCATATGAATAAGCTGAAAAACTACCAGTGACTATTATCTCGGTTGCCCCGGAAGTATTTTCTTCATCCCTCAAATCCTTGCAGGACATCGCTGCAATAATTATCAGCAGAATGGAAAGCGAGCGTTTCATAGTTAAATCTTTTTAAAAGTCCAAAATATTGTTATGCCTGATTCGTAATAAAACAACCTCTTTCAATTTTGAGTTAATTACGTAATTAATTACGTAATTAATTACTTATATAGCATACATTTATGCCGGTTTCAATAAAGTTAAGATAACTGTCAGGAAAATGACCTTCGGTTTCATACTTTCCGGAATTTGATTGACTAATCAGATTATAATTGATTTACAAGCAAATAGTATGCCAAAAAAGTCGTGCCAGTCATGCCAGTCATGCCAGTCATGCCAGTCATGCCAGTCATGCCAGTCATGCCAGTCTTGCCAGTCTTGCCAGTCCAGTCAGATCTATATTAACAGTACTGCCCGAAAGACCTGCACGACCTGCACGACCTGCACGACCTGCACGACCTGCACGACCTGCACGACCTGCCTACTTATTCATCTTCGCCCACGTATCTTTCAGTCCGACAGTGCGGTTGAACACCAGATGATCCGGTGTCGAATCGTAGTCGACGCAGAAATACCCAAGGCGCTGGAACTGGAATTTATCAAGATGGTTTGCTGATTTTAGCGAGGGCTCAACTTTGCATCCCTTAAGGATTTTCAAAGAATCGGGATTAAGGAAATTCCGATAGTCATCCTCTTTTTGTCCCGCCGGGTCCTCATGGTCAAAAAGGCGGTCATACAATCTCACCTCTGCATCCAGTGCGTGAGCTGCAGAAACCCAGTGAAGAGTGCCCTTTACTTTTTTGTCCGACAGGTGGCCGCCGCTCTTTGTATGAGGATCATAAGTGCACTGCACTTCGATGATCTTTCCGCCTGCATCCTTGCTGTATCCGGTACATTTAATGATATATGCCCCTTTGAGACGTACCTCGTTTCCTGGCGAAAGTCTGAAAAATTTATTCGGGGGATTCTCCATAAAATCATCCTGTTCGATGTAAACTTCACGTGCGAAAGGTACCTTGCGTTTGCCCATGGTTGCATCCTCAGGATTATTGACAAGATCAACTTCTTCAACCTTGTCTTCAGGATAATTTGTGATCACCACCTTTAATGGATTCAATACGCCAAATACTCTTGGAGCCCTCAGATTAAGGTCATCACGAACTGCATGTTCCAGGAGTGAAACATCATTGATGGCTTCAAATTTTGTGTATCCTATAAGATCAATGAATTTTTTTATCGATTCGGGCGTATAACCACGGCGCCTGAGGCCGCATAAGGTAGGCATGCGCGGATCATCCCAGCCTGATACTTTGCCTTCCTGCACCAACTCAAGCAATCTGCGTTTGCTCATCATCGTATATGTAAGGTTGAGCCTGTTGAACTCGATCTGCCTTGGACGGTATTCATCTGTTTTTAGCTGATCGATGAACCAGTCGTATAATGGCCGGTGGACTTCAAACTCCAGGGTACAGAGTGAGTGAGTTATTCCTTCAAAATAATCACTCTGTCCATGAGCAAAATCGTACATCGGATAAACCTTCCATTTATCGCCAGTTCTGTGATGGGATGATTTTATGATCCTGTAAATTATCGGATCACGCATATGCATATTTGGCGAACTCATGTCGATTTTAGCCCTGAGAACCCTGCTGCCCTCCTCAAATTCACCATTTTTCATCCTTTCGAAAAGATCGAGATTTTCAGAAACAGATCTTTCCCGGTAAGGGCTTAAAATCCCGGGTTGTGTGGGTGTTCCTTTCTGTGCGGAAATTACTTCGGCAGGCTGATCATCAACATAAGCAAGACCTCGCTTGATCAGATCAATTGCAAAATCATAAAGTCTGCCAAAGTAATCAGATGCATAGAATTCCCTGTCTTCCCAGTCAAAGCCAAGCCATCTGATGTCTTCCTTTATTGAGTCAATATATTCGACTTCCTCCTTTACAGGATTAGTATCATCGAAGCGAAGGTTGCACTTGCCTCCGTATTTTTGAGCCATCCCGAAATCGAGACAGATAGCTTTGGCATGACCTATGTGCAGATATCCGTTAGGTTCGGGAGGGAAGCGGGTATGGATCCTTCCTCCGTTCTTCCCTTCTCTGAGATCATCAATAATAATCTGCTCAATAAAACTGACCGGTGATTTTGACTCTTCCCTGCCGTTAATGACTTCTTCACTCATTCCTCTGAAATTTAAGACTACAAAAATAGGATGAATTTAGAATGCTGTTACCACACTGAATGAATTTTTATAAGGGTAACAACAGAGTATTAATTTACCACGGAGTTACGCAGAGTTTATACGGAGTTTCACGGTTTTACTCCTTATTACTCTGTGTTACTCCGTGGTTAAAAAATCTTTTCATTCCGGAGGATTTAGATAATCCCTCAGAGCCTCCACATATTCAGCAAACTTTTGACGTCCCAGCGGGGTGATCCTGCAAAGGGTCTGAGGGTAATTGTTGCTGAATTTCTTCGTCACCTCGATGTATCCGGCCTCCCTGAGTTTTGTTATCTGTACACTCAGATTACCGGCCGTTGCTCCGGTTTGGTCCTTCAAAAAGGTGAATTCTGCAACCTCAACACTGATAAGCAGCGAAATCACAGCCATCCTGAACTGAGAATGAAAAACTGGTTCGAGCTCTTTAAACTGTCAAATGATCAAATTTACTTTTTAACAAATATCCCGGAATAAGATAACTTGTAAGCATCGATGCAGGTAAAGCCAGCAGACCTGCTGCAGGCCCTGGAAAATATGAGACCAGGGCAAATATCCATAAAGAGATCATGCCAGTAATGATTCTGAGGCTATTTTCTCCAATCAATACTTTTGGTTGGGTTCCATAATTATTATTATTTTTATAAGTAAAAGTTAAAGCGAAATGTGAATATATTATAGATATATAAGGAGTTTACAATTTAAAACAGATTTTCAAGCATATATTTTTGTAAGTATTCGAAATATTTACTCTAATACAGATTATCAATATTTAATATGGGACTGATACAGATCGAAGGAATGGAGTTTTATGCCTTTCATGGTCATTTTATGGAAGAGCAGAAAGTGGGAAATAAATTCATGGTTGATCTTAAGATCGAGACCGACATGACCAAAGCTGCTGAAAGTGACAATCTTAAGGATGCTGTAAATTACCAGCAGGCCTACCTGATTGTAAAAAGACAAATGGAGAAAAAATCATATCTTCTGGAAAATATTGCGGGTAGAATTTTAAATGCAATCCATTCAGAACTTGAAGGAGTAAAAAAAGCAACTGTAAAGGTTGCCAAAATGAATCCTCCGATGGGAGGGAAAATAGGTTCGGTAAGTGTAACTTTAGAAAGATAAAAATATTATTGCATTTTCGGTTTTGAGATCTGAAAAAACAGATCGGTAAACTTACTTCTATTACTCATATTTCTCAAAATTTAAAATGAAGCCAATCCTTTCAATTGTTACTGTTATTTTATTAACAACCGGTTGCGCCAATTATCAGCCTACGGATTCAGATGCTGTTACGCCTGATATGCTTATGAAAGGATTTACAAATCCCCCTGACTCTGTTAAGCCATGGGTTTACTGGTACTGGATCAGTGATAACAATACCAGAGAAGGGGTAACGCGCGACCTGGAAGCTATGGCTGAAGTAGGAATAGGTGAAGCCCTGATAGGCAATATAGGTTATGAAGGTATGCAATATGGCAACCCCGGAATTCTCAGCGAAGAATGGTGGCAGATGATCGAGCATACAATACGGGAAGGTAAAAGAACCGGAGTTAATATCGGGTTATTCAACTGTCCGGGATGGAGCCAGTCAGGCGGACCGTGGGTTAACCCGGAAGAATCGATGCGTTATCTTTTATACAGTGAATTAGAGATTGAAGGAGGCAAGAAATTAGAATTGAAGCTGGTTAAACCTTCAGAGTTTTTTCAGCAGGTCAGAGTTCTGGCATTTCCTGTTCCTGACAATGAACACTCCACCTTAAACAGGATAAACAGCATAATTTCAACAATCCCGCAATTGGAATCTCCCGACAACCTGATTGACGGTGATACAGGAACGGTTTGTCTCTTCAGGAGAGCCGCAGGCAGTAAAGAAATTATTATTGATATACAAAGCAAGGATAGTTTTGCTGCCCGTAGTCTTCTTTTATACCCTGCCAATACACCTTTTGCTGCAGATATTGATTTAATGATAAATTTAAACGGTAAATATAAAAGTATAAAAAAGTTCAGGTACGACAGGAGCAATGCAAGGATAAATGTGGGTCCGATACCAAAAGGACCGGTTGCAGTTTCGATTCCAGAAGTCAACTCAAAGAATTTCAGGCTGATAATGAGCAACTTCAGTCTGAGTAACTATCTTACAAATCTTCCAAACAATGCATCCGATGCAGCTTTATCGGAAATAGTCCTTTCCGGATCACCCAGGGTTGAGAGTTTTATTGAAAAGCAACTGGGAAAGATGTGTCAGACCCCATTCCCTTTATGGAATGAGTATCAGTGGAAGCCTCAGGAAGAGACTGGCAGCGAGGAGATGAAAGTAAATCCCGGAAATGTTCTGGATCTTACTTCTTCAACAGCTGCTGACGGCACTCTTATTTGGGCCGCCCCTGAAGGCAGATGGATCCTACTACAGATAGGTGCCGTACCGACCGGTACCAGGAATGCCCAGGCGGCTCCTCATGCTATGGGATGGGAAGTAGACAAGATGAATAAACACCATCTTAAAAAACATTTTGATTCCTATATAGGGAAACTTCTGGAAAGGATGCCTGCTGAGGAGAGGACTGCCTTAAAACATGTTGTCCTGGATAGTTATGAGCAGGGTTCACAAAACTGGACAGAGAACATGATCGAAGATTTTGAAGTTAAATACGGCTATGATCCTGTTCCCTGGTTTCCTGTTTTTACCGGCAGGGTGGTTGGATCGGCTGATCAGTCGGACCGTTTCCTGTGGGACTGGCGTAGGCTCGTTGCCGACAGGATTGCTTACGACTATGTAGGTGGTTTTCGCGAACTCTGCCAGGAAAAAGGGCTGAGAATATGGCTCGAGAACTATGGCCACTGGGGATTCCCGTCGGAATTTCTTATGTACGGAGGCCAGAGCCATGATGTTGCAGGGGAGTTCTGGAATGAGGGGGACCTTGGTAACATTGAATGCCGTGCAGCATCGTCGGCTGCTCATATATATGGAAAGAAACTGGTTTCCGCGGAATCATACACTTCGGCCGGACAGGCATACCAGAGGTATCCGGCGATGCTTAAAAAGCGTGGAGACTGGAGCTACACTGAAGGAATAAATCAGGTTATCCTGCATCTTTATATCCATCAGCCTTATGAGGATAAAAGTCCGGGGATCAATGCATGGTTCGGGACCGAATTCAACAGGAAGAATACATGGTTCAGGCAGTCGAAAAACTGGATCGATTATCAGCGGAGGTGCATGTTCATGCTCAGAAGAGGGCTTCCTGTCAATGATATATGCTATTTCATCGGGGAGGATGTGCCGAAAATGACAGGTGCCCGGATCCCTGAAATGCCGGATGGATATTCTTACGATTACATCAATGCTGAAGTGATCATGAACAGACTGACCATGAAGGATGGGCGGCTGGTCCTGCCCGACGGGATGAGTTATAGTCTATTGGTCCTGCCTCCCCTGGAAACGATGCGTCCCGAACTTCTCCAAAAGATTGCAGAGCTTGTTAAAAAAGGGGCAAAAGTGTACGGTCCTCCTCCGTCCAGATCACCAAGCCTCCAGAATTACCCGGCAGCCGACCTGACAGTCAAACAACTTGTTCAGGAATTATGGGATGAAGCTGATATAAAGGCAAGGAAATCGGGTAAAAGGTCTGTTATGAACAATATGAGCCTTAAGGAAGCCCTTGATATTACAGGAGTACTACCGGATGTCAGAGTAACTGAGAGTACTCCTGTGCTGTGGATCCACAGGAAGATGAATGATTGTGATATTTATTTCATTACCAATCAGAGTGATAACAGGCTGGCCTTTGAAGCTGCTTTCAGAGTAAGCGGTATGCAGCCTGAGTTGTGGGATCCCCTGAACGGTAGGGTACGCGATCTTAAAGTATTTACTCACAACGGGGGGATGACAGAAATACCTTTGCAGCTCGAATCTTACGGTAGCGCCTTCATTGTTTTCAGGAGAAGTTCAGATAGCAGATCAGAAAAGCCTATGGTCAAAACAAATTTCCCCGATCCTGTAACTCTTTTACAGATAAGCACCCCATGGGAGGTGACATTTGATAAAACGCTCAGGGGGCCTGAAAACAGAATAATGATGGAAACTCCTGAAGACTGGACAAAAAGCCGGGATGAAAGGATAAGGTTTTATTCCGGAAGTGCGGTATACAGGAACAGTTTTACCCTGAGAGAAATTCCGGCAGGAGAAAATATCATCATCGATCTGGGAAAAGTCGGCGTGATGGCGGAGGTGAAAGTAAACGGGAGGTTTGCGGGAGGGGTCTGGACCTCACCCTGGACGGTTGATATTACGGAAATGGTAAAACAGGGTGAAAACATATTGGAAATAGAGGTTGTCAACAACTGGATAAACAGACTGACAGGAGACAGCATGCTTCCTGAGAAGGAAAGGATAACCTGGCTTAATGAGAATCCTGCCCGTCCGGGTGATCCCCTTCAGCCATCAGGGCTGATGGGGCCTGTAGTTGTCAGATCAATAAAGTATTGACATACAACAGAATACGTCTTAATCAGGCAAGGCTGACCGGCATTTATCTGATTGTTATGAAGTATGATCTTTCCTGACCCACATCGAGATTACCAAGGCCTTCTTCAGGACTTATTAATTGGTATATCCTGGTCCTGACTAGTGACACTATGTAAAATCAGTGCGATTTTATTTTCTAACATGCTGAACATGAAAGATTAAAAAATCAGAAAATTGACTTTACCGCACTAACGCCTGTTTTTGTCTTATGTTCAGGATCAGAAAGGTTAGCTTTCTCCATCTACCCCCTTTCCCGTTTCCCCCAAGGGGGAAAAGCTCTTTATCTGTTCAATAACCCATTCAATTCTGTTGTAAATATCTTCGTTTGTAAATCTTAATACCTTTGTTCTCGTGTTTCTGAGATAGTCATCTCTTTCATTATCATAGGATTGTTTAAATAAATGGATCGGACCATCTATCTCTATTGCCAAATTGGCCCTAAAGCAATAAAAATCAAGAATGTAAATTCCGTATGGATGTTGTCTCCTGAAATACATACCGTTGATCTGGTTTCTTCTAAGATGTTTCCATAATTTTTTCTCGGCCAATGTCTGATTATTTCTCAATTCTTTTGCATTTGCCTTAATACTGGCATTAGAGTCGTGGCTTTGCTTTGATAATGATATTAACCTGGTATATGCCATATTTCAATCACATGCCGCTCCTTCCCCCCTGGGGGAAGGTTGGGAAGGGGGGTGCTTGTAACACCTCACAGAATTAGTTTTCATTCCCTAATACAAACTGATTATGAATGATAATAAAATCAGAAAGTGGTTTTTTAATGCACTAACGTCTATTTTGTGATCATCTTCAACTGATTTATTCTACCGAACTAATTGTCACAAGTCAGGAATAAAATATTAACCTGCATCAGGATGTGGCTTCATCAGGCCAGATTAGCCGGCTTTTATCTGATTGTTATGACGTATGATCTTTCCTGGCCTACATCGAGATTACCGAGGCCTTCTTCCGGACTTATTAAGGGTATATCCTGATCATAAACCTGAATTCCGAAGGTACAGGGTGTAATATTCGGATCAGTATAAATAGCCCTTATTGTCAGCGTATAGGTGCCTTTGCCCAGGGTCAGATCGAAATTTCTTCTTGCCCCCGGAGGAGTAGTCCCCATACTGCCTATCCCTGAAATTATAAGTTCGAAGACATCGTCCATGTAGTTACCCGAATCCCAGATTATGATCAGTACATTTCCTCTTCTTATATTGCCCTGAAGGAAATCCTGCAGCCCGTCGCCGATGTTGTCTAGTCCGTCACCTGCAAATTCTACGTTTACACCACCATCCTGTGCGAATTCAGGATTGATGTTTCCCTGGGCAATAAGGTTCTGTCCGCTGGTTATTATTTCATCCACATCGCCCCCTCTTACAGTAAGAAGGTTTTTCATTTCACCAAGCTTTCTTGTCATATCGTCAGCCTGGGTCTGTACTTCAGAAAGGATATTTATTATATTGAAAATGTTGATATCCTTGTTTGAAGCTGCCTGTGTAATCAGGGAGCCGCCGGAAGCATCAATGGAATCTTTATTTACCGAATGATCGTTGAATTGTCCATGTGCTGAAGCAATGCAAAGAGCAATTATTTGATTTTCAAGGGGATTGCTGTTCTGGTCGTTTATTTCATTAACAAACTTAAGATAATTCAGATTAAACTTGCTGTAAAGTGATCTGGCCAGTTCGAGCATGTCATTAAGACTCAGTAGGGCACTTTTTACCTTCTGAGGATCCCATTTATTATTCTCATTAGCGTTTGCAACATCTGCTATGGCGCTATCAATGTCATCTGGATCATACTGCAGAATGTTGCATTCATATTTGACGTAGTACTCCACTGTACGTCCGTATCGGGTTGAAGCTGATGGCTGGTTAAATGCAGACCAGACATAATGTGTGGGATTATCCCAGTTCCCGTCTACCCTTCCGCTTGCCGTGATATACTGGTTAAGCAGTCTTCCCCAGTCATCTATTGATGTGAACAGAGCCATTTGTTCGCTTTCTGCTCTTCCTGTATTTTCCCATTTTCTTATTTCATTTTCCATATAGAGCACAATTCTCTGCAGGTATTCACGGGTGCATTGCTGAACTTTTTCGTTGAGCCATGGCCTGTTGTTCCAGCTTACATCAGGGTTTGGTTGTATATTGGGATTACCTGTTAATGGTGGTGGAGTTGGAGCAGGGCCAACGGGACCGGTAGGTACTGCAGGTGTCTGAGCGTTGGCAGGGTTACCGATAAAAATGGTGCCAGATGACTTAATGCCGTTGGCATCTGTTAATTCCAGGGTAATTGACTGTGCTCTGCCAAGAATTTCCTGATCGGTGAATTGATCAAACTTGTTAATAAGGTTATGCGAAAGTACTTCCTCATTATTGATCAGCCACCTGCTCTTAATAGGATCTCTTCCGCCAAATACAGGATTAGCAGTAACAAGCATTGCAGATCCCTCTCGCCAATTTACCGTGGCACCGTTTTCCGTCTTTACCCCCTGTACATTGAACTGAAATGAAAGATCGGTTCGGATATTGACGTTTATTGTTGTTGAGGCGGTGTTCCCGTTTGCATCGGTTACCTCAGCTGTAATAGTTGCAGCATTTGTCAGAACATTCTGATTGCGAAGGAATTTTTGTGTATTATTTTGATCGGGATCCGGTGGTAACGGCACCTCCTGTCCATTGACAATCCATCTGGTTTTAAAGGGCTCTTTCCCATTTAGTATCCTAAGTCCGACTACTCTCTCTCTGCTGTTGTTCCATGTCACGTTTCCACCGTTTTGCACGATTGTCCCCTGGACATTAATTTCAAGGGTAAGGGTTGAGGCAATGGTGATTAAAGTTACTCCTGCCGTTACCACATAAGGTTGCCCATCTGAGCCCGGATTTATTGACAGTGCCTCAAATTTTACTTCAAAAGGAAAAGGAACATTTAGTCTTTCGAATGATCCGTCGTTGGGTATTGTAAAGTTGAAGTTGTAAACTCCGTCAATATCAAAAGGAAGGATTACCATGGTTGGTTTTTCTCTCCTGGCATCCGGGAGATATAATCTTATTCCGCTTACTACCCTTCTCATTTTTTCCGGCAGACGCACTTCAATGTTGGTTGTATTGCCAGGCTGGACGCCTGAAGGATTTGCTGTAATTGAACCATACATGGATTCATAAGTTCCGTCATATTTATCAAGATATTCTCCTTCGATAGCAAAAGGGGGCAGTCCATTAAAAGCTTTTGCCCTTATAATAAGTCTTCCCTGGCCTGTTGCAACTAGAGCAAGGTTTCCAGTACATTCCCAACCACATCCTTCACATGGAGGAGGCCTCTTTACAGTTTTTGTCGTCTGTCCGACGATCGGAACACCATCATAGATAATGTTGGTGCTTTGCTCCCAGACAGGATTGATCAGTCTGCTTTCAATAACCCTGAGCCAGTTGACCCCGTTTGAAGCGACAATTGTGAATTCATCCCAACATGAATTATAGGGGGCGGTTATGTAGTTCATCACAGTTGTTCCATTAACATTGACTGTGTACTCTTTTGTTTCCTGAGCCATTGAATAGGATAAAACAAGACTAAAAACCAAAAGAGAAATGGACTTTCTGAACTTTGTGTCTGATTTCATTGCTTCAATTGTTTGTCAAAAATATCTTATAATGCGAATTAAGAGTTAAAAATTAAAAATATATAAGCAGCTGCGATTCTCCC
>CAZTJT010000003.1:0-171527 GCA_964613785.1 uncultured Rikenellaceae bacterium
TCATCAAGACCTGGCAAAATATCACTTGATTTAATGCTTAAAATGTTTTTCACCGG
This sequence comes from uncultured Rikenellaceae bacterium, assembly GCA_964613785.1. Lineage (GTDB taxonomy): Bacteria > Bacteroidota > Bacteroidia > Bacteroidales > VadinHA17 > LD21. The sequence continues at coordinate 57 of CAZTJT010000003.1, forward strand.
ATTATTAGTTACTGCTATAACAAAGTAAGGGATTGCAGGAACATTACTATTATAATTACTATTATAATTACTGTTAATCTCATTGAGAAACTCTGAATCAATATTAAGGTCTTTAAAGCCTTGAGTAAAAATGTCATAAAGAACTTCATGGTAACCTAAAGGATCTGATATACTTATCTCCACAAGATCTCCTATAGAATACCTAATAGCAGCCAAGGGAGAACCTTTATGAGGTGTTCCTAGAGTTATAAGTTTATGCACATATTTTTCGCATTTATACTGTTCAATCATAGATCTCGCAACCAACCCACCCATACTATGGGCAACAATATCTATTTTGGCACCGTTTGAGTATTCCTTTATGCTTTTTGCTAGTATTTCGGCATTAGTTTTAATGCTCCATGACGAATTATAAACAAATGTCCAATATTCAGTATAGTGGGTAGTATTTGCAAAAACTATTATCCTCGGGAGAAAATCCTCCCAGGTACTTGCTCGACCCATCCAGCCGTGAACAAGAAGTAAAACTTTTGATGATGAATTTGCAGTTGGATTAGAAAATTTCATTTTCCCTGATGAATCTAATTCAACTTTCCTTAAACCCATTGTTGATAATGAAGGTGTCTGTTTGAGTATCAAGCCGAATAATATTAATTCCCCCGCTATTTGAATACCTTTATGATCAAAGGACTCCCAATCAATTATATCAATTGATACTACCACCTTACCATCTGAAATTCTGTATTCCATTGGATAGTAAGTTGAACCGTTAAACAGGAAAATAAAATAATTATCCTTGTCAAGTGAGGTTGAAGGCAGGGGGAATATTACCTGAAGTGGTTTAAGAATTTTTTCAGAAGTAATTTTTAAAGTTATAGGATTACCAATAATTTCCATTGATTCATTTGGGACTGAGGTAGGTTCTGATCCTGTAATCCCAATAAATACATTACAACTGCTGCTTAATGAATTTGCAGGAATAACCAGCTTTATGGAATCTGAAGTAATTAAAGTTCCGCCTTTTGAAGCATCAATTATTTTTTCATTCTGTTTGCCAATAACTGACTCACCATCATCAAAAGGCTTGCATTTTTGAAATAGTCCTGCTGATATTACAGAAAAAATAATCACAAAACCCAAATTTTTCTTATGAATTGATATTGTTTTCATTTTCAATGATAATTAGACAATTATTATCTACTTTTACTTATGTAACCTCCATAGTTTATTTACCCAAAGAAATTTACCTATCATTTACCCACCATTTACCAATTGATCAAACTGCAAAAGGAACACATCGGTTTTACTTATAAATCATTTCTACTTACAAACAAAAAATGAGCCCCGGGGAGGAGCTCATTTCTTTTATAAACCCGTTCTTCGAATATGACGGGCAGGGGAATTAGTTGATATTTATCAGTATGTATAAGCCTATATATCAATTTTTTATGTGATATATATCATTGTTATAATTGACTTATATCATTACTATAATTGACATACGTCATTAATCATCAGAACCTGAATACGAAATTATAACGGTTTCCGAAATGCAGACACAAATGATCAAACTGCTAAAGGAAACAGCAGATGCCAGTGATGAAACATCTCCTGCAGAAATAAACACATTCATGGTTGAAATTAATGGGGAAATCCTGTTACGAAATACAAACAGGATACGGACATACAAAACGAAACACTAAAGGAAAAAGGAGTAAACCAACCTTACTTTTAAAGCATCTCCTCCAGATCCCTGATGCGCCGGAGAGGGATCCTGAACTGGTAAGTCTGCTCCCCTTTTTTCAGGATGCAGAGCTTCTTTCCCCGTTGAACCTTGCTGAGGTACCGGAGATTGATGACAACCGACCGGTTGATCCGGGCAAACTGCCCCTCAGGAAGCATCTCCTCCACTGCCCCTATATTTACCACCACAACCTCAGGCCTTCCGTTGCCCGTATAAATCTCCGAGTAATTCCAGTCGGCCTGAATGTATATAATATCTGCCGGATCGAGCATTATAAATCCCCCCGTCGTGTTGAAACGGATCCTTTTTGAGGAACTCATCTCAAGAAGAGAAGTGTAGTTGTTCTCAAGCTTTTGCTGATTGATACTCCTTAATGCCCTTTCAACCGCAACCGCCAGCTCACCTTTATCGACCGGCTTAAGAAGGTAATCAAAAGCTGATGCCCTTATAGCCTGAATGGTATAACTTTCAAATGCTGTGATGAAAATCACACAGGGTCTCACATTTGTATTGTTTAATACCTCCAGGATCTCAAATCCGTTTTTTCCAGGCATCTGGATATCGAGAAAAAGAAGGTCGGGCTTCACGGTAAGTATTTGTCCCGGAGCAGCTACCGGATCACATATGGTTGCCGCCACATTGATTCCGGGGTGATCTTTCAACAATTCCTCAAGCGACCTTATGCAATGCTCCTCATCATCGACAATAACCGCCCTTACCGGGGTCTTTATCGCCTCACTTTTTTTCATTCTGTGTGCTGATCTTAATTAAAACTCTTGTCCCCGAGGGTGTGCCATCCCGGTCAAAAAGATCGGTTATTTCGGATCCAATTTTCTCATCGTAGTATTTATTGTAGATCCGGTATAGTTCGTCCATTACCTTAAGGCCCTTGCCTGTCGATCCTCCCTTCATTTCCGCTGCCTTCTGCCTGCCGATCCCGTTGTCGGAGATCTCAATAATCAGTTCATTGCCTTCATTCCGGATCTTCACATCAAGTATACCGCCCGATTTCAACGGGGCGAGACCGTGCTTTATTGCATTTTCAACATGTATCTGTATCATAAACTTCGGAACAAGTATTTTCCTGTTAACATCTTCATTTATTGTGATTTCGTAACAGAATTTGTCACCGTGCCTGTTCTTTTCAAGTGAAAGATAATCCCTGCAGAAATCAACCTCCTCCTCCAGTGTTATCTGATTCACACCTGCACGAAGCAGAAGGTTTCTGTACAATCCCGCAAAACGCCTGAGCTGCTCTCCGGCAAGCTTCCTGTCGGAGTTTTCAACCGAATATATTATCGAATTTATTGCATTCAGCGTAAAATGAGGGTCAAGCTGATTCCTCACCAGAGCCAGCTGAAGCTGGGAGATCTTTTTTTCATTTTCATACTTTTTCTCAAGCTGATTTCTCTGGATGCTTTTTATCAGAAGCGCGAATCCGAGAAATCCAAGGTAAACAGCTGCATAAAAAAGGTAATAATACGGCCAAAAGGGATTCCGGCCATATTTCAGAATGTGATGATTGTGTCCGGTCTGGTACGAGATCCTTTTTTCCGTCCCCTGCTGACTGTTAAATGATAACAGATAGTCTCCGTTTCCTGCCAGGGGGAAAGGAACTGATACCCGGTTCTGTAATCCTTCCCGGAAAACTAATATTTCCCTTTTGTTTATAATTATGATCTCCCTTCTGCCATCGCTATCGAGATCTTCCTGAACGACCTCATATTCATCAGGTAACCTTACTGTCTTTTTCTCACTGAAATCAGGATCATAAAGACCTATACCCCTTGCCGGGACCTGCAGAAGGTACATGGGTCTTTTCCTGAAAGTAGTGTTTATGCAATCAATTGCATAAAACCGAAGCGGAATGCTGTCGGTAATTATCCCTTCCTCATTTACATAATAAGCTGTTGAAAATGTTTTGGACGACACGCCGTTAAATAAGAATCCAAGTGACTTCTGACCGTCAGAAAGGTTTTCGAAGGGTGTTATTTTGCTGTACCTGCCTCCCATACCAATGGGTTTGAAAAGGTATCTGAGGTCCTGGTCAAGGGCGATAAGGAAAGCGCTGCAATCATGTACTTCCGCTTCATCAGGGCTCACATTCGATGCAGCGTATCCATACGGGATTATTTCCCTTTTTCCGTCACCGGTAATGTCTGTCTGAAATATTTTCCAGATATAGTACGACGATTCGGGTGATTCTGCGAGCGAGTCTTTGGAAATATAATATGCAAATACATTTCTCGGATACCTGGAAAAACCGGTTCCGATACCAAAAATAAGTTCCTTAAGCCCGTCGCCGTCGAGGTCATCCATTTCGCCGGGGATAATAAAAGGATCGTGCACTTTTATCCCTTTTCCGGCAACTGCAATAAGCCGGTTTGCTGTCGGCAGGCCTGAACTCCTTATGTCATGTATGCAATGTAATATTATCGAGTCGGAGGAGAGTGTGAAAAAGTAGATCTCGGACATTCCGTCATTGTCGCTGTCGCCTGTTATTATAAGGGACTTTTTGTAAAGGAAATCCAGCGTTCCTGAGAAATTCCACTGGTCGATGACACCGTTCCGGCTGCTTACGGCAATGCTGGTTGCATTTGGATCGCTGACTGCGTAAATCATTTCTGATGTACCGTCATTGTCCAGATCCCTGTAAATCCTGTAGCCCTCAACTACTGCCGAGGACTCGATCTCAAATATATATCTTTGGAAATTATTGTGAATCAGCAGGATCACAATAACCGCGGGGATCAGGGATAAAAACCACGGACTTAAAAAAAAGATCCTTCCAATTCTCATTACGGAAAAAATTGCACTGCCAGCAGACATTAAAAATAGCAATTCCGCAATGATCCTTTATAAAAAATTTAAAGGAGATCTTAATATTTAACTGAAAATATCAACAATCAGTTCACTTTCCAGGTGGAGCCGCTTTTTAGGAGATCATCCATGCACTTAATCTTTGCGTCTTTTTGTATTGAGCTGATCTGTTCCTCAACATCCCTTTCGTAGGTATGGCCTGCCACTGAACGTATCACGCCAAGGGCAACCGGATATTCAGGATATCTCATATTGGCAAGCATATACTGTATTCCGGGGTTTGACTCGGAAGCGTCATGAACAAGAAGGTCTTCCACCTGGTATCCGTCTCCCAGGGTCACCACTTTAAGCTTCAATCCCTCAAGTACAAGACCCTTGTCATTGTTTTTCCCGAAGATCATAGGTTCCCCGTCTCTGAGGATAATAGTTCTGTCATCTCTTACTTCCTTGCCGGCAACGGTTTCATGGATCCCGTCGTTGAAGATGACACAGTTCTGTAGTACTTCAATTACCGAGGTTCCTTTGTGTTTAGCTGCTTCAATGTAGATCTGTGTTGAAAGCGACACGTTGGCATCGACTGTACGGGCAAAGAACTTACCCTTTGCCCCTATAACTAGCTCTCCAACCGAAAAAGGTTCCTCGACAGTTCCGAAAGGAGACGTCTTGGTTACAAGCCCCTTTTCGGAGGTAGGTGAATACTGGCCCTTGGTAAGTCCGTATATCTCGTTGTTGAAGAGGATTATATTAATATCTACATTACGCCTGATGGCGTGAATGAAGTGGTTTCCGCCGATTGCCAGGGCATCGCCGTCACCGGTAATCTGCCATACTGATAGTTCGGGATTTGCAGTTTTCACACCGGTGGCTATGGCTGAAGCGCGTCCGTGTATTCCGTGAAATCCGTATGTGTTCATATAATAGGGAAACCTTGAAGAACATCCAATTCCCGAAACAAAAACATACTTTTCCCTGGGTATATCCAGTTCCGCAAGAGCTCTTTGAACTGCTGCAAGCACAGCATGATCTCCGCAACCGGGGCACCATCTTACCTCCTGGTCGCTCTTAAAATCCTTTGGAGAATATTTCAGTCCGTTTTCTTCTGCCATATTATAACTCCTTTAGTATTTCGATGCATTTCTGTTTGATCTCTTTTATTGTAAATGGCTGACCCTGAACCTTGTTTATCTGTTCATATTTGAATTCCTGATGTTTCATTCGCAAATAGCCGGCAAACTGCCCGAGGTTCAGTTCGCAAACAAGTATCTTTTTGAACCTGCTGAATAAATCCTTTACATTATTAGGTAAAGGATTGATATAATTGAAATTAACCATGCTGACCTTATGTCCTTCAGACTGAAGCTCACGCACTGCAGTTATAATGTAACCATACTTTCCACCCCATCCCACAACCAGAAGGTCGCCGGATTCCTCACCCTGGACCTGAAGGTCGGGGATATCGTTGGCAACTCTGCGTACTTTTTCTTCTCTTGTCCTCACCATCAGTTCGTGGTTTTCGGGAGTATATGATACTGTTCCCTTTATAGTTTTTTCCAGGCCGCCTATCCGGTGTTCAAGACCCGGAGTTCCTGGTAATGCCCATGATCGAGCCAGTTTTTGCTCATCTCGCTTGTATGGCAGGAATGGTATTTCACTGGTGGATGCAAACGGGGGTTTTATTTCAGGCAGTTCACTCATTTCAGGGATTCTCCAGGGTTCTGTGCCGTTTGCCAGGTAGCCGTCGGTAAGAAGTATAACGGGGGTCATGTGTTCCAAAGCGATCCTGGCAGCTTCAAATGCAAAATGGAAACAGTCGGCAGGTGTACTTGCAGCAATTACAACCACAGGACATTCGCCGTTACGGCCGAAGAGTGCCTGCAGAAGGTCAGCCTGTTCAGTCTTTGTTGGAAGTCCTGTTGAGGGGCCTCCTCTTTGGACATCAACGATTACTATCGGGAGTTCTGCCATGACAGCAAGTCCGATGGCTTCCGATTTAAGAGCAAGGCCGGGTCCCGATGTTGAAGTCACCGCAAGTCTTCCTGCAAAGCTGGCACCCAGTGCCGAACAGATACCTGCAATTTCATCTTCAGCCTGAATACTGATAACCCCCAGATCTTTTCGGGCTGCAAGCTCCTCCAGAATTCCCGTTGCCGGAGTTATTGGATATGAACCTATGAAAAGCTTCAGTCCGGCTTTTTCGGCAGCTGCCAGGAAACCCCAGGCAGTGGCGGCATTACCACTTATGTTACGATATATGCCTTTAGCGATCTTTGCCGGCAGGATCTTATATTTCGGGCTCAAAGCTTCGATGGTTTCAGCATAGTAATATCCGGCCCTTAAAGCTATCTTATTAGCTTTTACTATATCAGGTTTGTTTTTGAATTTCTTCTCAAAGTATTCCTCGGTATACTTGAACTTTCGATCAAAGAGCCAATAAACCATACCCAGGGCAAACATATTCTTTGTCCTGAGCACAGCCTTTGGTTCAAGCTCCAGGTCTTTTAAAGCTTCCTTCACCATTGATGTTATCGGAGCAGGAATGATATTGCAATTGTCGAGTTTTTCCTCCTTGATCGGATCTTTTTCATACCCTGCCTTTTCAATGTTCTTGTCGGTAAAGTTGTTTTCATCATAAATTATAGTTCCCCCCGGCTTGATCCATTTTGCATTGGCTTTTATCGCTGCCGGATTCATCGCAACGAGCACGTCGGCGAAGTCGCCTGGTGTATTAACTTCAGAATGACCAACATGGACCTGAAATCCTGATACTCCGCCAACAGTACCCTGGGGTGCCCTGATTTCAGCAGGATAATCAGGAAATGTAGATAGGTCATTCCCGAACAGTGCAGCTGTATCGGAGAACAGAGTCCCGGTCAATTGCATTCCGTCACCAGAATCACCCGAGAATCTGATGACGACCTCTTCCCTTTCAATAACCTGTGGTTTCTTACCCATAATTGTTACAAATCAAAAAAGTTAATCGTGTTTAAAAACTCAGCCTGCCTGCATTATGCAAAAATAAGCTTTTAAAGATCGAAAAATCAAACAATTATTGTTAATCCAAAATGATATTGGTCATACTTTACGAATGAAATGCGCCATTGCCGGAGTATACAATGAAAACTGACGAATACTACCTGCCGGAAGACTCATATGAAAACGACAGGAAGATATTTCAACTCCAGATATCTGCTTTTTGAAGATTTATATCTTCCTCAAAGAACATCCTTGCAATCTTTTCAAAATACGGGGTATAATCAGAAATAAAGAACTGATCGCGCACCTTCCCTGAATCATTCAGAAGATCTTTTTTTTCAAGTATCTCTTTAAGAATATGAGATACTGTTCTGCCCGAATCAACAACCTCTACATTGAAATTAAAGAACTTACTTATCTGGTTCTTTATTATCGGATAGTGGGTGCATCCAAGCACAAGGGCTTCAATACCTGACAATGAGTCATTTGACAGGTAAGTTCGTATAATGGCATTGCTTATGTCGTCAAAAATAAATCCTTCTTCGATCATTGGGACAAGGAGAGGGGTTGCCATTGATACAACTCCTGTATCTGGTGCCTTGTCGTGCAACTTTTTTTCATAGGTACCGGATGTGATGGTCCTTTTAGTTCCGATTACACCTACTTTTCTAAATTTGCGTTTGCCAAGATAGTCTACCACAGGATCAATGACATCGAGGAGGATCGTTTTGTCACGGAACTGGTTCTTCAGCGACTCAAATGCAGATGCAGATGCGGAGTTACATGCAACCAGAACCACCTTGGAATTGTGGCTGAGAAGGAACTCCGTTATCTTTCCTGAATAATATCGAATTGATTCAGCTGATTTATCTCCGTAGGGCAAGTGAGCCGTATCGCCGAAATAGATAAGGCTCTCACCCGGTAACACCTGTTTAATGGCATGGGCAACAGTGAGTCCTCCGACTCCCGAATCAAAAATCCCGATAGGCTGATCTTTCACATGAATAAATATTAAAAAAATGACCATCAGTTAATTGACTGATGGTCTATGATTTTATTATATACTATCTATTTTAATCCGAGTTTGGTTTTGACAAGAGGCAACACATTAATACTTTTGGTTTCGTCGAAATAAGCAACCTGACCTCCTGAAAGATCAAAAATATAGAAAAATCCATTCTCCTTTCCAACAGCTTTGATTGCCTTATCGGCTTTATCCGTTATTGGAGTGAACAATGCTACCTGTCTCTCCTGGAGCTGATTTGATGCGTTTTGCTGAAAAGTTTGCAACCTGTTCTGGAAATCCTGAAGTTCCTGTTCCTTTGTCTGCCGTACAAGATCTGAAAGATTTTTGCTTTCTTTTAAGTAGGCTTCTGCTTTGTTATTATACTCAACCTGAAGCAATTCAAGCTGATTGGAAAGCTCTGTATTGAGTTTCTCCAGTTGTTTCCTTGCACTGTCGAATTCCGGCATCGATTGTATAAGTTCATTCCTGTTTATATGTCCAAACTTAAGAGTCTGTGCTAAAACCCTATGCCCTAAGAATCCTGATGTTATTAAGAGGGTACCTATTATTAAAATTCTTTTCATGTTGTTGTTCATTAATTAATTTGTGCAAAAATAGTTATTTAATTTTTATAACCTAATTTTTCAAGTACCTGGTCGCTGATATCAAACTTGGGATTGGCGAATAGTATATTACCTCCTGCTGCGGTATCAAAAATAGCAGCATAGCTGCCCTCTGCTGCTATGGTTTTTATTGCTTTCAGAATTTCATCCTGAATGGGTTTTACAAGCTCCTGACGCTTCTTGAAGAGTTCGCCCTCTACGCCGAAATATTTTGTCTGCAAATCTTTTACCTGTTTTTCCTTAGCAATAATTGCTTCTTCTCTTTTGGTCTTCATATCCTGGGAAAGAAGAACCACATCATTCTGATATGATTTATACATCTGTTCAACAACAGCATACCCATCAGAAACTTCTTTTTCCCATTGTTTTGAGAGTTTCTCGAGTTGTTCCTGTGCCTGGGTAAATGCAGGGATATTCTTTCTGATATATTCAGAATCAACGAAAGCATATTTCTGGGCTGCAGCAAAAGCGGCAGCGAGGAAAAGAATGCTTATGATAAGAATTGACTTTTTCATGACACTGATTTTTAGTTAATTAAAACTGTTGACCTATTACAAAATGAAATTGACCTTTATTTGCATCCGGATAGGTGACCGGATCTGCAACTCTGTCGAAACCATAACCCCAGTCGATGCCCAGTAGTCCGAACATAGGCAGGTTAGCCCGTAGCCCCACGCCGGCTGAACGATTCATCTTAAAGGGATTGTATTCATTAAGTTTGTACCAGGCTCTTCCTGCTTCAAGAAAAGTCAGCACATATATTGTAGCCTGCTGGTTCAATGAAATGGGATAACGAAGCTCAAACGTCAGTTTTGAATAGACGTTGCCAGCAGGCGATCCCGTTTTCCTGTCGGTAGGTGTGAGTGATCCGTCGGTATAACCTCTAAGGGCTATTATTTCACGTCCATACAGACTATAGCCGGTCATACCGCTTCCTCCGAGGTAAAAGTTCTCAAACGGAGAAGGTCCTATATCTTTATTGTAGTGACCCAGGTATCCGAATGCGAATTTTGCATTGAGGACAAACTTGTCATCTTTCGAGATGGGATAAAAGTAGTCGGCTTTGAATAGCCATTTATGGAACTCAATCCAGTTGTATTTTACCTTATCGCTGACACCCACCATGTTGTCTCCACTTATTAATGAGTAGGGAGGAGTAAGCTGTAGTGACAAGGTAAATGTGGATCCGCTCCTGGGGTAGATAAGGTTGGGGCTTGTTGAAAACCTGGTAAGTCGTGTTGTAAAGCTAAGAAGGTTTGACGTTCCTTCGGAGAAAAGGAACCTGTAATATGTATAATCATGCAGCTTATACCTCTGATAACTAAGTTCTCCGTAGAGAGAGAAATAATCATCGGGCCAGGCAAGCCTTTTACCGAGACCTATCGATGCACCATCGATAATCATAGACCCGTAATTGCTGTTGCTCTTTTTATATCCGTTGGTCATAATCGACCTGTATACAGAGGCAGAGAAGGAATTAGGTTTTTTCCCTCCCAACCATGGTTCCATAAAGGATAGGTTATATGACTGGTATAAACGACCATTCGACTGTGCTCTTATGTTGAGTGACTGTCCGTCGCCCGAGGGATAGGGTCTCCATTCCTTCAGCTTAAAAAAGTTCCTCATGGCGAAGTTATTAAACCTGACACCGATGGTTCCTACAAGCATGCCGGCGCCCCAGCCTCCGGAGATCTCAAATTGATCGTTTGCTTTCTCTTCAAGCTTATAGAGAAGATCAACAGTACCGTTTGCAGGATCAGGCAGAGGCGTCGGATTAATCTTTTCTGCATCGAAGTGACCAAGAACACCAAGCTGGCGGATAGACCTAATGATCTTGTCCTTACTGAAAAGATCGCCGGGAAGTGTATAAAGCTCCCTTCGTGCAACATGCTCATTGGTCCTGTTATTACCAGCTATGATTATGTTATTGAGATATGCCTGGTCTCCTTCGAAAATTCTCACCTCAAGATCGATTGAATCGTTTTCGATTTTTGATTCCACAGGGGTGAGCCGTGAGAACAGGTAACCGTAGTCCTGATACAGGTTACTGACAGCATCCTGGGCGCCACTTAGACCGTTAAGTCTGTCTTCGATATGTGACTGGTTATAGACAGACCCTTTTTCAATATTGAATACCTTTGCAAGATCTTCTTTTTTATAGACGCTGTTGCCAACCCAGTCGACATTTCTGAGAAAATATTGTTGGCCTTCATAAACTCTTATCATTAGGGCAACTCTTTCTTCCGAGACCGGATAAAGTGAATCCTTGAGTATCCTGAAATCTTTGTAACCGTTATCGTTATAGAATTTCTTAAGGCTCTCCTTATCCTCGAGATACTTTTCATCAATATATTTTGAGGCTTTGAAGAAATTCAGGTTTTTCTTTTTGGTATTTTTCATCTTCCGTCTCAGCTGCTTGTCAGTGAATTTGTCGTTGCCCTCAAAACTGATCTCTGCTATTTTCACCTTCTCCCTCTTATCGACGTCGATGGTCAGCATTATATGATTGGGCTGGGAGGGATCATCTTTCTGAACAAATTCAACATTAGTATTCAGGAAACCTTTTTCAATGAAATGATCCTTGATGATTTTCTCCGATTTGTTGATGAGATATGAAGTGAGCTGCGATCCAACGGGCAGTTTTATCTTTTCCGTTATATCCTGCGCTTCGGAATTCTTCAGTCCGTTGTATCTTATGGATGAGATTCTTGGTCTTTCCTGAAGAGAGATATCCAAATATATTGTATCAGCTACCTGCCTTAGGATTGAGATCTTTACCTCAGAGAAAAGCCCCTGGTCCCAAAGCTTTCTGACAGCAGTTGAAATTTCATCGCCTGGTACAGTAACTTCCTGACCGATCCTTAAACCTGAAAGTCCGATAAGAGCATTGATGTCAAGAAATCTCACACCTGAAACGGAGACTCCGCCAATGGTATAGGATTCAACCGAAGAGTAGTCGGCAAATCCGGATGTCTCCTGCGATAAGCCTTGCTGAAATGTCAGGATCAACGATATCCCCAGAAAAAGTCCCTTAATTTTGTTAATCACATTCATTGCATCAATTTTCGGTAACCTGTTCACTTGTCTTTCCAAATCTTCTTTCTCTTTTCTGGAAGTCTATTATCGCTTTGTAGAATTCTTCCTTACTAAAATCGGGCCAAAGTATATCAGTAAAATATAATTCAGTATATGCAATTTGCCAAAGGAGAAAGTTGCTTATCCTTAATTCGCCGCTGGTTCTTATCATCAGCTCAGGATCAGGGATCTCTGAAGTAGCAAGATATTTTCCAAATTCATCCGGCCCGACCGAGTCGGCCTTGATTTTACCGCTGCAAATATCTACTGAGAGTTTTCTGGCCGCTTCTGTTATTTCCCACCTTGAGCTATAGCTCATTGCTACTATGAGGGTTAATCCTGTTGCTGCAGAAGTTAATCGGATCGATTCCAGGAATCTGTTTCTTACATCATCAGCAAGGCGGCCTACATCTCCTATTGCAGTCAGTTTAATGTTGTTTCTTATAAGTTTATCCGTTTCGTCATTGAGTGACTGAACCATTATTCCCATGAGGGCATTGACTTCTTCATCAGGTCTTGCCCAATTTTCTGTTGAAAATGCATAAAGGGTTAGGTATTTTATTCCCAGTTCCGCTGCTGCCTCTATCACATCCCTGACGGCATTTACCCCCTGTCTGTGCCCGAAGATCCTGTCCATCCCCTTCTGTTTTGCCCATCTCCCGTTTCCATCCATAATTATGGCAATATGGGCAGGAAGTTTTTCAGCGTTAATTTGTTCTTTCAACGACATACCTAGCGTTTTCTTCTTGATTCATCAACATCCTTGTATGCAGGGCAGCCGGCTAATTTATTATAAATTTTCCAGGTAATGGCAATACCGGCAAACGAATACCAGTCGTTATTATGTAGCCATGCATGATGTGATGGATCTGTTAAATCTTTTAAGCCGTCAAAGTTATCATAAAAAGTTTTACGAAAACCATATTCGGCTTCCAAACCCAGGTTTTTATATATGTTGATTTTAAATCCTATTGAAAAAGGAATAACAGGTTCGTATGTAAGCCCTACGGTATTTACAAAAGAAATACCTGCTCCTGCTGCAAGATAGGGCGTATAATTCCATCTTTTTCCCTGGGTGGAATAGGGAAAGAAATTAAATTCGTATTGGAGGGCCCATTCACCAACTATTCCGGAAAACGAAGCGTTCCTGGTTTGTTGAAAATTATTGTTGAAATCCATATCATTACCCTGAATCCCGCCTGCAAAAATGTTTGTTCTTACCGCCTGCCTCGGATTGAAATTATAGCGGTAAAAAAGGCCCCCGGCGGGAAGAGGTGAATAGAAAAGGCGGTTGGTATTAATATCACCCATATAGGAAGATACTCCACCGAAAATACCATAATCAGCATTTCGTTGGCCAAAAACAGAAAAGGGTAATAATAAAAACAGAAAAAGCAGATATGTTCCTTTTACTGAACCTGTTCCTATACAGCGCATAGTCATCTCAAAGTGGGCATTCCGCGGGCACCTGACTTCAACTTATATGTAATATTTACATTCAATAAGTAATAAACGTCCCTTGCCTTTGAAAATTGCGAGGTAAAACCGTCAATATAATCTGTAAAGGCATATCTGCCTCCAAGCTCAAGGCCAAAATTCAGGTTGGGGGTATAGATAAGGGTTGCACCCAGGCCGGCCGGAATAACTGCAGCCATTCCTCCTGATTTCATACCACGCTGAATAAGTCTTTCATTGCCCTTTACATTATACGAAGCTACACCCACACCTCCGAATACATAGAAATCGAGCGATCTTAACAGGGCCTGAACACTTTTACCTTTAAGGAAAAGGTAACTGTTTTCATATTTGTTCTTTACGAAATAATATTCACCCAGCAGGGCCGGTTCAAAAAGGTTTGTCGTTGATTCCAGCCTTCTTCCTTCGTTTGACCCCCTTTCATCGGTTGCATGAAGCAGTGCATATGTAAAGCTTAAACGGGCATTTGCAGTTCTGTTCATCCTGAACCTTAGGCTTCCGTTTATGTCAAACCTCGTTTGCCTGTAGCTCAAATCTTTTAAACCCAGCCAATTCTCCCCTATCGAATACCCTCCAATATCGGGAAATGAAAAAGAAGGGCCTAACCCAAATTCTGCTTCCCATCTTTTTAACTTCCAGAGTTGGGCGTCGGTAATGCCAGCTGTCAGACAAAATAATAATACAATGAAGACAGTTCGTTTCACACGAATATAATTTAATTAAATTAATGAATGCCATGTAGTTCGTGCGGAACCTTCATGATTGATTTCGTCGAACTCGCAAACTCGGTTGCGAATCATTTTTATGATCTTTTGCATCCTGTAACATGAAGGTTTCATGACGACACTTTTTCTGATTGTAAATGCAAATATAATAATCTAAAGCAATGGGCAGGTAAAATTCAGAATTAAAATTGATTAGGCCTTTCGCAATTATTTCAATGTCTTCCTGTTGTAAAATTCTGATTTTTCAGTTTCTCTTGTCTGCACCCCACATCAGCTTGTTTCTCAGAGTGCTGTAGAAATCCCGTTCTCTAAGCATAACTGTCTTTAGCTTTTCAGGTGATCTTATTATATTAATTTCCTTGTTGAAGGCGAGCCTTCTTGATCTGAAATCACATGTTGCCAGATATTCTGTTGTCCGTCCCTCGACAGTCATTTTCAATTCACTTTCCCCTGAGATGACAATGGGCCTTATTGTAAGATTATGCGGAGATATCGGAGAAATGATTATGCTCTCATCCTCCGGTGAGAGTATTGGGCCTCCTACGCTCAGATTGTATGCTGTAGAGCCTGTTGCCGTCGATATAATCAGTCCGTCAGCCCAGTAAGTATTAAGATAGATACCATTAACATGAACATTTATAATTATCATGCTCGGGTCAGCTTTCTGAACTGTTATTTCATTAAGAGCGGTTGAAGATTCCCTGTTGAAAAGATCGGGGGGGGATTTTATCTCGAGAAGTGACCTTTCTATTATCTCATAATCACCATTGCATAGAAGATCAATTGAATGACCTATCTCATCATCCGAGATATTTGCAAGAAAGCCCATCCTGCCTGTGTTAACCCCTGCAATGGGAATTCCAAATCTTCTGACTTTCAACATTGTTTCAAGAAAAGTCCCATCTCCGCCCACGCTTAGGACCATGTCAGGAAGTTCATGAAGACTTCCCAGATCACTGAATCTCCCGGGTTGAACCTGCTCATTGGCTGCTGTATCCGCCTGAGGCTTCTGGTAATGATAAATCCTTATTTTCCTTTTTGATAACTCCCTTATTAACCTGCTAACTCCTTCGGCGGTTTTTGAATTACCCTCCTTGCTGTAAATTGCTACGGTATTCAGCATTGCTTTCAGATATTCAGATATTTCATTAACAGATCAAATCGCTCAGAATAAAACCTGTCCATTGAATCATCTGAGGTAATCCATGTCTTTACCTCATAATTGTACCTTTCAAAAGTCCGGATAAGTGATGCCAGATCATTTGAATTGACTTTCAAAGTCACCTCCAGCCTGGTTGAATCGGGAGGAGAAGTTATATACATGCTCAGGACTTTAATATTATTACTCTCGACTATCTGAGCTATCTGAGAGAGGGAATAGTCCCTTTCGGTAATCTCAAGCACAAGAATACCGCCTAACTGATCCATTGATGATATTGATGCCAGGTAGCGAATAAGATCGGTAGTGGTAATCACACCTTTGTAATGGTTGTTATTATCGAGTACGGGAACAACCGTCAGCTTAAGACGTGCAGCTAGACCGATAACCTCAAAGAGATGCTGATCAGCAGTCACATAAGGTTTCAACAGTGTAAGAGCATGATTACCTATCGGCTCTTCAGGCTGATTCATGTCATATATGTCAGAGTCGGATATCAGTCCCAGGAAATCCTGATTGTTTACTATCGGAAGATGCGATATCCTGAAAATCTCCATCCAGTTCAGCGCTGTCTGTCCCGAATCGGATGTTTTAAGCGAAGGTACAACTTCTGATATGAGATCCCTGGCAACCATTAAAGGCGATGTTAAGATTTAATTTTATATAAAATAACAAAAAAAAAATCAGTTATAGTATTTTTACATCAATTTACATTACGTGAATATATCATAAATATTATGACTAAGCTGAGCGTTAATATTAACAAGATAGCAACATTAAGGAATGCAAGGGGAGGAAACATTCCCAACGTAAAGACTGCTGCCATCAATTGTGAATTATTTGGTGCCGATGGAATCACGGTTCATCCCAGACCTGATGAAAGGCACATAAGATACCGGGATGTTCTCGAAATAAGGCCTGTTATCAAAACCGAATTCAATATCGAAGGATATCCCTCCGACAGGTTTATAGAGCTGGTCCTGTCAGTAAAACCTGACCAGGTAACACTCGTGCCCGACGCGCATGATGCCATTACATCAAATGCAGGATGGGATGTCCCGAGATTCAGGCTTTTTCTTACTGATGTTGTAAATACCTTCAGGAAGGAAGGTATCAGAACATCGATATTTGTCGATACTACACCTTCAAATATTGAAGCTGCGGCACTGACCGGAACCGACAGGGTAGAACTGTACACAGAACCTTATGCAACACGCTTTGAGACGGATGCTCCATCAGCAATAGCACCATTCATCAGTGCTGCAAAGATTGTACGTGAACTGGGTATGGGACTTAATGCAGGACATGACCTCAACCTTGATAATCTCAGGTATCTCCATCAGAATATCCCGTGGATTGATGAAGTATCAATTGGGCATGCTCTTATTTCCGATGCACTCTACCTGGGACTTGAGAACGCGATCCAGATGTACAGGAGACAGCTTACCGACTGATAAGCCTTATGAAGCTTTTCTACAGGAAATATGGCTCCGGACCCACCTTAATAATTTTGCATGGATTATACGGATCATCAGATAACTGGATCTCTATCGCCAGGAAGATTGATGACCGGTTCTATGTAATCCTCCCTGACCTAAGAAACCATGGATTGTCTCCTCATTCCCCCATCCATGATTACGATTCAATGAGCCTTGACGTAAAAGAGCTGGCTGATATCACCGGGCTTCCCCATTTTTTCCTTGCAGGGCACAGCATGGGAGGAAAGGTTGCAATGCGTTTTGCCATGCGCTGGCCGGAAATGCTCGATGGTTTGCTTGTAGCAGACATTTCACCCTTCAGTCAATCAGATAGGGTAAATAAGGACATTAAAATGCACAAAGAAATCATCAATACCATGCTATCGGCAGATCTCTCCTCATTCTTCTCAAGAAAAGATGCTGAGATGTTTTTCGCATCATTGAAATCTGAAAGACTTACCGGGCTCATACTAAAGAACCTGCGCCGGGACAAAGAAAACAGGTTTGAATGGAAAATAAACCTGCAGGCATTGGCTGACAACATAGAAAAAATCATGGAATCAGTTGAACCCGGTAAAAATGATGAAAGCTGCGTCACGGGTTTTCCTGTATACTTTCTTAAGGCATCCCGTTCCGACTACCTCAAAGTTGAGGATATTATTCCCATCCGCAGGTTCTTCCCGGCAGCACAGCTCATAACCGTTCCAAATGCCGGACACTGGATCCATTCTGATAATCCTGATTCTGTAATATCCGCGTTTTTAAAATTTCTTGAAGCCGGTCCTGAAATTTCATGAAAAGGTGACCGATTCAACCCTTCCGGATTCTATCGGCGGCTGATTTAAAAATCTAAGAAATACCTGGGCAACAGCCAAAACATCTTTCTCGCAATATCTTGCAATACGCTCAAGATCATGCTCCTCCCAATAGATTCCTGCAACCTGGCTCCCGTCAATATCATCCTTGGGAGTACTGATACCTAGTATCGTTGTAAGAAGGTCAAGTGATGTATAACTCTTATAGTCGCCGAATTTCCATAGATCAAGTGTGTCCAGAAGCCTAATTTCCCATGGCTTCTTACCGGCGTTATCAAGAATCTCAGGTATTACGATCCTGTTGATTATCATCCTTCGGGCTATATACGGATAGTCAAACTCTTTGCCGTTATGTGCGCATAACAGCATTTCTCTGTTTCTTGAGAACTTTCTGATCAGCTCAGAAAATCCGTTAAGGATCTCTTTTTCATCATCCCCAAAAAAAGACTTTATCCGGAAAGAGAAAGGATTTTTCTCGCTTACAAATCCTGCCGATATACATATTATCCTTCCAAATTCGGCATATATTCCTGCCCTTTCATATACATCTCCGGGCAATTGTTGGTCGGTCCGGAACTGTTTCGACTTTTTTTCCCAGTGTAGACGGATGGCTGGATCAAGGTCATCATACGACCGGGCTAAAGGGACCGTCTCAATATCAATAAATAAGACATCTTCTGGTTTGATATTTACTAGCATTGTACAGTGTATTTTATTGTATAAGGTGTTTCTCAATAATCGAAATCAGAATTTCGATTCCTACCTGATTTTCTCCACCACCGGGAATTATTATATCAGCATACCTTTTCGATGGTTCTATGAACTGAAGATGGGAAGGCTTAACGGTGTCATGATACCTTTCAAGAACAGCCATAACCGACCGGCCCCGTTCCACAATATCCCTTTTTATCACCCTGCCAAGGCGATCATCTGGATCCGCATCAACAAAAACCTTGATATCTAACAAATTCCTTAATCCGGGATCAGCCAGGATAAGTATACCCTCCACCAGTACCACGCGTGCCGGTGCAATAGTTATTGTTTCCTTTGACCGCAGACAGGTGAGGTATGAATATATGGGCATCTCGATGCTCTGACCTCTCCGCAGTTGTTTAAGGTGTTCAATAAGCAGGATGAACTCAACCGAATCGGGATGATCGAAATTTATTTTTTGCCTCTCCTCAAGAGGTATGTGACCATTATCCTTGTAGTAAGAATCCTGAGGCATAACGATTACCTCATTCGAGGGAAACCTCTCCATCACCTTTCTTACTACGGTGGTTTTTCCCGATCCAGTGCCTCCCGCTATACCAACTATCAGCATTAATTCATAAATTTGTGTCAGATTTTTTTTAAAAATACTAATTTTAGAATAGATTCGGACAAGTATATGAAGTATGGTTGAACATAATCATCGGAAATCAGATTTAATCATATGCATTGTTTGAGTCATTCTTAGTCATTCATTAATCTAAAAATGTCGGAATTATATCCTCTTAAGTTTGAACCCATACTCAAGGAAAAAATATGGGGAGGACAGATCCTTGCCAACCATTATGGAAAGAATCCCGGTGATTTGAAAAACATAGGGGAAAGCTGGGAGTTGTCGTCTCTGCAAGGAGATTTGTCTGTTGTCAGTAACGGATTCCTGGCCGGGAACAATATTGAGGAAATAATCGAGGTTTACATGGGCGACATTGTCGGAGAGGCGGTTTTCGAGAAATTCGGTATTGAGTTTCCTTTGTTGATTAAGCTCATTGAGGCTGAACAGGATCTGTCGGTACAGGTACATCCGGGAGATGAACAGGCCAGAAGGCTTCATAATTCTTATGGAAAAACAGAAATGTGGTATATTCTGGAAAGTTCAATAAACGGAGGCATTTACACAGGGTTTCGAGAACCGGTGAGCCGCGAGCAGTACCTTGATGCTCTAAGAAACAACACTATTCACACACTGCTTAATTTCGAGGTTGCGGAGCCGGGCGACACCTTTTTCACACCTGCCGGACGGATTCATGCCATTGGAGCCGGAGTTGTCCTGGCTGAAATTCAGCAGGCATCAGACATTACATACAGGATATACGATTGGGGCAGGACTAATGAGAATGGAGAACAGCGCGAACTGCATACCGAGCTGGCTCTTGAGGCCATTGATTACCAGGCTGTAGGGAAAATCAAGCGTAAAAAACCATCAGATGAAAACAAAACTGTAACACTTGTAAGTAACGAATTCTTTAATACCAGCATCCTTCAGTTCAACCATCCAGTGGAAAAGGATTATACCCTCATTGATTCATTTATAGTTTACCTTTGTACAGAGGGAAGATTTAATATTCGGTACAAAAACAATACTGAAATGGTAACCAAGGGAGAAACTGTACTCTTGCCTGCAATGATGAAGGAGGTGATCCTCGATCCCGGACCTGAAGCAACGTTGCTTGAAATCTATATCACTATCAATCAAAATATCCGAAACTAATAAGAAGAAAAATGAATATACTTACCAGAGCAGGCTTTTTCATTGTTATTGCTTTGATTTTTGCCGGATGTTCCGGCAGGAGATCTACAAAAGATGCAACCATGGCTGAGACCGATACCGTGCAGGTACCAGATACCGGTTATACGGGAATAAAGAAATATTTTACCAACGACCGTCTTTTCAGAGAAATCACATTCAAGAACGGAATACGGCACGGGGAAATGAAAACATATTATCAGGGAGGTCAGTTATACCAGTCTTTCTGGTATGAAAACGGGTTGCGGGAAGACTCTGCAAAATGGTATTACCTCGAAGGACCTGTATTCAGATCAACTCCTTTCGTTCATGATACAATTCATGGAACGCAGATACAATATTATCGCAACGGCAAGGTAAAGGCCAGACTGAAATATATAAAAGGACTACGTACTCCGGAAATTGAAGAATTCACTAGGGACGGAAAGCCTGTTGACAATTACCCCGACATATCCTATAAGCTGACAGATAATTATAATACAAACGGCAGGGTAAAGGTTGATCTGGAACTGACAAACCAGGCTACAAAAGTAAAATTTTACAGAGGAGAGTTTTACAACGGAGTATTCGACACGGCAAGGATTGAACCGATAAAGACAACAAACGGCAAAGCTTCTGTTGAACTTAAGAAGAGCAGCACTTCTCAAAAAGATTACCTGGGAATAATTGCTGAGATTATCACAGATTTCGGTAATAAGTATTTTACTTACAAAAAGATCGAACTACCATACAGAGATCTCAAATAGGTAATGAAGGTATGGTAATACATACAGCCTCATTCGTAAGCAGCAGCACCTCGATCAAACAGTGTCCTCCACCTGATAAGCCTGAATTTGCATTTATAGGCAGATCGAATGTAGGCAAATCTTCAATCATAAATATGCTCACAGGGTGGCCGAGGCTTGCCCGCACCTCTGCAGAACCCGGAAAGACCAGGACCATTAACCACTTCCTTATCAATGACAGATGGTATATTGTTGATTTGCCCGGATATGGCTATGCAAAAACATCAATGAAGATTAGAGACCGATGGATGAGGTCAGTTGAAGATTATATTCTTGCACGGGAAAATCTTGCATGCCTGTTTGTATTAATAGACAGCAGGCTTGAGCCTCAGCGGTCGGACCTGGATTTCATGGAATTCCTTGGATTGAAACATATACCTTTTGCAAGGATCTTTACAAAAACCGACAAAGTATCAGAAGCATATGTGAATAAAATATTAAAGCTTCATGATGCTGCCATGCTTGAGAAATGGGAAACACTACCTATAACATTCATATCTTCAGCGGTGAAGAAAAAAGGCCGAAAAGAAATTCTTGAATTCATTGAAGAAACTATCAACAAGTTTTCAGATTCAATCTGATTTTTTTTGGAATTTTTAATTTTGTACCCTGTATATTTTCAATCTTGTAACCAATAAACTTAAAGTCCGATGTACGGTATAGCGCCAATGAAAATCTTCTCCTGCAGGTCTTCCAGGTATCTTGCTCAAAAGATCGCTGATCATTTGGGTATTGCCCTGGGCCAGAGTTCTGTTACAGAATTCAGCGATGGAGAATTCCAGCCATGTTTCGACGAATCAGTCAGGGGCGACATGGTTTTCATAGTGCAATCCACAAATCCTCCGGCTGATAACCTGTTTGAACTTCTGCTTATGATCGATGCAGCAAAGCGGGCATCAGCCTACAAGGTAATTGCAGTTATTCCGTACTTTGGATTTGCAAGGCAGGACAGGAAAGACAGACCTAGGGTTTCAATAGGATCAAAGCTTTCTGCAGATCTCCTGGGAACAGCAGGTGTCGACAGAGTGATAACCATGGACCTTCATGCAGACCAGATCCAGGGATTTTTCAACGTTCCTGTTGACCATCTTTTCGGATCTGCAATATTTGCCCCTTACATCGAAAATCTTCATCTCGACAATCTTACGGTTTCAGCTCCCGATATGGGAGGTTCAAAAAGGGCTAATGCCTACTCCAGACACCTTCAATCGGAAATGGTTTTATGTTATAAACTGCGAAAAAGACCAAACGTGGTGGAGGAAATGTCGATCATAGGAGAGGTTGAAGGAAGAAATGTGGTAATTATTGACGATATGGTCGATACTGCAAGGACACTGGTACTCGCAGCCCAGAAGATGATGGAAAAAAAGGCAAAAAGCATACGGGCATTTGCCACTCACCCTGTCCTTTCAGGAGATGCAGTGGAAAGAATAAACGACTCACCTATTACAGAACTTGTGGTTACTGACTCAGTTCCGATATCTAAGCAATCAGACAAAATAAAAGTCCTGTCAATAGCCGAGATTTTTGCTCGTACCATCCAGGCAGTAAATCTGAATCAGTCAATCGCTACAAGTTTTGTATTCTGAATCCTTTGTATTATATTTGCACTCCAAATTTTTAAATTGATGTCAAACGTGTAATGGGGAGTTATACTGTTTATAACTCTTAGTAGCACAATAATATTTTTCAAATGAAAACAATCGAGATCAAGGGTACTTTAAGAACGGAGTTAGGAAAGAAAAACGCAAAACAGATCAGGAAAGAAGGAAATGTACCTTGTGTAATTTACGGAAAAGGGCAAAATATACATTTTTACGCTCATGAGAATAGTTTTAAAAATCTTGTTTACACTCCCGATGCACATATCGTGCACCTGGACCTGGACGGGAAAAAGCATGAACTTGTGATGCAGGATATTCAGTTCCATCCGGTTACCGACAGAATTTCACATATTGATTTTATAGAAATTGACGAAAAAAAGCCGATAATCATAAATCTTCCGATAAAAGTCATTGGAGACTCAGTTGGCGTCAAAGCAGGAGGCAAACTACGGATAAAGAAGAGAAACCTGAAAGTCAGAGGTCTGGCCAGTAATATTCCGGAATTCCTGCCTATCGACATTACCGACCTCAAAATACACCATTCAATCAAGGTTGGCGATCTATCATTTGACAAAATTGAATTGATTGATCCCAAGATAACGACCATACTTTCGGTTGCAACTTCAAGAGTCGTACAGAAGGCTGAAGGTGAAACGGCACAGGCAGGCTCCGAGACTGGAGAAACTCCGGCTCCTGCAGCCGAATAAAAGGGCAAAGAGCCTTAATGATTAATGATTCAGGCTCAATCGAAAATGAAATATCTGATAGTTGGCCTGGGAAATATCGGTGAAGAGTATAAGGATACCCGTCATAACATAGGTTTCACAATTTTGGATGCATTTGCGGATGCATCCAATGTTGTTTTTACCGACAAACGTTACGGATCAGTGTGCAGTATAAGGCTTAAGGGAAGGGAATTCACACTTCTTAAACCATCAACATACATGAATCTCAGCGGTCATGCTGTCGATTACTGGCTGAAGAAGGAAAAAATCCCAATCGAAAATCTGCTTGTAATAGTTGATGATATTGCGCTTCCAACCGGTAGTTTCAGGATGAGACCAAAAGGAGGAGATGGCGGACACAACGGTCTTAAACACATAAATACAATTCTGGGAACTAATGAATATGCCAGGATCAGATTTGGAATAGGAAATGGCTTCAGGAAAGGATCTCAGGTGAATTACGTCCTGGGAAAATGGGACAGCGAAGAAAAAAAATTCATAGAGAAAAGAATATCCGTAATAATTGAAATGATCAAATCGTTTGGCATTGCCGGGACAGAGCTTACTATGACTGCATTTAACAGGCTTGGCAAACCTGAGCAGGATGCTGCCGGTGATGATAAATCCCTTAACTAGTTATAAAAAACCCTTCCAGTTTCAATATAACGTAATTCAATGTCAGGAGAAAGTTCTGTAAGGATAGATAAATTCCTATGGGCAGTCCGTATTTACAAGACCAGAAGCATTGCCACCGAAGAATGCAGAAAAGGGAAAATTTCCATCAACGGTATCCCGGTAAAACCTTCAAGATCCGTTATAAGAAATGAAATAATCCTCATCAGAAAACTACCAATAGTATATTCATACAGGGTAATTGAGCCAATTGAAAATCGCGTTCCCGCAAAACTTGTTGAAAGCTATATAGAGGATATCACACCTGATGAAGAAAAGAAGAAGCTGGAATTAAGGCAATTTAACATCAGCGGGCACAGGGCCAGAGGAACGGGAAGGCCTACAAAGAAAGAAAGGAGAAACCTCGA
This sequence comes from uncultured Rikenellaceae bacterium, assembly GCA_964613785.1. Classification (GTDB taxonomy): domain Bacteria; phylum Bacteroidota; class Bacteroidia; order Bacteroidales; family VadinHA17; genus LD21. Next base: position 24,620 of record CAZTJT010000003.1, read on the forward strand.
CAGACTAAGAATGGATCTGAATGACTGGTAATGGGTGGTATAAAGACTTATTATTGATCAAAACAACCTCAAAAAACAACTCTAATAACAACATCCAGGCACCATTTTTTTTAACTTGCACCAACCTGAGTACCTCAATGACTTGCATGCAAAGAACCTTAACAGTTTTCTAATTCTGGTAAGATGGGTAAGAATAATATTGAAAAATACTCTAAAAGATATCTGGCTCTTAAAAAGATCATGGGTTTCTGGCATGATAAGATCTACTACAGGAAGATCATCGTCTTAGGAAGGGAGAATATTAATCCCAATGATCACCTCATCTTTGCCCCCAATCATCAGAATGCACTAATGGACGCTCTTGCAGTATTGTTTACACATAAAGGACAACCTGTCTTTCTTGCAAGAGCTGATATTTTCAAAAGAAGGATTATTGCATCATTTCTGTATTTTCTCAAGATCCTTCCCGTTTACAGAATAAGGGACGGTTTTAGCACTCTCAGGTCGAATGATGAGATCTTTCTCAAAACCATTGATGTAATTAAAAATAAGAATGGCCTGGTAATTCTTCCGGAAGGCGACCATGCAGGATTCAGAAGGCTCCGACAATTAAAAAAAGGGATTTGCCGGGTTGCATTTCAGGCTGATGAAATAACAAATTTCAATCTTAAAATCAAGATAATTCCCGTCGGCATTGAATTTAGCAACTATACCCGTTTTCGGCAGGTTCTTACAGTTGTATATGGGAAACCAATTGAAGTATCTGATTACCATCAACTTTACAAAGAGAGTCCGGAAAAGGCCCTGAATGTTTTAAGGAGCCGGCTGTCGACTGAGATGAAAAGGCTGATGGTACACATTGATTCGGTCGAAGACTATGAGGCAGTTGATGAGCTCAGAACCATAATAAACGGAAAGTATAGTGATGATATAAGGAATCCAAAGCTATTCAGAGACAGGCAGCTGATAGATAAGCTCAACAGCCTCAAATTATCTGATCCAGAGAAATATAACAAAATCTGTTCCTTAAGCCTTCAGGTAAAAAACAAAACAAAGGACCTGCGATTAAGTTACAGACTGCTTGAGATGAAAAAACATCCTTTTGGATGGCTTCTAGCTGGAATTGCAACCCTTCTTGCAACTTTTCCCCTATGGCTTTTCGGGAATATTTTCACTCTTACATTTCTTTCAATTCCTGACATCCAGGTACGCAGGATAAAAGATCTTCAGTTTCACAGCACCATGAGATTCGGTATTTCCTTCGTACTGGCCCTGATACTGCTTCCGGTTTACCTTATCATTTGCCTGCTTCTGTTTTCACCATGGTGGCTTGCCATCCTGGTGTTTCTAACAATACCTGTGGCCGGAATATTTGCATGGAACTATAACCTTTTGTTCCATAGGATCATGGGGGGATTCAGGATACGAAAACTTATAAAGCAGCATAACAGGGATTATTTCATGTTAAAGGAAAATTATGATAATTTAGCGTCGATTGTTGGATCGCTGTGAGATGATGCATGATCAGAGGAAAAGAAATATTTGAAGGGAAAGTGTTATGGATCACAGGGGCATCTTCCGGCATAGGAGAGGCACTCGTCTACAAGTTTGCAGGGATGGGATCCGAAATAATTATTTCTTCAAATGATCCGGCGGGGCTTGAAAAAGTGAAAAAGAATTGTGGAAAGGATCGTGAAAAAATAGTGTGTGTACCCTTTGACCTGGCTTCCACAGGAAAAATCAATGAGATTGCAGACGAACAGTTGAATCGGACGGGAAGAATTGATTACCTTCTCAATATTGGAGGAGTAAGCCAGCGGTCAAGAATAGAGGAGACTCCCCTTTGGCTTGACAGAAAAATTTTTGAGATCAACTATTTCGGGACTATTGCCCTTACCAAGGCAGTCCTTCCCTGGATGATCAGGCAGCAAAGCGGCTACATCCTGGCAACCAGCAGTATTACCGGCCGATTCGGATTCCCCCTGAGATCTGCCTATTCAGCTTCCAAACAGGCAATACACGGGTTCATGGAAACTCTTTACCTTGAAAACAAAGTGAACAATATCAGAGTATCGGTGGTAATTCCCGGAAGGGTCAGAACAAATATCTCATTTCACGCTCTTAACAGAGAGGGGAAGGAACACGGTATTATGGATCCTGGTCAGAAGAGCGGAATTTCTCCTGAAAAGGCCGCAGCGATAATTATAAAGGGTATAATAAAGAATAAGAAGGAGATCCTTGTTGGAGGGAAAGAGCTGGTGCTTCTGTACATAAGAAGAATATGCCCCTGGCTCTTTTTCAGGATAGCAGATAAAATTGATGCAATGTAGAACTAAATAAATCTGAAGGAAGATGGGATATATCATCGGAGGAATACAGCAGATAGGAATTGGAGCAATGGATCTTGAGGAATCATGGAAATGGTATATTGACATGTTCGGCATGGATTGCAAAATTTTCGATGATGATTCGGAAGCTAACCTTATGTCGCGTTATACGGGGGGAAAGCCTGTAAAACGCCGGGCAATACTGGCGTTAAACCTTCAAAGTGGCGGAGGATTTGAGGTGTGGCAGCACAAAGGAAGGAAACCCATGGAGATTTCCGAAGAGATCAGGCTGGGTGATCTGGGAATTCTTGTCTGCAAGATGAAAGCAAAAAATCTGAGAAGCGCCTATGAATATTTCCGGAGAAAGAATGTCAATATTCTTGGAGAACCTGCTAAAGATCCATCGGGATCCATGATGTTTTTTCTCAAAGACCCTTTCGGTAACATTTTCCAGATTATGGAATTCAACGGATGGTTTGCAGAGGAGAAAAAACATACCGGAGGTTCGTGTGGAGCGATCATAGGAGTATCAGATATTGAAAAGGCCAGAGTAGTCTATTCGGGTATCCTTGGCTATGATCAGGTAGTTTATGATTCAAGTGGGGTATTTCCTGATCTGGCTTGCCTGCCCGGAGGCAATAATAAGGTCCGAAGGGTTCTTTTAAAATGCTCTGAACCTTTTACAGGCCATTTTATTAAGATATTCGGACAGAGCGTCATAGAACTCGTTTGCAACCTCGGGGAAACTGGTAAAAAAACACTACGCGACCGCATGTGGGGTGATCCCGGTTTTATCCATATGTGTTATGACATATACGGAATCGATGATCTGATGGAGAATTGCAAAAAGAAGGGACATCCATTTACTGTTGACAGCAGGATAAATCAGGGTGGTGACAGCTTTGACATGGGAGCTGCAGCAGGTCATTTCGCATATCTTGAGGATCCCGACGGTACCCTGATCGAATTTGTTGAAACCCATAAACTACCTATCCTAAAAAAATTTGGATGGTATATTGATCTGAGAAAGAGAACTGCTTACAAGCCTCTCCCTGACTGGATGATGAAAATGTTAAAATTTTCAAGGGTTTAGGTCTTTTTTCTATTGCCTGCTTCTTTAAGAACTCGCAGGATATTACCACCCCATATCTTTGATATTTCAGTTTTTGAATATCCCCTGCGGAGTAACTCAATAGTGATGTTTCTGATTTCCGCCACTGACTTGCAGCCTTCTACTCCTCCACCTCCGTCAAAGTCGGTACCAATGCCAACGTGGTCTATCCCCGCCACCTGAACAACATGATCAATATGATCCACAACATCCTTTACGGTGGCAAGCTTTTCATATTTCTTCTTTATCTGAATATATTCATTATACATCCTGGTTTTTTCGGTGTCTGAAAGATCCCTGTATTCACCATATGATTCTCTCAACTCTTTAAGTTTTTCTTCAAGTTCAGGATTGGGAGCCGGAGTTCTCAGATATTCGGACACAATGCATATCTGTATTACCCCGCCATTATCCCTGAGTGCAAGCAGCATATCATCGGTTAGGTTCCTGGGGCTCTCGCAAAGAGCTCTGCAGGATGAGTGAGAGGCTATTACCGGTGCGGCGGATATTTTCAGAACATCATAGAATGACTTGTCGGATATATGAGAAACATCAACCATCATACCCAGGCGATTCATCTCCCTGACAACTTCTCTTCCGAACTCGGAAAGACCATTGTGTTCCGGACCTTCAGGGTCAGTCGATGAATCGCATATATCGTTGTTTCTGGTATGACAAAGAGTAATATACCTGGCTCCAAGATCATAATACTGTTTAATGCGTGAGAGATCATTTCCAATAGGATAACCGTTTTCAAGCGCTATGAAAACCGACAGTTTACCCTCTTTTTTCAATCTGACTGCATCCTCAGCAGAAACGGCTATCCCTGCCATGGAAGAGTTATTTTTTACATTTTCACGGATCTTTTCAAATCCTTCAAGCGCTTTCTGGTGGACTTCTTTATAAATTGAATCATTCCTGTTTTCCTGTTTGGTAAAAATAACAAAGAATTCTGCATCAAGACCGCCTTCCTTCATCCTGGGAAAATCGACACAGTTTTCTTCATGACGAACTCCCAGGTCATAACCCGTACGGACCATCTCAATAGGAATGTCGCAATGCGAATCAACCGAAAGGATATTATTATGAATACATGTCGCCTTTAACGATAACTTGTCTTCCCTGCTGACGCAGCTTCCACAAGCAAGAATAATTAATAAAAGACAGACCAGGTTTCTCATATAATGATTGCTTTTCAGCTGTGAAAATAAAAAAAATGAATCTGCCAAATATGAAGATCCTGAAAATTAACACTAATTAACAAGCAAAAGCCCCCGACATTGTAGTCAGGGGCAGCCATGAAAAGAATGGAAAATTACTTTTTTGGACAGTAAAAGCATTTTCCTGAAATTAAAACTTATCAAATGAAACCATCCCGATCCGATGGTTTTTTTTATTAATACTATCTTTTAAAAATAACATTCAAATATACAAATTTATTTTATCAAATTCAACTAAAACAATTTACCAGTAAGCCCGGAAAAATAAAAGCGGTAAATTTATTTCATATATACCTTGTAATAAGCAGAAGTTAGAAATAAATGAACAAATATTCCCTTACCGGATTATCCGTTGCAGGAGGACTAATGGCTGGACTAGCCTGGAATGGTCTGGGTACCGGGCTAATACTTCTTGCAGGACTGGTCCCCTTTCTGATGATTGAGGATCACATTTATAAAAACCGAAAAAAGTTCTCAGAGAACTCACTATTCCTTTATATCCTGCCAGGATTGGTCATATTCTCACTTTTATCCATCGGATGGTTAAGGGCAATAAGCATTTCTGTGGCTGTTTCAGTAATATTGTGTGTTTCCCTGATGATGGCTTTTATCTGGTGGGCAGCACATAAGATCAGGGTCAAGTCAGGTCTGTTTGCAGGCTATCTTTCCTTAACAGCATTCTGGCTTCTTTATGAATATCTTTGCCTTAATTCAGGTCTCCTTTCACCATGGCTTAATTTGGGCAACGGCCTTGCAAAAGACATCTATTTCATCCAGTGGTATGAATTCACCGGAGCCTCAGGTGGTACTCTGTGGATTATTATTTCAAACATTATTCTCTGGCTTTCGCTGTCTGACCGGTCGAGAGGAAGGGGCAGAAGAATGCTTATGCTTTCAGCATGGCTGCTGGTAATAGCGCTCCCTTCAATTCTCTCCTTTATGATCTTTGTAAATCTCAGATCAGATACCAATAATGGAAATGAGGTGGTAATCGTGCAACCTAATTTTGATCCCTACTTTGAAAAATATTCAATTCCCTTTGAAATACAGCTTGAAAAAGCCCTGAAAATGGCGGAAAGCGCTGCCACCCCCTCTACCTCCTATATCGTCTTGCCGGAAACCATTGTGGATGATCCTGTAAATGAACTTACAGCCGGAAAAAACAAGTATGTAAAGATGATCCGCTTCCTTAACGGGAAATATCCTGAGGTAAACACCATTGCAGGTATGGTAACATACATTCCGGAAGGTGGGGATGAAGATGACAATACAGAACTCTTTCCTGAATACGTGATACCGCAGAACGGTATCCGCTTTAATTCGGCCCTGAATATAGGTACCAGAGAAAAAATAGAAATATATCATAAATCAAAACTTGTTCCGGGATTCGAAAATGTTCCCGCCAACCGATTCTTCAGACTCATAAGCCGGATGATTCCTGTTCTTGGGAATACCAACTGGGATTACGGAACACAGGAGAATAGAATGGTGTTTACAGGATCCGGGTCAAAACCAGGAGTCGCCCCGGTAATCTGCTACGAGTCGGTTTTCGGTGAATATGTTACCGGATATGTAAATCTGGGAGCGGAAGCTATCTTCATAATAACCAACGACGGCTGGTGGAAAAATACCAATGGTTACAAGCAGCATCTTTCCTTCGCATCACTACGGGCAATTGAAACACGAAGACCAGTGGTAAGATCAGCGAATACAGGCATCTCATGTTTTATCGACATCAGGGGTCGGATAACCCAGCAAACTCAATGGTGGAAAAGCTCAGTATTAAAAGGGACGATATATCCTCAGCAAAGAATAACATATTACGTAAAATACGGAGATATGATATTGAGATCATCCGTTTTTACAAGCCTTTTGATTCTTGCCTGGATCTCTCTTGCTAACCCACTAATAAAAAAGGTCAAAAACAATAACTACCGATGCAACCTTTAGATAAGGATTTTGTCTTTTATTAACGGTAAGCTTGAATAGTGGACAATTCTGTAAAAAATATAAATGAAATTCTCATCGAACAATGCAGGAGAGGAGACAGAAAAGCCCAGTTCAGACTTTACAGGCAGTTTTCAAAAGCTATGTACAATCTTGCATACAGATTCATGAACAACCGCGAAGATGCCGAGGATATGCTTCAGGAAGCCTTTATCGACTGTTTCAGAAACATCCGATCATACCGGTCGGAATCAACATTCGGACAATGGCTGAAAAGAATCCTTATTAACAAATGCATAAATCATCTGAGGAAGAAGAAAGTCGATCTTTTATATTTTGAAAATGTTCCTGATACGCCTGAAGAAAAACTTAGTGAATCGATTCTTGATACTTCGGCAATATTTACCGGCATAGAAATGTTGCCCGACGGCTACAGGATAATCCTTACACTTCATTTGCTGGAAGGGTACTCTCATTCGGATATTGCTGGCCTGCTGGGCATTACCGAATCGACTTCAAAATCGCAGTATTCAAGAGCCAGAAGCAGACTGAGGAATATAATAAAAAACAATCTGAAAAATGGATGAACTGGAAGATTTCATTTTAAGAAACAGGAATGACCTTGACCGTCATTCACCTCCTGAGGGAATTTGGGGAGAAATTGAAAATTCTTTGAGAAAAAGCCGCTTATCGACAGCCATATGGCTTTCGTCCGCTGCCATGATACTGATAATACTCGGCACATCTGTGGTTTATTACAGTGTTGAAAGAAAAACTTCATCAATCATAAACAGAACCACCGGGAAATCACTATTTATCAATACAAATCCTGATTTAACAGAAACAGAAATCTATTACAACAATCTGATCAAAGATCTTTACAATGAAGCGGTTCCACTTCTTACCTCCGACCCTGATCTGGAAAGGGAACTCAATCATGACCTCTCAAAGCTTGATACGATTTGCGTCGAAATAAAAAAGGATCTGAAGGACAATGTTTCAAATCAGGAAGTAATTGAAGCTCTTATCTATAATTACCGGATTAAAATCAGGATCCTCAGTGAGATGCTGGAACAGCTTAAACAGGGGGACAATCTACCAGATAAATCAAACGACCATGAATTATAAGATAATAAATTCAGTCTTTCTCATTCTCTGTCTATCGAAGATCGCTGGGGCACAACAGTATTCCGAAACAAGAATCTTCAAAAAGTCAGTTTCAGTGAATAATGAAATGACCCTGGAAATCAACAATAAATACGGGTCGATACATATTTCCCCCACAAAAACCGACTCAGTGACCATAACCGCCGAACTTCAGGCTTTTTCATCTGATGAAGAACGATCAGCAAAAATGCTTCAGGGTATTAACATTAACATTTCTGAAGCCGGCCACCTTGTTAAGGCAGAAACCGTGTTCTCCCAGACTATCAATATGCTGATCGAAAGTTTCAAGGGTATCACAAAGAAAATCATCCCCTATGATTCCAAAATTGAAATTAACTATTCCATTACAGCTCCTGAATATCTCAAGCTCAGGATAACAAACCGATACGGGGATGTTTACATTGAAAACTGCTCTGGCGGCCTTACCCTCGACCTTTCAAACGGATCGTTTAAGGCCGGCAGCCTCATGAAAAGATCTCAAATCAGGCTTAACTTCTGTGATGCTTCAATTAACAAGATATCTGAAGCCTATATAGATGCTTCATTTTCTGAAGTTTCCATTGAAGAATCGGATGACATCTCAGTAACCTCCGTTTCATCGCGGTATGATCTTGGTAAATCTGCCTGTCTTGATGTCAAATCAAGAAGGGATAAATTCTTCATAGGAACAGCAGAATCGGTAAGAGGCAATTCCTATTTTACCGACTTCCGGCTGGATAAACTGGAAAAAGGGATTAATCTTATGTCAAAATATGGCAGGATTGATACGGACCTGGTAAGTAAAAACTTTGAAATGATCAATGTTAATTCATCATACACAGATATTTACCTGACATTCGAACCTTCTGCCTCATACAATATTGACATCAGGCATATCAATGCTTTTGTTACTACACCCGGATCATACTCATCACTCGAAAAGAAAGTTCTCGACGAGGAGAAAAAAGAATATCTTACATTCGGCTCAATAGGCAAGAGTCCGGGCGATCGGAAGGTCAATATCGAGGCCACAAAAGGGAATATTTATTTAAAGTAAGACCCCGATGCAACTTTTCCGGATTTCTCATGTCAATTATAAAAACGATAACCAAAAATCTGAAAAATGAAAAACAGACTAATTTTAATCCTCTCGGGGATCCTGCTTCTGGGATTCACGTCATGTATTGAAAGTTTTCTCTGCATCGACGGAGATGGTTTTGTTGTATCGGAGCTACGATCCGTAAAAGCGTTCCAAAGTATTGAAAACACCACGGAATATGACATTATTTATAAAAAATCCGATACAACAGGGATACTTATCACTACTGATCTTAATTTAATGGATCATATTGAAACTGAAGTTGTAAACAATACCCTTGAAATTAAGACCAGGCCCAGAACTGCCTGTCTGAACTTCAGTAAAAGGTCGGTGATAACAATTGCAGGCCCTGATCTCAAAAGTGTACTGTTAAGCGGGTCGGGATCGCTGAATGCCGATGAAATGTCGGGTGATAAAGTTTCAATAAAGCTCAGCGGTTCGGGTGACATCGTGGTAGAAAGGATAATCTGCCATAATCTTTCTGCAGCTGTCTCAGGGTCCGGAGATATTTTGCTGGATTATGTCAGGTGTACTGATTCTGAGTTTGCAACATCAGGCTCAGGAACAATCTCTGTTGCCGGAGAGTGTGACAGAGAAGAGATAAGAATATCGGGAAGCGGAATGTTTGACGGGAGGCACTTTATAACACGAACCGCCAATATTGCTTTATCAGGATCCGGTAATATTCACAGTAATGTTTCAGACTTCCTTAAGGCTTCTATTTCAGGAAGCGGCAATATATATCTTACAGGGGATCCCCTGATTGAACAAAAGACATCAGGTTCAGGCAGAATAATAAAGCAATAATCCAAGGGGCAGATCACCGGATGATCTTTACGGTACTATCGCGATTTGAACAACATGAATCCCTCATCAAGCCATGCTTTGTACTCTTCAATGTTCAGATTGGCAGGCATCGGGGTATTGAGCGGATTGCCGTCATGATCAGTAATCACATATAAAGGAATTGCATTAGTGTTGAACTTTGATATCTCAAGGTCCTCATTGAGTTTTCCAATGGTTTTCTTTACCTTCCCGTCTATTCTTGATGTGATCCACTCATTTTCAGGAAGCTGTGTCCGGTCATCAACATAAAGGGCTACGATGACGAAATTATCTCTAAGTCGTTGAAGAATTTCAGGATCTGACCATACCCTGGCTTCCATCTTTTTACAATTTGCACACGCATGGCCCTTAAAATCGAGTAGTACTGGTTTTCCCCTTTCCCTTGCACATGCCAGTCCCTGTTTATAGTCAAAATATCCGGTCAGTCCATGAGGCATATCGAATTTGTCGTCATGCTTGACTACAGAACATAATTCGCTGGATAAAACTGATGTCTGCTGTTCGAAGGTGGCTGGCTGCGATACTGATCCTACACCAGGAAAATTCAAACCTGATGCCCGGGGTGGTGGAAGCATGGATGACAGACCTTTGAGAGGTGCTCCGAAGAGCCCCGTTAAAAGATAAATCACGAATGAAAAAACGGCAATAATCAGAAAAAGCCTGAAGGTTCCAATATAAGTGACATCGCTGTCGTGATTAAACCTGATCTTGCCCATAAGATAAAGTCCGAGAAGTATAAAGAGAGCTATCCATATTGCCAGGTAAATATCTCTGGTAAGGATCCTGAGGTTATAAACACTGTCGATGGTCATCAGGAATTTTAAACTGAAGGCAAGCATGATAAAAGCCAGGAACACCTTGACTGAGTTAAGCCATCCTCCCGATCTGGGCATTTTACTCATCATTGACGGGAACAAAGCAAATACAGTGAAAGGAAGTGCAAAAGCAAGTCCAAATCCGAACATGCCTATTGTAGGACGAAGCCAGTCGCCGGTGGCAGCTTCAACCAAAAGGACCCCGATTATAGGACCTGTACAAGAAAAAGAAACAATAACTGTTGTCAGCCCCATAAAAAATGATGCAAGTATGCCTCCTTTGTCAACTTTTGAATCAGCGCCCGATATCCATCTGTTTGGAAGGACTATCTCAAAAGCTCCAAAAAAGGATATAGCGAAAACAATGAAGAGAGCAAAGAATATCAGATTAGGGATCCAGTGAGTACTGAGTGTGTTTGCAAAACCTGCTCCGGCACTGGTCAGGGATACGATAATACCCAACAACGAATAAATCAGTACGATTGAGACACCAAAAATCAAAGCCTTGAACACTGCCCGGGTTCTGTTTTCACTTCCGCTGGAAAAGAACGCCACGGTCATGGGGATCATCGGGAAAACGCATGGAGTGAATATCCCTGCTATGCCTGCAAGCAATGATATCAGGAAAAATTTCAGCAATCCGCTTCCTGCCGGAGCCCGATTTGCAGGGGCAGGCTGTTCATTGCCCCGAATGGCTGCAGTTGAAGTACCGGGAGTTCCTATACTTATTCTGAATTCAACATCTTTAGGAGGTGAACAGGTTGTTTTGCTGCACGACATGTAGTTTAACAGCCCTGATACGACGAATGAGGGTTTCTCAGAAGAAACAGTCTGCCTGAATTCAGCTTTATTGCTGAAGGATTTTATTCTGAAGCCGAAAGCCTCGTCAAAGATCTCCTCAGGTTCAGTAACCTCAAATGCTTTTCCTTCAAGTTTATAATCGGGAACTGTGTCAAAACTGAACGAAGTAGGAATAGGTCCGTTTTCAGGAATATCCATAGAATAAATATGAGAACCTTCCTCAATTGATGCAATAAAAACCAGGTCATACCTGTTGCTGTCCTTTTTTTCATACCGAAAATCCCAAGCAACGGGATCATAAATCTGGGCATTGGAATTTACAGCGATAATAAAAAGGAGTAAAAAAATTACAATAGGTTTATTATCCATTTCTTGTGTAATTATTCTTTCTGCTAAAATAGTATTTCTGCAGGATCAAACGAATAAGACCTGAAAAGGTTCAACACAGATTTATGATTCAGGCCAGGTCAATTTCGTTACCATCCCTGTCGAAAAAATGGTATTCCAGTGCGTGATAGGAAGTGATGGCCTGTACCTTAAGCAGTATTTTGTATTTAAGGTTCCATTTTCTGAATATCGGGAATAATCCGCAGCGAAGATAAGATGCAACAAAGGGATGGACATTCAGTATTATTTTTCGTGTTTTAATCCGTTCAACAATAAAGGAGAGGGCTCTTTCAATTTCATCAGTGAACAGGATAGTTGGCCTGGTTTTACCTGTACCCAGGCATGACGGACATTTTTCATCAGTAATGATATTCATTTCAGGGCGCACCCGCTGGCGGGTAATCTGCATAAGCCCGAATTTGGAAAGAGGAAGGATGTTATGTTTGGTTCTGTCATTGGCCATGATCTCTTTCATCTTTTCATAGAGAAGCTGCTTGTTTTCAGATGATTGCATATCGATAAAGTCGACAACAATTATGCCGCCCATATCTCTGAGTCTGAGCTGCCGCGCTATTTCTGTAGCTGCTTCGATGTTGACTTCCAGGGCATTGGATTCCTGGTTGTTCCCTGATCTCGCCCTGTTGCCGCTGTTAACGTCAATAACATGAAGAGCCTCGGTATGTTCTATTATCAGGTATGCACCATGTTTAAAGGAAACTGTTTTTCCAAACAGTGCCTTTATTTGTTTATTTACATTAAAATGGTCAAATATCGGGATGGTGCCTTTGTAAACCTTTACAATCTTTTCCTTTTCAGGAGCAATTTCCCGTATATATTTCCTGATATCCTCCGCCAGTGCATGGTCGTTAATATGGATACTGTTGAATGTCACATTCAGCATATCCCGTAATATGGTTGAAGTCCTGTTCATTTCCCCAATGAACAGTTTAGGGGTTTTGGTTTCTTTTTTGATGGCGGTAAAGGCAGATTCCCATTTCTTAACAAGCTCCTTAAGTTCAGCATCAAGCACTGCCACTTTTTTACCTTCCGCAACCGTTCTGACTATTACACCGTAGTTTTTAGGCTTTATACTGGTTACCAATGTTTTAAGGCGATTTTTCTCCTCTGTGCTTTCGATCTTGGAGGATATTGAGACCTTGTCGGAGAAGGGTATCAAAACAAGGTTTCTTCCGGCGATCGATATCTCGGAAGCAAGCCTCGGCCCTTTGGTGGAAATAGGTTCCTTGGTTATCTGAACAATGACAGTCTGGCCGGTGGTAAGAACATCAGTAATCTTACCATCTTTGTCGATATCTGCTTCAGGCTTGATCTTGTGAACAGGGCTCACCCGGCCCTGCCTTTGAACAGCTGAAAGGTAATATTTATGCTGTGTCCTGAATTGAGCTCCCAGGTCGAGATAATGAAGAAAGGCATCCCGCTCATAACCGACGTTTATAAAAGCTGCATTAAGACCTGGCATTATCTTCTTTACCTTGCCAAGATAAATATCCCCCACCGAGAATTTGATGTTTCGCTTTTCTTTGTTTAGCTCGACTAACTGTTTGTCTTCCAATAAAGCTAAAGACACCTCCGAATCGCCAACATCAATTATTAGATCCTTGTTTCCCACTTCACTACATTAATCTGAGCCACTAAAAACATCCACTTCGAACGACAATATGCAAATAAACCTAAAGATCGAAGGACCTTTAGGTTTAGATTATTTGTTTTTGACTACCCTGCAATCTTCTACTTCTTCTTATGTCTGTTCTTACGTAAGCGTTTTTTACGCTTATGGGTAGCCATTTTATGTCTTTTCCTTTTTTTTCCGCTTGGCATGGAGGGTTACTTCTTAACGTGAGATTTAACTTTATTGATGAATGATTTTGCCGGTTTGAAAGCAGGGATATTGTGAGCTGGGATAATGATGGTTGTATTCTTCGAAATATTCCTTGCAGTTTTTTTAGCTCTTTTCTTAACAATAAAGCTGCCGAATCCCCTGAGGTAAACGTTACTTCCAGTTACCATAGAATGTTTTATTGTGTCCATAAAGGCTTCTACAGTCTTCTGAACTGTAACCTTTTCAATACCAGTGTTCTTGGCAATTTCATTAACAATGTCTGCTTTAGTCATTTTCGTGAAGTTTAAAATTCAACAAATTATTTCGAGTATTTTTTTTCAACTGTGCAAATATAAAAATATTATTTGTTTAATTTGAAACACTTAGATAATAATTTTTTTTATTTGTTTTTATTATTGCCTAAAATACAATGATATAGAAAAATTTCCTCCGGTCATAATAATTCCCGGTAAAAACACCCCATGATTCACTGCTTTTAAAACATTTGCTTAAAAACCAGAGTTTAAGTACTTTACCTTTGAACTCATTGACGGTTGCAGCAAACTTAATTTTTTGTAACTTTACAATTGATTCAAAAAACAAAAAACATAACAAAATGTCAATAAATAAGGTGATTCTTGTAGGGAATGTTGGAAAAGATCCGGTTGTAAGATATTTCGACAAGGGTGCAGCCAAAGCTACCTTTCCTCTTGCAACAAGTGAATCGTACACAAACCAGCAGGGTGAAACAATAACCACAACGGAATGGCATAATATAGTCCTCTGGCGTGCTCTTGCCGAAGTTGCGGAAAAAACGGTAAAAAAGGGATCACAGGTATATATTGTAGGCAAGATAAAAACAAGATCCTATGTTGATAAGGATGGGAACAACAAGTATATAACGGAGATCCTTGCCGACACACTGATGGTGCTTGACAAAAAACCGGCCACAGGCCAGCCGGTCAACCAGGCACAAGCGGACCGGGAAGCAATCAGTCCGGAGATCAATGAACCACCTGCACCTTATCAGGCTTTACCGGAGGATGATCTTCCCTTCTGACACGTTTCAACAATATTTAGGCAATTGGAACCGGCGATTATACCTCTTCTTATTTTGAAGGCTTCAGATGCAGCTGCCAGCAGTTTTGACATCAAGTTAATAACCGGCTTTATAATTCTCGGAATATTGCTCCTGGGATCAGGGATGATGTCAGCCTCAGAAGTTGCCTATTTTTCGCTTGGACCTGAAGATATTAAGAGGTTAAAGGACAATAAATCGAGAAAGGCAAAAACAGTACTCAAACTTTATAATTCGCCTGAAAACCTTTTGAGCACAATACTGGTATCCAACAATACTATCAATATAACAATAGTACTTCTGGCCGCATTCCTTAGCTCGAGGTTATTTGATTTCTCAGCAAATCCGGTACTCGGTTTCATAGTCGAAGCAGTAGTTATCACCTTTATTCTGCTTTTTTTCGGGGAGATCCTGCCCAAAGTGTATGCCACAAGAAACCAGGTCAATATAGCTATGTCTATGGCAGGGCTCCTTAATATTCTTTCTAAACTGTTTAAGCCCATAACGGCATTCCTTATATTATCTGCTTCATTTGTAAAGAAAAGAAGCTCAAAGAGCATTTCAAATATAAGCATGAACGATCTGTCTGATGCACTTGAGCTTGCTTCTGACGATATACACGATGATGAAAAAATCCTTAAGGGTATAGTTAAATTTGGTAATATTAATGTCAGCGAAATAATGTGCCCTAGAATCGATGTCACTGCCATTGATATTAAACTCGGATTCAACAAGGTAAAATCAATTATTATAGAATCGGGATTCTCAAGGATACCTGTATATTCAGGTTCATTCGATAGCGTAAAAGGTATACTTTATGCAAAAGATATACTTCCCTATACCAGCAGCCCCGACAATTTTAAATGGCAATCACTCATCAGACCCCCGCATTTTGTGCCTGAAACCAAGAAAATAAACGAGCTGCTTAAGGAATTCCAGGTTAAGAAAAACCATATTGCAGTCGTCATTGATGAATATGGAGGAACATCGGGAATAATAACTCTCGAGGATGTTCTTGAGGAAATTGTAGGCGAAATTACAGACGAAAGTGATGAGGATGAGAATCTCTACCGAATAATTGACCCGAAGACCTTCATTTTTGAGGGGAAGGTATTGCTAAATGATTTCTGCAAGATCATTGAGGTGGATTACGATATTTTTGATGATGTAAGAGGAGAAGCGGAGACCCTTGCCGGATTATTACTCGAACTGACGGGTGAAATTCCTCAGAAAGACCAGGTCATTTCATATAAGAATTTCCGATTCAGGATCGAAGCTGCCGATAAGCGAAGAATAAAAGAAATAAGGGTTGAACTTGTTGATAATAACGAGCCGGAAAATAATGAAGATAAAAAATAGTCTTCTGCTTTTTATTGCTGTAATGATGATTCATTATTCGTACAGCTGCAGGAGGGATACGGTCGTTCCAAAGCCGAAAGGTTATTTCAGAATAGACCTGCCGGCAAAAGAATATTTATCTTTGAAAAATGGGGAACTGGATCCGGAAATTCCTCTTTCGTTTGAATATCCTGTTTACGGGAATCTCCAGCCCGGGAATGAACCTGATATGGAACCCGGCTTCTTTAATATCGAGTTCCCAACTTACAAGGCAGCAATCTATCTTACCTACAAGGATGTTAATAATGATCTGGCTTCCCTTATAGAGCAAACCTATACGATGAATGTGAAAAATCATGTGATTAAGGCCGAAGCGATTGACGAACAGATTATTAACAATAGACAGAGCAAAGTTTACGGAATTTTATATAACCTCAAGGGCAATACTGCCACTGCTGTTCAGTTTTATGTAACAGACAGCGTAAAGCATTACCTCAGAGGTTCACTTTATTTTGACTCAGAGCCAAATGCTGATTCACTGTCTCCGGTAATTGATTTCTTCAGGGAGGATATCATTCACCTTATCGGAACATTGAAATGGGGGAATAATTAATAGCTGAATACATAATGGGATGTATTTCTAAACATTATCTCAATGATTATACCATTCTTGGAGTCTGGAAGATTGAGGAGGACCTTGACACACTTCTGGGGATGGTTGAGATGGATGCCGAAGACAAAAGGAAGTATAAAGGATTCGCAAGTACATCAAGAAAACTTGAATTTTTAAGTGTCAGGGCTTTACTTGCGGAACTCCTTGGCAAAGATGCCAGAATCGTATACAATAAGAACAATAAACCATTTTTAAAAGACGGTTCAAGGTTCATAAGCATTTCACATTCATATAAACTGACTGCAATCCTGCTTAGCACAAATGAAAGAGTTGGAATTGACCTTGAGTACATGAGTACTAATATCGGACGTATTGCGTTCAAATTCATCAACAGAAAGGAAAAAATTACAAAAGACCCTGAGAACCGCAAATATCATCTTTACCTTCACTGGTGTGCCAAGGAGGCATTATATAAAATATGCGACAAAGAAGGTATAAGTATAAGGAAAGATATCACAATCGAACCATTTGAGGTCAGGGAATCAGGTGAAATAAAGGGTAAAGTACAAAACAAGAACATCAATGAATCATTCGATCTTTTCTTTACCCGTTATGATAATTATTCAATAGTCTGGACAAAGAAGAGTTATGACAAAGTATAAATTCCCTCATAAGAAAAGTGTAGCCCTGCTCCTCGACCCTGATAAATCAGAAGAAAAAGCTTTGAGAGAGATTCTTAAGATCGCCACTGATTACAGGGCCGACTATATCTTTGCAGGAGGTAGCCTGACCTTCAACAGTATTGATAATTTGATAGATGCCGTCAGAACCACATGTAAAATACCAATCATCCTTTTCCCGGGTAATCTTCTTCAGTTGAGCCGGAAAGCAGATGCTGTGCTACTGCTTTCACTCATATCGGGACGTAATCCTGACCTGCTCATTGGCAACCATGTACTTGCTGCTCCCTATCTGCGCGACATGAAAGACAAGATCATTTCAGTTGGGTACATCCTAATCGGTTCAGAACATAAAACATCGGTTGAATATATAAGTAATACCGTACCTATTCCCGCCGATAAGCCTGAAATTGTAATAGCTACTGCCCTTGCTGGAGAAATGCTGGGTTTGCAGTTGATCTACCTTGAAGGAGGAAGTGGTGCTGCAAACACTATTCCGGCAGAAGTGATCAAGGGTGTAAGAGATAGTGTTTCAATTCCGATTGCAGTAGGAGGAGGACTCAGGTTCCCAGGAGAGATTCTCAATGCATTTGAAGCAGGTGCTGACTTAATTGTACTTGGGAACGGATGTGAAAAGAATCCCGGATTGCTGGCGGATGCCTGTAAAATAAGGGATAATCTCCTAAACCGGAATATTACCTGAAAAGCTCGGTTAAGGGCTCTCCCGTACAGGAGTTTGGAAACGGTATCTTACAGAGCGATGAGAGCGTTGCTGCTATTGCTGTCATGTTTATCCTTCGCATAACCACATCACGGTTTACCGTCCAACCGTACCAGATAAGAGGAACATGGGAGTCATATTCATAAGGTGAATTGTGGTTCGTTATCTGCTCACCATCTTTTTCCACCCAGCCCGGATTAAGGGTAACGATTACATCACCTGATCTCTGTGGACTGAAATTATTTATGATCTTCCTGAGATGGCCGCCTCCATAATCATTTGCCTCAAATGCTGAATAGGGATAGGCTTCGGCAACACCTGTCATCTGATTCATGAATCTGGCAACTTTTTTCTGAATATCTTCGAGCGGTATCCTTGCATCCTCTATGAGGGTCCTGTTCAGAAAAACCTGTTTCTCCGAATATCCCCGCACCCAGTTCCCTTCCCCATAAACTGCATTAAGATAGCTCCTCAGAAGCTGAAGTGCCTGGTTTTGCTTGAAATATCCCGAAGGGATCCGGGAGTATTCCATTACTGTCGGAATTTCAGACACCCCATGCGCTGAAGTAAAATACACAAGGTAATTCTTCTTGCCGAGCCTGTCATTAAGATAAGTAATGATTGTTTCTATTTCCTTGTCGAGACGGTAAATTGCATCACCCATTTCAACTGAAGAAGGTCCAAACCTGTGCCCAATATAATCGGTTGATGAATAACATATTGCAAGAAAATCCGTTATCTCATCCTGGCCCAGCTTTTCTGACTCCACCAGCTTCAGCGCAAAATCTGTGGTAAAGGTATTGCCAAATGGTGTCTCCCGAAGGAATGAATAATCTTTTAAAGAGTTCCCTGATCTTTTATGGCTCATCTTTTTAAGATCATAAGGAAAAAAGTTCTTCCCGTCAAACCCGGCCTCGAAGTTATTTGTATCAGAAAGACATACTGAATAGTCTGAGACAGGTCGTAAAAGGTTCCAAGTACCGTTCAGATAGGTATCCGAATGCTTCATGGCATTGAATTCATTAACCCATCCAGGGAGGTTTTTCATATAATATGTGGATGTCATCCAGGTTCCGGTGGTATTATCAAACCAGAAAGCACCATTTGCAGCATGCCCTGCAGAAAAGATTGAAGAATATTCCTTTAATCCAATTCCATAGACTTTTGCTCCCTTATTAGTTGCCAGCTTAAGCTCATCAGTGAATGTTGATGCCTGAAGGTTAACAGGCGAATGTAATCCCGATTCATAACTACCGCCAACAGGATCGACCGAAATATCCTTTGTACAGTAAATCTGCTCATCTTTTAGTGCCTGATACCAGTTGTCGGATGTTATTCCATGATATGAGGGTTCAGTTCCCGTGGAAATGGTTGAGAATCCAGGCGCGCCCTGGGTAAGAAGATACTCGTAAGATGCATTCCTAAAATATGTTCCTTCATTTATGAGCCTCTTAATTCCGTTTTCTGACAACCTGTCCCTGAACTTTTCCAACTGATCAAATCTAAGCTGTTCAACCACAATCCCCACAATTAACCGGGGTTTATCCGGTGGCAGATAGGCCTGCTGTCCGCAAAGGCTTCCTGTTGCCACTAAAAGAGAAAATACAACGAAGAATAAATTTTTTTTCCTGATCATCGCAAAAGATCTATCTGTAAATTAAGATTATTGCCAACTGCCTTTTCTGAATAAAATGCAAAAGTAGCTCTTTTACGATGAGAAACAACAGGGTAACATTATTTAACAATTGACATCATTTCAATATGAACTTTCCATGAAATATCCTTCCTGTTTCTTTAAAAGTGAATCGCACAATATAAATGCCTCGCTTCATATTCATTACATCAAAATACAATGGTATGCCATCAGCATAGAAGTCATCATAATCATACAGGAGTACTCCGGCAGTATTAAATATTCTGATGTTTATATTCCCCGACAAGTTTCCAGGAAGCTCAGCTTTCAAAAATCCACCTGCAGGATTCGGATACAATACCGGCTGACCAGTTTCCGAAGTGTCAACACCTGTCATTATTTTTTTCATTGTAACTGCCATACTGGTTTTCTGAAAAGCACTTACAACTATATCCGATATAGTGGTATCGCGGTAGCCTGAAGCACTAAAGGAAAGATCCCAGATGCCCGGACTTAGGAATCTGAAAAAGCTTCCTGTGGTACTGTCAGCATAAGCTTCCGATCTGTCCTTGTCGTGCCCATTCACTCTAATCGTAGCCGGTACAGGTTTTCCGTTTTCCGCATCTGTCACCGACCCGTGGATTCCAAACAATGCATTTTCGATAAACCCCAGCATTGATCGCCAGTTGCTACTCCAAAGCTCATGCAGATCGTAAACAGGGGTAATAAAGTCCTCATCAATCTCTATGGTAATTTCCCTTCCGTGCAGTTCCCAGGTTACATAATCCTGCCTGCTTCCATAAACAGGGTACCATCTGTAACCATTCGTAACTCCATTATCGAGATAATCCATATATCCTGGAGGAGAGTAATTGTGAGCGGTGTCAGCATAAGCTCTGCTTACTGAATAAAACCAGTTTCTGTCGGCATGATCTCTTACCCATCGATCCCATGGATAATTTACAACTTCAGCCCCGGAGTGGAAGTTTGCGGAAAGAACAAACCTCCTCTCCGCCAGGAACTTCATCATATCAATAGTCTCTTTCTGCAGAACAGTTCCTGAAATTAAAGGATCAGGAAAATTCCTGTTAAGGTCGTACCCGGCAGCATTTCCTCTAACCGGCATGTATATTTCATTACCATTAGTATATGTCCCATCAGGGTTTGCCAGAGGATTAATCCATATTTCAACATTATCCGCAAGTTCCCTTATCCTAAAATCGGAATCATAGTTACTAAGGAGGTAATCAGCCAGCCTGAGCATCAAAATGAATCCACCGGTTTCATCCCCATGCATGGTGGAAGTAAGAAAAACCTCCGGTTCATCCTCATCCTCATTACAATTATCACTGATCTTCAGCACCATAACCAGTCTTCCTTCCAAAGTGGTACCAATAGTATCGAGCCGACAGAGTGAAGGATATTCTTCAGCAAAAAACCTCATTATGGAATCATACTGACTGTAGGTCGGATAAGAATCCCACTCCATTGCTTTCTTCATATTTGATGAGCTTACAATTCCCTTTACCCGGGAAGGTTCGATAAGATTATAGCTGAAACCTGAAGAAATGAACCATTCTGCTGTTAAAGGTGAAAGAATTATGTCGACACAATTGTCCTTAACCGAGCGGATTGAAACGTTCCTGCTAAGAAAATCGATCGCTTCTGGCCCGGGGTAAGGAACTCTTACCTCTGCCTGTCCATAAATGCTGATCAGTTTTCTAAGCTTTTCATCATTTGTGGTCTCTTGTGTAAAAGAGTTTTGAACAATAATCTGAATGAAAAGGATCAGTATAACGTGCCTTGTTATCATGGAAGGGTTTAAACGTTGAATCTGATATGGAGGATATCCCCGTCTTCAACTACATAGTTCTTTCCCTCGATAAAAAATCTGCCTGCTTCCTTGCATGCATGTTCTGAACCGTATGTAATAAAATCATTGTATTTAATCACTTCCGACCGAATGAATCCCCTCTCGAGGTCGCTGTGGATCACTCCTGCGGCCTGTGGGGCGGTCATTCCCTTTTTTATTGTCCATGCCCTTATTTCCTTTGGCCCCACGGTAAAAAAAGTCTGAAGATTTAGCATCTTATAGGCAGCCCTTACCATCCTGTCGACTCCGGGTTCTTCAAGTCCGGCATCTTGAAGGAATGCCAGGCGGTCTTCAACACTTTCAAGTTCGGCGATCTCAGCTTCAATCTTACCGGCGATAACAATTATCTCAACATCCCTGCCTTTCAGTGCTTCTTTTACCTGATCAACATATCTGTTCCCTTTAACCGCCGATCTTTCATCAACATTGCATACATACATCACAGGTTTCATGGTAAGAAGAAAAAGATCATCAATATGTTTCCTATCCTCCGGTGACATTTCCAACGTACGGGCATTATTGAAATTTCCTATATGGGCTTTCACTTTCTCAAGAACTTCAC
Organism: uncultured Rikenellaceae bacterium; assembly: GCA_964613785.1. Taxonomy (GTDB): domain Bacteria; phylum Bacteroidota; class Bacteroidia; order Bacteroidales; family VadinHA17; genus LD21. The sequence continues at coordinate 46,657 of CAZTJT010000003.1, forward strand.
ATCCGTGCCTGGCATCCTTATCTCCTGACCGAACCAGTTTCTCGAGGCGCTGAAGCTTTTTCTCCACCGACTCCATGTCCTTTACCTGTAGCTCAAAATCGACAGTATCCATGTCGCGTACAGGATCCACCGAACCGTCGATATGTGGAAGGTTATCATTATCGAAGCATCTTAGTACATGTATCAATGCATCGGTGTTCCTTATGTCGGCGAGAAACCTGTTTCCCACTCCCTCTCCCTTGTTTGATCCGCGTGCCAGGCCAGGTATGTCAACAATTTCTATTGTGGTGGGCACGATCTTTTCAGTCACCTGATGCTTATTGAGCTCAATCAGGCGCGGATCGGGAACCTGCACGACGCCAATGTTCGATTTTGTTGCGCTGAAGGCAAAGGCATTAGTCTCACCCTTTGTATTTGAGATGCAATTGAAGATCGTAGTTTTGCCTACATTTGTTATTCCTATGATTCCACATTGAAGTGCCATCAGGTTTCAGAATTGATTTATCTGCAAATTTACAATTATTCCTGATCTTACTTCAGCATAAATAAACCCTGAATAAACCCACACCTTCACGGAGTCATCAACCCGGTTGTTTTTGCTGCCAGTCGCGGATGATGATCCTGTCTTTATAAAGCTTCAATTCAAGCTTCTGTTTAAATCTCCAGTTCAATTCCCTTATGAATTCCCTTGGTATTGTAATACCATAACTGGATCCGCCCGATAATCTTCTCAGAGCTCTGATATTATTTTCTTTGCTTCTTCTGCGTGTCATAGTTCACTCTATTTTTAAATCAAGATACAAAAAAAGGAGTCTTTTAACGAGTCTTTTAGGGAGTCTTTTAGGGAGTCTTTTAAGGAGTCTTTTAAGGAGTCTTTTCAAATGACTTCATCCTTCTAACATATGCCTGTTTATCAGCATTTTAGTTCTGATTCAATATATAAGATGAGTTCTTCGGGCGAAAGGACTTTCTGCTCCCCTGATTCCATCTTTCTGCAGATGATCCTGTTTTTTTTCATTTCTTCATCGCCGGCAAGAATTATATAGGGAATTCTTTTGGCATCAGCATATGACATCTGTTTTTTGATTCTCACAGGATCTGGATAAAATTCTGTTCTGCAGTTAATACTTCTTAATGAATCCCTGAGCTTTATCGCGTATTCTGTCTCTTTTTCGCCGAAATTAAGTATCAGCACCTGTGTTACTGACGATGCGGTTTTTTCAAAAAGTGAAAGCTGGCTCATAACATCATATATCCTGTCGGCACCGAACGATACTCCTACTCCTGAAACACCCTGCAATCCGAATATCCCGGTTAGATCGTCGTACCTGCCTCCGCCGCAGATGCTTCCTATGCTTACATCTTTTGACTTTACCTCTATTATTGTGCCGGTATAATAGTTCAGTCCCCGGGCAAGGGTAAGATCCAGTTCAATTTCATTTTTCAAATGGGAACCGGAAATGTAAGAAAACAATGTCCTTATTTCCCCTGTTCCTTTGAGCCCTGTTTCAGATTCAGAAAGGATATCCTGAAGCCTGGTGAGTTTTGCCTGCATGTCGCCCGACAGGTCAAGTATTGGGCGAAGCTTCCGGATTGCCTCATCAGAGATACCCTTCAGTGAAAGTTCTTTGTTAACATCCTCTATACCTATTTTATCGAGTTTATCGATGGCAACAGTAATGTCGGTAATTTTTGCGGCTTCACCAATGTATTCGGCTATACCGGAAAGCACTTTCCGGTGGTTGATTTTAATCAGTACGTTAATATTCAGTCGGGTGAATACATCATCAATTATCCTTATCAGTTCGTACTCATTAAGCAGTGAATCGCTTCCTATCACGTCGGCATCGCATTGGAAGAATTCGCGGTATCTTCCCTTTTGAGGCCGGTCGGCTCTCCATACCGGCTGGATCTGATAGCGTCTGAAGGGGAACACAATATCCTCCCGGTGCTGCACCACATATCGGGCGAATGGAACAGTAAGATCATATCTTAATCCTTTTTCACAGATGAGTGAAGAAAGCTTTGAAGATCCTCCATTGATGATATCATTTTTGTCAATCCCCGCAAGAAAATCACCTGAATTAAGAATCCTGAATATCAGCCTGTCGCCCTCCTCGCCATATTTCCCCAGAAGAGTTGAGAGATTTTCAATCGCAGGTGTCTCCACCGGCTGATAGCCGTAAAGCCTGAATACAGACCTCACAGTATCAAAAATCAGATCTCTTTTCAATATTTCTTCAGGAGAAAAATCACGGGTCCCTTTTGGTATCGAAGGCTTCATTGAGTGAAAGACAAATGATAAAAGTAAAAAGACAAAAGTAAGGAATTTAGCTGAAAGTCTGTAAAGTCTTTACGGTTGATAGATTTAGTCCGATTTAATTGACTTTATGGATTCTGCATACTAATCAGTACTTTTCAGGTACGAAAGTCTGATCGGTGATAGGGGGTCTTACATAGGCAACCTCATGTTTCAGGGGGGGAAGTTTGAACGGTTTCTGAGTAAGGTCCTTATATGGAATAAGCGACAGCAGGTGATCAATGCAGTTGAGTCTGGCCCTTCTCTTATCATCGGCCGGGACCACATACCATGGAGATTGTTTTGTGTCGGTGTAAGAGAACATCTTATCTTTTGCCATCGAATATTCAACCCATTTGTCACGTGATTCGATATCCATCTGGCTGATTTTCCATCTTTTGGTAGGATCCTTGATCCTGTCCTGAAAACGGCTTTCCTGTTCCACGTCGCTTATTGAGAACCAGTATTTGATGAGGATGATACCTGATCTGATAAGCATTCTTTCGAACTCCGGGCATGAACGAAGGAATTCCTCGTATTCCTCATTTGTACAAAAACCCATTACTTTTTCCACTCCGGCCCTGTTGTACCAGCTTCTGTCAAAAAGTACGATCTCTCCTGCCGATGGTAATTGTGAGACATACCTCTGAAAATACCACTGTGATTTCTCCTTTTCCGTAGGTACTCCAAGAGCGACAATTCTGCATATTCTTGGATTCAGACATCCGGCTATCGTCTTTATCACTCCTCCTTTGCCGGCAGCATCCCGTCCCTCAAAAATGACGACGATCCTGAGCCCGTTGGCTTTCACCCATTCCTGGAGTTTAACAAGCTCGATTTCCAGCTTGCGAAGTTTCTTTTCATATTCCTTGCCTGATAGCTGCTTGTGTTTTTCGGCCTGTACATCATGGTAAAGATCTTTCTTCTCAAAAACCTCGGTTTTTTTCGGATGGTGTTTTGACTTTTCAACCATTAGGGTAATGTTAAACAAGTCAGAAATATACAAATTTCCGGACTGTTTAAGAAATTTCCCTTAAACAATGTTACTGGATAAAAGGTATTGATAGCGGGTATCTGAAATCTTCGCCCTTTGAAGCTTTTACACTGGCAATGGCAATACATATAATTTTAAGAAGCCCTAATGCCATTATTATGGGTATACCGACAATTATGATGCACAGTGGTAATGCCAGAACAATATAAAGGAGTACCGACAACTGGAAGTTAAGTGAGGCTTTACCATTCTGATTGACCCACTGTGATTCATCTTTTCTTGACAGCCAGCAGATAAGCGGACCGATTATTCCTCCAAAGGGAAAGAAAAATCCTGCATAAGCTGAAAGGTGACAGAACATAGCCCAGTTCCTTTCTGATTCTGATAATTCTCTGATCTCTTTCATTGCAATTCTTTTTTTAATAAAAAGACGTCATTGTGTCGGCAACGCTGCATTTTTCAGAACCTTCCCAGCCGCTTGAGATCGGCGGGAAGCAGCCCTTTCGGATTTGTTTTGTCAATAAGATGCTGATTATAGTAATACATATCCGAATCATCCGTCCCGATAAGCATTTTAAAGCAGAAACCGGCATTTGTTTCTTCTGCAGGCCCCACCATATGAAGAATGAGTGTATTTGGCAGCTTTTTGTTAATGACTTCCATTATTTTTTCCTCGGATACTATTTCAATCCTGTTTTTATAAATTGCCTTTATCTTTTCAACAGAGTTTACAGAAGGGGCGAGATCTTCCTGTTTCACCAGGATCGTTTTTTGGGGAATCAGTGGAATATTTTTGTTATAATATCTGAGATACCTTCTTCCGGTAATTGATGGATCCTCAGCAATCATGAGGGCATGTTTCTGTATAAATGAGAGTATTACACCAAGCTTGTATCCGTATTCCAGGTCATCCTCTCCTGCAACTGAAAGTGGAACAGCACAGATCTCAGGCATCTTTGACATTTCATCAACAGCTTTTCCCTGAAGGAGATTTATGAAATTATATGCAGTTTTCGATTTATCCCTATCGAAGCTTGTTTCAGTAAGTACGATGAAAGAGAAAGCTGGATCGGTTTTTCTGGTCTCAAAAACTGAAGAGCTTATGAATTCATATGGCGTAATCTTCCAGTATTCATCCATAGCACGTCTGATAAAAACGTTATATGGTGAATTTCCGCCTTCAAGGACCACACATGTGGTTGATCCGGTAAATTGCTTTATCTCGGTACTTGTCGGAAAGGGTGCTTGTCCGCTCAGAGCCAGTGGCAATGAAAGAAGCAGGAATACAGCACTTATTCTATTCATAACAGATATCTACTTTTTTACAGGTATGAACAATGGATTCTTCTCATTGTACTTCCTGATATACACGAAAATCAGGTCTCTTTTTTTCTTACGGGGAAGCTGTACATATTCCTCATAGAGCTGATTATCCTTCATAAGAAGCATTTCAGCATTTTCAACATTATACTCGAGGATTCTGCCTGTGTCGAAATCAATGAGATATTGTCTTAATTCATTCCGGGCCGTGTTGCGGTATGGAGAATAATACGGACCGTAAGGGGAATAATAGTTCCGGTATGAGTAAGGAGAGTAATATGGAGAATAATAATAGTATGGATTATAGTAGCGGGAATAGTAAGGGTCATAATATCCATAGGGATAATTGTTGTAATACCGGTCATCATACGTTGTTATATCGGCCACGAAATGGCAGATGCTTCCTAAGAAAGTAATTCTGCTGAAGTTACCGTCAACCTGTATGTAAAGGATGCCATTTCTGGAATAGCCCCACACTGTCTTTTTATCAATCTCCTGCCTTACACCCATACCGTCGTAGTAATATATTTTGTCGCCCGCAAAGAGATTCTTGAAGAAATCCTTGTCATTATAATCGGTTGAAGTAAGCAGTTTAGCCTTTGGGATCGGATTGTTTGCTTTTACCTGTTCGAAATTCAGAAAAACTCCATCGTTAAACCTGAAGTCGGGAGTATATTTAACAATGCTGTCGGCAGGCTGACATAAAATATCAGTAACACCTGCAAAACAGCATGCAAAAACAATCAGAAACAGAATCCTGAAATTTTTCCTCATACTGATGAATTCTTTATAATTCCGGATCAAAAACTGTACCATACAACGACAAAAATAACCATTTCCTTAATAGGGCACCAATTAAATATCATGCATATTTGTCACTGACTGGCAATAAAATATTAACTCAGCCAGTCATTTGCTATTCTTCAATTCTGGCTGCTCCTTTTCTGACAAGAGGCAGATATCTGAGAGAAGGAGACGGGATGAATCGGTCAAATCCAAGGTCGTTCCATTTTTGGTCCACAGCTTTTATTGTTTCATGGCAGGAACAGACAATATTTGGCCAATCTCTTGTAAATCCGTTTTTCCTCAGATACTTTACTGTTCCGTCGATAAGCAGTGAAGATTTCGTGATCCATACGTGATCCCTTAGTGGATCAGAGTTGGCCAGTAGCTGCCAAGCAACCATAAACAAATCATTTACATCTACTGTCTTATCAACAGCTATCACAAGCCTGAAAGGCAAGAAGTTGGAATTTTTTCGCAGCAACTCGGCAGTTTTTGCAATGCAGTCGGGCTTTTTAGAGGGATCCACTCCGATTATAAGGATATTAAGCCCTGATTGATAAAGGCTGAGATTAAAGCCGGAAATGAATTTTACATTAAGGAGGTTTGTCATCACCTCTGTTGCCACGGTTTTCTGAATCGTGTCTTCATTTCTCCGGACAGATCTTTCCTCTGTAAGTTTAATTGTAGAATCAATTCCGACTTTACCCCCAAATGAACAGGTATCGGAGGCATGGTCGAGTACATCAATAGGTCCTCTGGTGAAAAATATATCCGAAGCAAAACAGGTATTATTCATGACGTGCGATGCCAGTTCCATATAATCACGGATATTGATATTTCCGCTTACCACAATGATATATTTTGCAAACATCATCTGGCCTGCTCCCATCAGCGAATTTATCACCTTCATCCCTTGTCCGGGGTAATTCTTTCTGATTTTAACTATCAGAAGGTTATGTGCAGTACCAGCATCAGGCATATGAAAATCTTCAATTTCTGGCTGCAGGGCGAATTTTACGGGAGGAAGGAATATTATCTCGGTAGCTTTTGTAAGGAAGGCATCCTCTTTGGGAGGGATGCCTACTATTGTGGCGGGGTAGACGGCATTTGCGGAGTGGGTAATACAGGTTACGCGGAACCTCGGGTAGAAATCCTCAAGCGAATAGAAACCTGTATGGTCGCCGAAAGGTCCTTCCCACAACAGTTCATCGTCCGGGTCAACGTACCCTTCGATTACAATATCTGAATCATCAGGTATATACAAATCATTTGTAATGCATTTGACCAGTCTAACTCTTTTTTTTCTGAGGAATCCGGCAAGTATGTATTCGTTAATGTTCTCAGGCAGTGGAGCGGTGGCGCAATAAGCATAAACCGGGTCACCACCCAGTGTTACCGTCACAGGCATTTTGCGTCTCTTCATTTTCCAGGCTTCGAAATGGTTCGCTCCCGTCTTATGTCTTTGCCAGTGAAGTGCAGTGGTATTGGAGTTAATGATTTGCATCCGGTACATTCCGACATTTGTTGCGCCGGTTTCAGGATGTGAAGTATGGACTATGGGGAGTGTAATAAAACGGCCGCCGTCGTGAGGCCAGCACTTCAGCACTGGTAAAATGGAAAGGTCAGGGTTGCGGATTATTGTTTCCTGGCATTTTCCCTTTTTATGGCTTGTGGAGGGGAGGTATTTTGAAACAGTCAGCAGCAAAGGCAGTGAGGAAATTTTATCCTTAAATGAGCCCTTTGCGTTGGTGAGTAATTTGAAGATCTGTTCTATTTCAACGCTGGTTTGAGATATTTCAGATTGGCTCAGGGCAAGTGAAATAAGCTTGTCGGAACCGAAAGCATTGATAAGAATGGGGAATTTTGTCCCGTTGTTTTCGAAGAGAAGGGCTTTGCCGCCCGATTGAAATGCTCTGTCGGCGATTTCAGCAATATCGAGAAGAGGGTTAACGAATATTTTTATTCTGTGGAGACAGTCTTCTTTCTCCAGTACCTTTATAAAAGATGAAAGTCCGGTATATGGCATTAATAATGAATAACAGGTATAAAGATATTGAATAGGGGTATATAAAACAATAATGGGAACTATTCCTAAGATTAGTTCCCATTCATCATTTACAACCGAAGTTGTTTATGATGTCAGATTACTGTTATTATGGCCGGCGGCATTTCCTGATACGAGACCCTGATTTGCTGCCCCTGGCATTCCGGTTATGCTTTTTACGGCATATCCTTCTTGCTGTCCTTTTTTCCCGCCGGGGCGGGCTTTCCGGGACGAAGTGTCATTCAGGCGCTGATTTCGCTTCCCGAAGGAGTTGAACCAGTTTCAGGAAGTCCTGACCGAAGTCTTTCTTTCCTGAAGCCCTGTGACCCAATCGTTGAAAGAACGTTTCCGATTTTCTCCGATCTGCTGAACATCCTGAACCGGGGTTCATTTGTTCAGACTTCGGCTCTCCTGATGTGCAGGCCCGAAGGACTGAATGAACAAGATCGTGCTTCACTTAAGAAACCTTTTCCGGTCCCACACCATTTGAGCAGCCTTTTATCGCTCATCTGATGTATCAAATGTAATATAAGATATTGATATGGCAATCAGATTGCTTTTCATTGTTTTACACTGAATATAAACACAAGTTATTAACAATTGTTAATAACGTCTGTGAAGTGCCCCAGATAAGGATCCGGTAAAGAATCACAGAGTGGACATTAAACATGGCTAAGGCAAGATGGTAATTTTCTCCCTGATTATAAATGTCTTGTCTGTACTGATTTCTGCGAGAGGCATTTATTGGACAGAATTATTTTCTGTATCCGTAAACGGCCATGTTTCCGAGGGCCTCCTCGATTCTGAGAAGCTGGTTATATTTGCAGATCCTGTCGGTTCTGCTGCATGAACCTGTTTTGATCTGTCCTGCATTCACCGCTACAGCCACATCAGCAATTGTATAATCTTCCGTTTCTCCCGATCGGTGAGAGATCACTGTGGTATAACCTGCCCTGTGAGCCATTTCGATTGTATTGAGTGTTTCTGTCAATGAACCTATCTGATTAAGCTTAATAAGTATAGAATTTGCGCAGCCCAGTTCAATTCCTTTTTTCAGGTAGTCAACATTTGTAACAAATACATCATCACCAACGATCTGTATCTTTCCGCCGAGCCTCTGTGTCAGTAGTTTCCAGCCGTCCCAGTCGCTTTCTGCCATCCCGTCTTCAATTGAATCTATTGGAAACATTCCGGCAAGTTTCTCGAGATAATCTACCTGTTCTACGGAAGATTTTTTGGGGGCATTCTTACCCTGGAACTTAGTATAGTCATATACACCTTTTTCAAAGAATTCAGAGGCTGCTGGATCGAGGGCGATTGTAATATCTGTTCCCGGCTTAAATCCTGCTGTTGTTATTGCCTCGACAATGGTTTCCAATGCATCTTCAGGGCCGACAAGATTTGGAGCAAAGCCTCCCTCATCCCCCACTGCGGTGCTCAATCCGCGCGCCTTGAGTATCTTTTTCAGTGAGTGGAAAACCTCTGCCCCCATTCTCAGGCCTTCCCTAAAGCTGGGTGCGCCTACCGGTCTTATCATAAATTCCTGAAAAGCTATGGGAGCGTCGGAATGGGAACCACCATTTATTATGTTCATCATCGGCACCGGAAGTGTTACCGCATTTGAGCCACCTATGTATCGGTAAAGCGGAAGTCCGTGGTATGATGCGGCTGCTTTTGCAACAGCCAGCGATACTCCAAGTATGGCATTTGCGCCAAGGTTGCTTTTGGTTTTTGTGCCATCAAGCTCAAGCATCTTATTGTCAATGCCTGCCTGGTCGGTTACATCCATACCGATGATTTCTTCAGCAATAACATTATTTACATTATGTACAGCCTTGAGGACTCCTTTTCCAAGATATCGTGATTTGTCGCCATCGCGGAGTTCAAGCGCTTCGTTTTCACCTGTCGATGCACCTGAAGGTACTGCAGCGCGCCCCTGGTAACCACTGGCAGTAAAAACATCAACTTCTATTGTAGGATTGCCGCGGGAATCGAGTATCTCACGGGCATGCACATTAACTATCTGTCCCATTTATATTTACTTTTTAAAGAATAACCATTCACTTTACACAAAAAAAGGGATATGCCGTGAAGACTATATCCCTTTCAAAATAGACTTCTCAATTATGCCTTATCTTCAGTTTCGGTATTTACCGTTTTCTGGGCATCGGGTTCGGGAGATTTCCCGGCATCTTTGGTCTCCTGTGTTTTTATTGCCTTTGACTGTGCAGGTTTACCTGCTTTTGAATTAGCGGTGGTGTCTGAGCTCTTCTTTGATGATCTTCTGCGTCTTGATGGTTTAGCCTTGGTCGTTTCAGTACCCAGCATACCTACGTTGTAATCAACAAGTTCAAGAATGCACATTTCAGCGCTGTCCCCTATCCTGTTTCCTGTCTTAAGTATCCTAGTATAACCGCCAGGTCTTTCAGCAATTTTAGGTGACACTTCCCTGAAAAGTTCAGAAACGGCAGACTTATCCTTCAGATAACTAAAAACCACTCTCCTTGAATGAGTTGAATCTTCCTTGGATTTGGTAATAAGCGGTTCGACATAGGATTTGAGGGCCTTAGCCTTGGCAACGGTTGTAGTGATCCGTTTATGAAGGATCAGAGAGGTTGCCATATTGGCAAGCATTGATCTCCTGTGTGAGCTCGTTCTTCCGAGATGGTTAATAACTCTTTGATGTCGCATTGTATATATTCTTAACCAGTTTTAAAATTAATCTTTATCAAGTTTGTACTTGATCACATCCATTCCAAACGACAGGTTCATTGATTCAAGAAGTTCATCGAGTTCTGTAAGGGATTTCTTGCCGAAATTCCTGAACTTAAGCAGATCATTCTTGTTGAATTTCACCAGGTCGCCAAGTGTTTCCACTTCAGCTGCCTTAAGGCAGTTGAGTGCCCTGACTGACAGGTCGAGGTCGACAAGTTTGGTCTTAAGCAGCTGCCGCATATGGAGTACTTCTTCATCAAACTCTTCATTTGCAAGCTTATCGTCCGAATCGAGAGTTATTTTCTCATCGGAGAACAGCATAAAGTGATATATCAGTATTTTGGCGGCTTCTTTCAGTGCTTCTTTCGGATGAATTGAGCCGTCAGTTTCAATCTCGAGAAGCAGTTTCTCATAGTCGGTTTTCTGTTCTACGCGGTAATTCTCGACTGAATATTTTACATTCCTTATGGGTGTGAATATTGAGTCGATTGCGATCAGACCGAATTCGCTGTCGGCCGGCTGGTTTTCCTCAGCAGGCACATAGCCCCTACCCTTGTTTATGGTCAGCTCCATCTGGATCTTTACGTCGGGTTCCATTCTGAAGATTACCAGGTCAGGGTTTAAAACTTCGAAGTTACTAAGTGCATTGTTAAGATTTCCTGCCTTGAATACATCCTGGCCGGTGATCTTGACCATTACTTTCTCATGATCTGCATCTTCGACTATACGTTTGAAGCGGATCTGCTTGAGGTTAAGGATGATTTCGGTCACATCTTCGATAACTCCGGTAATGGTAGAAAACTCGTGGTCGATCCCATCGATTTTCACAGTAGTAATTGCGTATCCCTCAAGTGATGAGAGGAGGATTCTTCTCAGGGCGTTTCCAACGGTAATGCCATAGCCGGGCTCGAGGGGACGGAATTCGAATTTACCCATCCTGTTATTGGCTTCAAGCATTATTACCTTGTCAGGCTTCTGGAATGATAAAATGGCCATAGAATTTATCTTATTTTATTACTTGGAATACAATTCAACGATTAACTGTTCCTTAATATCTTCAGGAATATCAGAGCGCTCGGGCAAATTCATGAATTTGCCAGCCATTTGTGCATCATCCCATTCAAGCCATGCAAGTTTGGAATACTTTCTTGTTGTAAGCGAATCCGCTATCGATTCGAGAGATTTTGATTTCTCGCGAATACCCACTATATCACCGGGTTTAAGCTGAAATGATGGTATATTAACCACGCTCCCGTTAACTGTTATATGACGGTGTGAAACGAGCTGTCGTGCAGCTGCCCTTGAAGGTGCAATCCCAAAACGGTAAACCACATTATCAAGTCGTGATTCAAGAAGCTGAAGAAGGACCTCACCGGTAACTCCCTTGCTGGATGAGGCTTTCTCAAAAGTATTCCTGAACTGCCGTTCCAGTATACCATAGGTGTATTTGGCTTTTTGCTTTTCTCTCAGCTGAACTCCATATTCTGAAGTTTTTTTTCTTTTCTTGTTTATCCCATGCTGCCCCGGAGGAAAATTTTTCCTGTCGAGGTATTTGTCGGGGCCATAAATAGGATCACCGAATTTCCTTGCAATTCTTGATTTCGGGCCAATATATCTTGCCATTTTCTTTTATTTTATTCTTAGTAATAATCCTTATTGCTTAAAATTATATTATACTCTTCTTCTTCCCGGAGGGCGGCATCCGTTATGGGGCAGTGGGGTTACATCAATTATTTCAGTAACCTCTATCCCGGCATTGCTGATCGATCTGATAGCAGATTCACGGCCTGCTCCGGGGCCCTTGACAAAAACTTTTACTTTCCTCAGACCCAGGTCATAAGCCACCTTTGAACATTCTTCAGATGCCATTTGGGCAGCGTAGGGAGTATTCTTTTTGGACCCCTTGAAACCCATTTTTCCTGCTGATGCCCATGAAATTACCTGACCTGAGTTGTTTGTCAGGGAAATAATTATATTATTAAAAGACGAGTGAATATGAGCCTGTCCGCTAGGTTCTACCTTAACAATTCTTTTTTTCTGTGCTCCGGTTTTTTTTGCCATATTCCAATTAATTATTTAGTAGCTTTTTTCTTGTTTGCAACAGTTTTCTTTCTTCCCTTGCGGGTTCTGGCGTTATTCTTGGTGCTTTGTCCCCTGACAGGCAGCCCGAGACGATGGCGGACACCACGATAGCAACCTATATCCATCAGTCTTTTGATGTTAAGCTGGGTTTCTGACCTGAGTTCTCCTTCCAGCTTAAAGTTTTCGTTTAGAATACGCCGGATTGTATTAATTTGTTCATCAGTCCAATCCTGAACTTTCACATTCCGGTCCACACCGGCTTCATCAAGTACTTTCTGCGCGGTACTTCTTCCTACTCCATAAATATAGGTAAGGCCAATTTCGCCCCTTTTGTTTCTTGGTAAGTCAACACCAACGATTCGTGCCATATATTACTTTTCTTAAATAGGTTGCAAAATTACACAAATTATCCCTGTCTCTGTTTGAACTTGGGATTTTTCTTACTAATTACATACAAGCGTCCCTTACGCCTTACAATCTTGCAGTCGGCGCTGCGTTTTTTAATAGATGCCCTTACTTTCATTATCTTAATATTACTTTATTTATACCTGAATGTTATTCTTCCTTTTGTCAGATCATAGGGTGACATTTCAACCTTAACCTTATCTCCCGGCAGTATTTTTATATAATGCATTCTCATCTTGCCGGAAATATGAGCGGTTATAACATGTCCATTTTCCAGTTCTACTCTGAACATAGCGTTAGAAAGGGCTTCAATAATAGTACCGTCCTGCTCGATTGATGGTTGTTTCGACATACGATTACATTTTATTTAAAACTTCTTCAATAAATTTAAAAGTTGTTAGTACATCAGCCTTTCCCTTATCCACCGCCACTGCGTACTCAAAATGAGCCGATGGTTTGCCGTCCATAGTCCTGATTGTCCAACCGTCGCTGAGCTGAATAGTTTCTTTTCTCCCCATGTTTATCATAGGTTCGATACAGATAACCAGCCCTTTCTCCATTTTCATGCCTGTACCGCGTTTCCCATAGTTAGGCACTTCAGGGGGTTCATGGAGTTTTTTCCCGAGCCCGTGTCCGACAAGTTCCCTGACTACCGAATAACCTCCGCTCTCAGCCTTACTCTGCACAGCATGGGATATGTCTCCTACCCTGTTACCTGCAATAGCTTCCTTTACCCCCTCCTCAAGCGACTCTTTAGTATATTCGAGCAGGCGTTTAACTTCCCCGCTAATCTCTCCTACCGGAAATGTATATGCACTGTCGCCATACCATCCGTTGAGGATTACCCCGCAGTCGATTGAAACAATATCTCCTTCCCTGAGAACATATTTGGAAGGAATGCCATGAACCACTTCCTGGTTGACAGATGTACAGAGGGTTGCAGGAAATCCACCATATCCCTTGAAAGCCGGAATGCCGCCATTGTCGCGAATAAATGACTCGGCTATCCCATCGAGATAAAGAGTGGTTATTCCTGGTCTTATAAAAGATGCAACCACAGCCAGTGTCCGTGACACCAGCATGTTGCTTTCCTTTAACATACCGACCTCTTCATCAGTCTTTAAATACAACATCAAAGAACGTAAATCATGTTATATAGAGGTGACAGCACCTGATCTTCCCTTAACACGGCCAGATTTCATAAGACCGTCATAATGACGCATCAGAAGATGGCTTTCAATCTGTTGTAGTGTATCAAGCACGACTCCGACCAGGATCAGAAGGGATGTCCCCCCGTAGAACTGTGCAAATTGCGGGGTAATCCCTGCCTTAACGGCAATAGCAGGTAAAATAGCAATGATTGCCAGAAAGACAGATCCGGGCAGAGTGATTCTTGACATTATGGTATCAAAGAACTCAACAGTTTTTCTTCCGGGTTTAATGCCGGGAATGAAACCGCCATTTTTCTTCATATCTTCTGCCATCTGCACAGGATTAATAGTAATAGCTGTATAGAAATATGTGAAAAGTATAATGAGTATTCCCGTAACCAGATTATACCAGAAACCGTACATATTTGAGAACGCTACTACGAAGCCGGATGTTGAATTTGAATATCCTGCTATTATTATTGGCAGCATCATGATAGCCTGGGCGAATATTATAGGCATTACACCTGCAGCATTTACCTTAAGAGGGATATATTGCCTGACACCTCCATACTGCTTGTTTCCCACAATGCGACGTGCATACTGAACGGGTACCCGTCTGGTTCCCTGCACAAGCATAATTGTACCGAGGATCACAACAAACAGGATCACAATCTCGACGATAAGTGCGATAGGGCCTCCTGCACCGTTCATTCTGGCTCCTGCTTCAAAAATAAAATTGGCAGGCATCCTGGCCACAATACCAATCATTATTATAAGTGAGATTCCGTTACCTATTCCTTTATCGGTGATCTTCTCGCCAAGCCACATTACGAACATGGTACCGGCAGTAAGGATAACAACTGATGAGAACTTGAAAAACCAGCCTTCAAGCACGAAAGCTGTTGCCGGAAGCTGCGCGGAAAGGTTAACCAGGTATGTAGGGGCCTGAAGTATCAGGATTCCCACTGTAAGGTAACGTGTATACTGATTCAGCTTTCTTCTTCCACTTTCACCTTCCTTCTGGAGCTTCTGAAAGTAGGGAAACACTATTCCCAGCAGCTGGACAACGATTGAGGCTGATATATAAGGCATTATTCCAAGTGCAAAAATCGAAGCCTGTGAAAACGCACCTCCCGAGAACATATCGAGCAGACCCATAATGCCTGATGATGTCTGATTTTTCAGACCAGCAAGCTGTGAGGGATCTATCCCGGGCAATGTAATATATTTACCCAGACGGTATAGTGTTATGATAGCCAAAGTATAGATTAGTCTCGCACGAAGATCCTCTATCTTGAAAATATTTTTTATAGTCTGAATAAATCTCATCAGCTTAAATTTTTACGACAGTACCATTTTGGGCTTCAATTGCTTTGACAGCTGTTTTGCTGAATGCATGTGCATGGACTTCAAGTTTTCTGTCAAGGGTTCCTTTTCCGAGGATCTTGACAAGGTCATTTTTCGAGATGAGCCCTGCATTCATTAGTGTTTCAATATCAATCCTGTCGAGACTGGATTTTTCGGCAAGAGTCTGAAGCACGCTAATATTAATAGCTTTGAATTCCCTGCGGTTCAAATTTTTAAAACCATACTTGGGGATACGTCTCTGAAGGGGCATCTGGCCTCCTTCAAAGCCTATTTTCTTTTTGTATCCCGATCTCTGCTTGGCTCCTTTATGACCTCTCGTGGATGTTCCTCCTTTTCCCGATCCCTGTCCGCGTCCAAGTCGCTTACTTCTCTTTACTGATCCTTTAGCGGGTTTTAAGTTAGTCAGATCCATATCTTTATTTATAATATCATTAATACCTTAAATATTTTCAATCTTCACCAGGTGCCGTACCTTTTCAACCATTCCCATTATCTGAGGGGTTGCTTCATGTTCAACACTATGGTTCAGCTTATGGATCCCCAAAGCCTCAAGAGTTCTTTTCTGCCTTTCTGGTTTTCCGTTTTTGCTTCTTATCTGGGTTATGCGAATTTTTGCCATTATTAAGTACTTTACTAACCGTTAAAAACTTTTTCGAGTGCAATTCCCCTTTGCTCGGCTATAGAGAATGCATCGCGCATTTCAAGTAATGCGGCAAATGTTGCTTTAACAAGGTTATGGGGATTTGATGATCCCTTTGATTTTGCAAGCACATTTTTTACGCCAACACTTTCGAGCACTGCACGCATTGCTCCTCCTGCCTTTACTCCGGTACCATCGGTTGCAGGTTTGATGAAAACTTTTGCACCTCCGAATTTTGCAACCTGTTCATGAGGTATTGTACCATTAATTACAGGCACCTTGATAAGGTTCTTCTTAGCATCTTCAATACCTTTTGCTATGGCTATGGTAACTTCGCTGGCTTTGCCCAGGCCGTGCCCGACAATTCCATCTTCATTTCCGACGACTACTATTGCTGAAAAACTGAATGTCCGGCCTCCTTTTGTTACTTTTGTAACTCTCTGGATGCTTACAAGCCTGTCTTTAAGTTCAAGATCGCTGGTTTTTACTTTTCTTATTCCGTTTCCCATAATTGATTAGAATTTTAAGCCGCCTTCGCGTGCTGCATCAGCCAATGATTTAACTCTCCCATGATACTTATATCCGCTCCTGTCGAAAACTACACTGGAAATATTTTTACCAATGCATCTTTCAGCAAGCATTTTACCTACAATCCTTGCCTGTTCGGTTTTATTGATTCCGGGCTTGCCGGTAAAATCTTTCTCTTTTGAGCTTGCTGAAAGGAGGGTTACACCTTTCAGATCGTCGACTACCTGAACATAGATTTGTTTGTTGCTGCGAAAGACCGCAACCCTGGGTTTTTCGGCGGTCCCGCTTATTTTTTTCCGGATCCTCATTCTGATCCTTGATCTTCTTTCTAACTTGGTTAAGGCCATGATTCTTAATTTTTACCAGTTAATTACCCTGCTTAGACGCTTGCAGATTTACCAGCCTTTCTTCTAAGCTGTTCTCCGACAAACTTGATACCTTTTCCCTTATAAGGTTCAGGCGGACGGAGAGATCTGATCTTTGCAGCCACATGCCCGATAAGCTGCTTGTCAATACAGGTAAGGGTTATGATTGGATTACTTCTTCTTTCGGTTTTGGTTTCAACCTTAACTTCATCAGGCAGCTGGATGATTATATCATGAGAATATCCCAGGCTCATTTCCAGCAATTGCCCTTTTGCTTCAGCTCTGTAACCGACACCCACCAGCTCTAGTTCCTTCTTAAATCCCTGCGAAACTCCGGTTACCATATTGGCAATGAGGGCTCTATATAGACCGTGCAATGATTTGTGATTCTTCGAGTCTGAAGGACGGGTTATAACTATGGAATTGTCTACAACTTCCACCTTAAGGTCGCCGGCAACATTTTGTGTCAGTTCTCCCAAAGGTCCTTTCACACTAACCACATTGGTGTCGCTGATATTCACAGTGACTCCCTTGGGCAGGTTTACAGGTAATTTTCCTATTCGTGACATTAAGTTATCCTCCTAATTAATATACATAACATAATACTTCCCCACCGATATTTTCCTTTTTTGCCTCCTTATCGGTCATAAGGCCCCGGGAGGTCGAAATAATCGCAATCCCGAGTCCGTTAAGCACCCTTGGCAGGTCATCAACACCTGAATAATAACGCAATCCGGGACGGCTTACCCTTTGAATCTTCTTGATGGCAGGCTTTCTGCTCTTCGGATTGTATTTCAATGCAATCTTAAGGATACCCTGGGGATTATCTCCTTCAACAACCTTATAGCTCAGGATGTACCCTTTTTCGAAAAGTATCCTGGCAATTTCCTTCTTAAGATTTGATGCTGGTGCTTCCACAACCTTATGACCTGCCATGATGGCGTTTCTTATTCGGGTCAGCAAATCTGCAATTGGATCAGTCATCTCTTATTTAATAATATTATAGTTAATAGTTTTTCTCTTAATTTACCAGCTGGCTTTCTTAACACCCGGAATAAGACCGAAAGATGCCATTTCCCTGAAGGTTATCCTGCTGATGCCAAACTGACGCATATAACCTCTTGTTCTTCCGGTGATTTTGCAACGGTTGCGCATCCTGTTGGGATTTGAATTACGCGGTAGGCGGCTTAAACCTACGTAATCGCCTTCAGCTTTCAGTTTGGCTCTTTTTGCAGCGTATTTCTCCGACAGTCTTGCACGCTTTACTTCGCGGGCCTTCATTGATTCCTTAGCCATATAATCAGTTTTTAGTGTTTTTAAAGGGTAAACCAAAATGTCTGAGAAGAGCAAGAGCTTCTTCGTCAGAATTTGCAGATGTGACGAATGTAATCTGGAGACCCATTATTTTGGCGATCTTATCGAGGTCTATTTCCGGGAAGATAATCTGTTCGGTAATGCCAAGTGTATAGTTGCCTCGGCCATCCAGTTTTGAGTTGATTCCCTTGAAGTCGCGGATCCTGGGCAGGGCTACGGAAATAAGCCTCTCAAGGAATTCATACATCCTGTCCTTGCGAAGAGTAACCATTACTCCGATAGGCATATTGCGCCTCAGCTTGAAATTGGATATATCCTTGGACGAATATGTCTGAACAGCCTTTTGCCCTGCAATATCCGTTAACTCCTTGACGCTGAACTCCAGTAGTTTCTTATCGGCTATTGCCTGTCCTACTCCCTGATTAAGAACAATTTTCTCCAACTTCGGGACCTGCATGACGGTTTTGTAACCGAATTCCTTCATTAATGCAGGAACGATCTCTTCATTATATCTGGTTTTTAATGCAGGTGTATACATTACTTAATCTCCTCTCCTGATTTTTTTGAATATCGCACTAATTTGTTTTTGCTGTTGAGCCTTCTTCCTATGCGTGTTGGTTTTCCTGATGAAGGATCGATAAGCATAAGGTTTGAAATATGAATAGGGGCTTCCTTGCGTATAATACCTCCCTGCGGAGATTTAGCATTGGGTTTTGTATGCTTTGAAACCAGGTTCAGCCCTTCAACGATTGCTTTTTGCTTATCTCTGTCAACTGTCAGCACGCGCCCTTTTTGTCCTTTGGACTCACCGGTTATTACCATAACCGTATCGCCTTTTTTAATGTGTAATTTCTTCTGCATCCCTGTTAAATTTTATAACACCTCCGGTGCAAGTGACACAATTTTCATATACTTATCACGCAGTTCCCTGGCAACAGGGCCGAAAATACGGGTACCGCGAACCTCGTTCATATTATTCAGAAGAACAACCGCATTATCATCAAACCTTATGTATGAACCATCGGGTCGACGTATCTCTTTGGTGGTCCGTACAACCACAGCCTTGCTGACGGTGCCTTTTTTGGCATCACCTGAAGGGAGGGCGTTCTTAACGCTGACAACAATTGTATCGCCTACTGTTGCGTATCTCTTCTTGCTACCTCCCAGAACACGGATACACAATACTTCCTTGGCTCCTGAGTTGTCGGCTACTGTTAACCTGCTTTCCTGCTGTATCATAATTACTTGGCTCTTTCAATTATTTCAACTAATCTCCAGGTTTTGTTTTTGCTCAGAGGCCTGGTCTCCGATATACGGACAGTATCGCCTATGTTGCATGTGTTCTCTTCATCATGAGCCATCAGTTTTTTTGTCCTGTTAACAAATTTACCGTAGATAGGATGTTTTACTTTTCTTTTGATGGCAACCACAATCGATTTGTCCATTTTGTTGCTTATCACAACACCAATGCGTTCTTTTCTGATATTCCTTTCCATTACTGATCCGGCTATTTTGTTTCTTTTTTTAATTCTCTGCTTCGTAATTCGGTGAGCAAGCGTGCAATAGTTAATTTGGCCTGTTTGATCTTCTGTGGATTATCAAGAGGGGTTATTGCATGATTAAGCCTCATACGAACGAGCATGGTTCTTTCGGTATCAATTCGTTCAAGCAGATCGGGTGTACTGAGTTCCTTTATTTCTGAAGTTTTCATCTCTTAAAAAGTATTTATTCCTGCACGTAATCGCGCCTTACAACGAATTTGGTAGTAATGGGAAGCTTCTGTGCTCCAAGTCTGAGGGCCTCTTTTGCTACCTCATAGGGAACGCCTTCCGCTTCTATTAATATCCTTCCCGGTGTAACGGGAACAACAAAACCTTCCGGTGCACCTTTACCTTTTCCCATACGAACCTCAGCAGGTTTTTTGGTTATGGGTTTGTCAGGGAACACCCTTATCCAAAGCTGTCCCTCACGTTTCATGTGACGGGTCACCGCCTGGCGGGCTGCTTCAATCTGTCTTCCCGTGATCCAGCATTCTTCGAGGGCCTTTATACCAAACGACCCGAACGACAACTGATTTCCCCGCTGCGCATTCCCTTTCATCCTGCCTTTCTGGGCTCTTCTGTATTTGGTCCTTTTCGGTTGTAACATGGCTCAATAGTGTTATTTGGTTCTAACTCTCTTTTTATTTCTTGGGTTTCCTCTTCAGACCCTTGGTTTTGGCATTGCGTGCACCGATATTGGGACTGAGATCGCGTTTACCATAAACCTCGCCGTTGCAAATCCACACCTTTATCCCCAGCAATCCTACCTTTGTATGTGCTTCAGCAAGCGCATAATCAATATCTGCTCTAAGTGTATGGAGGGGTATACGTCCTTCCTTATATGTCTCGCTTCTGGCCATTTCGGCTCCTCCCAAACGTCCTGATATCAGCACCTTAATTCCTTCGGCACCCATTCGCATTGTGGATGCTATAGACATTTTTATTGCCCTGCGGTATGATATCTTACCTTCAAGCTGACGGGCAATATTGTTTGCAACAATATTGGCATCGAGTTCGGGGCGCTTGACTTCGAAAATATTGATCTGAACCTCTTTTTTTGTTATTTTCTTCAGTTCTTCCTTAAGTTTGTCAACTTCCTGTCCTCCCTTACCTATTATAATACCGGGTCTGGCAGTGTTTACAGTAACTGTAATCAGTTTCAGGGTTCTCTCAATAACGATCTTTGAGAGGCTTGCTTTTGCGAGCCTGGCATTGAGATATTCTCTTATCTTTGTATCTTCAACCAGTTTTCCGGAGAAGTCGTTACCTCCATACCAGTTAGAGTCCCAACCTTTGATTATACCTAATCTGTTACCAATCGGATTTGCTTTTTGTCCCATCTGTTTAATTTGATGTATTTTCAATTACCTTATTCATACTGTCGAGGACCAGTGTTACATGGTTAGATCTCTTTCTGATCCTGTAGGCCCTTCCCTGAGGAGCGGTCTGCAGTCTTTTCATTGTCCGGCCTCCGTCAACGCTTACCTTTTTTATGTAAAGATTGGCTTCCTCAAGCCTTACACCTTCATTTTTAGATTCCCAGTTCGCTATTGCGGAAAGCAGAAGTTTCTCGAGCCTTCGCGATGCTTCCTGTTTGCTGTATTTGAGAATATCAAGCGCCTTGTTTACTTCCTTGCCCCTGATAAGTCCTGTGACAAGCCTCATCTTTCTTGGAGAGGTAGGACAGTTTCTGAGGACAGCCTGGTAATTGTTCTTTGCAGCCTCTTTTCTTTTTTCTGCACTATTTCTTTTTCTTGCACCCATCTCTAGATATTTTTCAGGTTTACATTACGTGTTACTTGTTGCCGGAGTGCCCCCTGAAGGTACGAGTAGGAGCAAATTCCCCAAGTTTATGTCCCACCATGTTTTCAGTAATGTAAACGGGGATGAATTTATTACCGTTATGAACAGCTATGGTATGTCCGACAAAGTCAGGAGAAATGACGGATCTCCTCGACCAGGTCTTGAGTACTGATTTCTTCTGTCCTTCATTCATTGCCAGGATCCTCGTCTCGAGCCTATAATCAATAAAAGGGCCTTTTTTTATAGATCTACTCATAATATATCAGCTATTTTTTCCTTCTTTCAATAATATGTTTGGCGGAGTATTTCTTTTTATCGCGGGTTTTATATCCCTTTGCAGGTATACCCTTTCTCGACCTTGGATGACCACCTGAAGCACGACCTTCACCGCCACCCATCGGATGGTCAACAGGGTTCATTACAACACCTCTCACTCTTGGACGGCGTCCCTGCCAGCGCGTACGCCCGGCTTTTCCTGATTTTTCCAGGTTATGGTCAGGATTGGAAACTGTGCCTATAGTAGCTCGGCATGATGTCAGGACCATTCTTGTTTCACCTGAGGGAAGCTTTATCGTGGCATACTTGCCATCCCTGGCTGAGAGCTGTGCATAAGTTCCAGCGCTTCTTGCAAGTGCTCCTCCCTTTCCGGGTTTGAGTTCAATATTATGAATTACGGTACCCAGCGGAATATCACTGAGGAACATCGTATTGCCAATTTCCGGAGTGGCATCTTTTCCTGAGACTATTTTCTGTCCTACCTGAAGACCCGCGGGAGCAATAATATATCTTTTTTCTCCATCCTCATAAACAACGAGAGCAATTCTGGATGATCTGTTTGGATCATATTCGATTGCTCTTACCGTTGCATGCATGCCATCCTTTTCCCTGAGGAAATCGATGACCCGGTACATTCTTTTATGACCGCCTCCAATGTACCTCATAGTCCGTCTGCCGTTAACATTCCTTCCTCCGGTTTTTCTCAGCGGTCGAAGCAAGGATTTCTCCGGCACAGCGCTTGTGATAGTATCAAATGCGCTGATGATCTTGTTTCTCTGACCTGGTGTTACAGGTTTGATTTTTCTTACTGCCATGATATTTATTAAATATTGCTGTAGAAGTCAATCTTATTCCCCTCTGCAAGTGTTACAATGGCTTTCTTGGTAGCAGCAGTTTTCCCAACCAGATAGCCTGATCGGGTATTCCTGGTTTTAATCTTGCCGCCATATCTCATGGTATTCACCGAGTCGACTGTAACGCCATACAACTCTTCAACAGCTTTTTTGATCTGCAATTTATTTGCGTTTTTAGCAACGAGAAATCCATAGCGGTTATACTTATCGCCCTGGCTTGTCATCTTTTCCGTTACAATTGGTTTAAGCAAAATATTCATTCCTCAAAGTTTTCTAGTTTTCAAAAGATGCCTGCAAAACGTCAACTGCACTCTCCACAAGTACCAGAGTTGAAGCCCGCATAATTTTGTAAGTATTTAATCTACCAGCAGTTACAACTTCAATATCTTGTACATTTCGGGATGACAAATATATATTTTTATTTTGTTCCGGTAAAACAATCAGCGATTTTTTCTTTGCAATATTCAGGTTCTCGCCAACTTTTACCATTTCCTTTGTTTTGGGTGCTTCAAATGAGAAGTCCTCCACAACAATAATATTGTTGGATGAAGCTTTATAGGAAAGTGCTGATTTTCTTGCAAGTTGCTTTACCTTTTTATTCAGTTTGAATCTGTAGGACCGTGGTTCGGGGCCGAAAACACGGCCGCCTCCGCGGAAAAGAGGATTTTTCACGCTTCCTGCACGTGCAGTACCTGTGCCTTTTTGTCGTTTTATCTTTCTGGTACTCCCGGCAACCTCACCACGCTGTTTGGATTTATGTGTTCCCTGCCTCTGGTTTGCAAGGAACTGTTTTGTATCCAGGTATATGGCATGGTCATTAGGTTCAATACCGAATATGGAATCATTGAGATTCACTTTTCTTCCGGTGTCTTTACCATCAATATTAAGAATAGCTAATTCCATTATTTTGTAATTATTACGTAACCACCTTTGGGACCGGGGACTGATCCCTTCACTATAATTATATTCTTGTCAGCCATAAGTTTAATAACCCTCATGCTGACAGACATCACTTTGTTTCCGCCGGTTCTTCCTGCCATTCTCATCCCGGGTAATACCCTTGAGGGGAATGATGAAGCGCCGAGTGAGCCTGGGGCCCTTCCTCTGTTATGTTGTCCATGGGTCTGGCCACCTACACCACCGAATCCATGGCGTTTGACAACTCCCTGGAAGCCTTTGCCTTTCGACCAGCCTCGTACGTCGACCCAGTTATCGGGACGAAAGAGTTCGGCGGTAAGAACCTCACCTTCCTTTAACTGTCCCTCGTCAAAACCTGTAAATTCAACAAGCTTTCTCTTTGGAGTTGTATTAGCTTTCTTGAAATGACCCAGTTCTGCTTTTGTAGTATGCTTTTCCTTTTTCTCGTCAAAACCCAGCTGAACGGCAAAATAACCATCCTTTTCTCTGGTTTTGATCTGGGTAACCACGCACGGACCAGCCTGCAGTACCGTACATGGGATACTTTTTCCATCTTCATCAAAAACGGAAGTCATCCCCACCTTTTTTCCAATTAATCCCTGCATTTTATGATTACTTTACTGGTTTCACACTTTTATTTCCACTTCCACCCCGCTGGGAAGTTCAAGCTTCATTAGAGCATCGATCGTTTTCGGGGTTGAGCTGTAAATATCCAGAAGCCTTTTATACGATGAAAGCTGGAACTGTTCCCTTGCTTTCTTGTTTACAAATGGTGATCGAAGAACAGTGTAGATCCTTTTATGAGTTGGAAGTGGAATGGGTCCGCTTACAACAGCACCAGTGGATTTAACTGTTTTTACAATCTTTTCTGCTGACTTATCCACCAGATTGTGATCGTAAGATTTCAGTTTGATTCGAATTTTCTGACTCATTTCTTTAAAGAATTTTTCCTTTAGTAATTTCAACAATTCTGTTTGCTATTTCTGCAGGTACCTCTTCATAATGGGAAAACTCCATTGTTGAAGTCGCCCGGCCGGAGGTCAGGGTTCTAAGTACTGTAACATAACCGAATTTTTCGGCCAGAGGTACTTTTGCCTTTATGACCCTTGAACCCGCTTTCGATTCCATACCCTCCACCTTGCCTCTTCTCCTGTTAAAATCACCTATTACATCGCCAACATATTCTTCAGGAGTTACAACTTCGGTCGACATAATAGGTTCAAGAAGTATGGGGTTACATTTACCGGCATATTTCCTGAATGCCTGTTTTGCTGCGATTTCAAATGAGAGTGCGTCGGAGTCTACAGGATGGTACGAACCGTCTTTTAGTACTACCTTAAGGCTGTCAAGAGGGAATCCTGCCAGAGGCCCGTTAGCCATTGCCTCACGGAAACCCTTCTCCACTGACGGAATGAATTCTTTTGGGATATTTCCGCTCCTGACTTCATTTACAAACTGAAGGCCTCTGACTCCGTCGTCTGCCGGCATCATGGCAACATAGATATCCGCAAATTTACCTTTGCCTCCTGTCTGCTTTTTGAAAACTTCACGGAATTCGGCGCTTGTTGTTATTGCCTCCTTATAGGCTACCTGTGGAACACCCTGGTTGCATTCGACCTTGAATTCCCGCCTGAGTCTGTCGATGAGGATTTCAAGGTGAAGTTCTCCCATTCCGTTTATAATTGTCTGTCCGCTGTCGGGGTCTATCCTTACCTGGAAGGTGGGATCTTCTTCGGCGAGTTTGCTGAGTGCCAGTGAAAGTTTATCAACATCCGCCTGGGTTTTGGGTTCAACTGCAATTCCTATGACAGGATCAGGGAAATCCATCGACTCAAGCAATATTGGTTTGTTTATGGCACAAAGGGTATCACCTGTCTTAAGATCTTTGAAGCCTACTCCTGCACATATATCTCCAGCGCTAATTCTCTCCTTTGGATTCTGCTTGTTTGCATGCATCTGAAACAGGCGGTTTATCCTTTCTCTTTTGCCGGTGCGGGTATTAAGTACGGTATCGCCTGCATTAAGCACTCCTGAATAGATCCTTAAGAACACGAGCCTGCCTACAAATGGATCAGTGGCAATTTTAAAAGCCAGTGCTGCCAGTGGCTCTTTCTCATCGGGCTCTCGGCTGACCTCGCTATCGGTCCTTGGATCTATTCCAATAACAGGCCCAATGTCAAGCGGAGACGGAAGGAATGCCACAATTGAATCGAGAAGTCGCTGTATCCCTTTATTCTTAAAAGCGGCTCCGCACGTAACAGGAACTGCAAGTCCACGGATCGAAGATTTCCTGAGGGCGATAAGTATTTCGTCCTCAGTAATGGAATCATGGTCTTCAAGATATCGTGCAAGCAGGGTATCATCGACCTCTGCCACTGATTCTATAAGCCTGCCTCTCCATTCATCAGCTTCTTCGGCCATTTCGGCAGGAATTTCTTCTATACTGTAATTAGAACCTGTGCTGTCATTATCATAATAGACAACCGACTTCATTGCTATGAGATCGATAATGCCCCTGAAATTATCTTCAGATCCGATAGGCAGCTGAACAGGCACCGGATTTGCACCGAGCTTGTCTTTTATCTGCTGCACAACACTGAAGAAATCAGCCCCCGCCCTGTCCATTTTATTAACAAAGGCTATACGTGGGACATTATATTTATTAGCCTGCCTCCATACCGTTTCAGACTGAGGTTCAACACCGCCCACGGCACAAAAAACGGCGACCGCTCCATCGAGGACCCTCAATGATCTCTCGACCTCAACTGTGAAATCAACATGTCCGGGAGTGTCAATTATATTAATCTTATATTCTTCATCGCGGTATTTCCAGAAAGTTGTGGTAGCGGCTGAGGTAATAGTGATTCCTCTCTCCTGTTCCTGAATCATCCAGTCCATCTGAGCATTTCCGTCATGCACCTCTCCCATTCGATGGGTACGACCGGTATAGAACA
The DNA here is from genome assembly GCA_964613785.1 of uncultured Rikenellaceae bacterium. GTDB lineage: Bacteria > Bacteroidota > Bacteroidia > Bacteroidales > VadinHA17 > LD21. Next base: position 73,014 of record CAZTJT010000003.1, read on the forward strand.
GAATTCTTTCTGTAGTGGTGGTCTTACCGGCATCAATGTGGGCCATGATTCCGATGTTTCTGGTATATTTCAGGTTTGAGTCCATATACTTTCTGAAAAGGCTTTAGGATACCGATCGTTTAAAACCTGAAATGAGCGAAGGCCTTATTGGCCTCAGCCATTCTGTGAGTGTCTTCCTTTTTCTTATAGGCGCCTCCCTCAAGTTTGTATGCTGCCATCACTTCAGCGGCAAGACGCTCGGCCATAGAGTGGCCTGCCCTTTTGCGGGCAAATGAAATCATGTTCTTCATGCTGATGCTAACCTTCCTGTCGGCACGGATTTCCATTGGTACCTGGAATGTAGCTCCACCGACACGCCTTGCCTTAACCTCTACCTGGGGAGTAATATTGTCGAGCGCCTGTTTGAATATCTCAAGAGGTGTCTTACCCTCATTTTTGAATTTGTCGCCAACTATTTCCAGTGAGTCATAAAAGATCTTGAAAGCAAGGTTCTTCTTGCCATTGAACATAAGATTATTCACAAATCTTGTCACAAAAGGATCGTTATACTTTGGATCCGGCAAAAGGATCCTCTTCTTTGGTTTTGATTTTCTCATTATCGTAATCCTTTAAGTGTTATTTTTTTGGTCTCTTAGCACCATATTTTGATCTTCTCTGAGTGCGGCCATCAACACCCGACGTATCGAGGGCGCCTCTTACCAGGTGGTAGCGAACTCCTGGAAGATCCTTTACCCTACCCCCTCTGATCAGGACTATTGAGTGCTCCTGCAGGTTATGTCCCTCACCGGGTATATATGCATTGACTTCTTTCTGATTCGTAAGTTTGACCCTGGCTACCTTTCTCATTGCCGAGTTCGGTTTTTTTGGTGTGGTGGTGTAAACGCGTACACATACGCCTCTTCTCTGAGGACATGAATCCAAAGCAGGTGCTTTACTTTTATCTACAAGTTTCTTCCTGCCCTTTCTTACTAGCTGCTGTATTGTCGGCATAAATCCTATGATTTTAGCATTAAATTCTACTCAAAAAATTGGTGTGCAAAGGTATTGTTTTTATTTATTAATTCACAAATAATTACTATAATATTTTCAAACATTCGTAAACTCCATGTCAGACTGTAATGATTACTGGTAATCAGCGTCTGAGATGTTTTTTAAAATAAAATATCTTACGGAAAGATGTAAGTTATCAACAGGTTCCTTCCCGACATTTCCCTGCGAAAAATCATTTTGTAAACTTACGATGAAAGAAATCCCGGTACTCCTGTATTTCAAAAAACTGGTGCAAAGAAAATAAAAAATCTGTAATTATATACTCTTTCTTAAACAGTTTTTAAAAATTTGTTATTTTTGTCCCCTTCAAAACAAGCATCTAATAAATTAGTATAAAATACAATAACCTTAAAAATATGAAAACATACCAGACCGACCAGATAAAGAGCATTGCGATTTTAGGGAATTCAGGATCAGGGAAAACGACATTGTGTGAAGCCATGCTCTTTAATGGAGGAGTTATCGAAAGGCGCGGAACCATTGATGCAAAGAATACCGTTTCCGACTATCGTCCTATCGAGCATGAAAACGGCAACTCTATATTTTCGACTGTTCTTTATACTGAATTCCAGAACAAGAAAATAAATATCCTGGATACTCCTGGCCTGGATGATTTTTGCGGTGGTGTCATTTCATCACTATATGCTACCGATTGTGCTTTGCTTACAATAAATGTTCAGAACGGGGTTGAAGTAGGCTCGGAGATCCATTTCCGGCATGCGGAGAAAGTGCATAAGCCGCTTATTCTGGTTGTAAACGGACTTGATCATGAAAAGGCCAATTTTGAGAAATCGTTAGAAATGATTAAGGACAGGTTCGGAAGCAATGTAATAGTTGTTCAGTATCCTGTTAATGAGGGCGTTGGCTTTAACTCGATAATTGATGTCCTCAAAATGAAAATGCTGCAGTATCCGAAGGAAGGAGGTATGTCTAAGGTAACTGATATTCCTGCAGATCAAATGGATAAGGCTACTGAGCTTCACAATGCTCTTGTTGAAAAGGCAGCAGAAAGTGACGAATCACTTATGGAGCTTTTCTTTACCAACGATCAACTTACCGAGCAGGAGATCAGAAAAGGGATTGCCAAGGGTATTCTTTCAAGAGGAATGTTCCCGGTGTTCTGCACTTCGGCAAAAAACAACATAGGAGTCGATACATTAATGGAATTCATTGTTAGTGAGGCTCCATCCATTACCGACATGCCTGCTCCCATCAACAGCAAGGGCAATGAGGTAAAAGCTGATCCGGCGGGTCCAGCTTCAGTATATATATTTAAATCATCTATTGAGGAACATATTGGTGAAATAAATTATTTCAGGGTGTATTCAGGCAAAATTACCGAGAATCTGGATGTTGTAAACAGCAACAATGGGGTAAAGGAACGTTTGTCGCAATTGTATGTATGTGCCGGAAAAAACAGGGTACGCGTAGCTGAGCTTAACACCGGAGATATAGGAGCCTTTGTCAAGCTTAAGAACACAAAGACTGATCATACCCTGAACGTTCCGGGTAACGATTGGAGATATGAAGGGGTTAAATTTCCTGAACCCAAATACCGTACTGCAATAAAGGCACAGAGTGAAAGCGACGATGAAAAGCTTGGGGAAGCTCTTAATAAGATCCATCTTGAAGATCCAACCATAATTGTGGAATATTCAAAAGAACTTAAGCAGATAATTGTTCACGGTCAGGGCGAATATCATCTGAATATAATGAAATGGCATCTTGACAACATTTACAGGATACCGACCAATTTCAATCCACCGAGAATACCATATCGTGAAACCATTACAAAAGCAGCTCAGGCTGATTACAGGCACAAGAAACAGTCAGGCGGAGCAGGTCAGTTTGGGGAAGTACACCTGATAATCGAGCCTTATACAGAAGGAGCGCCTGAACTTACCATGATGAAATTCGGAAACAAGGAAATCAAACTTACAATCAGGGGAAAGGACGAAATTGATCTCGACTGGGGAGGCAAGCTGATATATGTAAACTGTATTGTAGGAGGATCAATCGATGCGCGTTTTATGCCGGCAATTCTTAAAGGAATAATGGAAAAGATGGAAGTTGGACCGCTTACCGGTTCCTATGCCAGGGACATCAGGGTATATGTATATGACGGTAAGATGCATCCTGTTGATTCGAACGAGATCTCATTCAGGCTGGCCGGAAGAAATGCCTTCAGCATGGCATTTAAAAATGCGGGGCCTAAAATTCTCGAACCAATATACGACGTTGAAATTATGGTTCCTTCCGACCGTATGGGAGATGTTATCAGCGATCTGCAGGGAAGAAGGGGCATTGTGCTGGGAATGTCGAGTGAAAAACGTTTCGAGGTTATCAAGGCAAGGGTTCCGCTGGCTGAAATGAATAAATACTCAACCGCCCTGAGTTCCATTACGGGAGGCCGTGCCATGTACAGCATGAAATTCTCAGAATATGCACAGGTTCCGGGAGATGTCCAGGAAGCTGTAATAAAAGCCTATCAGGAAGAAGAGGAAGAAGAATAGAAATTTCTCATCCGTTCATAAGATAATCATACATTTCCGCAGCATTCCTGTTTTCAGGATCAAGGTCAATTGCCATCTTGAAATAGGTTTTTGCCTTTTCAAACTGATAATCCTTCATATATGTTCTTCCAAGATGATATAGTGCAGAAACATGCTGATCAGTCTGGTTAAGAAGCTTTTCGAAATGAACAATCGCATCGGTATACTTGCCCGAAGATTTCATAGCCACCCCCATATAGTAATTTGCCATAACTGTCTCCGGGCCATACTCTATTAGCTTCCGGTACATTGCTATACTCTTTTCTTCTTTACCGAGATGATAGTAGCACAGTCCAAGCCACATATAGGTCATCGGGAGAAGCTTACCAGATTCAATTATCCTATTGAAGATAGCAGCTGCTTCGGAGAAATGCGTCGACTGATAGAGAGCCACTCCCACCCTGTACATAACGTAAGGACTCGATGGTTTAATTTCGAGTATCTTCTTATAATAATCGATCGACTTTGACATTTCACAGAGAATATAATAGATATTGCCCAGTTCAAGCAGAACAGAAATGTTTTTTGGATCTTTCCTGTGCTCTTCTTCAAGGATGGCTGCTGCGTTTTGAAGGTTACCTTCAAGTATGTTCTCAAATGCCTCTTCAAAACGTTCCTCAGATTGTGTTTTCATTTTATGATGTTTATTTTTATTGTATTGTCCTCTTGGCCAGAGGGATATATTCATGGTCTCCATAAACATATTTAAAAGCAGGCCTTATTAGTCTTTTTGCAGAAAAAGTTAGTTCCTCAATCCTGTGGGTACACCATCCGGCAACCCTGGCTATGGCAAAGAGAGGTGTATAAAGTTCCTTTGATATTTCAAGGCAAGAATAAACAAATCCTGAATAAAAATCAACGTTGATACAGACCACTTTTGTTGACTTTTCTCCTTTGAAGACCCTGAATACCTCAGGAGTCAGCCGTTCTACCAGTGCATAAAGCTCAAATTCATCCAGTCTGCCCTTTTCAACTGCCAGCTCCCTGGCCTTTGCCTTTAATATATTAGCCCGCGGATCAGAAATTGTATATACTGCATGTCCGATACCGTATATTTTTCCTGAATGATCATTTGCCTTTTTATTAAGTATCTTAAGAAGATAAGCCTCTACTTCTGCTTCGTCTTTCCAGTCTTTTACATGCGATTTAATGTTTTCCATCATTTCCAGTACCCGTACGTTGGCTCCTCCGTGTAATGGGCCTTTCAGGGAGCCGATTGCAGAGGTCACCGCGGAATAGATATCTGTTTCTGAAGAGCTGGTAACCCTCATTGTAAAAGAGGAGTTATTTCCGCCTCCGTGTTCGGCATGTAGCACAAGCATAAGGTCGAGCAGGTCGGCTTCGAGCTTTGAATATCCTTTCTTTTCTCCCTTTATGAGATACAGGAAATTTTCGGCGGGTGTAAGATGAGGCTGAGGATGACGGATAGAGAGGGTTTTACCTTTGTAAAGGTGTCTGAGAGCCTGATAGGAATAAGCCACAATTGTAGGGAATTTGGCTATGATATTCAGTGACTGCCTTATCATGTTTGACAGGGATATATCATCAGGTTTTTCATCAAGGATATAAAGACCAAGAACTGATCTGGCAAGAATATTAAGTACATCCTTCCCCTTCATTGAAAGAATCATATCTTTTACAAAATCATCAGGCAACGGCCGGAGTGTAGCCATATAACTTGAAAACTCATTGAGCTCCTGCACAGTGGGAAGGTGACCAGTAAGTAAAAGAAATACGGTTTCATCGAAACCGTGTCGACCCTCTTTCTGGAATCCTGAAGTTATGTCTTCTATTTCAATACCGCGGTACAGAAGCTTTCCCGGTATTGCTATAACTTTTCCATCCTCTTTCTTATACCCTACAACATCACAGATATTTGTTAATCCGACCAGGACTCCCGTCCCGTCAGTATTTCGGAGTCCACGTTTCACATCAAATTTTTCAAACAGAGAATTCTCAATCTGGCAGGATTCTCTTACAGATCCTTCTAACTTTGGAATGAAATTATCGTTTGCCATAGGTATTGGTTAATAAGATTAGGAATTATTACAGGTTTTCAATTATTGCATTTGCAAATTCGGAGGTCTTAAGAAGCTTAGCATTTTCCATAAGTCTATGGAAATCGTAGGTTACAAGCCCGTTCTGAATCGTTTTTTCAAGTCCGGAATAGATCCTGTCTGCAACATTTTTCCATCCCATGAATTCAAACATCAATGCGCCCGATAGGATTACAGATCCGGGGTTAACCTTATCCTGATCTGCGTATTTGGGTGCGGTACCGTGTGTGGCCTCAAATATGGCATGGCCCGACTCAAAATTTATGTTTGCCCCTGGTGCGATTCCGATCCCTCCAACAATTGCAGCAAGAGCATCTGAAATATAATCCCCGTTAAGATTAAGAGTTGCTATAACTGAATATTCTTCGGGCCGTGTAAGTATCTGCTGAAGAAAAGCGTCAGCTATAATATCTTTTATGATTATTTTTCCCTGCTTCAAAGCTTCGTTCAACGCATCATCAGCAGCCACTGCACCATCCCTGGCAGAAATTTCCCTGTGCTGATTCCAGGTAAAGACCATGTTACCGAATTCCTTTTCCGCCAATGCATATCCCCATTTCATAAAAGCCCCTTCTGTAAATTTCATTATGTTTCCTTTATGAACAAGGGTCACCGATGGAAGGTTACGGTCAACTGCGAATTTTATTGCCTGCCTAACCAATCGTTCTGTGCCTTCAACAGAAACCGGTTTGATCCCAATTGATGACGATCCGGGAAATCTGATCTTCTTTACTCCCATCTCATCTGAAAGAAATTTCTTGATCTTATCAGCTTCCGGTGTTCCATTCAGATATTCAATCCCTGCATATATATCTTCAGTATTCTCCCTGAAAATATGCATATTTACTTTCTCAGGATGTTTAACAGGACTTGGAACTCCGTTGAAATATCTAACAGGTCTGTAGCAGGTATAAAGGTCAAGTTCCTGACGCAGCGCTACATTGAGTGAACGCATTCCTTCTCCGACAGGTGTTGTCAGAGGCCCCTTAATTCCTATATGATATTGCCTGAAAGCTTGAAGTGTTTCTTCCGGGAGCCAGTTGCCAGTCTCCCGGAAGGCCTTTTCACCAGCCAAAACCTCTTTCCATATTATCCTTTTCCTGCCTCCAAATACTTTCTCAACTGCAGCGTCGAAAATTCTTACCGAAGCTTTCCATATGTCACGGCCTGTTCCGTCGCCTTCAATAAAAGGTATGACAGGGAAATCAGGTACTATCAGATTCTCTTTCTCTTTTCTTATAATTTCACCAGGCATATAATATATTGTTTTTTTTATAGGCTATCGGTTTCATGATTCATTCTGATTTTTGGCCCTTACAAGGTTGAGGGCGCTTCCCGCCCTGAACCATTCAATCTGTGACAAATTGTATGAATGATTTGCAAAGATCCTCTCACTGGTTCCGTCACGATGTCTGATTATCAGCTCTACCTGTTTCCCCGGGCTCAGACTGTAAAGTCCTATGATATCAATCTTATCCCACTCCTGAATTTTGTCATAATCGTTTTTATCAGAGAAAGTGAGAGCCAGAAGACCCTGTTTTTTAAGATTGGTTTCATGAATTCGTGCAAAAGATTTTACCAGTATTGCTTTGACTCCCAAAAACCTTGGTTCCATTGCGGCATGTTCTCGTGAAGATCCCTCCCCGAAATTTTCTTCCCCTACCACAACAGACCCTGTTTTCATATCTCTGTAATATTTGGCAACCTGTGGTACAGGTTCATATTTGCCTGTATCCTGATTCAGAACACTGTTTGTTTGGTTATTATAAGAGTTAACAGCTCCAATCATGTAATTCTCGGAAATGTTTTCAAGATGACCTCTGTATTTCAACCAGAATCCGGCCATGGAAATATGATCGGTAGTACATTTCCCTTTTACCCTAATAAGGAGAGGGAGCCCGATGAAATCTTTGCCATCCCATTTTTCGAAAGGTTTAAGATGCTGAAGACGTTCTGATCGGGGATCAATCTTTATTTCGACCGATTTTCCATTAGGGGTAATGACATTTGATCTCCTGACATATTCGCCGAATCCTGAGGGCGGGATTTCAAAACCAACCGGCTCCCTGAGTTTTACCTTGACACCCTCGGCATTTACAAGGTAATCGGTTATTGGATTGAAAGTCAGATCTCCGGCAATGGCAAGAGCGGTTACAATTTCGGGTGATGCAACAAATGCGTAGGTATTTGGATTGCCGTCGGTTCGTTTTGCAAAGTTCCTGTTGAAGGAATGAACAACAGTATTGACTTCATTCTTTTCAGCACCTTCCCTGTCCCACTGTCCAATGCATGGGCCGCAGGCATTGGCAAAGATTCTGCCGCCTATTTTCTGAAGTATGCCGAAATATCCATCTCTTTCAGTTATGGCTCTTATCTGTTCTGACCCGGGGGTTATTGTAAACTCAGATCGGAGAGGAAGCTTTTTTTCCAGGGCATCCTCTGCAATTGATGCTGCTCTTGAAATATCTTCATAAGAAGAATTTGTGCATGATCCTATCAATCCGACATCAATCCTGACCGGCCAGCCGTTTTCTCTTGCCGCATCTTTCATTTTTGAAATGGGTGTAGCAAGGTCAGGAGAAAAAGGTCCGTTAATAAATGGTTCGAGTGATGACAGATCTATCTCAATAAGCTGATCAAAATATCTTTGAGGATCTAAATAAACTTCAGGATCGGCAACAAGATTTTCCTTAACTGAATTGGCAAGATCGGCAATTTCCTTCCTTCCGGTTGCTGTCAGATATGAAGCAATAGATTTATCATATCCGAAAATTGAGCAGGTGGCTCCCACTTCTGCGCCCATATTGCAGATAGTTGCCTTTCCGGTACATGAAATTGAGCCGGCACCTTCACCGAAATATTCAATTATATAGCCAGTACCTCCTTTTACTGTAAGGAGCCCCGCTATTTTCAGAATTACATCTTTAGCCGAGGTCCATCCGTTAAGTTTTCCTGTAAGCTTTACACCGATAATACCAGGGAATTTGAGTTCCCATCCCATTCCTGACATTACATCCACTGCATCGGCCCCTCCGACCCCAATTGCAATCATTCCCATCCCGCCAGCATTTACGGTGTGTGAATCAGTTCCTATCATCATCCCCCCGGGAAATGCATAATTTTCCAATATTACCTGGTGAATTATTCCGGCTCCGGGTTCCCAGAAATCAATACCATATTTCAAACATGCAGAGCTTAGAAAATCATATACTTCCCGATTAGTAATCCTGGCTCTCCTCAAATCATCATCGGCTCCGTTCTTTGCCATTATCAGATGATCGCAGTGCACTGAAGCCGGCACTGCAGATTTATCCCTGCCTGCCATCATAAATTGCAGCAGGGCCATCTGGGCAGTTGCATCCTGCATCGCAACACGATCGGGAGCAAATTCCACATAGTCAATACTTCGCCTCGGATAATTAATTAATTGATCATCATACAGATGGGTATAAAGTATTTTTTCACTCAGAGTCAAAGGCTTCTGCAGGTCATTTCTGATCGCCGATATTTTTCCCGGTAATGTCAGATAAAACGAACTCAAAGCTTCATTAGTAAATTCCATGTTCTAATATACTGTGTTTAATCTCAGGTTTATCAGGTTTATCTAATATTGTTTATATCACTGGTGTACTTACCAGGTTTCCGATTGTCATGTCCTCAGCCATATTTTCGCTCCTTCCCGAAAGTTCTTTATCAAATAATTCCTTCTCAAATGTATATTTATTATCAAGAAAATCCATCAACCTGATCGTATCTTCATAGGCATTGCCAAGACATGTTGATGCTCCCGGGGAAGGTGTTACATTAAAAATAATCTTTTCACCAACTATTTTTGCTTCTCCCATCTCAAGTTTCCTTGTCAGGTTATTGACAATCTGCGGGCGGGTTCCACCTACTTTCCTGGCAAAACTTATTTCGCTCAAACTGATTCCCGGCACGATCTTCTGAATCTCTTTCAAAAAAGCCTTTTTACCTATTGATGGAATGTCATATATAAAATTTTTGAGCAAGTACCTGAAAATGGTTCTGTCGGAAGCTATTTTTATAAGGCTGAAAAAAGGTTTCAGACTGAATCCCAATGTTTTAATGTAATCAGCAAAGGTTGAAATATTGTATCGTTCCAGCAGAAATATCGGTTTTGCTGTAGGTCCGAACCTTGTCACATTTTCATCATGGACCTCAGGGTCGCCATGAATTGCCGCAAAAGGCAGTTTTGGCTCCTGCATTGTATATACCTTTCCGTTCAGCACCTTTTGACTTGTATAGAAGCTTCCTGCCATTGAAAGTATTGAATAGTTCTTTCCGTATCCCATCGACTTGGCAAGCATGAGGCTGTGTCCGCCTGCGGCAACGACAACAGACCGACTGGTAAAATTGTGCTTATCTGTTATAATATTGAAGATATTGCCATTAGTGGTGATTTTGGTGACTCTTGTCGAAAGGTTTACTGATAATTCCTTATTTGTCTTTCTGGCGTTCTCAACGAATGAATGGCACAGTTTCCCGAAATCAACAGTATATCCATCCTCTGTTACCAGAGCAAGCAATTCCTGGTCAGGATCGCGACCAATTACTATACGTGGCTCGAGCCTGGCAATAGCATCCTTTTCTATGATTCTAAGCCGGGGGAAAAGATGACGGAAATCCCCGTATCTCGATTTTAGTTTTTCTGATTGTTCTTTGCCAACTGCCAGAACCATTTTCGAAACCCTGATGAAGAGTCCTCTGTCACCATTTGCAAAACGATCGTTTTCAAGGTAATTCATTAACATATCGGCAAAGCGTTTAACCTTTTTTGCTTTATCCAATGTATAGTTTGTTTCTATATCGCCGAAATGGAGTGTCTGGCTGTTCATAGTGGCAGAAGAATTTACCATCCCGAAATCGCTGCATTTCTCGATTATAGCAACGCTCTTTATGTTTGTATATCTGCAGACTGTGTACAGTAATGCTGTTCCGCTTACACCTCCTCCTATTATTGCCACATCATATTCCATAAAAGCTGAAGCTAGTTAACACCCGGGATATCAAACGGACTGTTCAAGATTAATGGCAGAATAATTTGAAAGACCAGGCGTGAAAACTAGTTAAACACACACTGGTACAATAAAATTTCGTAAATCATGACAAATGTCATGATTTTAACAAATATATATGGTTTTTGTTCGACAGAAAAAATTTTTCTTTGATTTTTTCCTGTGAAGATTTCAGGATTATTTTCCTGCTACTATGTTTTTACAAAATTCAGGCGCTTTTAATTATATCCCAGACAAAAGCCCTGATACCCACTTCATAGTTAATGGCATCAATTTTTTTCACTTTGCTGAGGATTTCATCCACCAGATGGTCGTCGACTATTGCAAGAAGACTTTTGTTAATTTCGGGCCAGGTATGGGTTCCGAAATGAGGGACACCTGTATCCGAACCTCTGCCCTTAACATTTTCCCACAGGGTATAACCTTTTATTCCAAGCTTGTCAAGAAGGTATTCGACCTTTTCGGAATGAGCCTGATTATATATTATCATTACAGCTTTCATTCTTAATAAATTTTTGATTTATAGTTTATCATGCAGAGCGTGATCAGAAAAAGGTTTGTATAAATCCTGGATATGCATGATTGAGGTTTCGCAATTAATTATTTCTCTGTAATGTCTGCTTTTTTGCCATTACCGTTTCCATTCATAAAATCCATTTCGGAGTAAATCGCCATGCTTTTATTTCGTTCTCCGCGTTTAGCAAATATCGCATAGATAACCGGAACAAGCACCAGGGTAACAACTGTTGAAAACACTAGACCTCCGATAACAGCTATTCCCATCGGGCTCCATAGCTCGGAGCCGGTACCAGTGCTTATGGCCAGTGGCAACATTCCCAGAATTGTTGTTGAGGAAGTCATGAATACCGGCCGCAGCCTTGACCTTCCGGATATTGCTATGGCTTCGTAAAGCTCGTTGCCCCGGTCTCTCATTAGATTGATGAAATCGACCAGAACTATTGCATTTTTTACGACTATCCCTATCAGCATCACGGAGCCGATAGCCGAAATCACGCTCAGGGTGGTGTCGGTTATATACAATGCTATTGCCACGCCTGAGAACGCGAACGGGATCGAGAACATAATGATAAATGGCATCTTTAGCGATTCAAACTGTGAAGCCATTATCAGGTAAACCAGTATTAGGCTGATTACCAATAGAAGAGCAATATCCATAAAAGACTCCATCTGTTCTTCAATTGCACCTGAAATCTGGACCATAACTCCGGCAGGCATGCTTATTGAGTCTATAGCTTTCTGGACCTCTACCTGCAGTTCGGTAAGCGAGCGTTTATAAGGAGTAAATGATACTGTTACAATACGTTCTTTTCTCTTGCGTTCAATGCTTGGTGGTGCCCAGTATTCTTTTATCTGGGCAATTTCTGCCAACCTGATAATCTGACCTGAAGCATTTGGTATTCCTATATTCTCGATATCGGTAAGGGTATTAGTGCTGCTTCTTTTGAATCTGACCACCACGTCATATTCATCTCCAAACTGCCGGAGCTTTGTTGCGACAAGTCCATCTACCCTGTTCCTGATGGCAGTTGATGCCATTGCCGTGTTCAGTCCATTGGCCATCATTTTGTTCTGATCGAAGATAATCTGTAACTCTGGTTTTGACTTATCACGGCTGATTGTCACATCCTTTGCACCCTTTATCTTCTTTATTTTTTCAGCCAGCTCTTCAGCTACTATATTTGTTTGTGCAATATTGTATCCGTAAACTTCAACATCTACCGTGTTTCCTCCGAAACTTCCCATGTTATCAGAAGTACTAACGGTATAGTTAATGATTTCAGGATATCTGGCAAGGTCAGCTCTGATTTCATCAGCAATTTCAAAAGAGGACCTCTTCCTTTCTTCAATGGGCACAAGCCGGATGCTGTATGTTATAGTATGGGTGCCCTGAGCAGAAAACATGGCCGCCCATCCTCCCTGGTCATCAGATCCCGCGGAGGTTGATACCAGGTTAACTTCAGGGTATTTAGCCCTTATAAGAGAGTCGAGTTTGTCAGCAGTCCTTATTGTCTGATCCACCCTGGTCCCGGTCTGAAGTTCAACAGTGACAGTTATTCGTGATTCATCTGCCTGCGGGAAAAATTCGGTTTTAATAAATGCAAACAGACTCATTGATACTATAAATACCAGTAGTGATGCAATTACTGTAAAGGTTTTGTGATGTAGAGCCCATCGCAATGTTTTTTCATAAAACCTGTCAAATCTGTCAAGGCCCTTTCTGATGCTTCCATCATAAGTCCAGAAAGGGGCATCCTCTTTAATGGGATACCATTTTAGCAGCAGGGCGCTCAGAGTCGGAGTCAGGGTAATTGCAGCAAAAACTGAGGTTACGATTGTAATTGTAACACTCATGCCAAGTTGTTTGAAAAGAACACCGGTAAGTCCAGTAACAAAAGTAAGCGGGAAGAATACAGCAACAACAGTAAGGGTGGTTACAATAACTGCAAGCCAGACCTCATTGGTAGCATAAATTGCCGCTTCGCGTGGCCGGCTGCCCCTTTCTATATGTTTGGTTATATTTTCCAGTACTACTATCGCATCGTCTACCACCATGCCAATCGCAATTGAAAGCGAGGTAAGTGAAATTATATTGATTGAAGCATCGGAAACAAAAAGGTAAATAAATGCGACCACAAGTGAAATTGGTATTGTAAGTATGACGATGAATGTTGCTCTCCATCTTCCGAGGAAGAACAGCACCACCAGAACCACAAATATTGCGGCGAACATAAGGGTTTCCGTCAGGTTGTTTATCGAATCCTTTATGAACGAGGCACTGTCAAAAAGTTTCTCAATCTTAACATCGGGAGGCAGGTCTTTTTCCAGACGGACAAGCGTTTTTTCAATCTCCCTTGTTACCTGAACCGTGTTACCTCCTGACTGTTTCTGGACAAAAAGTCCCATTCCCTTGGAACCATTGATCTTAGTGTCAAGTTTCGACTCACGGATGGTATCGCGTACCTCTGCAATATCTTTCAGGTATATGCTGCTGCCGCCATAGCTGCTGACAACAATGTTCTTGAGCACGTCGCTTTCCGGGAATTCTCCCTGTATCCTCAGGGGGTAATCGGTATTTCCCATTTCTATGTAACCGGCTGGGAGGTTCATGTTTTCTGCCCTGAGGATATTCCCAATCTGTTCGATGGTAAGATTGTAGGCTTCCATTTTTCGGGGATCAACATCAATATATATCTTTCTTCCCGGGACGCCTGTCAACGAAACTGCACCAACACCTTCAATCCTGTTGAGCGGATTCACCACCTTTTCATCAAGTATTTTTTCAAGCCCGGCATAACTCTCCTTTGCAGTGATTGCATAGAAGATTATTGGCATCATGTTGGTGTTGAACTTCACTATTGTGGGTTTTTCGCTGCCGTCGGGTAATGTCCTTTCGGTAAAGCTTATGGCACTTCGTATATCATTGGATGCCTCGTCGAGGTCGGTCCCGTATTCGAATTCCATGAAAATAGCTGATACAGCATCGCTAGATCTTGAGGTAATTTCTTTCAGCTTGCTGACGGAATTTAGGGAATTTTCAAGAGGGCGTGTTACATTAGACTCAATATCCGAAGCGCTGGCACCGGGATATGTAGTATAGACAACAACAAATGGCAGCTCCATCTCGGGATACAAATCTACCGGCAGCTTGATCAAAGAATAGAGTCCCATTACCATCAGACCTACAAAAATCAGGATCGTGGTAACAGGCCTTCTTACTGAAGAACTGTAAATACTCATTTTATTTCAGTTGTAAAGTGCGTTATTATTTTACTATTTCAATTTTATCACCGTCAATAAGTTTTGACTGGCCTTCAATTATCAGACTTGCTCCTTCATTAAGGAATTCTGCTTCGACTTCCAGTTTATCATCAAATCTTTTTCCTAATGTTACTTCAACTCGTTTTGCAGTACCATTTTCTGCAAGGAAAACATATCTGATATTTGTACCTTCCTGCATAAGTACAGCATTGGAAGGAACAACAAAAGTTTCAACTTCTCCAAGATCCATCGATACCCTAACGAACATTCCGGGTTTTAGCATGTCATTCCTGTTTGCCAGCTCAATTTCCGTTACAAATGACCGTGTTGCAGAATTTATGGTGGGGGCTTTTCTGAAAACCGAACCGGTAAAGACTTCACCGTCATATACGTCAGCTTTTATTGTAGCCTTCATTCCTCTTTTTATGAGGGGGTAATATTGCTCTGAAATATTTACGTTGACCTTAAGTGGATTGACCTGCATGAGAGTAACCACAGCAGAGCGTCCCGATTGTGTTGTAGGAGTTCCTGAATACATTTCGCCGTCTTCAAAGTACTTTCCTGTCACAACTCCACTGAAAGGAGCCTTAAGAAGGGTATTTGCCTCCATGAAATCAACATTGGTTTTTGTAACCTCATACTGGGTCTTCATCTGATCGTATTGCTGCTGTTTTACGCTTCCCGTCCTCAGAAGGGTATCGAGGCGGGAAAGGTCTTTCGCCAGGCTGCTAAGCTGAACCTTTTGCTGGTAAAGCTGGGTACGGTCCATTAGAAACAAATCATCTCCCTTGGAAACCCTGTCTCCTACTTCAACATAAATCTTTTCAATCCTGCCCGGAGCAGAAGGTACTATATTGACCTCCTCATATGGAAGTATGGTTGCTGTATAGTCAATAGTCCGCGAAATTGTGCTTTTGCCAAGTTTAATGGTTTTGACAGGAACAACTGTTTTTTCTCCAGTGGTGCCAGCCGCAAGGACACCTGCGTTGTCATTACTACTCTTTGATGAACATGCTGTCATAACAAGGCAGCTTATCAATATTACGGGGATTGCGTTTAAGTATTTCATTATTTTGTACATTAAAAATTCGTTGATCATTATAAATTATTCAATAGCTTATCCAATGCAACTTTCGTCTGAAGCAAATTCATAAGGGCAGAGACATAGTTATTTTCAGCCTGCAAATACTGACTATTTGCCTGAGTAAGGTCGAGACTCGAAGCCATTCCCTGTCTGAACTTATTCTCCATGCTGGCATACACCCTTTTCGCCACTTCTACATTATCTTTCTGACTTTGGTACTGAAGATTTGCATTCACCAGATTATACCTGAGCTGTTTTTCCTGAATCAGAAGCTGCTCTTCCACCATATCTCTGGTTGTCCTTGCTTTCTGAAGATTGTATTTTGCCTTCTGAATTTTAGAAAAACGCTCACCACTTGCAAAAATGGGTACTGACAGCTGAAGACCTGTCATTGAATTAGGGAACCACCTCAGATCTGACAACTTATCACCCATACCACTTGTGCCGTAGTTATAAAATCCTGCGATTGTGGGCAGAACAGAAGCTTTCTGTGATTTGAGTGCCAGCGATGAAATCAATTCCTGGCCTTCCACCATCCTGTAGTTTACATTCTGGGTGTAGTCGAAATTCTGCGACAACAGTGCTTCCACATTAATGTTTTCTGTCAGGCTAGAAAGTGTCTCCGTCAGTATTATCCTGGTTTCGGCCGACACCCCAAGCTGAAATCGGAGCAGATTGTAATTCAACTCTATGGTTCGGAGCAACGAACTCCTGTTGTTCTCAACCATCGTAACATTGGATACCATCTGGTCAACATCGGTCGACTCAGCCATACCTGCAGCATACATGGCCCTTGTCGATCTGAGTGTCTCATTAAGGTTGGCTATGTTGCCCTCGAGAATTTCGAGTGATTTTTCCGAGACAAGGATGAGAAAATATGCAGAACTTACAGCCTCCTTGGTATCGAGTTCCGATAATTCAAGACTCTGCTGGCTGAGTTTATGAACAAGCTTTGTAGTTTCAATGCCAATGTAAAGAGGAGCATTGAAAATCAGCAAACTTGCCTGTAATGCAGCACTTGAATTGTACTTCGAACCAAATGTCACAGGAATTTTCTCTCCGGGCTTTCCGAAGAATTCACCCGGCAACAGGGTTGTCATAAGCTTGAGATTGTCGGTAAATGTACCGGTCGCACTTAATTGTGGCAGAGCTGCAGAAATGGTTTCCCACACGGCAGCCTTTGAAGCCATAACTTCTGACCTTGCAGCAAGCACCGATTTATTGTTTAGAATCGCATAGTTCTGCGCTTCCTTCAATGATAGTCTCAACTCACCGCCGTTCTCCTGCGCTTTCAGAATATTCAAATGCAGAAAAACGCTAAAAATCAGCATAAAAACAAATCTTCCTTTCATTTTTTTCTCTTTTTTGTTTTATCTCCTAATACCTGTCCGTCCAGTAAGAGTCAGTACTCTTTTCATAAGATCATTTTCAACTTTTTTGCTACCCTGACTTCAAACCGGGCTTTAAACTGGCTTTGTTAACTTTAATTCATTTTCTCTCTTTTCATAAAAGTTTATAAGATCAAGACCCTTTTGTGTAGATATTCCCCTCAGATAGTTAATGTAAACATCGCGTATCACATGTTTCTTGCTGAGATCATCAGGTTCAAATTCATCACCCGTGCCCGACATCCTGATAACCTCAAACAGACATTTATTGGTAATCTCAATATCAATATCATCACGAAAAACACCTTCTTCAATTCCCCTTTTTATAAGGTCGGAATTAACGTTGGGAAAAGGGTACTGCCCTGATTCCTTCATATTCTTTACAATGTCGCTGCGGACTTTCATCATGTCAAGCCTGAACGCGGGACTCATACTTTCCATGTGCGCGCTCATCATTCCCATGATTCTGTAGACCGCCTCGATTACATTTTTCGATTCGCC
This sequence comes from uncultured Rikenellaceae bacterium, assembly GCA_964613785.1. Lineage (GTDB taxonomy): Bacteria > Bacteroidota > Bacteroidia > Bacteroidales > VadinHA17 > LD21. The sequence continues at coordinate 90,462 of CAZTJT010000003.1, forward strand.
GGAAATCTTATTAATCAACTCTTTCTGCCTCTCAACCATCAGCCTGATTACTCCTACAAGAAGCTCATGCTTGTCACTGAAAACCTCATATATTGTTCTCTTGGAAATGCCCAGGTTAGCTGCAAGCATGTCCATGGTGACAGCTTTTATACCATACCTCCTGAAAAGTTGAGCTGCTTCTTCTGTTATTCTCTGTCTGTAATCCATGTCGAGTCTGAAAACAAATCGCGCAAAAATGATAAAACTATTTTAGTTTACAAAGTTTTATTTGTTAAATTCCGGTTAAATTCGACAAAAAAGCGATATTTACCGGCGAATGACGGAACAGCATCGACTCCTGATCGGCAAAAAATGCAAGAAATTATTTAAGAAAGCCTAGCCAGATGTCAATATTATTGGTTGTTATCGGAATACTTATTCTTATACTTCTTATTTTAGGCCTGAAATACAATCCATTTGTTGCCTTTATAATCGCCTCAATATTTGTAGGAATAGCTGAAGGTATGAAATCAGCGGATGTAATCACTGCCATTCAACAGGGAATAGGTGACACACTTGGATCGATTGTACTGATACTCGGATTTGGTGCAATGCTTGGCAAGATGGTCGCTGACAGCGGTGCTGCTCAAAGGATTTCTTCAAAACTGATAGGACTATTCGGAATAAGAAATATACAGTGGGCAATGGTCATTACCGGTTTTATGGTTGGCATACCCATGTTTTACAATGTCGGATTCGTAGTCCTTATTCCACTGGTATTTACAGTAGCGGCCACTTCGGGTTTACCCCTTTTGTATGTGGGAATCCCGTTGCTGGCATCTCTTTCAGTTACTCACGGATTTCTTCCTCCCCATCCGTCTCCGATTGCCATTTGCTCAATGTTTGGTGCCGATGTAGGTAAAACTATTGGTTATGGTATAATAATAAGCATTCCGGCGATAATAGTAGCAGGGCCTTATTTTGGCAAGACCCTTAAAAAGGTAAATGCAAGTCCGATAAAGGAATTTGTAGGTTCGAAGATACTGACTGAAAATGAGATGCCAGGAATATGGAGCAGTGTTCTAACAACCCTGATGCCTGTCATACTAATTGGCTTGAATTCCATATCTGCAATATTTCTTCCGGAAGGCAGCAGCTTAAGATCGGTTTTAGGATTTTTGGGAGATCCTGTAATCGCAATGCTAATTTCGCTTCTCGCGGCTGTTTATCTTCTCGGGATAGGAAGAGGTAAAAAGATGTTGGTAATAATGGAATCACTTGGCAATTCAATAGGAAGCATAACAATGGTACTTCTTATCATTGCCGGCGCAGGTGCATTCAAGCAGGTTTTGATCAGCAGCGGGGTCAGCGACGATATTGCGGGTCTTCTGACAAAATCTGACATGTCGCCTCTTCTTCTTGCATGGCTGATTGCAGCAGTTATCAGAATCTGCATCGGTTCCGCTACTGTAGCCGGTCTGACCACTGCAGGCATTCTCATTCCTCTGGCAGCAAGCGGCACTGTAAATAAAGAACTTATGGTCCTCGCCATTGGAGCCGGCAGCCTGATGCTTTCGCATATTAATGACAGCGGATTCTGGATGTATAAGGAGTATTTCAATTTAAGCGTTAAGGATACATTCAAAACATGGACGGTAATGGAAACGATTGTAAGCACTATCGGATTATTTGGAGTACTTATCGCAGACCTGATCCTGTAAGAATCTACTTTACATGAAATAATCCTTGACTAACATTTAAAGTATCATCTGAAACGCAACCATCAAAACTGAACTAAAAATCAAAAAGATGAAAATAAATCCCGAATCAAGATTAATAGAATTAGGACTCAATCTTCCACCGGCACCAAAACCGGTAGGTGTTTACAAACCCGTACTTGTGGTTGACAATCTTCTTTATGTATCAGGTCAGGGTCCAATGAGATCAGACGGAACCCTGATAAAAGGCAGACTAGGTGCGGATATGGGGCTGGAAGAAGGAAAACTTGCGGCCAGGCAGGTGGGGCTGGCAATGCTTGCTACAATAAAAACCCATTTCGGTGACCTTACCGGCATCAGGAGAATCGTGAAGGTTCTGGGTATGGTAAACAGTACTCCGGACTTTGATCAGCATCCTGCAGTAATAAACGGATTCAGCGAGCTTATGGCTGAAGTTTTTGGGGAAGAAAACGGCATAGCAGTCAGAAGCGCAGTAGGGATGATACTCCCGATGAACATTGCAGTGGAAATTGAGGCTGTTTTCGAAATAAACCGCTGAAATGCAAATCTCTGGATCCCAACCTGTAAGATGGTTTGATGTTGAAAATGCGGGTGAAACAGAATCACCTTCACTGATAGTATATCCCGACAGGATAGAATCAAATATCAGGGAAATGCTAGCAATTGCAGGAGATAGTGACAGGCTACGGCCGCATGTTAAAACTCATAAAATGCCTGAAATAATCCGCCTTCAGATCAAATACGGAATAAAAAAGATAAAGTGTGCCACCATTGCTGAAGCAGAAATGGCAGCTGAGGCAGGAGCAAATGATATCTTGTTTGCATATCAGCCAGTTGGGCCTAACGTACAGAGACTCGTTTCTCTCCAGAAAAAATTCTCCGAAGTAAAATTCTCATGTATAGCCGACTGTGATGCGGTATTAATGAACCTGTCGTTATGTGCAGAATCTTCCGGAATCATTATCCCGGTTTGGCTCGATATCAATGTCGGAATGAACAGAACGGGGATTGAACCCGGTAATAAAGCCCTGAACCTTTACAGGATGGTGTGTGAACTGCCAGGGTTAGAACCAGCAGGACTTCATATTTACGACGGACATATCCATGAAACTGACCTGAAAAAGCGAACCGCAATCTGTGATAATGACTTTGCAAAGGCGGAAAACTTAATATCGCAAATAGAAATCATGACAGGTAAGCCCGTAAAGGTTGTGGCCGGCGGTACTCCAACATTCCCGGTTCATGCAAAACGAGACAATGTCGAATTAAGTCCAGGTACCACTCTTTTATGGGACTACGGCTACGGCAGATCATTCGGTGATATGAACTTTCTCTATGCTGCAGTGCTGTTTACAAGGGTTGTAAGCAAGCCATCAGAAAATGCAGTCTGTCTTGACCTCGGCCATAAAGCGGTTGGATCTGAAATGCCACAACCGCGGGTAAAAATTATCGGAATGGAAGATTTCAGGATAACGGGTCATAATGAGGAGCACATGGTTATTGAATCATTAGATGCCACCAATTATAGAGTCGGGGATCACCTGTATGCCATCCCATTTCATATTTGTCCGACTGTTGACAGGTACGACACTGTTTATATAGCAGAAAACAACAGGATATCAGGTCAGTGGAGTGTAAAGGCCAGGAAAAGAAAGATCACGATCTGAAACCATCAAATTGACATAAATCAACAATATTGATGATATATATCATATAATATATTGATATAAATAATTAAAGATGTTGATATATATCAACACTTTAATGGACCTGAATGGATTTTGCAGATGCTTTATAGAAATTAAAAACGGCTTATAACAATTTTGAGTGCCTATGGTTCTTTTCGCCTGGAGAATTAAGTTATTACCCTCTGATGTTTATTGAAAGATGGATTTAGAAGAGCGGAGTGGCAAAGGGTTCTCAAATCAGCAATGATATAACTGACAATAAGTATCCGCAGTTGATTTACCTGTAAAGGTAAACAAATCCCCGGTATTCCTTATTGTCATACCTGACATCATCCCAGCCCATTGCCTTTATAATATAGAAATAGACTCCGGGGCTGGCCTTTCTGGAGCTGCCGTTTATATTTCCATCCCATCCTTCCCAGTCTTTCAGAATCTCGCCCTCACCGTAGAACCCATATACTTTTATCCCGCTTTTTGAGTAAATATCCACGCTGATATATCTTAGTGAGGTCTTCTCAATCCTGAAAAGGTCGTTCATCCCGTCGCCGTTGGGTGTGAACACATTCGGGATCTGGAGGTCGGATTTATCGACAATGATCTTTTCATACGTCATCGAGTCAATGCAACGCAATGGACTTTCTATGATAAGCTTAACCTTATATTCTCCCGGGATATAGTATGTATGTGGCCTGGGATTAGGATCGTAGGAAATTGAATCATCACCAAACAACCATTTATATTTCATGGCTTTTACCGATTTATCGGTAAATGTGACTTCAAGAGGCGCTCCACCCTTTGAAGGATCAACCGTGAAATCAGCTTTTGCATGGATTGATTCATAATAAAAAGAGGATACGCTTGTACAGGAGAAGCTGTCTGTAACATGGAGGCTATAGGTTACGTTATCGAGAGGAGGATTGAATGTCTGAGGATTCAATTCTATGTCAGGATACGGTATTGCTGAAGCTGGTTCGGACGACCAGAGGAATCTGACCCTGTTGGGTAATCTGATCTGTGTGCCGTTGTTTACGTCACGGTAGTAGAATGTATCAATAGCTGCAACTCCGGCAAGGGCTACGTAGTCACATGTATAGTTCCTTAATCGGGCTTCGGCGCGGGGTGAATCGAGGAAAACCCATCCTGTCAGGCTGGTGGAATAACCCGATGCACCAGTGATATTTACCCGGTATCCCCCTTCATCAAGGTCAGTGGCTGATGAGCTTGTCACGCCTGATTCATTTTTTACCGGAATTGTAAAATTCCTTGTAGCGTCGCTCCATTTGAACCATGAAAAAGTAAAAGGTCCTGTTCCTCCGGGGCTTAATGCAGTAAGTGCGCCTTTCTGGGTGCCCGAGGAATTACAGAAAATAAAGACCGGATGCTTTAGAGCCGGTGCAGAAGGGTACGAGGTATACCTTACGGCTGTACTTCCCGGAGCTGTAAGCTGCGCCTGCAAAGCAGCAGTAAATAGAACTGAAACTATAAAAAAATAATAGCGCACTGATAATCAGATCTTCGTATCAAAACGAAATATTGTCTTATTTGGTATTTATTTACCTGCAAGTATAATAAAACCTGTATAATTCAAATAATTAAGTTATGAAGATCTATTAACAATCTGATTTCAGTCGAGGTGGAACACTTCTTCCATATTGGCCCACCACTCCCCTTCGGCCCTTGTTCCGATCGGATCCTGCATGGGATTCATTACCGACCACCATTTCTGTGTTACAGGATCAGCTGCCATTCTTGCCATATCGGCAGCAAAATCGGTTCCGTTATATTCAAAATACGCAAACAGCTTACCGTCTTTATGAAAGATCGAATAGTTGCTTATGTTACACTTTTTTATCATATCAAGAACTTCGGGCCATACATTTGCATGGTATGCCCTGTACTGCTGAAAATATTCAGGTTTCACTCCTATTAACTGACCATACCTTTTCATGCTTTTTAATTTTATATGTTTTCAGAACAGTGAAAATTTATTGTTAATTAGAAATTTTAAAGATCAGAGTCCGGAAATACAGACTCAGATCTTCATCATTCCAGATTAGTATTGAAATAATAGATTTCTCCCGGTTTTGTGTCAATCTCCGATGATCTGCCATTGTAAAAGATCTTAAGAGGTGATCCGGAAAATGATTTGATTGAGCATGATTGCAGTTTACCGTTTTTCCATTTTATGTCTGTTTCAAAACCTCCTCTTGCCTTCAGACCCTTTACCTGACCCTCTTTCCATGCATCAGGAAGTGCCGGAAGGATTTGAATTACATAACGGTTCTCTTCCATGGTATGGCTTTGAAGCAGCATCTCGGCAATCCCTGCGGCGGCTCCAAAATTTCCGTCAATCTGGAAAGGAGGGTGCCCGCAAAAAAGGTTATGATATGTTCCTCCGGCATCTGACATATTTATCGAATAGTTTTCGATGGGATAAAGCAGGCTTTTCAGAAGTTTGTAAGCTCGGTTTCCGTTGTGAAGACGTGCCCAGAAATTTATTTTCCAGGCAAGCGACCATCCTGTACCGATATCGGTCCTTGCTTCAAGGCTTTTTCGGGCCGCATCAGCAAGTTCAGGAGTCTTTTGCGGGTCGATCAGGTTGCCGGGATGAAGCATATAGAGATGTGACACATGACGATGGGTAGGTTCTGTCTCCGTAAATTCCTCCCTCCACTCCATCAGGCGGCCGTCTGATCCTATCTGTGGCATTTTAAGCTTATCTCGTGCAGCTTTTATTTCATCGAGCAAAGGATTTGGATCATTCAGTACCTCTGATGCTCTCAAAACGTTTGAAAACAATTCATAAATAACCACCTGGTCGTGCGATGGCCCCATACTTATTTGTGCTGTTGAACCATCAGGGGCGATGAATGAATTTTCAGGCGATGCAGCCGGACCCGATACTAGTTTTCCTGAGACGGGATCCTCAGCCAGCCAGTCGAGATAGAAACGGGCTGATTCAAGCATCGCCGGATAAACTTTTCTCAGGTAACCTGAATCCATGGTAAATGTGAAGTGGTCCCACAGATGCTGGCATAGCCAGCCTCCCGCACCTACATGAAGACCCCATCCTGGATGCTCACCTGGTGCAGTGAATCCCCAGACATTTGTTATAGGATGTACGCACCAACCGCGTGCCCTGTACTGGACTTCCGCTGTTTTTTCACCAGGGCTTACAAGCGACATTATCAGATTTATAAGTGGCGGGTAGCATTCCGAAAGATTGGTGACGTCAGCTGGCCAGTAATTCATCTGTACATTGATATCTGTATGGTAATCGCAGTTCCAGGGTGTTTGTATCTTATTGGCCCATATTCCCTGAAGGTTTGCCGGCAGCGATCCTTCGCGGGAAGAAGAAATAAGCAGATACCTTCCGAACTGAAAATAAGTTTCCTGCAGAATCATATCATCCGGATTATTCTTCTGGTTCATTAACCGTCTGTCGGTTGGGATAGTATCCTCCTCATTTCCTGAGATTTTAAATCTCACCTTACAAAACAGCGACCGATAATCGGAGGTATGTCGCTTCAGCAATTCACCGAAAGATCGTGAAGAAGCTTTATTAAGCTGTTCCAATGAAGTTCGTACGGGATCATCACCAAGATAACCCGGATATTCCTGTTTATAATTTGTCGAAGATGCCAGTATCAGAATAACCTCATCGGCTTCGGATACTACAATTTTCCCGTCGGTACAGGTAACAATACCTCCTGCTGCAAGGGCTTTTGCCCTGACAGCATAACGCAAACCTTCACCGCCTTTCCCGTCATAAAGTGTGCCGGTCATTAAAAGGTGTCCGTCGGCTGAAATGGTATTATATCTCTCCGGCCGTGTAAGCCATGATTCAAATGAGACAGCTTTTGGTGAATCGGAGGAAATATGGACCACAATTACCCGGTCGGGGTAACTAGCAAAAACCTCGCGTTTGAATTTGATCCCATCCTGTCTGTAGGTTACTGACACCACACCATGATCGAGGTTCAGTTCGCGGTGGTAATTATCAAAAGCCTGGTTCTGTTCAAATCTGAGCCAAAGGTCGCCCAGTGTCTGATAACAGCCAAAAGGCACCTCAGCCCCATTACCGTTTCCCGAACCTGCGCCCTTGCAGACCTGGGTTCTGAGAGTAAGTTCAGTGGCCTCGCGGTAGCGGCCTTCGAACAGCAAATGCCTGATCCTTTTAAGTTGATCAGCTGCTTCAGGATTATTATTGTCATCCGGGCTTCCTGACCAAAGGCTTTTTTCATTCAGTTGGATCCTCTCCAAGCTCACATCACCAAATACCATCGCACCCATGAATCCGTTACCCACGGGAAGGGCTTTAAGCCATTCTGCATCATTTTTCCATCCATCGGGTTCATCGGCGACCGAAGCGTCAGCCGGATGATCATACCATATTCTAAGATCACGGTGGTTAAAATTATTATCGGAGCAACCGGATAATGAAGCCGCAATCAAAAAAAGTATGAGTAGTCGTTTCATCATGCCTTGTTAATCTTAAATGTATTATGATTCCTAATGAAATATCATATGTCTTAGACCTTGTAACATTACATGCCAAAGGTATATTTTTTGTTCATCAAATTGCTGTCAGTGTGAATGTGGATGGTTTTGTTATGTGAATATACATTTTTGAGTTCAAAGGAGGTTATTGTTAATAACTAATAGTGTTTTAGCATCTATTTTGCATTACCGTTGAGGGCGTTATTGTTAAATTTGCCGCACCTGTTAAGCTGTAATACCTGTTCAACCGATGACCCAGAACTATCTTAATGAACTTAATGAAGCTCAGAGGCAGGCAGTAATCAATACTGACGGGCCCTCCCTTGTTATTGCGGGCGCAGGAGCAGGAAAGACAAGGGTTCTTACCTACAGGATCGTCCATCTGCTGCAGAAAGGAGTTCAGTCTCACAGGATACTTGCACTGACCTTTACAAACAAGGCGGCCAGGGAGATGAAAGAGAGGATCTCCAGGATCGTTGTTCCTGAAATCACCCGTCATCTCTGGATGGGAACATTTCATTCCATCTTTGCCAGGGTTCTCCGCATGGAAGGGTCGCGTCTGGGATACAAATCAAACTTCACAATTTACGACTCCACTGACTCAAAAAGCCTGGTCAGAACCATTATACGGGAGATGAACCTTGATGATAATATCTACAAGCCCGGGGTGATCTCATCAAGGATATCTTCTGCCAAGAACAATCTTATTACTGCTGATATGTATTCATCCGACACTTCACTGCAGGAATATGACAAGATGAGCAGGATGCCTCTTCTGTCGGAGATATACAGGAACTATTCAGCCAGATGCTTCAAGTCTAATGCGATGGATTTTGATGATTTGTTGTTGAACACTAACATACTTCTGAGGGATTTTCCGGAGGTTCTGGCATCATATCAGTCGAAGTTCAGGTATATACTGGTTGATGAATATCAGGATACCAATTACTCCCAATATCTTATAATTAAGAAACTAGCGGAAGTTCACCGAAATATTTGCGTGGTAGGGGATGATGCGCAAAGCATTTATTCATTCAGGGGGGCCAGGATCGAAAATATACTTGAATTCAAGAATGATTATTCAGATTATAAGCTTTTTAAGCTTGAACAAAATTACAGATCGACACAAACAATTGTAAATGCGGCCAATGCAATAATTGCGAATAATGAGGGACAGATAAGGAAAAGAGTGTTTTCTGAAAATGAACCGGGTGAGAAGCTGCAGGTATTTCAGGCTATTACCGATACTGAAGAAGGATTTAATATTGCGTCGGATATTTTTGACAAGAGGTACTCCCAGAGGCTTCTCTGGTCAGATTTTGCAATTCTTTACAGAACAAATGCACAATCGAGAATCTTTGAGGAGGCACTGAGAAAGAAGAATATACCATATAAGATCTACGGAGGGCTCTCTTTCTATGAGCGAAAGGAAATAAAGGATATTCTGGCCTACTTCAGGATGGTAATCAATCCGGAGGACGAGGAAGCGCTGAAAAGGACAATTAACTATCCCAGAAGAGGCATCGGAGATACAACTGTTGAAAGGATTTTCGAGCTTTCAGGGCATTTTAATATCACTCCATGGCAAATAATAAACGAAGCTTCAGGATATGCTACTTACTTTAATTCGGGAACTGTTAATAAATTAACAGCATTTGCAGGACTGATAAACGGCTTCAGGAATAGCAACGGCGAAAAGGATGCTTACACGCTGGCACGCGAAATAGCAATGTCTTCAGGTATAATAAAGGAATTAAGGGAGGGCCGGTCGCCTGAGGAAGTAAGCCGATACGAAAATCTTGAGGAGCTTCTTAACGGCATAAAGGTATTTACCGAATCGGCAGAGACCAACGGAGAACCATCAAACCTCGAAGCTTATATTTCGAACGTCGCATTACTTACCGATCAGGACAATGAAAAAGAAGAGGATCGTGACAAGGTGACCCTGATGACTATGCATTCTGCCAAGGGACTTGAATTCAAGAATGTCTATATTGCCGGTATGGAAGATACTCTCTTCCCATCACCCATGTCGTCAGGGAATCCCAGGGAGATTGAAGAAGAGCGCCGATTATTTTATGTGGCTGTTACGAGGGCAAAAAAACTTGCTACATTAAGCTATGCCCTCAACAGATACAAGTGGGGAAATCTTGAAAGGAGCAATCCAAGCAGGTTTCTTAAAGAGATAGATCAGAAATACCTTGAATACCCTCAGTCAGGAGATAAAACCATAAAAGAAAGGAGCCATATCATACTGAAAGCTCCCGACAAAGGCGCGGTTACGCCGAGCTATTCCCCGTCTCCAAAGCTTAAGAGAATAGCCGGGCATGAAGCCGTCAGGGATTTTACACAGAAACCGGTGTCAATTGCAGAATTTGCCGAGGGGGATTACGTACAGCACGAAAGGTTCGGACAGGGTGAAATAATAAGTATTGAAGGAGAGCCGCCAAATACTACCGCTACAGTTGAATTTGAAAATAACGGCAGAAAAAAACTGCTTCTGCGATTTGCTAGGCTGACTAAAATCTAGAAAAATCCCGCATCCCCCTTAAAGGGGTTGATGCGGGAAAAATCAGGAACATTTTTTACTTTCAGTTTATCTAAGCTGCAACAGCTTCAACAGGCTTTTCCTTTTCAAGCAGAACCGATTGATAGAGTGATGCAAATGATGAAGAGATCCACATCATTGCCGGGAAAATTCCGATTAAGAAAAGTATCAGACCGAAAATCATGATAAAGAATGATGTCAACCCCATGGCAAAGATTCTCCATCCATGTCCCCTTGTCAGTTTCCAGCTCAATTCAACCGCTTCGATGGGATCAAGCTTTTTATCCATAACTATGTATGATACAAATGCCAGCCGGCAAGCAATTATTATACCTGGAATCAGAAGCGCAAAACATCCCAGCACAATAAGAGCAACAACCAGTAGATTAGCCAGAATTATATGGAGATAGTTCTCCCAGAATCCCCTTATCAGAAGTTCAAATTCGGGCTTAATTTTACGCACTGCCTGCACAAAAATCATTTTACCCCCGTATTTTACCACGGGAGCAGCGAGAAATGTGTAAGCCAGCGCCAATAGTCCGAAAAATGCAGCAAACATTCCCAGTGTACCCAATGTAACCAGTTTGCCCATATCATTATGGATCAGATCCTCCCATTTGCCAAAGTGACCATGGAAATCCGAGGGATCCAGTTTCCATTCGAACATGTTATAAGGGGCTGTAAGCAACGCCAGTACAAATACAACAAGCAGCAACCTAAGAAAATTATCGGTCATTACCTGCCATCCTGTCCTAAAGCTGTTCCCGAAAGTTGGGACCAGTTTGTAATTTTTTTCCGTTTCCATTTTCTTGTTTATTAATTAAATTTCATATTACTGTTATCATTAGCCAGAATACGGATCAAAATTACGACCCCGTTTTATAATGGTATCAATACCTTAGTAGTGAATACCGAACGATTTTTAACTTTCCTACTTTGGTATTGTCTCCAATACTAAAGTAGGTGGTCATTAGTAAAGTGGCAATGCTTGGTGATCTGAAACAACCCGGTTACGGATATGAAAAAACTATCCCTGATCCTTGTCAATTCCAGTTTCTTTATTTTTCTGCCGGGATATTATTCCTATTTTTTTAACTTTATCCTATGTTTGAATTTCTGGGATATCTCATTTTCATCATTTCAGTAGCCCTTGCTGCAGGCGGGATTATCCTTTCGTCGAGACTAAGGACAAGGTACAGGGCCGAGTTTTTTTCAACCCTCCTTTACTTTCAGGTATTCATTTTTACATTTGGATTCTATGGAATATGGGGACAGGTTGTAATAAGAATGTTCCTTTCTTCATTTATTACTCCCGATATTCTTACAAGGATAAACAATATCGCCATCCTGCTTGGATTACCATTTCTGGTGTTTGCATGGCTCATGCTTATAAGGTTTTCATGCAGCATTTCCGGAAGAAAATGCACAAACTGGTTCGTAGCCGGCTTCCTTTTATTCAACTTCTCCATACTGATTGCCCTGGGATATTTCTTTATAGCCAGATCAAACACAAGGGATACAGCCCTTATCATCAGGGATTATTTTATACTGATGAATCTTGTGCATTCATTTATTGCTGCCTACCTTATCCATTTCCCTGCCAGGGGAAGAGCAATATTAGGAGAGTATGACAGAAAAATAATAGCTCCTTCCATTTTTTTGATCATGATCACTCAGTGTATTCCACTGGTACTGATAGATTACAAGCCTTGGGTAGGAGTAATTTTTGTTTTTACCTTTTTCCTTGGTAATGTTTTCCTTCCTGTCTATTTCACATACGGTACCAATCTGATATCATTGCCAGCCGATACAGACATGGGAATCTCATATGAACAGTTTTGCAAACGGTTTGACATTTCTCCCCGAGAATCGGAAGTTATAAGAGAAATCTGTAATGGATTGAGCAACAAAGAGATTTCGGATAAGCTTTTCATTAGTCTGCAAACCGTAAAAGACCACACACACAGGATCTATATAAAAACAAATGTGAAAAGCAGGGTTCAGCTGATTAATCTTGTAAAAGAAATTATAAAGGGTAAGACATGAACTGATTTTCATTGAATCCAAAGTCATATTCCCCAAATTTACGGTAAACGAGTAATGGACCACCACCCTTGAATTCAAGTTTAAAGGAGTAATCTGTTGCTTCATTCAATGTAGCCTGCCACCAGTTATCCGGTTTCATTTTTTCAAGCTTATATCTCAGCCCGGTGGAAGTAATTTCGGTTTCAGGATCAATTGAAAATATTGAAACCTGCTGACCGGGAAATGATGCAAGAATACTGCTTTTAAGATGAGGTGTTATGATACCCGTATCTGTCACCATCATCACATATACCTTTTTTACGTAATCAGCTAAAAGTGAAATGTTTCCAATCGTGTGATCTTCGCGTTTGCCAGTAGCTCCCAGAATTACCAGATTGTTATAATCTCTTTCAATACACCATTTAACACTTTTAGTAAGGTCGTTGGTCTTCTGTTCTTCATCTCTGAATAGTCTTTCAGGAAACCGTAATGCTATTTGCTCGTCTAGAGAATCCAGATCTCCGACAATAGCTTCCGGAATAAATCCATTAGCGATAAGAATTCCCGCACTGCCGTCGCAACAGATAATCCTGTCAGCATTTTTTAAATAATAAAGAGGTATCTCATGCACCGGGTAGCTCCCGTCGGCAAGTATCACGGTCTTATCTGTGACTGTGCTTGTGCCATAGCCCGGACTGTTCTTTTCAGTCAGCATTTTATCGGTAAAGTTCGGTTATTAATAATCATTGTCTTTCTCCATGATCTCAACCCCTCAAAAGACATTACCAAATATACCAAATAAAGGACTGCCGTGGGATATAGGCCCCGGGAAAGGAAAAGGATAATGGCTGCCAGGTTAACCATAACCCACAGGTACCAGTGCTCATAAATCTTACGGGCCAGCATCCAGGTTGCGATTATTGAAAGGGAAGTTATGAATGAATCTGCTTCAGGAACAGGTGAATCAGTATAAATGGACAGAATGTACCACATAAAAGTATAAATGCATAACAAAATGATTGACAGCATAACACCGGTTCTGAATTTAAGTCTGGTAACCGGAAGAACATCTTTATACGTGGATATAACCGCTTCGGATTTATTTTTATCATAAACTCTGTTACCAGTACCCCTCATCCACCAGTAAAGGCCGATGATGCTTATAACCAGGTAGTAAACCTGAAGACTCATGTCGGCATAGAGTTTGCCTGTAAAGAAAACCCATATATAAACCGAAGAGGTAATTATACCAACAGGCCATAACCACAGGTTTTGTCGTACTTCAAGGAAAACGTAAATGATCCCGGTTACGGCACCAAAAATTTCTATCCAGTTATTTGACAACCAGTCTGATATCATACCAGTAATATTAAAATCGAAGGCCGAGCCTTACCAAGAAATTAATGCCGGCCTGAGGGAAAAAATATGCCCAGGTATTTTCAATGCCATTTTCATACCAGTTCCCTCCATAAGCATTGCTTTCGTACATGGTGTTGAAGATATTATTAACAAGTATCTGAAGCTCAGTTTTTCTGATCTTTTTAATCTCAGGTTCAAAGTCAATTCTGAGATTACTTGTAAAATATGGATCGAGCATTCTGCTTTTGCTCATGGTATTGTCAAAATATTGTTTCCCTACATACTTGCTGATAAGATGAAAACAGATTCTTTCCGATAAGGTATAAGAAAGATCACTGATTCCGGTAATACCCGGAGAATAGGCAATATCGACCCTGCCAAGATATTTGCTTCTATATTGGGAGCTCCAGTCGGAGGTATTGTAATCTGTATAGAATTCTGTATAGCCAGGTATCTTGTTGCTGCTAATAGTAGAGCTGACATTCCAGGCAAGAGCCGGTAAAGGTTTCAGATCCATTGTAATTTCTAAGCCTGTTCTGTAGCTTTTATCGACATTTGTCATGATTGGATAACCAACATTGCTCAATTCTCCTGTAGGCACAAGCTGGTCCTTGTAAAACATATAAAATGCGTTTAATCCCAGCTTTAGGCGATTTGTTTTTAAAAGGTAACCAGCTTCAAAATCAAAAAGGGTTTCAGGCCGGGGTGTGGCTGAAGGATCTCCCGCTGCATCCTTGAAATTTGCCCTGGTCGGCTCTCTGTGGGCAACTGAAAAAGAAAAATATGCATCCTGCAGAGGATTAATAGACAAATAGATACCAGCTTTAGGGTTAATGAAATCAAAAAGGTGCGACTGGGTAATATCCTTAAGATCATCGTCTGATCCGTTCATTTTGTAATTTATATGCCTGTACTGAAGATCACCGAACCCAGAAAGTTTTTCACTTATTTTACAGCTTACTTTTCCGTAAATGCTTATATCTGCCTTTGCAGCATCATTAAAATACCATTGATAATCGTTTTCGGTGCCAGCATTGTATTGAATCCACACCAGCCTGCCAAAATGATCACCCAGATAATTATTCATCCCGCCTCCAAGGATTGCTTCAATCTTTTTCTTTTTATAATTAATTGAATAAACCATCCCGTAAAAATCGTTTTTCATCCATTTTCTTCTTATTAGGTCGGTTGTAACCCGTTCTCCCTGAGAAGTCATGACCGGCAGCAGCCCATATTTTGAAAATGGGTGATCTTCCCTGTATTCTTCATAATATCCGTCTCCCCTTGTATAGTGAATTGCAGAATGGAAGCTAAGTGAGTTGCTGATACTCCTGCTCCATATCAGCTGAATGATGTTCTGTCTGTAGTTATCGGTCTCATTGTCATAGAATCTGGTAATCCCGTTTTCATCACTGTATTTTCCGGCAGGATTATATCTGCGGTCTCTGTCAAGCATGTCCATAGGCACACCCCACCAGCTTATACCGCTGCGTTCCGATCCCGACATGAAATTTATCTTGATCAGCGACCTGTCTGTTTTGTAAATTCCTGATAACGATATTGCTTTGTTATCTGATCCGGTTCTTCTGATATATCCATTGCTCTTTACTACCGAGTGCCTGAGTTGGAAAGCAAACTTGTCAGACAACAAACCTGTTCCTGCTGTAATGGTATTCTTAAATGTATTGAAAGAACCTGCAGTTGTGTTAATCTCAGCAAAAGGTTCTTTTTCAGGATTTTTTGTTTGCAGGTTTATTGATGCCCCAAAGGCACCTGCTCCATTTGAAGAAGTGCCTACACCTCTCTGAACCTGAATATTATCAACTGAAGAAGCCAGATCGGGAAGATCGACCCAGAACACTTGCTGCGACTCAGCATCATTCAGAGGTATTCCGTCAATGGTGATGTTAATCCTGCTGCCGTCACTTCCCCTGATTCTGAAACTGGTATAACCAATGCCAGTTCCAGTCTCAGAGGTCTCAACCAGAGAAGGTGTAAAGCCAATCAGATAAGGAAGGTCCTGTCCCAGGTTTTTCCTTCTTATTTCATCGGCTGAAATTCCTGACCATGTGAAAGGAGCTCTTTCTCCCGCTCTGGTGGCACTGACTATTACCTCTTCTGTCCTGGTAAATCTTGGTATGAGTGTTAAATCAAGATTAAGTGTATTTTGTAAGTTTATATTCCATATCAGCGTTTCGTATCCTAGATGTGAGATTTTCAGCTTATAATCTCCCGGTACGTCTGTCTTCAGCAAGTAGTATCCCTCGTAATCCGTATAGGTTCCTATCATGGTGTTAACAAGTGACACAGCTGCTCCCGCTACAGGATCACCTTGTTCGTCGGTTATTCTTCCCCTTAAATATAGCTCTTCTTTCTGAGCCATTAGTCCGTTTACTAACAACAGGGGGAGCAATAAAATGATTAAAGTCTTTTTAATTCTCATTCTGCTTGATCAAAAATAAAATCATTTATGATGTACTTAATTTCTGATCAAAATGAGGTGTAAAATATATTGGATTGTTTTTATACTCTTTTTCCTACGCCGGCATTATCCGGATCAGTTTTAAGGGTATGATCTCAGCCCGTAATATTAAGGCACCCCATTGTTGACAATGCAAATTTACAATGTTTTTCTGATAATCATTTGTAAGAAGCTAATTTTAACATGTTACTGTATTTTTTTTGTAAATTAGCCTTCAAATGACCTGGATCGTATGAAGACCCTTCTTGAAAAGTTAAATTATAAAGGACAACCACGTATTGCTGTTATCAATCCCGAAAAAAGTTTAAAGTTGGCACCTCCAAGGAAACTATCAGGAATACAGATAGATAACGAGATAGATCAAAGGTTTCCGTATGGATTTATGATGATATTCGTTAAAGGACTGAAAGAAGTTGAAAGGTATGCTCCCCTGGCTCTGCATAACCTTACCACAGACGGAACACTTTGGTTTTGCTATCCAAAAAAAACGTCAGGTAAAAATAGCGGTGACATTGACAGGGATCATGGGTGGAAAGCTTTGAACGATAGTGATTTCTACGGAATCAGGATGGTATCTATCGACAATGAATGGTCTGCATTGAGATTCCGGAACAAGAAGTTTATTAAATCAAATTCAGACAGGTTTTCAAAATAGAAAAGACAGTCATTCTGTCGGGAAGAGGTTATTTAAAGCTGATAAGAGTACTGAATCTTACCAATATTGTATTATTGAAAGGGCAGGAAACTGGTCGGAAAATGATCAAAATTGCTACAATAGAGTCTCCCATTGGTGCGCTGACAGTTGCTGCCATGAGGGAAGGCATCTGTGTTGTTGAGTTTGTGGAAGCAGGAAAGCCGGGAGTTGATATAGACGGTCTGGCTCTATTCTATAAAATGGAAAAAGTGCAGGGAACGAACAGACATATCAGGGCTCTGAGAAAGCAGATGAAAGATTATTTTAAAGGAAAGAGAAAAGAGTTTTCCGTTCCTTTTTTTTATCACGGATCAGAATTTCAAAAATCCGTATGGCAGATCCTGCTGAAAATACCTTATGGAAAGACAATAACATATATGAATCTGGCAGAGAAGCTCGGTAATCCAAAAGCAATAAGGGCAGCTGCAAGTGCGGTCGGATCTAATCCCATTGCAATAATTATCCCCTGCCACAGGGTGATAGGTTCTGACGGTAATCTAACCGGCTATAGAGGTGGACTCGAAAAGAAAAGATGGCTGATTGACCATGAAAGAAAACATTCAGGTCAGCCTGTGGATGGTATCCTTTTTTAGAAAAATATTTAATACAGCGATGATGAAACAATTTGTAAGTAACCATTACCCCGTTATTCTTTTTACCCTGTTATTTCTTGTCTTATTTACCGGATGTGCCCGCAGTGAGAATATCGATCAATGCCTTACAGGTCATACCTACGGATTTTTTGGCGGACTTTGGCATGGTTTTATAGCTCCCTTTGACTTTGTAGGGATGTTATTTGACAAAGATATCACAATGTATGCTCAAAACAATAATGGTGGATTTTATGCACTGGGGTTCCTTCTTGGAAGCGGAGGCTGGGGATTTTTCGGAAGCAGGGGTGTTAATAGAGTACAGCACCGGAGGGTTAATATTAGGACTGAGAGATTCGATGACGCTGAAATTATTGAATGAGAACAAGGTACGAAATGCCCTGTATCAGTATTAATAATGCTCACCTTTACTGTTAAGCTCGCTGAGGTTTAAGAATGGAGGAGATACAAAAAATCATTGATATAAGAAGTGCTTTTAAAAAGAGTAATTCAAAATTACTCAGATCGATTCCCGGTTTTGTGGTAACAATGATAGAAAAACTCATTTACCAGGACGAAATGAATGCGACTATTCACAGAAGTCGCGACAAAGAAGGAATCGCTTTTATCAAAGATGTACTTGAAGGATGGAATGTAAGGTTAACCATAAAGGGGAGAGATAATATTCCTGCCTCGGGGCGATTCATTTTTGCAGGTAATCATCCGGTAGGAGGCATTGATGCTCTTGCGTTTTACAGTATGATCGCTGACTTCTTCCCTGATGTCATGTCACCTGCAAATGAGATTCTGAATATTATTCCCAATATGAGGCCCGTGATGCTGGGTATTAACGTTTTTGGCAGAAACACCAGAGAAATAGCAGAAAAAATAGATGAGCTTTTCGAATCGGATACCCAGATAATGATCTTTCCATCGGGAGAAGTCTCCAGAAAGAGAAAAGGAGTAATATCCGACCCGGTTTGGCAGAAATCTTTTATAACCAAAGCTATAAGACACAGAAGGGATATAATACCTGTTCATATAAGCGGAAGAAATTCAGGTCTTTTTTATTTTGTTGCCAATCTCCGAAAATCCTTGGGAATAAAGATGTATATTGAAACTATCCTTCTGCCTCGTGAAATGATGAAGCAAAGGAATTCAGAGGTTAGAATAACAGTTGGGCAGCCGATAAGTTACACCTCATTTACTAATGACAGAACACATCATGAATGGGCCCAGGAAATAAGGAATATAGTCTATAAAATGGGTGCCGGATAAACAATTATGATAATGGCTTGTTGAACTTATATATAAATTCGCCGATTTTGAAAGATCCATGTTTTTGTAAACGCAAAAACAATAGTTTAATAATCACCCACATGGAAGTTCATTAATGCCATAAAAATCAAAATATTTTATGATGAATAATATAAAAACAGTTCAAGCAGTGATTCCACCTCCTCCCACACATATGGTGGGTGACGGATTTAAAGTACATAATTTCTTCCCGTCTAACAGTCTTATCGGAGACAGTGGTATGAGTCCTTTTTTTCTAATGGATTACAATTCCAAATGGTTAATAGCACCGTCTGAAAAGCCTCGTGGTGTAGGAGTACACCCGCACCGGGGCATTGAAACAATAACAATTGCATATCATGGGAGGATAGCACATCACGACAGTGCAGGCAACAGCGGCGTTATAGGTGAGGGCGATGTACAGTGGATGACAGCCGGTGGAGGTGTGCTTCACAAGGAATATCATGAAAAAGAATTCAGCCGCAAGGGTGGTCTTTTTCAGATGGTCCAGTTGTGGATAAACCTGCCAAAAAGGTATAAGATGACACCTCCAAAATACCAGGCAATAGAAAACAAGGACATGGCCCGTGTAATGATCGGGGAAGGGAATAGTTACGTGGATCTCATAGCAGGCAGTTACAAGGGAAAGGATGGCCCGGCATTTGCTTTCACCCCGACAAGTCTTTTCAATGCCCACCTGAAGAAAGGCGTTAAAACTGATTTCAGATTCAACAGTGAATACAATACAGGATTACTTGTAATTGAAGGTGAATTGCAAATAAACGGGTCGCAGACTGCTCCTTCAGATAATTTTGTATATTTCAGTCATGATGGAGAATTGTTTGAAGTCGAAGCCCTTTCCGACAGCATCGCCTTGATAATGAGTGGTGAACCGGTTAACGAAACAATTTTCCCCTATGGTCCCTTTGTGATGAATACCAGGGATGAGATAAAACAGGCCTACGAAGATTATTATAATGGTAAATTCGGCCACCTTGACGATTGATTAAGGTATCCCGTACTTTCCCCTTATCCTTAATCAGCAGCTTTCACAGGAAATAATTATAGAAGGATCTGTATCTATAAATTATCCTGTAAAATAAGGGAGTTTTGTAACCCTTGGATCGAAATTAAGTCTTTTTACAATTTCGTCTGCTTCGCGTGACGAAATCACCTGCTCCTTTCCTACATCAACACACGATTCAAGGGGAGCAAACCCATCCATACCAATATTAGCCAGCGTTACCGGAAGCGACAAGGTGAATCTCAGCAGATCGTTTCCTGAGACATTCCCTATTAAGGCATTCTGCCCCATTATCTTAATTGCAATAATTCCAAGATTCCTTTCAAGGGCCAGAGGGATAAGATTATCCTCATTGCCATTTGATTTCGCCGCATTTATAACACACATTATTGCATCAACATCAAACTCCCTGAATGATTTCTGAGAAGCTTCATTCCATTTATGAAATGAGAATCCAATGTTTTTCACCACGCCTTCATTTCTGAGCTTAAGAAAAGCTTTATATCCGCCTCCCATGCTCAGCAATGTGTCTACATCCTCTAATTTATCTATTGCGTGCATGCAATACAGATCGAGGTAGTCAGTTTTCAGCAGTGACAATGATTTTTCAATGTCACGCATCACGCCGTCGTAGGTTCTTTCGCCTGTTTTTGAGTTGAGGAATATCTGGTTTCTGTATTTTGGAGTCAGAAATTTCCCATATCTTTCCTCTGACAATCCGTTGCCATATGATCGTGCTGAATCAAAATATGTTATCCCAAGTTTAATTGCATGATCAATATGCTTTTGCAGAATCTCATCAGGGGCAATCCAATTGGTATACCTCGATCCCCCACCGAATCCTATGCAGGAAACCATTCTGTTTGTCCTTCCCAGTTTTCGTTTTGGGAGCACATCTGATTTTTTTGCCGAACGGGCAGGCGACTGGCTGGCTTCTTCGGAAGCGAAAGCAGGAACTATGGCAGCTGAAGCGGTAATTGCCGCTGCCTGTACAAATCTGCGGCGTGATATTCTCTTTTTCATGTTAAAATAGCATTATATACTTATACAAACTAGGAGGTTCACATGGAAAACCCACATTAATTAAATTTTTTTATGCTGTATGTGATTTTGAATTATATGGGTTTTATTGTGGCTTGTTTCTGGCAAAGATAGAAATTCATCCGATCATTTGCTTTAGTTAAGTAACCTGTCAGCAGCAATGACGCAGAAAATGTATGAGGCAGCCCCCGGCATCACGTATTCAGACTGCTGCCACAGATATGGCGTAGTTTCTTTCAGTTCGGGGAAATCTGGTCGTATAAGCGCCGTTCCCGAAACCATACCTCCGGGTATATAAGATTCAAGATGCCTGTAAACCCCAAACGCATTGGTTATTGAATGTGCACCAACACCTGAAACAAGTGATGTACTGGAGCCTGGATGGCAGCCAAGAACATAATTGACCACCCTCAATACGATCTCTCTGTCAAATAATTCGGGATATCTGGTTACAAGATAAAAGTGTTCAAGAGCAAACTTCTGTATATCCCAGCCAATTCCCCATATTGCAGGCCTCCACGGAATTCTGAAAGGATTCAGAGAGAGTGTTGAATCGAGCTTTATCTTGTAATTATTAAGCATTTCCATGTAGCTGTTCATAAAATCTTCGTCATTTATCCGGTCGGCAACCCTCGCCACGCACCAGGCAGCGCTTCCCATGTTCTTTTTAATTTCCGGAAGAAGGCTTTTAAGTCGGACTGCATATTTCTCCTCTCCTGTGGTATACAATAGTTCTGAAGTAGCTATAATCTCCTGAACCTTGGTATTCCTCGGAATGTAGGCATTAGGTTGTATAACAGGCTCGTGCGATTGTTCATAATCCCATGCCCTTTTCGCGGTTTGAAGGCATTCCGATGCAAGAGCGTCATCAAATCCCTTCAGGGAACGGCTGGAGGCAGCCAGTGCTGCTGCAACCTGGTATTCAAGACCTGTGTCCTTGTTTGTAAATACCCATCTTTCATCCATAAGTCCGGAATGAGTAAGGGTTTTCTGTTCCGGTTTCAGCCTGGGGTCATAGAAGAGCTGATCTGTCTGCGAAGCCCAGTCGCCTGTAATATTTCTTCCTTCGCGTGTGGCAATGATACCTGCAAAGCTATGGCCTGCAGCCCTGTAGCCCGAGAGAAGGTTGATTGCCCCATGTTTGATCTGCTGGACGAAATCAGGGATCCCGTCGGGCCGGCGCATTTCAACATACAGGCCGTCAAAATCGACGGATGTCTGGTCTGTCTGATTGTCGCAGATCTCATTGGCAAGAACAAGATAGTGGGTTGTTGCAGCCTGTGACCCAGCGGCCAGATCGTCGTCACCTGCATCGTGCCAGCCTCCCCTGTTAAGATATGGAACTGAAGTAAGGGAACGGTAACCCGTTTCGGCCTCCTTATATTGCCTGTAGCTGTCTATATGCTCTATATCCAGCGGTGCCTGAAGTGCATCATCAAGGTGGCAGGCTCCATGCCAGATGGCTTGTCCGTCCCTGACCTTTACATGACACATCTGAACGGGGAAATAGCCTTCAAGGGCAGGCTGCCAGACGCCATTTCTGAAAACATCGGGGGTGATGGAAAAGGGATGTGAGTATTTTTTACGATATGATACCAGATACATCCCTGGTTCAGTAACATCTGAAAAATCAAAAATGGCATAGTCATAGCAAAGGAATCCTCCCCATGATTTAGGTGTTCCGGATATGACTTCCCTTAATTCATTTCCTGCTACTTTGAGAAGCCTTGCCTTATCAGTCTTTCCGGCTCTTTTGTCAAGTTCAATGACAGCCTGCTTAATCTGTCCAGGATGATAACCTACCTGCGAGACCGCGATCATGGGTTCCCTTATCCATCCATCAACAACATTGGGCCTTATTATCCATTCTACAGCACCATCAGTCACTCCTGAAGGGATTATCGATCTGACCATGATCCATCCGCTCTTGCTTGATTCACGGTTATCGGTAAGAATTATCTCCCCTTTCGGGTCTTCAAAAACAATTCTCCTGAGAGGATCTTCACCTGCCAGCGTCAACACTTTTCCCTGACCCATATTAACTGGTCTTATTCTTCCATCCTCATCTTTGTAGACGGACCTTACTCCCATCCTTGGAATTATTCCGAAGGTCTCACCTATCTGGAAAGATTTTCCGTAATAGAGAGGAGGGTAAACCTCCATTTCAAAACTCAGCCTGTTTTCCCATTCTGCGGGAACAGGTTTTGCAAGGTCAACAGTTAGTTTAAAACCGTCTCCTTCGGGTTTAATCCTGACTTTGTAGCTAAGATCAAAATCATCATAGTTTACTGATGAGATTATCTCCTGATTTTCCATGTCAACTTCACGTTTCGCCCTGTCAGGGCCTGGAAGTCTACGCTCATCGGCAGAACGAAGTCTTATAAAGCCATTTGTGGCAATGCGCTCTCCATGCTGTATGATCTCAATTCCACCCTGGTGACCGGTAGTGTAAAAGTTATGGAAAGCCAGAACCGAGAGACCCGGCTTTTCTAGATATTCCTGATCGTTAATAATCAGCTTATCACTGCTTTTATTCTGCGAACAGGCTATCAGCAGTCCGGCAATGAGTATAAAAATGCTCGTCCTGAAGAAATTAGTTTTATTCATTGGCCTGATACTTAATAGATTTTATAAAGAGTTGCTATTTAACAATTTATCGGCCGCCATCACACAGAAGATATAGGATGCGGCGCCGGGCATCACATATTCTGTTTGCTGCCACAAATATGGAAATGGTTCTTTCATTTCAGGAAAGTCGGGTTGTATAAGCGCAGTTCCTGAAACCATTCCACCCGGGATATATGACCACCAGTGCATGTTAAATCCGTAGGCAGGTATTATTGAATGTGCACCCACTGCAGATACAAATGAGGTATTTGATCCCGGATGACAGCCCAGAACATAATTTACAACCCTGCAGACGTTCTCCCTGTCAAACATTTGAGGGAAGGCTTTACTGAGATAGTATTGTGCAATTGCATATTCCTGAATATCCCAGCCTATTCCCCATATTCGTGGACGCCATGGCACTCCAAAAGGATTACCTGCAAGAGCCGAATCGAGATTTGCTTTATAATCCTGCAAAGCTTCCTTAACGCCATTTTTAAAGTTCACATCGTCGACGAGATCGATTGCCCGTACTGCAGACCATCCAACTTCATCCGGAGCCTGCCTGATAACCGGCAGCAACTCAACAAGCCGGTTTTTGTATCGCTTGTCACCTGTAGTTACCAGCAATTCGCAGGTTGCATGAACCTCCTGCCATTCATGATGACGGGGCACATAGGCATTTGGCTGGATAACCGGATCATGAGACTGTTCATATTCATATGCTTTGATGGCAGTGGCAAGGCACTCATCAGCAAGTTCGTCATTGTAACCGCGAAGGATTCGGCTGGCGGCAACAAGTGCAGTAATGACCTGATATTCCAGTGAGGTATCTTTGTTTGTGACCGCCCATCGGTCATCGTCTTTTCCGGAGCGGTTCCCTCTTATCTCGTCAGGTTTCAGGGAAGGGTCATAGATCAGCTGGTCGGAAACCGAAGCAACATCGCCGAGGAAGCTTCTCCCTTCAAAAGTTTCTATTATACCCACAAAGGAATGGCCGGAAGCGCGATATCCGGAAAGTAGATTAATCACTCCGTGTTCAATCTGCTGCTTCAGGTCAGAAATGCCGTCGGGTCTTCTAAGCTGGACGAACAACTTATCCTGTTCAATGGTGGTCTGATCTACATTTATCCCGAATTCTTCTCCGGCCAGGGCCAGGAAGAGAGTAGTCTGGGCCTGAGAGCCGGCTGCAAGGTCATTGTCGCCGGCATCATGCCAACCTCCGCGGTTCAATCCGGGAATATGGTCATTCGGTCTGAACCTGGTTTCAGTAGTTTCATAGGTCCGGTAACCATCAGGAAGAGTAGTTGACAAAGGTGCCTGGCGTGCATCATCGAGGTGACATGCACCATGCCATACACGCGACCTGTCGCGGATACGCATATGGCACATCTGAACAGGAAAATAGATCTCCAGAGTCGGCTGCCAGACTGATTTCTGGTATACGTCTGCACCTATTCTGAAAGGTTCGCTCGTGCATTCACCATAACTTACTGTATAGAGCCCGGGATCACTGACTTCAGAAAAATCAAAAACCACATACTTATACCTGAGAAACTTGCCCCATATATCCGGTCTGCCTGATTTTACTTCCTTAATCCGGCCGTCTTCATCAATTTTCTTAAGATGTGCCTTTTCAGGTCCGGGAGCACGCTGATCGAGTTCAATGACTGCTCTTTTCTGCTGCAAGGGATGATAGCCTGCCTGTGAAATGCCGATAACCGGCCTGTGAAGCCATCCTGGAATGATTGTTGGGGTTATAGCCCATTCAACAGCACCTTTCCCGACACCTTCCGGAATCTCAGACCTGACAATGATCCATCCTCCAAGGGTAGTATTCCTTTCATCGACAAGCGACAATTCTCCGTTTAACTGTTCAATCTGGAGCCTGCATGTTTCACTTTCAGGTGCAATCAACAGCTTTTTTCCATGAGCAAGAGGCACAGGCCTTGACCTTCCGTCGGGCAATGATTCCATCGGCCCAAGTGCCTCAACAGGAAAGACACCCGAGCCATCTCCAAGTTGATAGGTCTTACCAAAGTAAGTTACTGGAAAGAGTTGGAGGTCAAAAGTTGCCTTACCTTTCCATTCAGCAGGGATGGGCTTTTCCAGATCCACGGATAAACGTATCTTGTCATTTTCAGGCCATACCCTTACTGTGTATTTAAAATCATATCCCGGGGTAGTAACTACTGCCTGAATCTCGCTATTTTCCCCGGTAACACTCCTTTCGGCTTTAACCGGTCTTGGAAAACGCTGTCCCTGCGGCAGATCAACATTTATGAAACAGTTGGAAGCGGTCCTTTCATCATGATGAATAAATTCTATTCCGCCCTGATCGCCTTCAGGGTAGTAATTATGAAACACCAGGACATTGAAACCCCGAGTTTCAAGATACTCCTGCTCATTTACAGTCCACACCCTCTTTTCATTGCTCTGAGAGCATGAAAGAAGAACAAGAAACAGTGATAAAACAAGAAATTTCAGTTCTTTCATATAATCAGGTTTATAGGTTTATTGCAAACTCCACCTAAGCATCGAAGTATAGGTCATATCCGGAGATCCGAGCATGATGTTCTGAGAAATACCCTTTGAAGAATAAATTGAAAACGGAAATGCAAGCTCCTTCATTATCAGATCGTCGGCGGCAGGTTGAAGTATCTCATTTCTTATCCCGGTCATTATCACTTTTCTGGGGGCTATGGCAGCAATAAGGTCGGGAAGATCATAGGAAGTAAGCGCACCACCAACTCCCCATGAAAAATCGACTTCGTAAGGATGCCAATAACCTCCTCCCTCCCTTGCAGTAAATCCAATTCTGTAATCCCTGTTCATGGCAACAACCTTGTAGGAAACAAGGGGGCCTGCAAGACTGATACTGCATATCTTACTGCTGAAAGCCGCGGCATGGATTAGTGGAATGCACATTTCATTAATACCAAGGCCTGCAATCCTGGCCGGGTCAACATTTTCCAACTTGCCTAAAGCATTTGCGACAATCACTATTTCCTCTGCCCTGATCCCGGGGATGCTTCTTCCTGCCAGAACAGCTGTATACCCCTCTGTATGTTCGCGGCCAGCGGTATTCTTCACTTCACCGGTTCCGGCAAGATCAACTGCCGCAACAATATAACCATCTTTTACTAGCCTCTCTATTTCACCTCCTGGTTTCGCATCTGTATGTTTCCCTTCTGGATGAAGAAATATTACCGCAGGGCACTTACCACTGATGGAATCAGGAACGAACAACAGCACCGGAATGGCCCGATTATTTCCCGTCTCTAGGGCATATTTGCCGACAGTATACCCCTCTCTCTGATATTTACCGTTGATGATAAATTCTTCTTCCCGGTCTTCTGACATAAGGAAGCCAGACAATTTTTTTGCATTCCCAATAGCCCTGGCTATATGATCAGGGTTGCTTTTCCTGGAATCTTCAATTCCCGACAGCAGTTTTTCAGTGATTTCCTTATTCAGATCAAAGATCCTTTTTCCGCCTGTATACGTTGCAACCTGGCCTGTCGGAGTTACATTAAGTTCTTCCCGGGGCAGAATATCGGCTTCAGTTTCAGATGGATCTCCCTTGAGGCCGAAGTGCTTCATAAAGAATGAATAAATGGCCAATCTTATCTTCGGCGTGAGCCAATGCTTTGAATCATCTTCGACAAAAGCGAGATTTTCAGGCCGGCCAAATGCCCTGAATGCTCCTGAGGCTTCATGAAAAGCTTCCCTGGCGCCCTGAAGACACAGATACTCGTCGCGCGAGACGAATGTAAGAAGTGTCGGTTTAGGTGCTCTTACTTCTATAAGATCCTCGAAACTGATTCCAGCAATAGCCCCATGGTAAAAATCTGATTCGGCATCCTGAACCCCCTTTGTTTCAAGAAGTCTTTTATTTGCTGTTGCCCAGCTGCAGGGTACTGCAACCCTTACACGGTCGTCAAGGGCCCCGATATATGAAGAGATAGTCCCTCCTCCTGAAAATCCTGTGACCCCTATCCTTTCGCTGTCAACTTCCCTTCGTGAAACAAGGTAATCGATCGCTCTTATGCCGTCCCATATGAAATACTTTGCGCATGAATATCCTGAAAGAAAGCACCAGTTGCCGAAATAATTATGCTCTACCACCGAATAACCTACAGAGGAAAACTTAACTTCCGGATCATATTGCTGTACATGTTCTCCTTGCCCTGGAGGATCTATTGAAAAAACCATAATTCCTTTTCTTGCCAGGTTACAGCTTATCACCTGGTAGAGCTCGCTACGAAATGATTCCTGGTTATGCCCGATCACATGCAGCACGGCGGGTATCTTTCCTCTGATTTTTTCAGGAACATAAAGACATCCTGGTACGTAATATCCAGGAAATGATTCAAAAAGAATCTTTTCAATCCTGTAACCATTTCTTCTAATAACACCTGTGACTTTTGCATTAAGAGGAGTCTTTTCAGGGAAGGGGCCGATTATTTCTTTAAGTTTGTTCCTTACATAATCCTGCCTTGCAAGCCAGTCATCCGCGGTTGTTAATTTTTTCACAATATCACTGCGCTTGTCATAACAACTCACGGCTTCTTTTGTTAAAGATTGTAAAAGCATGCTTCCATGGTTATTCCATTTCAACCACTGTAAGAACACATTTAAGTTTTCCTCATCAGGTTTCAGATTTACCCTTGAGTTTATTTCAGGATTGATCACCTGTGCACCGATGAATCCGGTATTTATTAAAAGAAAAATAAGTGCAGCCAACGCAGGTACAACAATTGAATCTTTTTTTCTCATATCGCAAAAAGAATCTGGCAGGATGTTGAAGAACATATGGTTAAAGATTATAAAAAGGTATCCGTCGTATTAAATTTAAGAATAAAAACAACTTGCCGGAACAGAATGAAGGAATTTAAAAATTTTTAACTTTTTTGGCAATTTGCCAGCAGGGTTACAGAATTTATTGCCTTATAAGACAATTAATGTACCTTCCGTCCGCAAGAGCCTGGAAAAGATCCACAGAATATAATTTCTTTTAACTTCGCACATTTAAAACTTCCAATGAAAAGAATATTTGCTTTGGTGATTTCCCTAATGGTGCTGGTGTGTCATGAACTTCAGGCGCAGTCAGACAATCAGTTCAATCCCGAACTTCTTCCCGACATTGATGGTATACTGAAGACTAAATTCGAATATGACCTCGACAATTCAAAAGGAAGATTTGAAGTCAGAAATGCCAGGTTCGGAGTTAAAGGTAAAGTCAATAATCATATTTCCTACAGAGCTGAGCTTGATCTTTCAGATGAAGGGAAGATCAAGATGCTCGATGCTTTTGTAAGGTTCACACCTGTTAAAAACCTGGATTTTTACATGGGACAGAGGAAGATCCCATTCAGCACTGATTATATCCGGAATCCGGCAGAGAATATTTTTGCGAACCGATCTTTCCTGGCAAAATATATTAACGACGGTATGCGAGATATTGGATTCTATATAAACTACAAGCTTACCGGGAGCATTCCTGTTGATATGCTGATAGGGGCCGTAAACGGGACCGGTAATAATAATCCGCAATGGATTAAAAGGCCAAATCTTGCCGGAAGGCTGGTAGTAGGTCCCGACCAAGGTTTCAGGTTTGCCGGGAATATTTATTACGGTGAAGCTGAATATAAGGATCATCTGGCTATGTTCGGAGGTGAAGTCAGGTACTCAAAAGGTTTTTTCTTCATTGAATCCGAATATATAAACCGAAACTGGACTGACACGATCTCAACAAGGAGACATGATGATGGATGGTACATGCATACGTACTACAATTTTAAGCTGGATAATCACATTTTTTGTTTATTAACTCCCACTGCCCGGATTGATTTAATAGGAGAGTCAGTATTTAAAAGAAACATCGATGCAAGCAGGCTTACCATGGGATTTAATGCCGGCCTCGATCAGAAACAGTTTTATGCCGAGATAAGGATTAATTATGAAAACTACTTCAAGAGTGCACTGCCGGTGCATACCGATAAAATTACAGTCGAGTTTATAGCAAGATTTTGATTGGTAGTAAATCAATATAAATTTAAAATCAGCTGCAGGTCAACGATATCAGGTTATTAAGAAGCCTGGCCGGAATCTTTATTAATACCTTTTCTTTTCTGAAGAATGCCCTTCAATATAAGGTATACAACAAATATAACTCCAACAGCAATAAGGATATCATCCACATAAGGAAAGATCTTATCTTTCAGATCATAGATATAGTATCCGACCAATGCCAGGATAATATTCCATATTCCGGCACCTGCAGTAGTATAAATTATGAAATCCCTCAGGTTCATTTTTGCAAGTCCGGCCGGAATGGAAATAAGCTGTCGTACAGCAGGTACCAGGCGTCCTATGAATGTTGATGCCTTGCCGTGTTTAATGAAATATGATTCTGCATTTTCAACCTTTTCTTTTGAAAGGAGTAAGAGTTTTCCTACAGTCGAACCTGCAAATTTGTATACGAGTGGACGTCCAAGATATTTTGAAAGGAAATAATTAACCAGAGCACCCAGCAGTGCACCAAAAGTTCCGGCTAAGATAACCCCAATGAGGCTAAGGTCTCCCTGGGCGGCTTTATATGCAGCAAAAGGAATCACAACTTCTGACGGAAAAGGAATAAATGAAC
This sequence comes from uncultured Rikenellaceae bacterium, assembly GCA_964613785.1. Lineage (GTDB taxonomy): Bacteria > Bacteroidota > Bacteroidia > Bacteroidales > VadinHA17 > LD21. The sequence goes on from CAZTJT010000003.1 coordinate 120,683, forward strand.
TTTCGATGGTCATCAGAAAAGCAATTGTGAAATAGTTAAGATTGGTCATATACCAATCAACAATGGTATTGATTATCTCCATCTCATTTATCTGATAAAGCAATAAAACATGTTTTAAATCTATTTATTATGATCGATACAACGATGATTGAAAATGCTGCAAATTTAGCAGAATCAACATCAAATATATTCTTCCCGCAACAAACAGTTTTTATTCATCGGCATATGGATGATCAATGATTTCAAACTCGTTTAATTCTAACATGAATTTCCTGATCGATAATTATCGGGACCTGTTCAACGATTGTATTGGTGGGATCAAGTTTTAATGCCCTTATTTCTGAAATGCTTAGTCTGCCGGCAATACTGTTAAGTACAAGTATTATATTTTCCCATTTTGAGAGTTTATAATCGCGAATCATAATTCTCTCAATAAGAATAAATTTGAAATCGCCTGGATAGCTGCGTTTTTTTAGAGAATCATAACTGCTAAAAAGAGCAATTTCCCCTGAACTGACAAGATCTTCAAGTACCTCCCTGAAATAAAGGTTAATTCTGGGTTCGACCTTAAATCCAATATGAAGATCAATTCTCACCAATATACCGGGAAGGATGTGTTCCACTTCATATTCAAAACGGTTTGGATCATCGACTCTGTCGACGTGAAGCAGCCAGTAAGTTTCAGCCCTTTTGGGCTGCTTCTGAAAAATCGAATACAATACCTTTGATTCTACCTGGTCCTTATGATTTGCCTTGATAAGGTAGACCAGGTTTGTTGCCGTTCGCGGGACGGTCTTGTCCCTGACCAGGTCAGTTATCAGTGGAAGGTAATCAGCCACTCTTGAAAAAGAAATATATCTGTTTTTGATTTTACGGCCGAAATACCATCCATACATTAAAATGAAATAAGCTGAAGCGAGCAATAGGGTAAACCAGCCTCCATGCCAGAACTTGTGAAGGTTTGCTATCAGAAAGGTTCCCTCGATGGTAAGGAATGTAATAAGAAAGGGAATAACAAACCTGCGCGATGATTTTCTTTGAAATAAATAATATGATAGCAGCAGTGTTGTCATGATCATTGCAATTGTGATTGCCAGTCCGTAGGCTGCTTCCATATTGGTGGATTCTTTGAAAGTAATCACTACCAGGCTGCACATAATCCAGAGAAACCAGTTAACGAACGGAAGGTAAACCTGTCCTTTCAGGGCAGTGGGATAAAGTATCTTTATCTTGGGCCAGAAATTAAGCGAAGCCGCTTCGCTGATCAGGGTAAATGATCCGGTGATGAGCGCCTGACTGGCTATTATTGCTGTGGAAGTTGCGATGCATATTCCGGGGATGAGAAACCATCCGGGGATAATAGAAAAAAACGGATTCAGCTTACCTGCCGATTGCGGATTCATCATAAGCCAGGCTCCCTGACCAAAATAATTCAGGAGGAGCATTGTTTTCACAAAAATCCAGGAGATCCTGATATTTCTGCGTCCGCAATGACCCAGATCAGAATACAATGCTTCGGCGCCGGTTGTAACCAGGAAAACAGCACCAAGCAGAATAAATCCTCCGGGATATTCCGACAGGAATCTAACTGCATAAGCCGGATTCAAGGCAGAAATAATTTCAGGGTGATGAATCAGCTGACTTGTGCCCGTTATGCCCAGCATAAGGAACCATATCACCATTATGGGGCCAAATGAACTGCCTACGAAATTTGTTCCAAACTGCTGAATGAAGAACAACAGGGCAAAGATTATCAATACAATGGGAACAACAGGAATTTCAGGGATGATGAACCTTAGCCCCTCTATTGAAGATGTCACTGTTATTGCCGGAGTTATCACGCCATCTGCCAGCAATGCTGCCCCGCCTATCATTGTAAGGATTGCTGCCCGGGAGGATTTTTTCCTTATCAGTGCGAATAATGCAAAAATGCCTCCCTCTCCCTTGTTATCCGCCCTAAGGGTTATAATAATATATTTTACTGTAGTTTGAAGTGTTAATGTCCAGAAAACGCAAGACAATGATCCATAGATGAGAAGTTCGCTGAATCCCCCGGCACTTCCCGAAATGATCGCTTTAATGGCATACAGGGGACTAGTTCCCAGGTCTCCATAAACAATCCCAAGGGTTATTACCATTCCGGCAAGAGAAACCCTGCCGATATCTGATTTTAATGATTTACCCTGCCTGCTTAGCTTCATCATCTTTCCTTCATCCTTTTTATTCTCTGGTGAGAAGGTTGATCGATGATGATCGGAACCTGTTCAATCAAAGTATTTGTCGCATCAAGCTGAAGGGCTTTGATATCGGTAATGCTGAGTTTCCCGGCAAGATTGTTCAGGAAAAGGATAAAGTTCTCCCAGTTTGAGAGTTTGTAATCACGCGGCATTATTCTTTCTATGAGGATAAATTTGAAATCGGGAGGAATACCATATTTTCTCATCGATTCGTACCCGCTTTCCAGTTTTATTTCACCCGAAGCAGAGAGATCTTCCAACACTTCCCTGAAATACAGGTTTATTCTGGGCTCTACCTTAAATCCAATATGAAAATCTACTCTGATTAGTATTCCAGGGATAATCTGTGTTACATGATATTCAAACTGATTAGGATCATTAACTCTGTCAATATGGAGCAACCAGTATTTATCAGCCCTCTTTGGCTGTTTGCTGAAGATTGAATATATGACCTTTGACTCAACCTGGTCTTTCCTGTTCGCACGGATGATGTAAACCAGGTTGGTGGCAGTTTTTGGAACTGATTCATCTGCAGCCAGATCTTTGAAAAGGTCTGTATATTTATTAAGGTTTGCAAAGGATATATACCTGTTTTTAATTTTTCTGCCAAAATACCATCCAAGCATTACAAGGAAGAACAAAATCCCAAGTAAAAGTGTGAACCAGCCTCCTTTCATAAATTTGAAAAGATTTGCAATCAGGAAACTACCTTCAATCGTAAGATATACCATAACCATCAGGGAAATCAATCTGTGGTTGACCCCTTTCTGGAAAAGGTAAAATGAAAGAAGAAGAGTTGTTATGATTTCGGAAATTGTTATTGCAAGAACATATGCTGCTTCCATATTTCCTGAACTCTTGAAGATCAGGACCACCAATGTGCATGAAATCCAGAGAACGGCGTTCACAAAAGGCATATAAACCTGACCTTTTATAAAAGTAGGGTAAAGAACCCTTATCCTTGGCCAGAAATTGAGTGAAACTGCCTCACTGATGAGGGTAAAGGAGCCGCTGATAATTGCCTGACTGGCAATTATGGCTGCCATAGTCGCAATAATGATCCCTGGAAGTAAAAGCCACCCGGGCATTATTTCAAAAAAGGGATTTATTTCTTCAACTCCTTTGTAATTCGCTATAAGCCATGCACCCTGCCCCATATAATTCAGCATCAGGCTGATTTTTACAAATATCCATGATATCCTGATATTTCCCCTTCCGCAATGACCAAGATCAGGATAAATGGACTCAACCCCAGTGGCACACAGAAAAACTGCCCCGAGAAGGATAAAACCTCCTGGAAATTCGTTGAGAAAACGGTAAGCATATACAGGATTAACAGACTCGATGATAAAAGGATTTAAAACAATCTGAGACAATCCCAGTAAACCCAGCATGATAAACCAGAGAAGCATTACAGGGCCGAAATAGCTGCCTATGAAGTTCGTCCCGAACTGTTGTATGAAAAAAAGTAATGCTATGATGATCAGTACGATAGGTAAAACCGGAATACCCGGATTCAGAAGTTTTAGTCCCTCAATGGCAGAGGTAACCGTGATCGATGGAGTTACTACTGCATCGGCAAGTAAGGCCCCACCTCCTATCATTGTCAGTACAGCAGCCCATAATGATTTCTTTTTCATCAGGGCAAAAAGGGCAAAGATACCTCCCTCTCCGTTGTTGTCGGCCCTTAAGGTTATTATGATATGCTTTATGGTGGCCGATAATGTAAGCGTCCAGAATATGCATGAAAGGGAGCCGTAAATGAGAAGTTCGTTGAAGTTGTCTTTACCCCCATTCAGAACGGCACTCATAGTGTACAGCGGACTGGTACCAAGGTTACCAAATACAATTCCCAGGGTAACTATTATACCTGCGGCAGATATTTTCCTGATGTCAATATGATTTTCAGGCTTTAACATTATTCGGTATCATATCTCAAAGGGCTCAGGTGGTTTAAAGCGCGCAAATTTAATAATTATTAAATTTACGGATTCTTTGCTCAAATTTATTTTATGACTCATAAAATATTAATCCCGCTCCTCATAATTTCAATCGATGCAGCCACCCTTGCACAGGATGCCGGCAATGAGGGCGAAAGAATATCACTTCTTTTCATAGGCGATATCATGGGTCACGACGAACAAATATGGTCAGCCGAGAACAGGGAGACCGGATCCTTTAATTATGATGACGTATTCGGCTTTGTAAGAGATGAAATATCTGAGGCCGACTACACTATTGCGAATTTTGAAGTTACCCTTGCAGGTGCTCCCTATAAAGGATATCCGACATTCAGTTCACCAGACGAAATGGCTGAAGCATGCAAAAAAGCAGGAATAGACTGTTTTGTAACTGCAAACAATCATTCGGCCGACAGAGGCAAAAAAGGCATTCTGAGAACTTTGCATAAACTTGACAGTCTGGGAATAGCACATACAGGTACTTTCGAGGACAAGAGTAAAAGAGATTCCCTTTACCCTTTGATGCTTAACATCAAGGGAAATTCCATTGCTCTATTGAATTATACTTACGGTACAAATGGTATAAAGGTCCCCCATCCAGTTATTGTAAATATGCTAAACATGGATCTGGTTGCTGCAGATCTCGACAAAGCCGCACAAAGAAATCCAGATCTGATCATTATGTTTCTCCATTGGGGCACAGAGTATGACACAATCCCCTCAAAAACACAGGAGGAGATGGCTCAGTTCTTTTTTAGCAGGGGTGCAGACCTGATTATAGGGTCTCATCCACACGTATCGCAAAAAATGATCTGGTTAAAAAAGGATTCCGTACATAATGACCAGGTTGTGGTATATTCTCTTGGTAATTTTGTATCAAACCAGCGCAGGCCAAAAACTGACGGAGGTATCATGGCAAGGATTGAATTTGAAAGGAATAACGGTTCGCTGAATGTTGTAAATGCTGGCTATTATCTTACGTGGGTGTATACCCCAATTGTGAATTACAGGAAAAAATTCTATATACTTCCATGCTCAAAATTTGAAAAGAAACGGGATTTTTTTACCAATGCAGCAGACTATCATAAGATGATGACTTTTATTATTGGCGCAAGAAGGTTTTTTGAAAGCCAGAATATTAATTCCAATGAGTTTATTTTTTCAGAAAGTGAATGGAAGCGCTGAAAACCCTGGTAATTCCCTGATGTTATAAATTATTAACAATCCATGTGCTTAAGATATCGATTTTTATAGATATTATTGCAGAAACAATTTCCTCAAATCAGGACATCTCTAAGTATGGATAACTCAATTGCCCTTCTTTCAGTTACTGCAGTATCACTGGGCTTTGTTCATACCATCCTGGGACCAGACCACTATGTTCCTTTTATTGTTCTGAGTGAAGCTAAGAAATGGTCCATCAAGAAAACAATGTGGATCACCTTTCTTTGCGGACTAGGCCATGTAGTTAGCTCAATAATCCTTGGCCTCGTGGGTATAGCTGTAGGAATTTCAGTCAACAAACTGGTTGAAGTGGAGTCGTTCAGGGGAAATATCGCCGGATGGCTTTTTATTGCTTTCGGCCTTGTGTACATGGTAATAAGTGTAAGGAACATTTACAGGAAGAAGAAACATACGCATTCTCATTATCACGTTGGCGGGGACAATCATACTCACGAGCACAATCATCATGAAAGTCATGTACATCTACATGAAAATGATGTTGTAAAAACTACGCCATGGATCCTTTTCCTGATATTTGTTTTTGGTCCATGTGAACCTCTTATTCCCATTCTTATGTATCCCGCAGCACAAAATAATATTGCAGGATCTATGGTTGTTTCCGTATTGTTTGCAATAGTAACAATTGCAACCATGATGGCAGTGGTTCTTGCTTTCAGGCTTGGTTTCAGTAAGTTTAACCTCAAACCAATCGAAAGATACAGTAACCTGATTGCGGGAAGCATGATTTTCTTTTCAGGTATCGCAATTCAGTTCCTTGGACTTTAGACCTTTTACCAATTCTTGACATAATTCGCTAATAAATTATTAGTTTTGCATAAAACAGTTACCGGCAGATGAATTACGACTACAATACTCAGCGTAAACGGATGGCATTACCCGAGTATGGAAGAAATGTGCAGAAAATGGTTGATCATATTAAAACCATATCCGACAGGGAGGAGAGAAACCGTGCAGCCAAAACAATAATACAGATAATGGGTAACCTGAACCCTCAGATACGCGATGTTGGTGATTTCAAGCATAAGCTTTGGGATCATCTTGCATTAATTGCTGATTTTGAGCTCGATATTGATTCACCATTTCCACCACCCGAGCAATCCAAATTAACGGAAAAACCAAAACAGATTCCTTACAAGCAGGGAGATATCAGGTTTCTGCATTATGGAAGGATCATTGAACTCATGATCAGTGCAGCCTCTGAAATGGAGGAAGGAGAAGAGAAGGAGTACATTACCAACCTCATCCTCAATCAGATGAAGAAATCCTATGTCACGTGGAACAGGAGCCAGGTAAGCGATGAGGTTATCGTAAGTGATTTGAAGTTCCTTTCCGGAGGTAAACTGAAAATGAAAGATGGAATAAAATTACTTGAAGTAAAGGAACTTGTTCCGCCTGTTAAGAAAAAACCACAGCAAGGGAAATCTCACGGAAAGCAGCAAAACAAACAATTTACTAAGAAAAAAGGACATAATCGTCATTAATGGGTAGTTTTATTGTTCAGGGTGGCAGGACGCTAAAGGGGGAGATTTATCCTCAAGGCGCAAAAAACGAGGCACTCCAGGTTATCTGTGCTTCTCTGCTTACACCCGAAAAAGTCACCATCCAAAATATTCCTGATATAAACGATGTTAACAAACTGATTGAACTTCTCAAGTGCCTCGGAGTTAAGGTGGTCAGAGAATCGGACGATACTGTATCTTTCGAAGCTTCAAACATTAACCTTGATTATCTCCAGTCGCAGGATTTCAGAATTCAGAGTGCAAGCCTCAGGGGATCTATTATGATTGTAGGGCCTCTTCTTGCCAGATTCGGCAAAGCATACATCCCAAAACCGGGAGGAGACAAGATCGGAAGAAGGAGAGTCGACACACATTTCACTGGATTTCAAAAACTTGGAGCAAAATTTGAATTTGATACTACTGACCCTTTCTTCAGTGTCGAAGCTCGTGGACTTAAAGGTTCTTACATTCACCTCGATGAAGCATCGGTAACAGGTACCGCCAACATAATAATGGCTGCAGTTTTAGCAGAGGGGACCACTACTATTTATAATGCTGCATGTGAACCATATATCCAGCAACTTTGTAAAATGCTGGTGTCGATGGGAGCCATAATAAACGGAATAGGATCGAACCTCCTTTACATTGATGGTGTAAGTCATCTCAAGGGATGTATTCACAAAATACTCCCTGACATGATCGAGATAGGTTCATTCATCGGACTTGCCGCAATGACGGGATCAGAATTAACCATTAAGAATGTCTCATACGAAAATCTTGGGATCATACCGGATTCTTTCCGCCGCCTCGGAATCAGGGTTGAGAGAATTTGCGACGATATTTTTATCCCTTACCAGGAACATTATGAAATTGAGACATTTATCGACGGATCAATTATGACCATTGCAGATGCAATATGGCCGGGGCTCACTCCTGACCTTCTCAGCGTATTTCTTGTAACGGCAACCCAGGCAAAAGGAGCCGTTCTGATCCACCAGAAAATGTTTGAAAGCCGTCTATTCTTTGTTGACAAGCTTATTGATATGGGTGCCCAGATAATCCTGTGCGACCCTCACAGGGCAACTGTTATCGGGCTTGATAAGATGGTAAAACTCAGAGGAACAACAATGTCCTCTCCAGATATCAGAGCTGGGGTGGCCCTGCTGATAGCTGCTATGTCGGCTGAAGGGAAAAGTGTAATACATAATATTGAACAGATCGACAGAGGTTATCAGAATATTGATAAGCGTCTTAACGCTTTGGGCGCAGATATTCAAAGAGTTTAATAATAAAATGCCAGAACTGAACGGCTCTCATTATCTTACGGTCTGAATTGACCCATGCATGTCATCTCCATAAATCAATAATTGTTTATGTCATTATCCTTCCTGAGGAGATTTTTTTCTCCCTGTCAATTTGTCAAATTTCAACAGTTGGCAGAAATTTTGATGTTCCTCGATAAAACTATCAGAAATCTATATACTAATGGTTAAAAGAAAAATGGCTGAAAAGGAGCAAGGAAAAGATTTGCACCATAGTGAATTAACTGACAATAAAGAAAATAAGGGAACCTCGCCTGATATTGAACCTGATAAAGAGCAACCTGGAAAGAATTATGAGGCAGGGTATCAGAATCAGGTTAATGGAGAAGCTAAACGGGATGCCCCTGACAAAGTTGTACCAGAAGAAAGTTCGATTGAAGAAAAACTGGCAGAAATGCAGGACAGATACCTTCGAATTGCTGCTGAGTTTGATAACTACAGAAAACGCACACTGCGAGAGAAAATGGAAATTACAAAATTCGCGGGCGAAGATCTGATAGTAAAACTTCTGCCAATAATGGATGACTTCGATAGGGCACTCAGACACATGGAAACATCACCGGATTGCCAGAGTGTAAAAGACGGACTTGACCTGATTTACACAAAATTCAGTGATTTCCTTAAACAGCAGGGCATTAAGGAGATCGAAGCCTTAAACAGCGATTTTAATGTTGATCTTCATGAGGCAGTTGCAAAGGTTCCCGCTCCTGCTGAAGAAAGCAAGGGAAAAGTTGTAGAGGTTATTCTTAAAGGATATTACTTCCGCGACAAGGTAGTAAGGCATTCAAAAGTTGTGGTAGGTGAATAGATTATCGAACAGTTGTTGATTAATATAAAAAAGTTCCAAATTTCATAGGATGGAAAAAAGAGATTATTATGAAGTGCTTGGAGTATCGAGAGGGGCTACGAAGGAAGAGATAAAAAAAGCCTACAGGAAGCAGGCATTGAAATACCATCCTGACAAAAACCCGGGAGACAAAAAAGCCGAGGAGAACTTTAAGGAAGCTGCTGCAGCATATGAAGTTCTAAGCAACGATGAAAAACGTGCCCGCTATGACAGGTTCGGACATGAAGGAGTAAATGGTCCGTCCGGAAGCGGATTTGGAGGAGCTGGAATGACAATGGAAGATATCTTCGCCTCGTTCGGGGATATCTTCGGTGATGCATTTGGAGGTTTCGGTGGATTCAGCAGTTCGCGCCGAAGTGGAAGAAGGGTCAACAAGGGAAGCAATCTAAGAGTAAAGGTCAGGCTAAACCTGAACGAAATTGCAAACGGCTGTGAAAAAAAGATCAAGGTAGCAAGATATGTAGCCTGCAACTCCTGTGACGGAACCGGTGCTGCAGATCATAACAGTCTTTCAACCTGCATGACGTGTCGTGGTTCAGGGCATGTTACACGTATCACCAATACGATGCTCGGTCAGATGCAGACAACATCAGTCTGTCCTTCATGCGGGGGAGAAGGAAAGACAATAACCAAAAAATGTCCTGTATGCTATGGAGAAGGTATAGTTCAAAAAGAGGACATTATACAGATCAACATACCTGCAGGTGTAAGCAAGGGAATGCAGATGACCGTAAGCGGAAAAGGTAATGCTGCCCGCCGCGGAGGAATAAATGGTGACCTCCTTGTTGTTATCGATGAAGAGGATCACCCCGAGCTTATAAGGGAGGGTAAAGATCTTATATACAATCTGTTTATTAGTATTCCGGATGCGGTATTGGGATCACATGTGGAAGTCCCTACAGTTGAAAATAATGTTAAGATCAGAATAGAACCAGGTACCCAGCCAGGCAAAATATTGCGGCTCAGAGGTAAGGGGCTTCCTGAAGTCAATGGGTATGGAAGAGGAGATCTGCTCGTTAATGTTAATGTATGGATCCCAAAAAACCTGACCAGGGAAGAAATGAAGATAATAGAAAAGTTCAGAGATTCGTCTACCTTTACTCCCAGACCCGATAAGGACGACAAGGGATTCTTCGAACGAATGAGGGGATATTTTGAGTAGAAGTATCTTTTCAGACAATATCTTAATTAGAGTTACTTATTTTTATATCTCTTTTATCGAATCTGTAAATTCTTATGGCACTTTTTGAAGCGAAGAATGTTACTAAACAGTATGGGACCACCCTGGCACTTGATAATGTTAGCATTTCAGTTCCAGGGCAATGCATCTTTGGCCTACTTGGTCCAAATGGCGCTGGAAAAACAACCCTTATCAGGATAATAAATCAGATAACCGGACCCGACTCTGGAGAATTATTTCTTGACGGCAGAAAACTGAAACCCGACGACGTCCTCAGCATCGGATACCTTCCTGAAGAAAGAGGCCTTTACAAGAAGATGAAGGTTGGGGAACAGGCATTATATTTTGCTCAGCTCAAAGGACTTTCAAAGGCAGAAGCAATTAAAAGGCTCAGATACTGGTTCAAGAAGCTCGAAATAACCGACTGGTGGGGAAAGAAGGTGGAAGAGCTGTCAAAAGGAATGCAGCAGAAAGTGCAATTTGTGACCACAGTTCTTCATGAACCAAAACTTATTATATTCGATGAGCCATTCACGGGTTTTGATCCTGTAAATACAAATATTATTAAGAATGAAATTCTTCTCCTGAGAGAAAGAGGCGCAACTATTATCTTTTCAACACATAACATGGAATCAGTTGAAGAACTTTGCGATAATATTACACTTATCAATAAAGCAAAAACAATACTTGAAGGTAAGGTTGACGACATACGGAGACAATGGGCTGCCAACGAATATGAAATAATGTTTGAGGGTGATATTAACCTCTCAGGCGAGAAAAAAATCAGTATCCTCAGCAGACAGAATGAAAATGGCAGGAGCAGAATCAGATTCAAGTCAATGGAAAGTATCGAGACTAATGATATACTTGACTACGCCATCAGGGCAGGCAAAGTGATTTCATTCAATCCAGTTCTGCCCTCAATGAATGAAATATTTATCAGGGTTGTAGAATCTCGGAATTAGCCATCGAATATTACAATGCTCAAAATAAAATGAACAAAGTATCCATCATAATCAAAAGGGAATACCTGACAAGAGTTAGGAAGAAATCATTCATAATTATGACAATCCTGGCCCCTGTGCTTATGGCTGCCCTGATAATTGTTCCCACTATATTGATGATGAACCAGGAGCAGGATTTTAAAAAAATTGCGGTTATTGAAGATGGTTCAGATCTTTTCAGGGGAAAGATAAGCAATACCAAAAATCTTGAGTTCGTATATCTGGAAGGTATAAAAATCAGTGATCTAAAGAACTCTTTCGAGCAGGCTGGATATTACGGCATACTCTATATATCTCCCGAGATAATCAGTACACCAAACGCTATTCAGCTTCTTTCAAAAAAACAACCTCCAATAGGAGTTCTGGAACATATAGAGAATTCTCTTGAAAAAGAGATTGAAAGACAGAAACTGATGGCATATGATATTGAGAATCTCGATGAGATAATGAAGAGTGTAGAAACCAGGATATCTGTGCAGACAATTAAAATAGATGACTCAGGTCAGGTTAAGGAGACGAGCACAGGTATTGCTATGGCAATGGCATATATAGGAGGATTCCTTATGTATATGCTTGTATTTATGTTCGGCTCACAGGTGATGAGGGGAGTAATCGAAGAAAAAACCAGCAGGGTGGTTGAGGTAATCGTCTCGTCAGTAAAACCTGTTCAGCTGATGATGGGTAAAATAATAGGAATTGCCCTGGTTGGCCTCACCCAGTTTTTGATCTGGGTGTTCCTTACGGTAGGCATAGCAGGAATCCTTAGATCAACAGTCCTTAAAAGCAATGATCTGACTGAAGTTACGCAGAATGTCACAAAAAGTCTGATGACTGACGAAAAACAGATAGAATCAGTAGTAAAAACCGCTGAAACGAACCCCAGGCTGACTGAATTCGCAAAGACGTTCGAGAGCGCCTTGAATCAGCCCTGGGGTTTGATAATAATCAGCTTTATTTTTTATTTTATCACAGGCTATCTCCTATATGCGTCAATTTTTGCCGCAATCGGATCTGCTGTTGATAATGAAACTGAAACGCAGCAGTTTATGCTTCCGGTTACAATCCCTATCGTTCTCGGGCTTATGGTTGCAATGGGCACTATGCAGAATCCCGAGAGCTCTCTTACCTTTTGGTTTTCAATAATTCCTCTTACTTCACCAATAGTAATGGTAGCAAGGATCCCCTTCGGCGTTCCATACTGGCAGCTGGCAATCAGCATGGTTCTTATGATTGTTACATTTGTTGCCTTTGTATGGATGGCAGCAAAGATTTACAGGACTGGCATACTCATGTATGGGAAAAAAACATCATGGAAAGAAATGTGGAAATGGCTCAGATACTCAGGATAACAGGTATATGCAAAACACCATTTGAAGCTATTTATAAAGCTAAAAGCCTTGCGTTAAACAATAAAAACAGGTTTTTTCGAATCAGGTAGTTGTCGTGTTAATCAGTAAACCCAAACCTCATTATGTCAAAAATACTTGTAATAGACGATGAAAGAGCAATAAGGAATACCCTGAAAGAAGTTCTTGAATATGAGAACCATGATGTTGACCTGGCAGAAGATGGTCCTTCAGGTCTGGATTTGTTTAATGCAAATTCATATGATATTGTCCTTTGCGATATAAAGATGGCAAAGATGGATGGGATTGAAGTTCTTCAGAAGATAACCGAGAACTCATCTGATGTCCCGGTGATCATGATCTCAGGGCATGGTAATATTGATACCGCGGTTGAGGCAATAAAAAAAGGAGCCTATGATTTTCTTGAGAAGCCCCTGGATCTTAACAGATTGCTGATCACAATAAGAAATGCAACCGAGAAAACAACCCTGATTACTCAGACCCAGGTATTGAAAAACAAGGTCAGTAAAATGTACGAGATAGTTGGAGAATCACCCGCAATATTAAAGGTAAAGGAAATGATCAACAGGGTGGCTCCAACGGAAGCACGGGTTCTTATAACCGGTGCCAATGGTACAGGCAAGGAACTTGTTGCGCATCAGATACACGAAAAGAGCAACAGAGCCAAAGCTCCTTTTGTGGAAGTAAATTGTGCTGCCATTCCTTCTGAGCTCATTGAGAGTGAACTATTCGGACACGAAAAAGGATCTTTTACCTCAGCAATAAAGCAACGGATCGGAAAATTTGAACAGGCAAACGGAGGAACTCTTTTCCTTGATGAAATAGGTGATATGAGTCTTTCTGCACAGTCTAAAGTTTTGAGAGCACTTCAGGAAAACAAGATAAGCCGCGTCGGATCAGACAAGGATATCCACGTTAATGTCAGGGTCATAGCTGCAACAAACAAGAATATCAGAAAAGAAATCGAGAACAACACCTTCCGCGAGGATCTATATCACAGGTTGAGTGTCATACTTATCCATGTGCCAACACTTAATGAACGAACTGAAGATATCCCTCTGCTGGCTGAACATTTCAACACAATGATATGTGGAGAGTACGGCATGAGTAAAAAGATAATCAGGAAAGATGCGATAAGCGAGCTCCAAAAAATCCAGTGGACCGGAAATATTAGAGAATTCAGAAACGTACTTGAAAGACTGATCATTCTCTGCAGGGAGGAAATTACCGGTGAAGATGTAATTGCATATGCCCGACCTGTTTCAGGGATAAATATTCTGTGAGAAACATAGGTTTACAGATTAACGAATTCACCCTTTTGAGGTCCAATGATTTGGCACTTGTTTTTATTTCTTTGAAGTTTAGAGGTCGCATTAATGATGCAAAAAGGATATCCTGAATCTTACCGGATAGAGAAAGACACTCTGGGCCAAAAGAAGATCCTTTCCAACGTACTTTATGATATTCATTCTCTGAGGGAAGAAAGGGTTGTGCTGCCAGAGTCGTGTACCCATCATGTGACTTGTGATGATATCCCGGTGGATAAACAACTTCACCAGGGCAAGTATTATATATGATTCTGTTGCAGGACTTGAAGTACCTCCCATACCTGTCAGGATTATGCACTTATAATTCAATGTGACGACTTCATGATGGCCCTCCCATGCATCTCCATAACAGGCTTCAACCTGCAATAAAGGCCAGAGTGCCAGTCACAAATTACGGAATGACAATTTCGTATTTTAATGGGATAAATCAAAAGGTAATAGCTCTATTTACCGCAAATTCGTATAAAGAGGATATCTATTTCTAGGATTTCATGAATTCTTAAAATTATCCATCCTGTTCTGAAAAATCAGCCTGATAAAAGTATACGTCTGTCAGATTAGTGATGTGAAGAAGATTAGAACCTGAAATAAATAAACGGAAGAACATCATATGCTCTCATCTGGTAGAGTAATATCCCTACTATCAGGATAATGACCATCTGAACAGCAATCGGAACCTTAATAAAAACACCTCTGTAAGATTCCTTGATCTTTTCCGGCAGAAAATGTATAAGATACCCGGCTGCAATAAGAGAAAACACGGTTCCATAAACCTCAAAAATGTTCTCAAAGGATGAAGGCATGAAATTTGTGAAGATCTGGCTGAGCACAATACCTGCATGGTCAATATCCGATGACCTGAAAAATATCCAGCAGAAGCTCACAAACTGGAAAGTCAGAAATACAGTTAAAGGCCTAACAATCCTGTTTTTTTCTGTCGTGCTTACGAAAATACGCGAAAAGAATTTATCAACTATAAGGCCGAGGCCATGTAAACCACCCCAGATAATGAACCGTATATCGGCACCATGCCAGAGGCCCCCGATGAGCATGGTAAGCATCAGATTCAGATTGGTCCTGAATTTTCCCTTCCTGTTCCCTCCCATTGGAATGTATAGGTAATCCTTAAGCCATCGGGAAAGAGAAATGTGCCATCTTTTCCAGAAGTTTGCAATACCATTAGCTTTGTAAGGGGAGTTGAAGTTTACCGGAAGCCTGAATCCGAGTATCAATGCAAGCCCTATTGCAATATCGGTGTAACCTGAAAAATCGCAATAGATCTGCAGTCCATAACCATAGACTGCAATCAGGTTCTCTAATCCTGAATACGCTGTTGGTATGTCAAAAACCCGGTCAACAAAATTTACAGCAATAAAATCAGAAATAATAATCTTTTTAATCAGACCTTTGGATATCAGAAACATAGCATGACTGAATTCCCTCTTGGTCAGATGGAATTCCATTTTGAGCTGAGGAATGAATTCAGAAGCTCTTACAATTGGACCTGCTACCAGCTGTGGGAAAAAGGAAACGTAGAAACCAAAATCTGTAACACTATGTACCGGTTTAAGCTTGCCTCTGTAAACATCAATAGTATAGCTTAGTGACTGAAAGGTAAAGAAAGATATTCCGACCGGAAGAATTATACTTCCAACGTCAAAGCGGGTACCAAGCAGCCTGTTTGAAAAATCTGCAAGAAAATCCCTGACCTGAAAAGATGTGCCAAATATATCGTTGAAGGCATGGATGAAAAATCCTGTGTATTTAAAGTAGGCAAGTATTCCGATATTTGATAAAATGCTGATAATAAGAAAAAACCTACGTTTCGACCGTGTGTCTGATCTGTAGATAAAGATACCGCAGAAATAGTCAATAAGAGTAACAATAATAAGAAGGATGAGGAATAATCCTCCTGTTTTGAAATAGAAGTACAGACTTATAAGAAAAAGATAAAGGTTTCTGAGATTCAACTTTTTGTAGACCAGGCTGTATCCTCCGAGCACCAGCAGAAAAAAGATCCAGAAGGTTTGGCCGGAAAAAATGAATGGGTCGTCGGGACTATAGGTAAAAACAGAGGTAATCAACGTTTTAAGAAGGCTTTCGTCTTCCGGAAATGAATCATTAATCTCAGCGTTCTGAGTTTGTTGGGATATCAGTGAGTCAGCATGAACTTCATGAGCAGATGCAATAAGAGTATCTCGTACAGGAATGGTGAAAATATCCGCTATCATCATCCTGGCAAGGGTGTCAGTTCCTATATCGGTAAAGTGCACAAAATCCTTTTTTGCCAGAGGAGGTTCCATTCTGAACCATTTAATAATTGTACCATTCCCACCCATAGCTTCACGTGCGTCCCAGAAGAAGGCACCTGATTCTTCGGAAGCTTTCCTCTGTGCATCAATAATATTGGGCAGATTCGGGTAAGTACGCACCGCTTCTCCCGATCCGAATGCCATATCGGTAACACCTACCACTATAACAGGAACGCCAGGAAGTGCACTTTTCAGTCTTGATATCTGCCGGTGCAAACCTTTTTCATAGTATGAATAATCATCTCTAATATTCTTTACTATGTTCAGACCATAGTGGAGGATCACAAGGTCAGGAGAAAGTAACCTCAGCGATTCACAAAGATTGCTGCTGTCAATCATTGTGAATTCAAGGCCTGCACTCCCTCTTTGAGGTATATTGTCGACAATGATACCGGTTTTACTCTCGATGCTGATCCCGTAAATATCAGGACTGGTCCTTCCGGTGAAATCGATAATCACATCTCTGGAGTCATAAAGAGGACATATGAATTCTTTAATTCCGGATCCTGATTCAAGGGTGTCTGCTACAAGCGGGAAATTTCTACCTCTTACCTCAATCTTCACATTGCCACCTGTATTACGGTAAAAAATTCTTAAAAACTCATATTTTAAAGTTGTGGAGTCGGCGAATTTTGAAGGCACTATTCTTATCCAGGCATTAACCGGATTTGCCTGCTTCGCATTTTCAGGCAGGTATCTGCAGAATGACATAAAGGGACCCAGATCATTATGGCTGATCTCACGGTTTTTGTACGACAGATAATTATATCTCTTCCAGTTTGATGATGCCCTGACAAATATCGATTTCGTATACGAAACAGGCATCAGGGGAAGAAAAAGACCAGGGCCGGTTCCAGTGCGACCATCCCTGAGTTTCGACCTCAGGTAAGATGTCAACCTGTCTCCCTCTATCTGTGAATCACCATAATACATTATTCTTACCTGACTATCAGGGTTTTGCAGTGAGTCAAGAAATATCTTCAGTGGATCTGATACAAGCCGGTTATTATAAGACCCCGATGAGTCCTGGTTTTCTTTAATCTGCGCAAAAGTATCAGAAATGAATGTTTCAGTTTGCTTGCTTACTATGCTGTCAGAATCCCTTTTTAGTAATTTCCTGGCTAATTCTTTTGAGAGAAGGTTTTCAGGTTTAGGAAGATTGAGGTTTCCCGGAAGGAAAAAAGACAGACCTGTGAAACAGATCAGGAAGATCAGCAATAACAAAAATGATCTGAAAGGTTGCATCTTATAATTAGTGGTCAGCTCTTCTTTTTAATTCTAAGTTTCTGTCCTACCTGTATTCTGCCTGGATCACTAATATTATTCAGCGACAGTACATCAGATGTGGTGACATTATCAAATTTCCTGATAATATCCCAGATGGTGTCGCCATAGCGAACAGTATATGTTATATAATCATCATCCGACCCTGACAGGACAGTAACTGAAGCCGGCTTGGAAGGTACTGATTTGCCTGTTATTTGCTGCTTTTCAGCGAATGTCATTGAATTGATCCTTGAAAAATAATCTGCCTTTGAAGGATCGACATAAATAGTGATTTTCTGGCCAACACGTATTGTATTCCTGTAGATATTGTTCCAATATCTCAGATCAGATAATCCGACCTTATACCATTCGGAAATATAACCAAGATTATCCCCCTCCTTAACTGTGTAAATAAGTTTGCTTTTGCCTTTCACATCGGGAGGGATATAGGATGAATGCGAAGGATCAGCTGTTTGGTTTACCTTTGAAAGATACTGTTCAGGCTTGTATTTTCTTATGGTGTCATTCAGATCGATAAAATCTCCAAGGTGGCTCATAGGGAGTGTCAGCGAGTAAGGTCTTGTGGAACCCGGAACAAGTCCTGTCCGGTACTGAGGGTTCAAAGCTCTGAGTTCTCCGAGAGGTATTCCCATCACTTCTGAGATCTGATTAAGATGAATATCTTTTCTTACAAGAATTGTATCGGTTGACACCGGTATATTCAAAGGAAGAGGTTTAATGTTATGTTCCCTGTAAAAATTAACAGCATAAATTGCTGCAACGTACTGAGGTATAAATCCACGGGTTTCTCTTGGCAGCCGGTAATAAATCTCCCAGTAATCCTTCTTATTGCCTGAACGGTGTATCGCCTTGTTCACATTACCCGGTCCACAGTTATATGCCGCAATAACAAGCAACCAGTCGTGGTAGATATCATAAAGGTCTTTCATGAATTTTGCAGCTGCATAGGTGGCTTTAACAGGATCCCTTCTTTCATCTACCACCGAATTTATTGTAAGTCCGTACAGCTTTCCGGTAGAGAACATGAACTGCCACAATCCGGTTGCTCCCGTACGCCTGTTCACGGCATTGGGGTTAAGTGCTGATTCAATAATTGAAACGTACTTAAGTTCAGAGGGTAATCCCATAGAATCGAAGATATCCTCGAACAGTGGAAAATAATAATCAAGCAGACCCAGAACTGCACTGAAATTTTTCCTTTGTTTTATTGTATAAACATGGATATGGTTCCTGATTATGCTGTTATATGGTATACGGATAACAGAATTTATTTTATTAAGACGCTCTATATAAACAGAATCAGAGAATTCTCTTCCAATTGAATCCACACCGGGTAAGGCATCGTAATCCTTAAGAGCCATTTTTACATACCAGCTGTTAACAAGGCTGTCAAGATCCCTTGTAATTTTTTCGGCGTAGATCTCGGAATTGAGTATTATTGTATCATTAGAGGGCAAGGCAGAAAGTGAAGAAATTGACAAAATCAGGGAAAACAACAGCAATATCAAATGTTTCATCTGCAAAAAGGTTATTTAAAATTTACATTTAAGACTAAGGTTGATTCCTGCCAGTGAATTACCTGCAACAGGAAAGCAAGCTGGGGATAAAGCAAGGTCGAGATTTTTGCCTATATCGAAGTTGAAAAGGCTGGCATCGACATTTGCATCGAGAATTGAAAGAAGATACCATGCGGCTACCCCTATGTATGAAAGATCCCTGTATTTCTTATAGGCATCCACGGCCGATAAGAGACCATCCTCAACCCACGATGCTGTTGAAGGTTTATATGTTTCAGGATGAAGAACCGGATCATACTCGGCTGGGTCAATTCTCACAAATCTTGTATAGCTTGCTGTTTCGGGAACTTTGTCGGTAAAGTCCTGATAGGCCTTCATCATGTCATTATAGTGTGTTGTGTAGAAGCTTATGCTATAAGCAAGTGCTCCGAATCCGGCATAGACGAGAGGAATTTTCCAGTACTTTCTGTTATATACCTGTCCGAGTCCGGGGAAAGCTACGGAAAGCATTGTTGCTTTAAGAGGTACCGGACTGAACTGACGTTTTTTTGAGTTAATAGGAACAATTGTATCGGCATCCTGGGCGGGCAGACTGCAAAAAAGGCAGTTTAACAACAGGATGAATGGAATGGTTATTTTCGGGGTTGCTCTCAAACTTTAAAAAGTGTTTTTAATGGCACACTAATGAGCCGGAGCAACAAATATAATTATTTTCAATAGTTAAGACGGTCAAACACTCCCAAAATGCGTTCCATCTCCTCGGGGTTGTCGAAAGGAATCACTATTTTTCCCTTACCGGCTTCATTGATTCTGAAGCTTACTTTTGCGGAAAATATAAGGTTCAGATGTTCTGCCAGCTGTTTAAAATCTTCATTTAACTTTTTTCTTCTTTCACTTTTCGACTGATCTTTTATCTTTTCTGACTGGAGTTGTCTGACAAGCTCTTCTGTTTGCCTTACAGACAGGTCATCATTAATAACGCGGTAATAGACCTCCATCTGGATTTTGGGATTCTCAATATTTACCAGGGTGCGGGCATGTCCCATCATAAGGTGCTTGTTCCTGATTCCAAGCTGGATCTCTGCAGGAAGCCTCAGAAGCCTGAGATAATTGGCAATTGTTGAACGCTGCTTTCCGACCCTGTCACTTAACTGTTCCTGTGTAAGCCGGCATTCTTCAATGAGCCGTTGAAAGCTTATTGCAACCTCAATTGCATCTAGATCTTCACGTTGGATGTTTTCAACAAGTGCAAGCTCAAGCATTGCCTGATCGTCGGCTGTCCTTATATAGGCAGGAACATGGGTAAGCCCGGCAAGACGTGCGGCCCTGAGTCGTCTTTCACCTGCTATAAGCTGATATCTGCCGTCTCCTGATTCCCTTACTGTAAGGGGTTGAACGATACCCAGCTTCTTTATTGAGGCTGCCAGTTCCCCGAGAGCCTGATCATCAAAATGAGTCCTGGGCTGAAAAGGATTGCCATCTATATAGTCGATGGGGATATCAAGGTTGGCCTCAACCTTTCGTTCGAGAATCTCTTTTTCCACGCCATCAATAAGGGCGCCAAGGCCTCTGCCAAGTGCATTTTTTTTTGTCATGATAAATCCTCCTCCTGGTTGGCAATATACCTCTTTCAGGCATTAACACGGGTTTCCTGTTTTTCAATCAGTTCCCTGGCTAGGTTAAGATAATTCACGGTTCCCCTTGAATCAGCATCATATAATATTGCAGGCTGGCCGAAGCTGGGGGCTTCCGAGAGCTTCACGTTCCTCTGAATAATTGTCTGGAAAACCATCTGCTGGAAATGCTTGTTTACCTCTTCAGCAACCTGATTGGATAATCTTAGTCTCGAATCATACATAGTTAAAAGAAATCCTTCTATTTCTAGGTCGGGATTAAGGTTATTCTGAATTATCTTTATGGTGTTTAAAAGTTTTCCGAGGCCTTCAAGGGCAAAATACTCGCACTGTACCGGAATTATAACCGAATTAGCTGCAGTAAGCGCATTGACAGTCAACAGACCCAGGGAAGGCGAACAGTCAATAATAATATAATCATAATTCCCCGAGATCTTTATCAGAATATTCTTAAGAATCTTTTCCCTCTCAGGCCTTTCCAGCATTTCTATTTCTGCTCCAACCAGATCGATATTTGAAGGCATCACTGAAAGATTATCTATGCCGCAACCAAGCAAAGCATCAGAAGGATCTCTTCCATCTATCAGGCAATCATAAACAGTGCATTTTATCTGACGTGCGTCAATACCGATTCCTGAAGTGGCATTTGCCTGAGGATCAGCATCAACAATCAACACCTTCTTCTCAAGCGCGGCCAAACTTGCCGCCAGATTGATCGCCGTAGTCGTCTTTCCTACTCCACCCTTCTGATTTGCTATCGCGATTATTCTCCCCATTCTTTTATATGTAAAATTTCATCACATTTCGAGCATCAAATTTACTACTTATGAATTTCAGGCTCAGCAGAGGAATAACGTAATTGTAAACATTTTCTTTGCGGTTTTCAACATTTTATTAACAGTGTGAATTTTAAAAATAATTCCTATAGCACTGATTTAATGAATTTTGCATATCTGAGATTAATAATAACATTGAGATAAATGCTGATATCAAATTTGTATATTTGTTTGGGTAATAATCAATAAATCTGAAAATAACCTTGGCCGACAATTCTTTTACAAACAATTGGTTTACCATTGTAAATCCGAATGCTGGAAATGGTAAGGGTCAGAAAGACTGGTGCAGAATCAATGACCTTCTTGAAAAAAATGAAATAAAAGTAACTGTAAAGTTTACAGGTAAGAAGGGTGATGCAATAGAATTTACGCGTGAAGCCATATTCAATGGTTTCAGGAAAATCATTTCCGTAGGAGGTGACGGGACATTAAATGAGATTGTAAACGGTGCTTTTACTCAGGATAAGTGCTCACAACGCGATTTGTTGCTGGCCATGATACCAGTAGGAACAGGTAATGACTGGGGACGGATGTTCTCCATACCTCTTGTTTATGACGGAGCCGTCAAGGTGATAAAGGATGGGAGGCAGATGGCCCACGATATCGGAGTTATCGAATATTACAATGGAAAAAACAGGGCAAAGCGCTATTTCATAAATATTGCAGGATTGGGATTTGAATCGATTGTTGTGGAAAAAACCAACAGACAGAAGGAAAAAGGGAAGAACAGTAAGGCGATCTATTTTTACAACCTGCTGTCAAACCTGATCTCGTGGAAGCACACCAATGCTGACATAGTAATCGACGGTAAAAGGAACAGTTGCAGGATATTTTCCATTAATGTGGGAAACGGCAGGTACTGCGGGGGAGGAATGAGGCAAACGCCTGAGGCGTTGCCTGATGATGGATTGCTCGATATAACAGTAATAAAGGATATGAGCAAACTTGATGTCATCAGAAGTCTTAAACTACTGTATGACGGAACTATACTAAGTCATCCGAAAGTTGATGGATATCGCACATCAGGAATGTCAGTCAGTTCAGAATCCTTGTTGTATATCGAAGCTGATGGGGAGTCGCTTGGCCATACACCAGCTGAATTCGGGATAATTCCCTCTGCCATAAATATTGTTTACGGATCAAGAATCATTCACTGACCTTTATCTCATAAAGCTTTGGCCATCTTTTACCGGTGACAAAGATGCGGTCTTGCTCAACATCGTAAGCAATTCCGTTAAGCACATCTGAATTGTTTTTCCTCCTCTGAGATTCCGGATACAGCGACCCAAGGTCAATGTAAGAGTTAACTTTTCCCGATTCAGGATCAATCCGTGCTATCAAATCAGTCTGCCATATATTGGCCCAGATCTCACCTCTGATATATTCAAGTTCGTTTAATTGATCAACCTTTTTTTTATTATCGTACACCTCTATCCCAGAGATAAGGTTAAACATTTCAGGATCATAAAAATACAGATTATTTGAACCATCACTCATAACTATCTTTCCATCCATCGTTGTAAGCCCCCAACCCTGAGTCTGATAATAGATCCTGTTTATCAACCTGAATGAAGATTTTTCATAAACGAAGCCGACTTTACTGGTCCATGTCAACTGATAGATCCTCTCTTTGTAGAGGGTAATTCCTTCACCAAACAGGGAGGGTTCAAGGTTATGCTGCCGTAATACCTTACCTGTTTCAAGGTCAACTTCACGCAGAGAAGAACCTGCTTCCTGACCAGTGCCTTCGTATAGAAACCCGTTATCATAAAACAATCCCTGGGTAAATGCTTCCTGATCATGCGGGAAAGTATTAATTATTTTGTAACCCTTTTTTTCAGGAACAATGTCAGAATGAATAACAGCAAACCTGGTAACGGCCTGTATTTTATTGTCCCTGTATGCTATTGCTTTTACCGGTTTTCTTCCTGTTTTTAATATTACAGATGAAGGGACCAAAAACTTCCATGGTTCGGCATTTAGCTTTCCGATCGGATTACCATCGAAGAATAACTTTACAGAATCAGGAACCTGGTTTTTATTCTCTGATACAAGTATTACTTCAAATTGTTCTCCAATACTGAATTCAGCATTTTCCAAGGGCTTTTGCATGCTGATGAATCTTTCGGAAGGGCTGATGCCGGGTGAATGGGTTATAGTCCTGCCATTTTCTTTTGCCCCGCCTGTACGACCCGAACATGAAAGAAAAAGAACAAATGGTAGCAGAGCCAAAGAAAGTATGAAATTAATAAGAGTCATTCTTTTCATTGCATTATTCTTTTCTCCTGAACAATCGTCGTATTGAATTCTTCCTGGCAGCTGCTATCTGTCGCTCCATCTCCTTTTCGTGAAGGTCAAAAGGGACAAGGATCTGCCATATCTCGCTCCAGCCTGGGAAACCGCCTACATTTTTGTCGTCAATATATATATCGGCATCAATCTTCCTGCTGATAGACTCATCATATACTTCCTCAGGGTAATTCTTATTGACTGCGTAAAATTCAACTCCATTACGCCTGCAAAACTCAACAGCTTCATCGAGTTCCTTCCCCGTTCTGAATGTCCATAAAATAAGTCTTGCACCAAGTTTATTGAGCTCCCGCAATGTCTGAAAGGCAAAAAGTTTCTCTTTTCCAATATCCGGATACTCATGTTCCACGATGGTGCCATCAAAATCAACGGCTATCTTAACATTTTTGAAATTGATCATCTGGACAGTATTAAGAGTTACAAATCTAATAAAAAAGAGTATACTCTGCCAGCCGTATACATAATCCTTAAAAGACGGCTAGTGAATCATTATTACAAAAAATAAACCATTTTGGTTCAGACAATGTGCTTAATATACCTAATTTTGTCACCGCCATAATCATTTAAACCTATGACCTTAAAAAAACATATCCCTAATCTTATTACTTCCCTCAACCTTGCTGCAGGTTTTATTGCTATTGTATTCGCTGCCAGAAACGATCTGATTATTTCCTCATTGATAATTCTGGCTGCAATGGCTTTTGACTTTCTTGATGGGTTTTCCGCAAGATTACTTAAAGCCTATTCACCTATAGGCAAAGAATTTGACAGCCTTGCCGACATAGTCAGTTTTGGAATTGCTCCTGCCATGATCATATTTAAGCTCATTGAATCACCGGAGCAAGTTGCAGATTCTGTATTATTAAACAGTAGTTTTTTCAGCAATCCCGAAATACTCAAATATTTTTCTGTTTTAATGCCGGTTTTTGCTGCCCTGAGGCTGGCAAAATTCAATATTGACACAACCCAGTCCAGATCATTTAAAGGCCTTCCCACTCCTGCAAATGCGCTTGCAGTAATATCTGTTGTTATTGCAGCACATTTTTCCGGATCAGGTATTTTCAGATCTTTCCTCAGATCCCCTTTAATTCTAACAATTTATACCATTATCCTTTCATTGATGATGGTTTCACGAATTCCCCTTATATCACTTAAAATGTCAAATCTCCACTTCAGGGGCAATGAGCGACAATACATACTTTTCGGATTGATTATAATCTCATTGATTATTATGCGTATAGATTCAGCTCCGCTAATAATACCATTTTATATTATGGCCTCATTGATTCCTTCCCGGTCGGATCCCAACCCCGGGAAATAACCCTGATCAAAAGCCTTATGTCTTCAGACTGCCCTGAATGTCACCTGTATACCTGTTAATGAAAATTCGTACTGGAAAGGACTAAAGTTATGCCTTGCAGCTAGTCATTCTTATTATCAACAGGAAATTTCTTTTCATAAAGTGCAAGTGCGGCCTTAATTATAAACCAGCTTACAACTATGAACACTGGCCAGATCAGATATTGCAATATACCCGTTATATACATAACACTAGTTATATTTTTTACTTTTTAATTTGCTTTCAGGATTATCCCGCAGGTATGCGGAATCTGCTTTACCTTTTTACTTTTTCTTTTGTCTTTTGTCTTTAATACAGATGCCCTCCCTCCTTTATCTCCCCGGCAGTAATTTTTTTTCTGTTTATTGCTTCCCATGCAAACCATATATATGCAACCACGAAAGGAATAATGAATGAGACGAACATCATTGTTTTCAGGGTGAAAAGGCTTGATGAAGCTTTTTGAATAGCCAATGAGCTGTCAAGGTCGAAAGCTGATGGATAAAAGGCTGTATTGTTAAAACCGGCTAGCAGGAAAAGTGAGATAACAGCAAGAACCGTACCTGCACCTGTGAACCAGATTCCTTTGTTACTGCCTCTGAAAACTGTAATTATTATTCCATAAAGGACCCCAGCAATCCCTGCAATGAAAATTATCAGTACTACAGGCATTTGAAGGAGGTTATGGAGATATTTGTATTTCTCCATGGAAACCCCTCCTGAGGCAGGATCATAGGCAAATCCAGACGAAATCAGTAATGTTACAAGAAAGAACAGGAAGAACACAAGAAAAGAAATGGAATTAAGGATCATTTTTTTATTTGCCTTTTCCACCAGATCATAATCATTAACTGAATTGATGATGTATAAGAGGCCATTGGTCCGAGCAAGGAAAAGGACCGCCAGCCCAAGTGCAAGGTTACGGCCATTAAGCAGTGCTTCAAGACCGTGCCAGCCTGTTGCCCACCTAACCTGGTTATACTCATTAAGGATGAACTGAGCCCCTGTGAAAAATGTGCCTACCGCGACTCCCAGGAGGAAAGGGCCGACAGATCCATTTATGAGTAGGAAAATATCATAGGTCTTCTGCCCGAGGAAGTTACCGGGTTTTGACCTGTATTCATAGGCAACGGCCTGGATGATAAAACTGAAAAGAATTGTAATCCATACCCAATAGGCGCCTCCGAAGCTCGCAGAATAGAATAGTGGAAATGCTGCAAAGAATGCACCGCCAAAAGTAACAAGAGTGGTGAAGGTAAATTCCCATTTCCTTCCCAGTGTATTTACCACAATTGTCTTCTGAAGAGAGTTGTCGGAGAGTGAGAAGATCATTGACTGACCGCCCTGAACGAACAGCAGGAAGACCAGGAGCCCTGCCAGGATAGAAATAATTATCCACCAGTATTGCTGAAGAAAAAGATGAGATATCAGTAGTTCCATTATTGTTTCCTCCTAATGATTTGGTCCTGCTTTAATCTGTTTTATCATTATTGAGACTTCCGCGATAAGCAGCACGGTAAATAAAATCGCAAAAAGGATAAAAGTAGTTATCACTGATCCCGAACTGATCTGTGAGACCGCGGTGCCTACTGGCATGAGATCCTGAATTATCCAGGGCTGACGACCCATTTCTGCAAGAACCCATCCCATTTCTCCAGCCACATAAGGTAGCAATATTGAGAAAAGGGCGATCCATAAAAACCATCTTTGTTTTGCTATTGTACCCCGGAAGAGATAATAAATTGCCAGCGAGAACAGAAGAATGAAATAAAATCCCAGAATTACCATAAGATGGAATGAATAGAATGAAAGAGGCACATTGGGGATGGCATGTTCCTGTTTTTCGAGTGAAGCATAACCAAAGTACCTGAAATGTTCTTCAATGAATCTTCTGTCAGCAAAAGCTTTCTTTATAGTTTCCATTTTTACCTCATCTCTGCTCAGTTTGGCATTCTTGTAATCCTTGAGAAGGTCTTGCGCCGCCTTTCCTCTTTTTATCTTTTCTTCAACTGAGAGTATTCCCTTTGCAGGATTTCCCAGAATCAGGTCATTAATTCCAGGCACAAAAGCTCGTGTGCTGCCACCGGTCATAAGTGAAAGAAGTCCGGGAATTTCTAACCTGAATGAAAAATCCTTCAGTTTTTTTTCACCAATTTTCCTCTCAGAATCCTTGAGAAATCCTGCAGCCACTAGCCCTGCACCTTCTTTTCCGTCGTAAAGAGCCTCAAATGCTGCAAATTTTACCGGCTGTGCCTTTGCAATGGTCCTTGCCGAACTATCGCCGGTATAGGCAACAAGCAACGAGGAAAGAAACCCGAATATACCTGCAATTAGAATACTCCTGGTTGCCAGAAAATGCTCCCTCTTCTGAAGAAGATACCATGCACTTATTCCTACAACGAACATCGATCCCAGCAGAAATCCCGAAGAAATTGTATGGAGGAATTTGCTGACTGCAACTTCATTGAAGAGCACAGCCCAGAAGTCGACCATTTCATTTCTTGCAGTCTCAGGATTAAAGACCATCCCAACAGGATTCTGCATCCAGGCATTGGCAACAAGGATCCACAGGGCCGACAGGTTTGCCCCCACCGCCACCAGCCATGTTGAAACAAGATGGAATTTCTTGTTAACCTTGTTCCACCCGAAAAACATCACAGCAACAAAAGTGGATTCAAGAAAGAAAGCCAGGATACCTTCAATTGCCAATGGGGCTCCGAAAATATCTCCGACAAACCAGGAATAATTTGACCAGTTTGTTCCAAATTCAAATTCCAGAATAATTCCTGTAGCAACACCAATTGCAAAGTTGATGCCGAAAAGAGTCATCCAGAAACGGGTCATTCGCTTCCATTCCTCTCTGCCTGTCTTTACATATATAGTTTCCATTATGGCAACTATAAAAGACAAGCCCAGAGTAAGCGGAACAAAAAGCCAATGATAGATTGCCGTGAGGGCAAACTGAGCCCTCGACCAGTCCACAAGGGTTAAGTCAGGATTTTCAATCATAAGTCTATCTTGAGTTTATTAGCTGATCGATAACATATTCGCTCCTTTGTTCATCATTATTATATTTCTCCTTTAGAAAATCCCTGAAGAAAAACATCTTCAACAAAACAAAGATTATGAACAGTTTTATAAGGATAATTAACCAAACCCTCCTTCCCCACCACGACATGCTTCTGAATCCATCATAGTAGAAACGAAATACTTTTCTTATAATAAAAGGTAATGAATTCATAACTCACTAGTTAATCCTCAGTTTTTCTAACATCTTTTCTGCCGGGTCTTCTTTTTGAAACAATTTTTTTTGACTCTTCTGTCAAAATATTCGAAATCCTGCTTTTTTCTGGCATATCCACCTCCGACAGGCTTGATGTAATCTTTTGCACCGCCTTGAATCCATAAAAGAATTCCCTGGCAAAAACCCTGAGAACTGTATAGGCCGGAATCCCAAGAATCATTCCCGGGACACCTGCTGCAAAACCAGCTGCCAGTACAACAACAAAAATTTCGAGCGGATGCGCTTTTACACTGTTTGAAAAAATCACAGGCTGAAATACAACATTGTCAATAAGATGTGTAATTGCCTCAACTATAATCATATAATACACCAATGGCACAACAACCGTATTGAAATCCTGATTAATATGCGATGCCACACCCATTATGATGGCAACGAACAATCCCAGCCACGGACCCACATAGGGAATAACATTCAGTATTCCCAGAATGAGCCCCATCACCAGAGCCTGCTGGAACTCGATACCTATTATTGTCATACCAATATCGATCAGGATCATTATGCATGTGCTCTGAATTAATATTCCTATAAAATACCTGGTGAGAAGACTTTTTATTGAATTAAGTGCTCTTGTAACATTATCAACATATTTATCAGGGATCCACATCAATATCGATTCAAAGAAAAGATGCTGATCCTTAAGAAAAAAGAAAGTAATAAAGGTTATAGAGAATATTGCGATGATAATATTCCCTAAAATTCCAGGAATTGATCCCATAAGGTTCTGGATCACATCGATGCTCAGAACATCCGACACCTTCGAGACAATATATTCCTTTAACGAAAGCTTCTCAGAAATACTAGGATTAAGGCTGATAAATATCTTTTCAATCTTTTCAATGGGTCCCTCAATCAGCATTACAATCTTTTCGCTGTCGATGGTGGAGAAATAGTTTATCTGCTTGGTAACAAGCGGAACAAAAATGTAAAAGAATAACAAAATCGCCCCCCAGATTATTATCAGTGTGAACAGGGCTGACAATGCCCTGGGAAATCTCCACTTCCAGATCCTTATACTGCAAAACAGATCAACAAGCGGTCTGCCCATTATCGAGAAAACCCCCGAAACAAGTATATAAACAACAATATTACGGAAATACCAAACCGCAGCAAGCAGAAGCAATATCCCGAAAAATATCAGGAAGTTTCTAAGTGTGGCTTTCATTGGTACGATTTTTCCTGTTACAAACCTATGGTAAATTTTTGACTTTCCCTATATTATACCATAAGTGATTCCCCAATTTTAATTACAGGCTCCCAACACTGGAAAATAACTATTAATGCCATTTTGTCTTATTTAATGTTGTTTATATGTCAATATGTCATATATTCTTAACTGGAACATAAATTGATCTGAGAGATATATCAAACTGTAAAAAAATGTTTAACGAAAAAATAACGGAGGACAAACCAATGTTACCAACAATCAGAAGTAGAAGTTTTATGCCATTTATCATGCCCGGCATATTTAATGAAGATTTCTTTCCGGTAGTAGTAAGACATAAAAGTTTTATTCCTGCAGTAAATATCAGGGAAGATAACAAGAATTTCATGCTGGATCTCGCAATTCCCGGATTGGACAAGAAAGACATCAGGATTGATCTCAGGGAGGATGTGCTGACTATTTCATCTGAAACAAGGAATGAGTCGGAGGAAAGCAGTAATGGATACAAAAGAAGAGAGTTCACCTGCTCATCTTTCTGCAGAAGCTTCCAGATTCCTGAAAATGTGAACAAGGATAAGATTGAAGCAAACTATAAAGATGGTATTTTGAAGGTTACTCTTCCGAAGATGGAAGAAAAAAAACATAAAATCTCAAAACAGATAAAAGTTTCATAAAGTTGAAACCAAATTGTTGTAAAGGAGCAATTTGTTTTTGGAGTAGCTTGCTTAAGTATAACTGACATTGAAAGGTGGAAAACAGAATTCTTTTATCGCCTGCAACAGGTAATTAGTAAGACCGGTTATTAATTAAAAATTGAGTTTTTTGCTCTAACAATATTTGAGGAATTCCCTGCCGAATTTTCTTCCAAATTCAGTCAGGGATTCTTTTTTATCACTACCAGCAGCAAATTTGAATGTTGCAGGTTCTTCAAAAACTCTGAGTTTGAGATTTTTCAGTGCTGTTGATATAATTCCGGGAGCTTCTCCGCTCCATCCGTATGACCCGAAAGCACCCGCCATCTTTCCCTTGTCTCTCACTGGATTGATGAGAGCAAATAATTTATAGACAGGCATGAGCGTATTCTGATTTATGGTTGGTGATCCGACCAGGAGAGCGTCGGAAGAAATCAGTTCCGACTCCAGATCCTTATCTGTAATTAATTCAAGATCAATCATCTCTATATTGAAGTCGCCTGTTTCACACAAACCTTCAGCGATAAATCTGGCCGCCTGTTTAGTATAACCATAAGCTGAGACAAAAGCTATGAGTATTTTCTTTCTGCTTTTTGATTCTGCCAGTTTAAGATATTCTCGTGCATATTCTTCACTTAATTTAACAACCTCTCTGAGATTTCCGGAATGAACAGGTCCATGCCCGGGACAGATTAAGTTGATTTCAAGATCCCTTATCTTGTCGATGGCTTTAATCATAAATCTGCTGTACGGTCTGAGGATCACATCAAAGTAATATTTGTATGCATTCCTGAAATCAGCTGATTCAATATTGCTGTATATCTCTTCGCTGCAGAAATGTGCACCGAAAGAATCACAAGTAAAAAGTATCTTTTCCTCCACAAGATACGTATATATGGAATCGGGCCAGTGAAGGTTGGGAGCTGCTATGAATTTAAGTGTTCTGGTGCCAAGATCAAGCGTATCTCCATCCTTAACAATTTGGTAATTAAAGGGTTTATTGAGAATATCTTCAAGATACCTGATTGCATTTCCACTCCCGACAACAGTTGCTGATGGAGCCAAATCAAGAAGAATTCCAAGGCTTCCTGAATGATCAGGCTCAGTATGATCAAGAATAATATACTTTATTTCGGCCGGATCAGTGACCTGTTTAAGCTTTTTCAGATAAGTTTCACTGAATTTCTCCTTGGCCACTTCAACAAGGGCTTTTTCCCGGGCATTAACAAAGTAGGAATTATATGTTGTACCGAATTCAGTAGTCATTACTATGTCAAACGTCTTAATATCATAATCGAGGATACCGATCCATTTGACATTCTCTGTCAGATCAATTATTCTGTCATCATTTCGTTTCATTTTATTGTCCTGTCAGATCTTTGCAATAATACTCTTGTTGGCTTTAACCTGTTGTAATATTGGAATTTCAACCTCTGTTCCCAACGGGAGAAAAATATCTACTCTAGAACCGAACTTTATAAATCCCAGTTCATCGCCCTGGGTAACATGTGATCCTTCCTTGGCATAGGTAACTATTCTCCTTGCCACTGCACCGGCAATCTGTCTGATCATAATCTCAGCCCCGCTTTCAGTCTCGATTACAATTGAGCTTCTCTCATTAAGTTCTGAAGATTTAGGGTGCCATGCAACCATGTAATTTCCAGGATGATACATAACATATTTTATCTTTCCGGATACAGGATATCTGTTACTGTGCATGTTAAAAGGAGACATAAAGATAGATATCTGAAGTCGCATGTCTCTGAAATATTCCTTTTCTTCAGTCTCTTCAATAACAACAACCTTGCCATCGGCAGGGGCATAGATAAGTCCGGGATCAGGTTCAAGATGCCTGACCGGAAGACGGAAGAAGAAAAGGAGGAATACATAGAGCAGTAATGAAGCAATAAGTGCAACGTATCTGAAAAGAGTGTGGTCGGTCCAAAGCAATCCTGCTAGGATATTGAATGAAAGCAACAATATAAAGCCATAGATCAATATCTTATACCCCTCTTTATGAATTCCCATTCCTGAAAAATTTTCACAAAACTAATCAAGACTTGCCAATCATCCAAAAAGAGACAAAAAAAGATAGAGGAGCGGAAATGCAAAGAGAGCGCTGTCAAAACGGTCAAGGAATCCTCCATGCCCTGGCATTATTGATCCTGAGTCCTTTACGCCCACGCTTCTCTTAAGCATCGACTCAAACAGATCGCCCAGTGTGCCAGAAACTGAAATTACAATAGCAGCGACCATCCATTGTGATTTTGTTAACACTCCAAACCAGTTTCCAAGCAGCCATGCTGCGAAAATTGCCGAAGCAATTCCTCCAAAGAAACCCTCCCACGATTTTTTTGGAGAAATCCTTTCCAAAAGTTTGTGTCGTCCAATTGAAACTCCTGTAAGATAGGCTCCTGTATCATTTGCCCAGAGAATAAGAAAGAAGCCTACAATGAGGCCCGGTGAAAAAACTATTCCCTGTTGTACTATTATTGACTGGAGTCCGGCCATGTAAAAAGCAGCAAAAGGAAAAAGAGAAAAAGGGAGTGCAACATAAATGATGCCGAAGAAAGTATGTGCCAGTGAATCAAAGGGCTTTACATCTTTCCTGAAAAGTTCTCCGATCATCACTATCAAAAATAAAGGTATTAATACAAGGAAGTACAGTTCACTAATAATGCCTGCAGCAACCATTGTTGATAAAACATAGATAGTAAGGCCAACAAAAGTTCCAACTCCAGTCTGAGGACGGATTCCGGAATTTCTGATTATTGAGTAATACTCAATTTGTGTACCGGCAGTAAGTACTAGTCCTGTCAGGAAGAATGATACAGGATGAAGCCAGAATCCGCCCAGTACAAAGATTACGATCCATACTGCCGTAAAAGTTCGTCTTAAAAAATTGCTCAATGCGATCGCTTTTTGTTATTACCTTTCAGTTTTAACAGTTCTATTGAGATTTTATGGAATCAGAATTTTCTATACTTTTCTGTGAAGCCGGTATTCTTCTTTTGCTTTTACTTCTGACTTTTTGCTGTTGCTGTGATGAATTATTCTCAATGGAAGAAGGTTCAGTCTTTTTTTCTGATGCTTTTTGGTCATCAGTTTCTTTTTTAGCTTTTTCGCCCTTTCGCTTTCCGAAAATCCTTTCGAGGTCTTCGCTGAAAATAACCTCTTTTTCTAGCAGGAGCTCAGCGAGTTCGGTAAGTCCCTTCATATTGGCTTTAAGAACATCCTTTGCACGTTCATATGATTCTTCAATTATTAGCTTTACCTCTCTGTCGATTAGTTCGGCAGTTTTTTCGCTGTATGGTTTAGTAAATCCGAAATCTGATTGTCCGGATGAGTCATAAAAGCTTATATTTCCAACCTTTTTACTCATTCCGAAGAAAGACACCATTGCATAAGCCTGTTTGGTGATCTTTTCAAGGTCGCTGAGTGCTCCGGTTGATATTTTACCAAAAACAAGCTCTTCAGAGGCTCTGCCTCCCAGAGCATAGGCCATCTCGTCAAGAAGTTGTTCACGGGTTGTAATCTGTCTCTCTTCAGGAAGGTACCATGCGGCTCCAAGAGCCCTTCCACGGGGAATAATCGTAACCTTCAGCAGAGGACTGGCATGTTCGAGAAGCCAGCTTACTGTAGCATGACCGGCTTCATGGTAAGCTATGGTTTTTTTCTCTTCCATGGAAATGATCTTGTTTTTCCTTTCCAGCCCACCAACAATCCTGTCGATAGCATCAAGAAAATCCTGTTTTTCGACTACAGTCTTATTCTTTCTTGCAGCGATCAGGGCTGCCTCATTGCACACATTGGCAATGTCGGCTCCTGAAAATCCAGGTGTTTGCTTGGCAAGGAATGCAATATCAAAGTTTTTCTCCATCTTAATAGGTCTGAGGTGAACTTTGAAGATAGCTTCCCTCTCGTTAAGGTCAGGAAGTTCAACGTGAATCTGACGGTCGAACCTTCCCGCTCGCAGAAGAGCCCTGTCGAGTATGTCTGCCCTGTTTGTGGCCGCAAGTATTATTACCCCCATATTGGTACCGAAACCGTCCATTTCAGTAAGCAGCTGGTTTAGTGTATTTTCCCGTTCATCGTTTGAACCAAAATTTACATTACGCCCTCTAGCTCTCCCGACGGCATCAATCTCATCTATGAAAACGATGCAGGGAGCCTTTTCCTTTGCCTGCTTAAACAAATCCCTTACCCTTGACGCACCAACACCAACGAACATTTCCACGAAATCAGATCCTGATATAGAAAAAAACGGCACATTTGCCTCACCGGCAACAGCCTTTGCAAGAAGAGTCTTACCCGTTCCGGGAGGTCCGATAAGAAGAGCACCCTTGGGAATTTTACCCCCCAGCTGTGTGTACTTTTTCGGGTTTTTCAGGAAATCCACTATCTCCATTACCTCTGTCTTTGCCTCTTCAAGGCCAGCTACATCACTGAAGTTTATCTTTACGTTTGTATCCTTATCGAAGATCTGAGCCCTTGATTTACCGACACTGAAAATTCCGCCAGCACCACCGGCCCCACCTCCCGACATCCTTCTCATCATGTACATCCAAAGGAAGATAAGAAGTATGAACGGAAGAGTCCATCCGAGTATGTCGCCAATATAATTGTGCCTGGTCTCCGATTCAGGATAAATTATCTCTTTCTCCTCATAACCAGCCTTTTTCTGCTCTTCGAGGATAAAAGGCTGAAATGTGCTTATGTCGGCAATATTATATGTGTAATTTGGTTTGGGAACCCCCAGACCCATTCCTCTGTTGCCGTTCCTGTTCAGATTTGGATACCTGCCTGACTCGATGGCTTCCTTTTTCAGGTAAATCTCTGCAACCTCCTTGTTTATAACAACTATCCTTTCAATATCCCTGTTTAGGATCATCTCTTTCAGATCCCGGGTCTGGGCTTTAGGTACTGACTTCCCTCCATATAAAAGCTGAAAAATAATTATGGAAAAGGCAAGTATTGCAAAAATCCAGTTTGAATTGAACTTCGGCCTGGCATTTTTGTCAGGATTGTTTTCCGTGCCCGGGTTCTTTTTATTCTTTTCGGCCATAAAATGATAACTTATTGCTATTTGTCTTTAATCGCTTCTATTAATGCATCAGCCCAAAGCGATTCAAGGCTGTAAAAATTTCTGTATTCTTCAAGAAAGATGTGAACCACAACGCTCCCGTAATCAAGCAGGACCCAGAAACAGTTGTCAAGCCCCTCAACATGACCAGGTTTTTCTCCTGTCCCTGTCCTTACAGTGTCTTCCACAGATTCACATAGCGAATCTACCTGTGTGACCGAAGAACCATGACAGATAACAAAAAAGTCGGTGATCCTGTTCTCAAGTTTCCGTAAATCTATTTTCAGAACGTCTTTTCCTTTTTTCTCAAATATTCCCTTTATTATGTTTTCAAGCAGCAATTCAGTCTCGTCCCGCTTTTTCTTCATCCGTAATTATCAGTTAAATATCAAGTCGCAAAAGTACAAACTTTTATCTTTATTTTTGTATGAAAATCCTGATTTTACAATTTATGCGCTAACCTTACGATAAATATAACCATGTGGTTTTATAAATAAGTATATACAATGATTATTGGATCAAGAATAATATATGTACAGAACTCTTCTTCAACCAACACTTATGCTGCGGAGCTGGTCAGAGGGAATATTGCCCCTGCCGAAGGCACAATAATTTACACAAATTATCAGTCGGCCGGAAGGGGCCAGAAAGGAAACAAATGGGAAAGCGAGGATGGGAAAAATATCTTGTGCAGTATAATATTATTTCCCGATACAGTTATGCCGGAAGATCAGTTCATAATTTCAATGGCCGTGTCGCTTGGGATCAATGACTTCCTCTCCGAAAAAATTCATGGCTGCAGCGTAAAATGGCCGAATGACATTTATGCAGGAGATAAAAAAATTTCCGGAGTTTTGATAGAGAATACAATCAGTGATAACAGGATTGAAAACTGTATCGTCGGAATAGGGCTTAACCTGAACCAGACAATTTTCCTGAGCGACGCTCCAAATCCTGTTTCACTTAAAATGATAACAGGACAGGATTATGACCTGGAGCCATGCCTAAGGCAACTCGCAGCCTCGCTCGATAAAAGATATAAGCAGACACTGGCAGGAGATTATAATACAATCCGCGAAAGGTTTATTTCAGTGCTTTACAGGCGCAATGAATGGCATAAATATAAGGCTGGCAGCATTGTCTTCGAAGGTAAAATTGATGCTGTCGGCTTAAAGGGTAATCTTATCGTTGAAGACCGAAAAGGGAAAAAACATGAATTTGCAACAAAGGAAATAGAGTATATCTTATAACTTATTCCAGCCCCTGAAACTTTCCATTTCCGAGATTAGTTTATCAAGCAATCTTTCAATGTGTCTTTCAGCCATTATCTTCATGAATGGATTCAAATCAGCATTGAACGTTATAATGACTTTTGTTCTTTCAGCTTCTCCTCCGTTTATCTTCAGATCGAGGGAGAGGTCCTGTATATTAAGCAATTCAGAATCATATACTATCAATGAATATGGGACCTTTCTGCTTATCTTTACTTTCATATCTCCAAGTGGTACAATGTTGAAGCAGCAGGAATCACTTGTCATTTCTGATAAAGTGACAGTATTTTCATGCAGCAGAGTGGTGAAATTCCGTAAATCTGAAGCAAATTCAAAAACTTCCCGGGGCGTGCATGTCAAAAGCCCTTCGCGGCTGGTGTATTTAACTGATTGTGTCATTAATTAAGATTTTTTTCCCCACTCAGAAGGATTCGTTCTCCACCTTTTCAGAGTTTCCAGCTCAGTTGCTCCTATATACCCCGATGAAAGTGCCGTCTCTATAAGACAGCTGTAGTTGCTCAGGGTATGTAATTCACAACCCTCAGCAGAAAATCCTGCTGCAGCTATTTCAAATTCGTAGGTAAAAATTGCCAGCATCCCAAGAACCTGGCAACCTGCCTCCCTTAAAGCTTTTACTGCACCAAGACTGCTGCCTCCAGTGGAGATAAGGTCTTCAATAACCACAACCTTCTGGCCTGGTTCGAAAAAACCCTCAATCTGGTTTCCAAGACCGTGCTCCTTTGCACCTGACCGCACATATATGAAAGGAAGGTTCAGCCTATCTGCCGTAAGCGCTCCATGAGCAATAGCACCGGTTGCAACTCCCGCAATCACCTCTGCTGCAGGATAAAGGGTCCTGACATATCCGGAAAAAGACTCACAGATAAAGGTTCTGATTTCAGGAAATGACAACGTTTTACGATTATCACAATAAATCGGCGACTTCCAGCCTGACGCCCAGGTAAAAGGATTTGACGGTTGCAATTTTATTGCTTTAATTTGCAATAGATAATCGGCAACCTTTGTAGCACAATTTTCCATCTCAAGATGTATGATGTATAAAGTTCATTTCGAAGACAGATTCATTCTTTTAAGTTCGGAACCTGACCGGCTACAAAAGTACGGGTTATTCTATAAATTCGGTACCACAAATGAACTTTATGATATTATCGCTGAATTTCAGGCAGATAAATCAAGGCAATCAATCAATATTTATGGCACCAATATAAAGCACATCTGGAAGATCTTCCGGATATATTTCACTGAAGTAAAAGCTGCAGGAGGCCTTGTCAGACATTCGTGCGGTAAATATTTGTTCATTGAAAGAAAAGGGAAGCTTGATCTGCCAAAAGGTCACATTGAAAGCGGAGAAGATCCCGAGACGTGTGCCATCAGAGAGGTTCATGAGGAATGCGGGATTACTGGCCACAGGATAATAAAATTTCTTGATTCAAGCTATCATACTTATACATGCCAGGGAATTTCATACCTTAAGAACACCCGGTGGTACCTTATGGAATATTCTGGAACTATGAATTTAAAACCCCAGATCGAGGAGGGGATAACAATGATTAAATGGCTTTCTCCCGAAGAACTTAGCTGGATCAAGGCTAACGCCTGGCTGTCGCTTATTGACCTTATTAATACCTCTATCCTTAAAAATTTACCCCTTCCTTAAAATATTTAATCTTCCTCCCCGTGGTAATCTTTAAGTTTTATTGCAGCCGGTACAAACCTTGAGGCATCTCCCCCGCTTCTGATTATGTCTCTTACTATTGTGGAATTTATGGGTGAATGTTCGGGGATCGTGAGAAGGAAAACCGATTCAACATCTGATGCCAATGCCTTGTTTACCTGAGCTATAGCTCTTTCAAACTCAAAATCGGCGGCTGTTCTGAGACCTCTGAGGATATATCTGGCATTGTGTTTTCTACAATAATCTACCGTAAGGCCTTCATAGTGGTCAACCCTGATTCGGGGTTCATCCTGAAAGACCCTTGCTATCATTTCCTTTCTTACATGAAGAGGATAATAGTTCTTTTTCAGTGCATTGGCCCCTACCGCAATTATTATTTCATCAAACAGGCCCAGGGCTCTGTTAACAATTCCTTCATGTCCTATGGTGAACGGGTCGAAGGAACCGGGAAAAACTGCTATTCTTTTCATGCGAGAATAATTTTGATTTTAGATCACATTGAACATGCATTTTGGAATATATTCATCATCTTTTACCTTTGTGAACCATGCAGGTTTTATTCAAATGTGATTTTTTTCGGATTTTTAACTTTCTGTTTCAAAAGAGAAAGGTTCAGTACTTCCATAATTGTGTTAACATAATGGAATTTAAGCCCCTTAATATATTTTTCATTGATATCTTCAACATCTTTCCTGTTATCTTCCGATACAATTATCTCTCTGATACTGGCACGTTTGGCAGCAAGAATCTTTTCCTTTATTCCCCCTACCGGAAGCACCCTGCCCCTGAGTGTTATCTCTCCAGTCATCGCCAGATACTTTTTCACCTTACGCTGGGTAAATGCCGAAGCTATCGAGGTAGCCATTGTTATGCCGGCTGAGGGTCCATCCTTTGGTATAGCACCCTCTGGAACATGTATATGAATGTTCCATTTATCGGAGAAATTATCAGGAAGATCCAAAAATTCAGCATTTGATTTGAGATATTCAAGTGCTATTATCGCCGATTCTTTCATAACCTCTCCAAGGTTGCCCGTAAGTGTCAATTTTCCGCTTCCACGACTCAGGCTTGTTTCAACAAACAGGATTTCGCCGCCAGCAGCTGTCCAGGCAAGACCGGTAACCACTCCTGCCTGATCGTTGCCTGCATAAATGTCATGCACAAATTTAGGAGGGCCAAGAATCTCAAAGAGCTTTTCTTCAGACAGTTCAGTTTCATAGCTTATCCCTGAGGCTATGTTCTTGGCCGTAATCCTCACTATCTTAGCCAGCTTCTTGTCAAGCTCCCTTACTCCCGATTCGCGTGTATACTTTTCAATGATCGTTTCCATAACCTTTCTGCCAACTGAAAGCTGATCTGGCTTTACGCCATGATTTTCAAGTTGTTTCGGAAGAAGGTGCAGATCGGCAATCTCAAGCTTTTCTTCTACAAGGTATCCGGTAATCTCGATAAGTTCCATTCTGTCTTTCAAAGCGGCACTGATTGTTGCAAGATTATTTGCAGTTGCAATAAACAGTACTTTTGAAAGATCATATTCCATCTCCAGGAAGTTGTCAAAAAAAGTGCTGTTTTGCTCAGGGTCAAGAACCTCGAGCAGAGCCGAAGAAGGATCTCCGCGAAAGTCCTGCCCCACCTTGTCGATCTCATCAAGAATGAAGACCGGATTTGAAGATCCGGCTCTTTTCAGATTCTGAACTATCCTTCCCGGCATAGCCCCAATGTATGTCTTTCGGTGTCCCCTTATTTCAGCCTCATCGTGCAGGCCTCCCAGTGACATTCTGACATATTTCCGTCCGAGGGCTTTAGCAACTGACTTTCCAAGCGATGTTTTTCCCACTCCCGGAGGTCCATAAAGACAAAGTATCGGCGATTTGAGATCGCCCTTAAGTTTAAGCACAGCCAGATGTTGAAGTATCCTTTCTTTTACCTCCTCAAGCCCGAAATGATCCTCATCAAGAACCCTTCTTGCATTGTTAAGGTCGAGATTATCTTCCGTGCAAAAATTCCACGGAAGGTCAAGGAGGGTCTGAATATAATTTACCTGTACAGAATACTCCGCTGCTGCGGGATTTAGCCTGTGAAGCTTATCAAGCTCTTTTTCAAATGTCTTCTTTACCTCTGAAGACCAGTCCTTTGATTCTCCCTTTTTCCTGTATTCCTCTATCTCCTTTTCAAGGGGATTCCCTCCAAGTTCATTCTGGATAGTCTTCATCTGCTGATGAAGAAGAAATTCGCGCTGCTGCTGATCAAGATCACTCTTAACCTTCGATTGGAGTTCATTCTTCAATTCAAGTAACTGAATCTCCTGTACCAGGTATTCCAAAAGCTGATAGCCACGGTCGCGAAGGTTGTTTATTTCAAGTAAACGCTGTTTGTCCTGGACCTTAATATCAGTGTTTGAACAAATAAAATTTATGAGATAAGTGCTGTTCTCAATGTTCTTTATGGCAAATGAAGCCTCGGGAGATATGTTTGGATTAATCTTAATAATTTTGAGAGACAGGTCTTTAAGAGATCCAACCACCGCATCAAAATCTTTGCTTGGCAGTTCGGGCCTGACCTCAGGGATTGTCCTGATCCTGGCAATAAAATAGGGATCATCCGAGATGAGTTCTTCCAGTACCATTCTTTTTCGCCCCTGAATTATCGCTGTTGTAGATCCATCAGGCATTTCCAGTAGCTTAACAATCTGTCCTACGGTTCCAACTGTATGAAGATCGTTAAAAGTGGGGTTCTCAGTGTCGGGATCTTTTTGGGCCACCGTTCCAACGATCCTGTCAGACCTGTATGCATCCTTGATAAGCTGAATTGATTTAGGGCGTCCGATTGAAATGGGCAGAACCACACCTGGAAAAAGAACAGTGTTCCTTAACGACAGGACAGGAATGCTTTCAGGCACTTCTACATCCTCAAGATCGCCATCCTCTCCATCAGCAATGATAGGAACTATGTCACCCTCACCATCCAGCAAATCCGGGAGAAAAAAATTACGAGTCGTTCGCCTTAGTTTCTTGTCCATCTATAAAAAATGCTGTCAAATTTACATAAAATTTTACATCTGGTGTCAGATAAGTACATATCAATCCTTATGCCATATCTGGTAATTCAAAAAAAAACCCGGCTTTAAAGGCCGGGACAGCTTATACTTATGTTAGTCATTTCTTCTTGCCAACATGATCCTTATAACGGTTCATGAACTTATCAACCCTGCCTGCTGTGTCAACAAGCTTCATTTTTCCAGTATAGAATGGATGAGAAGTATTCGAAATCTCAAGCTTGATTAATGGGTATTCCTGGCCATCCTCCCATTTGATGGTTTCTTTGGATGGTGCTGTTGACCTGCTGAGAAATGAATAACCATTTGACATATCCTGGAAAACAACAAACCTGTAATTCTTAGGATGTATACCGTTTTTCATTGTCTTATCTTTTATTCTATGTTCATAAATATGCCCGAATAAGGGTTTGCAAAAGTACACAAATTTAAGATAAAAGCAAAACCGAAAACAAATTTATTTACTTTTATCCGGGCCGACTGAACTCATGTTAAGGATACCCTGCATCTCGTCGACATATCGTGTGAACTTCAGGTTTTTGTTAATAAGATATCGATAGGTTATATGAGTCTTTGCCTTCTTTGCTCCCAGGGCCTCATATATGGCAATCATTTTCGGATTGAAGTCGCCTACCCATGATAGCTCCAGTTCCTTATACCAGGGTTTACGTTTGAAAACTCCGTAAAGATGATAAAAAATAGCTGACTCAACCCCTCCATTCTGATGAGATGGATTCACACCTCCAACAACTGCCCTCATCCTTGTCATCTCATGGGTTGCTTTATAGTATAAAAATCTGATCTTGTTTATCAGGTGCAGCTTTCCGTTGAAGTGTCGGAGGATCTGGTTAAGATCAGGATAAAGTATAAAAAAGGCAATGGGTTTATCGTTGAAATATGC
This sequence comes from uncultured Rikenellaceae bacterium, assembly GCA_964613785.1. GTDB lineage: Bacteria > Bacteroidota > Bacteroidia > Bacteroidales > VadinHA17 > LD21. Next base: position 163,075 of record CAZTJT010000003.1, read on the forward strand.
AAACCATATTATATCCTCATCAATAATTGGTTTTGCCTTTTTAAATAATGCATCGAGTAATTCTGGATCAAGAGGTGTAAAATCCTCCTTAAAGGCCTTCCATGTTGCATTGTATACTTCAGCAAGGTCATTGAGGAATTTCTCTTTCTGGCTGAATTCAAAATGACGGAAGGAATATCCCGGTCGTTTTGTCAGCCATTCTGCTATCTTCATAATCCGGGGTGGAAATTCAACTATTTTATTATCAGGTGTCCGTACATCCCTGTGATATGAATACTGTTCAAAATAATTCCTGAATCCGTATTCTTCAAAAAATTCCCTGTAGTATTTCTTATTGTAGGGCATGCCATAACCCTGATGCATGAATCCATCAACAAGCAGACCCCAGTTGTTGTCGTTCTCCCCGAAGTTGATAGGTCCATCCATTGCTTCCATCCCTTTTGATTCAAGCCACTCCCTTCCGGTATCAAAAAGCATGAAAGCAGCATTCTTATCCTGAATCACCTCGAAAAATCCAATTCCACCTGTGGGCTGAAAATATGCCGCTGATCTTACCCTGTCTATAAATGCGGCTATACGCCCAATGGTCCTGTTATTGTTATCTTTGAGGATCCATCTGTTTGCCTCTCCCTGCCTGAAAAGATAATTTTTTTCAGGATCAAAGAGCGCTTCAAGCTCCGAATCAAGCTGGCATACCCAGAAGGGATCTCCATTATATAATCTTTTTGGAAAGTTCAGGAATTCTTTTTTCTCCTTTGCGGTTGTAACCTGGATTATTTGCATAATGATTTTTCAGTAAGGACAGTTTAACAAAACACTAATACAGAATAATTTCGAAATGCGCTGTCATGGCAAATATAGAAAGATTTTTAAAACAAAGCTGTACATGAATCAATTAAGGGTTCAGGGTCCTTTTATTCCAGTTATTCCAGTATCATTCTGACATTGTGATATGATCGATGAGTTTCCAAGTAGTTAAGGGAATTTTAAGGCACTCTTTCCCTGTCAATGAATATCTATTATCCTGTGGTCAATAAGCACAAACAACACCGCGAGCAGGAATGAATAGATCAAATAAACCTTAACAGGTATATATTCTGTAGGTTTGATTTTCATTTTTACCCAAAGGTATCCGGCAAGGTAGATCTTTCCTACCGTATAGACAATAAATGTTGCAAGGGCAACACCTACAATATTGTATCCCCACTTTATCATCAGAAGGCTCAGGGGAATATTGAGAGCAAGCTCAAGGATGGCAGCAATAAGAGTTATATGCGTTTTCTTTCGTCCAACGATCACTGTCTGAGGAAAGACAAGTCGTGGTATCACAAGAAGTGAATAAATAAGAAATATATCTGCGCTTTTCTGGAAATCGGGATTAAACATGCGCGGGTAAATCCATCGGGCTAACAGCATTATTAACATTGTTGCAGGAAAACACAGGTGCATCAGGCGGCGTGATTTGTATTTTATTCTTGCAAGTGACTCCCTCATTCTTGTCCTTGTTGAGAACTCAGGAAGCATTGCATTGCTTAATCCGTTTGCAAGCATCAGAACAAGGGGGAACTCCTTTGCACCATAACGGAACCATGCAAACATACCCGGATCGCGGTATACCGCAGAGATAATTACTCCATCAGTATACTGGGCCGATCCACTTATCAGTGAAGTAAGTATTAGCGGAAATCCAAGGTAAAGATGCTCCTTCATGAATTTTAACGAGATCTGCATTTCAGAGTACCTCCTAAGAAGTATAATGAGCCAGATCCATCTTATTACCGTAATCACAAGAAGTCCGTAAATCGACCATATTATGTCTTTTCCACAAATTACAGGTGCTATTACAAGAACAAGCTGGATAGAAAATGTATAAATACCATACTGAAAGATTCTGTAGGAGCGGTTATTCAGAAGATAAATATATTCAATAAGGCAGACAGGGTTGCTCAGCAGTAGATAAAGTAGGAGCAGGTTAAGGTATGGAACATCCCCTGATATGTTAAATACCGAAAAATGGTTTTTTATAGAGTGTCCCATACCGAAAAACAACAGGCTGAAAAGGCACAAAAGAATAAACGCATTGAATATCTCAGGCGATTTTCCTTCGCCGTTATCACCAATTTTACGGTATGTTTTGTTCCGGTGGTACAATGGAAGCAGCGACTGAATTATTCCCGTTACCCAGAAAAAACTTATCAGCCCTGAAATAAAAAGGAACATTTCCCAAGATCCAATTTCAGCCCTGGTAAGATGACTCTTCGTAAATACTATGCTTATTATAAGGAAGACTGTAAAACGCATCAGCTGAAAAAGCTGTAATCCTGATATATTGTCTATCAGACTTATCTTCCGAAACTTCGGGAAAAAAGTATCAAAGGATCTTCCTGAAAACATGGCTTACAGAACAAAATTAGACAGGAATGTTCACCTTTAGGAACCGGCCCAAAGATAGCAATTGAACCGACTTGGCAGAAAATAATTTCAAAATTTTGCGAAATGGAATTTTTGGGCTTATTTTGCAAACCTGATACGGTGGATGTAGTTCAGCTGGTTAGAATGTCGGATTGTGGTTCCGAAGGTCGTGGGTTCGAATCCCATCTTCCACCCAGAAAAAAGCCCTTCCTGCCATCAGGCAGGAAGGGCATTGTTTTTTAGTGCTTTGAAAGCTTGCCTGCATAAGTATCTGAAAAAACAAGGGTATTTATGAACGCAGCAAATAAAAGGCTTTTTGTCTGAAGGTTACTCTACCGGGGATCGCCAACACAGCACAGCGAAGGAGGCAATCCTCCCCGCTCTCACTCCCACTCTCAACCGGCCTTCTCCCATTTCCTGTATTTCATATAGGCTGCTACTGACAATCCTGCGAGAACTGCAACAGAAACATATACGAAACCAGGAACAGGCACCGGGTCACCTCCGGCATATGAATGCAAGCCCGAGAGATAATAATTTACCCCGAAATAAGTCATTAGCACTGATGAAAAAGCAATGAGCGCCAGCAGGTTAAATGAATAAATATCCTTGAATCCGGGAATTAACCTCGAATGAGTAACAAGAGTATAAATAACAATTGTAATAAGCGACCATGTTTCCTTGGGATCCCAACCCCAGTAGCGTCCCCACGATTCATTTGCCCAGATGGCCCCAAGGAAGGTCCCGATGGTAAGCAGATACAGGCCTATAGTTAGCGACTTAAAGTTTATTACTGTAAGCTCATCAATGGTGCCTGAGATTCTATCCCTGTTCCTGTCACCCGAAAGAGAAAGCAGTATCATCGTAATTAAACCCAGGATGGCTCCCAATCCGAGAAATCCATAGCTTCCCGTAATAACCGAAACATGCAGCGTTAGCCAATAGGATTTCAGAACAGGAACAAGGTTCGTGATTTCGGGATCCATGAAGCTCAGATGAGCAACCATAAGTGTCATTGAAGCTAGGACTGCTGTAGCAGAAAGGGTAAAATCAGATCTCCTGCTGAAAATCAGGCCGGCAAGCAGAGTGACCCATGATATGAAAATCATCGATTCATAACCATTGCTCATCGGAGAATGACCCGATATGTACCATCGTAAACCCAGACCCAGCGTGTGAAACAAGAAACCGGCAAAAAGGAGCCATTTCAGTACCTTCAATATCAGGGTGTCAGTTTTTATCCCACCTATAACCATAATTATCAGGCTTATAAGCATAACAATTCCAACCATGGCGTAGAAAGGGAAAAGACGTTCAAAAATCATCAGCCTGTAATATAGAAGTTCAGCACCGATTTTTCGACTGGTAGGAAGATCATATTTTGCGAATTTTTGCTGGTATTCCTTAATTGTTCCTGAAATTGCTGTCGCCGCAGATCTGTCATTCGAGCGTATTGCTTCGGCAAACATGGGTATTACATTCTGAAAGTACAGTGAATCCTCTTTCCCTGCTGCATTTTTGATTGCCTGCTGGGGTGTGCTCCATTGATGGGGATCATCTTTTTGCGGGAAAATTTTCAAGAATCCTCCCGTATATATCATATACACAATATTGACCCTTTCATCTACCTTCATTATCTCCTTGTCAAGTCTGGTCCGCGATCCCGGAGCCTTAGAATATGATTTATTGACAAGATCTGCAAGCTTATATGCCCCGCCATTGTCGAGGTCCACAATATCTGAAAACGATGCCATATTTCCACTTAAACCAAGTATACCCTGCAGCTCTTTGTTTGAGACTCTTATCAAAGGTACATCCTTCCATCTTTCAAAATCGAAATATATTCCAAGATAAACCTGCATCGGATCAAGGCCTTCTAATTTATTTTCTCTCGACACTTTCCGCAGAATATCATTACTTAGAGTGAATAATGGTTCCGTGCGCCCTTTCTGATCCTGAACAAGAATTTTTCCGAATTCTTCTGATGATTTTCTGTCAGGAATAAGCTTTTGAGCATCAATTTCACCCAAGCCTGCGAGGAAGAAAAAAGTCATGGCCATTGGCAGCTTTTTCCTTAAGGCTGAGCTCCAGAAGCCTGAGTTAATGGTATGAAATGTTGATTTCCTGTTTAATAATGAAAGAATTATGAAAAGAAAAAGAAGGCCATATCCTGAGTATGTAACAATCATCCCCGCAGGATCATTGTTTACCAAAAGGATGGTACCCTGTTCATCAGGATCATACGAAGACTGGTAAAATCTGTAACCCTTGTACTTCAACACATTGTTCATAAAGATGACAAAAGGCCTTTCAATCCCTTCTTCCTTGTCGGTAAGCAATACATTGCTCTTATAACCCGATGGACTGTTTGATCCCGGATATCTATCAAGCACAAAATCATTGAGATGAATGCTGAATGGAAGTATTCTCTCAAGTGATCCGTAAAATACCCCGAGTGTTTCATTCCCCAGTGAAGCAGTTCCTGAAGCCATGCCCTCCATTCCTGTATCCCAGATATTTATCGCAGCTTTTAATTTCTTGCCTGCCATGAGATTAAATACAAAAACATTCTTTCCTGTGTTTTCCATATTCCTGTCCACTGAAACAGGTCCGACAGATCCTTTAAATACCATTTTCTGGGGCACCAGCCTTATGTTATCAATAGTAATGATCTGCATAGGTTTCATTTCAACCGCAATTCCTTCTTTCACCATTCTCGACTCCTGGGTCATCATGCTTGTAATGTTCATGGAGCGCTTCGATTGAACAAAAAACAAGGAGGAATCGGTGGTGATCTTAATTTCAGCCTCCCCGACAGGAAAGAATCCGATGGAAATGCCATTAAAAAGTCTTACATCACCTTTCTTTAAGATCAGGTTCTCTTTCTTGTTATTGTCTGTTGCAACAAGCGAAATTAAAGATTCACCATCAGGATCTTCAACAATGGATTCTGTGGCATTGGGAATTATCTTTGAGAGGACAAGTTCATGCTGTATTCCGTTAACAATTAGCTTTTTTCTGAACCTTCCGGCAGAATGAGCTGACAATGAAAATTTTTCGGAGTGTGCTTCTAAAATTTCTCCCGAGCTGTCTTTTAGCTCAAATCCGATATACCTTTCATTTGAGTAGCATTTGTTCTGATCTTCGCCTTCCCTGATATGCATTGAGCCCTCCCATCCAAAATATCTTGTAATGGCAGCCCCGGCAAGGATAACGATAAACGCTAGGTGAAAAAGGAAGACAGTAAGTTTGGACCACCTGTAAAGTTTAAAAATAAATACCTGTCCGGCCAGATTTACTGCAAGAAGCAGAAGTATAAACTCGAACCATCTGGTATCATAAACAGAATCATAGGCAGCTGCTGACCCGTAATCATTTTCAATAAAGGTTGCAGCAGCCATGGAAACTGCGAATACAATGAACAATACCCCCATAAAAAAGGGAGATAACAGAAATCTGAAAATTTTCATTAGCATATAATTTATTTTGGTCGGATGAAACCACACATGATTGAAATTAATAATACTCATTAATTGATGAGTATGACAACTCATGCATGTTTCACAAGAATTGTTGTCTATTGAAATTAAATTATTGAAATCACCCCTTTTCCGAAAGAAGCGTGAGCTTTTGCCTGTCAAGTATCCGGATTGATGATGCCCTTGAGGCTATTACTCCCGATTGATCCATTTCCTTAAGTATTCTCACGACACTTTCCTTTGCCATATTGGTCATTTCGCCCAGCTCGTACCTGGTGAGAGGCAGTTCAAATTCATCAGAATGATATAATTCATCAGCAAAATAGATCAAAGCTTCTGCAAGTCTTCCGGGCATTTTCTTCCGGGCGAGATTCACCATTTTTTCCTGCATGTTCAATGATTTCAAGCATAAATCTCCAAGGAGGCTTTCCGCGAAGGCGTTGTTTGCCTTTATAAGCTGACGAAAAGTATTGAAATCGATGAAACATGCCTGAACCTGATCGAGTGCAGCAACTGAAAAAGTGTTTCTCGAATTGACGTAAGCACCCGGACCCATGACCAGTGTGCCTGACTGAACAATTTCAATAATAAAATTCTTTCCACTTTTGCTTTCGGTATAGATCTTTGCCATTCCTGAAATAAGGAATAAAACGCTTGTTACCGGAGAACCTTGCTTTAGTAAAACTTCTCCGGCCTTAAAGGTGGTCTCATACCTGTTTTCATTGATAAGCTGTAGCTCATGCTTTGAAAGGTGCTGGAAATTCTTCCACTTCAGCGGATTTGTTTTTCCCGGTTCCATTGGTTCTTTTTCTGTCATGATGGTTTATGGTTTATATTAATTAGGCATTGATGAAGGACCACAAATATAACAATTAACAAATATTATTGTTTTTATTGATATTTATCAACTGCTTAATAGATATATATCATTTTTACAATAGATATTTATCAACATTAAATATTGCAAAAAACACCTCCGAAAATAACAGATTAAAACAGCCTTATTGCTACATTGCGGTTGGAAAACTATCTAAAACCTGATAATATGAAAAATCTTCTGAAATCATTCAGCATTTTATTTGCAGCTGCATTCCTGTTTTCGGCCTGCGAGGGTCCAATGGGTCCGGCTGGAGCTGACGGAGACGACGGCAAGGATGGCAAAGATGCCAATGAGACATGCAAATTATGTCACAATAGCACAGTAGTGGATGCTAAAGCGAATGAATACAAACACTCTTTACACTATCTTGGTGAGGCATACGAAGAAGGCACAAGGAACAACTGCGCGCCATGCCATTCAAATCAGGGCTTCCTTGATGTGGTCAAGAAAAACACTCCTGTCACAATCACTGCAAATCCCACTGACCCGACGAGATTTATCAACAACTACGTGGCAAGTGCCTCAGCACTGACTTTCCCGGGTGAAATAAGCTGTTTTACATGCCACAGCTCTCTTCACACAAACTTCGCCGCCACTGAATTTATGCCTCTTACAACAACTGCTGCCGTACCCATGACCATGTGGGGCGGCTCAAAAACAATCAACTTCACCGAGACTTCTGCGAATCTCTGTGCAAAATGCCATCAGCCAAGGCCTATAACTGCATCTTCTGGAGCCCTGATTGATTATTCAAAATTAATCTCAGAGCCGACTGCAAACTACACCTTGTCTTCTATTTCATTCAGGACAGGCGTGCATTACGGTACTCAGGCTGCAATGGCTTCAGGTACCGGCGGGATTGAGTTTGGTACCGGATATGAAAACTCGGCTCACAAGAATGGAGCCTCATGCACCTCATGTCATATGGCAACACCTTCAGGATTCACCGGGGGCCACTCCTTTGTTGTAAAAGGCAATTTCAACGGATGCAATGCCACAGGATGCCATACAGGAATGAGTGCATCAAGTGCTACCCTGACCGCTGCACAGAACGATATAAAGGATCTGCTTAACCAGCTGGCATCAAAGATCAATGCTATCGGAAACGGACATGACATCCTTCAGAAGGATCCCGTGGATAATATGTATCATGGATATTTTGACATATATGATTCCGGATCCAATTCTACAGGATACTGGAGAAATCCGGCATTTGGCACCCCGGCCCTTCCAGCCCTCACGAATGCGCAATTTGGTGCCATATTGAACTTCCAGCTTGTTGTCAGGGATGGCAGCCTCGGTGTTCACAATTACCCCTATATCAAAAAGCTTCTTGAGAATTCAATTGCTGCTATTTAGAAAAGAAAATATATCCCTGACAAAAAAGAGAGCCGCCCAATCTGAGCGGCTCCTTTTTTTGTGATGTCTTACTGATTATTTCTTGAACGTACGCATATAATTTACAATATGCCAGATATTTTCATCACTCAATTTACCTTCATACTTCGGCATCTCGTTCCTGCCAAATTTTGTCTTGTAAAAATGCTCACCATCGGTCTGGTTCTGATAATAATCACCTGAAAAATCACCTGCAAAATCCTTGAGCATCCTTGCTTTTACTCCGTCGCCAAGCCCTGTCTTACCATGACATGATGCACAGTATTTGACATAAAGTCCCTGTC
>CAZTJT010000004.1:0-166547 GCA_964613785.1 uncultured Rikenellaceae bacterium
TATATTAACATTTTACAAAGTTTTTAAAAAAATTCTTTTGGACACTAGTGAAAAGTAATAATAAAATAATAGATCAATATAATATTAAATATCAATATAATAACTTTAATACCCTGTTTGCCGGCGACTATAACGGAGACGGATTTCTGGAATGCTATATTTTCACAATTAGCAGTGATTCTATATTCCTAAGCATCCTTGATCCGCTGGGACCTGGTAACCGAATTTTAAATGCACGATTCATTGATTTTCGCAGAACAGCACCATACAGCAGTGATCAACCGCATATAGTTCCAGTCGGACTTATTGAGGGATTAAACGGAAGTAATTTAGACTTTGTTTTCCGGATTTCTACCGGTTACAGTAAACAGCCAAGAAATTTATATCGCTATCTCATTGATAATGACTCTCTAATTAAATCTCCCCAGAGTGGAGCAACAATCAGGGGGTGTACTGTTTTTGATGTGTCGGGTGACAAGTCACCCGAGTTTCTTCTGGAAGTTTCAGCAACCGGAAATACGAATGAGGATTTTCCCTTTTCTGATCAATATTCATGGATCATGGTTCTTGATAAGAATCTCAAATTTCTCTTCCCCCCGGTGAAGATCGGGAATTATCCCTCAAATGTCAGGATCGTTCCTGTCAACCATGAAAATCAAAAGAGATTTGCTGTATTATATGACTATATAGGGTCAGAGAATTACAAGTCAATGTTTTATATTTTAGACACTAATGGTAATATTGTGATTGAAAAGCCTGCAGGAAACATCGGAAATACTTTTTGCAATCTTATACAAAATGAAGAAAAAGACTATAGAACATTTTATTTATTAAAAAATAGCGAAACTGAAGTTGAAGAATACAGCAGCTCATTAAATGTCATTAAAACGTTTATACTGCCTGAAATTCAGGAATCGGCTATTATTACAAGGTTTGATGCCGATCTTGACGGCAATCAGGAATACCTTTTCAAGGGGAGGGATAAAAAGACTCTGATAATCTCCCGATCAAACCTCAGAAATTCAATCTCATATAAACTAGAAAAGGTGTTTGAAGGCGATTTTGTGGTTACAATCAAGCAAATAAAAGGAAGAAAACCAGTTTTATACTTTCAATTTGAGAATTTCGGAGCCTATATGAGATATGAGAAAAACATGTATTATGTTCTGAAATATCCATTTTACGTCCTGTTGTACCTGCTTGTATTTAGTTTCATATCACTTGTCTCACAAATACAAAGGTATAGAACAGCACTGAAGGTACAGACACAAAGAAGAATAGCCCAACTCCAGATGAAGTCCATCAGGAATCAGATTGAACCTCATTTCACCCTTAATATACTCAACGCCATAGGAAGCATGTATGCAACAGAATCAGACAGGGATAAGGCTGATTATATCTTTGGAAAGTACGCAAAGCTATTAAGGCAAACAGTGATCAGCTCCGATAAAATAATAGTGACGTTATCCGAAGAAGTTGAATTCGTGCGAAATTACCTTGAACTTGAAAAATTCAGAAGAGCAAACACATTCAGATTTACCATCGAAATTGCAGAGGATGTTGATCCGGGTATCCTTATACCCAGAATGCTTATTCACACCTTTGCCGAAAATGCAATCAAATACGGGATTAACAGAATACCCGGAGAAGGTTTTATTAAATTGGAAGTTTTATCCCTTTCAGACAAGTATATTATTAAAATAGAAGATAACGGACCAGGTATTTACAATAAAACTACAGGAAAATCAGGCACAGGCAAAGGTTTGCTTATTCTGAATGAATTAATCGAACTCTACAGACAGCTTGAAAGGATAAATATTACCTACGTTCTTGAAAATAATATCAATTCTGAGGGTCGTACTTCCGGAACCAGGGCAATAGTTGAAATACCTTTAAAAAGCCCCAAAGCTAAATAGCTATAATAACTGCCGGCAGCGAATTAAATCGTGGGGAATAAACGGGGAATTTTGGAGCTTCTGATTCTCCTGTAAGAGCAGTATTCAGCCTTACACAGCGCACCGGCAGTATTGTACGGATTCGGATATATCCGCGAGTTGTCCGATCAGTTTCAGACAACATGACAAAAATCTGAATTTGCGAAGGTTGATTCTGTAATCAACAATAATGATTTTAATACTCATTCGTGAGTAAATTGATTATTCATTTTTTTTCATATTTATTTAATGGGAATTGGGTTATTAATCCGGCCCCTCTGAGTATCTTTGGCTTTAAAAATTAAATGTTTGAACCTCATTCAATCAAAATGAATGATATCAGTAAAAAACACCCATTTAAGAAAATTATCTGCCAATAGAGGTATTATCAAACCATGTATATCAAAATCATAACATAATGAAAAACATATCACGACGCCTATTTTTTTTCAGAACGATCGGAGCTGGAGCCGGAACTCTTTTTTACCCTATTTATGCATCGGCAAAACATTCTTCCGGATCAAAAGGCATTACACCTGTTATAATTACAAGTCACGCTAACGATACAGGCCAGAAGGCCTTGGATGAAGGATGGGAGATACTTAAAGCCGGAGGAAGCGCAGTCGATGCAGTTGAAAAAGCAGCCAACATAATAGAACTGGACCCCGAAGATACCAGTGTGGGTTATGGAGGATTGCCAAATGAGAAAGGTGTTGTTCAGCTTGATGCCTCTTTTATGGATGGAAAGACCTACTCGGCCGGAGCCGTTGCCTGCCTTGAAAATATTAAAACCCCCTCTTCGGTTGCAAAACTGGTCATGCAACGCACTGATCATGTTTTGCTGGTTGGATCAGGAGCTCTTGAATTTGCAAAAGCTTGGGGATTCAGGGAAGAGAACCTTCTGACTGAAAAAGCACGGAAGATATGGTTGCGTTGGAAGGAGGAACTAAGCCCGGATGACGACTGGGGGGCTCCGGAACACCTGCAGACTCTTCAGCGTTCAGAATCTTACTGGCATGATTTCCCGGATATTGAATATCATTATGGGACCACTAATGTGATCGCAATTGATGTTAATGGTGATATTGCAGGATGTACAACAACCAGCGGACTAAGCTTCAAAATGAATGGCCGAGTTGGAGATTCGCCCATTATTGGTGCAGGTTTATATGTAGATAATGAAGTGGGAGCAGCCGGTGCTACCGGACGAGGTGAAGATGTAATTAAGTCGTGTGCGTCATTCTATATAGTCATGAGAATGAAGGAAGGAAGGACACCTCAGCAGGCATGCGAAGATGCTCTTAATATGATCGCCAACAAGTATAAAAAGGTAAATCCTGCATTCTTCCCCGGGGAGAAGTTTATTGCTATCAGCAAATCAGGGGAGGTCGGCTGCGCAACGATGAAAGGTGACCGCCATCCCCAGATGTCGGTCAGAACACCGGAAGGATATACAAAATATACCGGTAAAACTGCCTTTCCGGGTGAGTTGTGATCTCTGCATTTTATTTTATTAAATACTAATATCTGGTATTATGAAATAATTAAAAAGCAATTATCATTTAAGGTCATCAAATAAAGACTCATCCATTTACGTTCTTATTAGACATCTGGGAATCTGTATTGCTAAAATGAAAAAAATATTCCTTTTCGTGATAATAATACTTGCTTCCTGCGCTACAACAAAACAATCGGTACAGGAGGATTCTCTTATACTTACGAGGAAGTATGTGGGCAACTTTATAGAATATCGTCAGCATGTCCCCGAAAAGCTTGGCGAACCATATTTAATATGGATCAAGACGACAATGGACAGTACCTACGGTAAAATATCAGCATATTCAGACAGATGCGATTTTGTCAAAGGCGATCCTCTTTATATTAGAAGGACATTGATATCCCCGGGAGCAATATCCTCCTATTGGGAATACAGAATCGAATCGGAGAAGCCAGGAATATTCTACAGGCTCAGTGAATTTCAGCACGACAGAAAGAGCCTGATCCAAAGCTGGTTTTGAATTCATTTCCAACCAGAACTCTGATTAATGCTCCGGTTAATCATCTTTTTATTATAGCTTTTATCATACAGCAACTTCCAGTCGGCTGAATCAGGATATGGATCAGGCTGGTGTTTTTCGGAGGATTCTCTTTCCAGTTTCCTGATTACCATCCTTTTACCACGTTTTTCTTCACTTTTCCCGTGATCAACATAATCAACATATGCTATGAACCTGTTTATCCTGTGCGGTATTATTTCCGGGGTTCGTATAAATCCCACATCTTCATCCCTGAGCGAATAATTATCATGATTTTTCTCCCATACATCAACATAATATACAATGTCATCAAGCCCTGAGAATACCACCTTTCCTTCTTTATCTGTAAAGCCCTCATAAACCATGTTTTTTTCATTATCCCAGTCGGTAAGAGTGGAAAACAGTATAACGCTTGCGCCTGAAACAGGATATTCTTTATAATATTCGAGTACTTCTATTTCCAGGAGAGTCGGGATAGATACATCGAGTGTCAGAAAAGCCTCATCTGAAAGGCCGTTTGACGACCAAGCCTTCAGTGAAACCTGATATGTTCCTGAAGCATAATAAACATGAACCGGATGCATTACATCAGAAATGAATCCGTCGCCAAAATCCCATTCAAACCGTGTGGCATTATCAGATTCGTTCGTAAACCACACCTCCTCCCCGACCACCGGATTACCTGGATCGGCACTGAAAAATGCATGCGGATTCATCTCACATGAAATCAGCATCACCGGGAGTATGAACAAAGAGCATAATATCCTTTTCATTTTATAAGAAATTAATTATTCCATACAGATAAAATCAAAATATGTGCCACGCATGTCAGTGAAAGGATTTTTAAAAGACTATAATTCATTTTCAGAATTGCATCAGCAGTCCGGCAAATAAAAAATTATCCTTAAATTTGCACTCCAATGAAAATGACACCTGAAGATGATTAAAATAACTTTTCCTGATGGATCCGTAAAAGAATACAACAGCGGCATCAGCAGCATTGAGATTGCAGAGCAGATAAGTCCCAAACTTGCCAGGGAAGTATTTGCAGCATCGGTGAACAATGAGGTTTGGGATCTTACCCGGCCAATAACCACAGATGCTACTCTTGTTCTTCACAAATGGGATGATGAACCTGCGAGGCATGCTTTCTGGCACTCTTCCGCACATCTGATGGCAGAAGCTCTAGAATCCATATATCCGGGAATCAAATTTGGTATAGGACCTGCCATCGAGAACGGATTCTACTACGACGTCGACCCTGGTGACGGTAAAGTGATTACAGACGCCGATCTTCCTGAAATAGAGAAAAGGATGAAGGAGCTGGCAGCAGGAAACCAAAAATATGTGAGAAGGGAAGTAAGCAAGAAGGAAGCACTGGATATTTTTACTGCAAAGGGAGATGAATACAAGACAGAACTTCTCAGCGAGCTCGAAGATGGTTCAATAACACTTTACACGCAGGGCAATTTTACAGATCTTTGCCGCGGACCTCATCTGCCGTCGACCGAACCGATAAAAGCCATTAAGCTTCTTAACGTGGCTGGAGCATACTGGAGAGGAAATGAAAAGAACAAAATGCTGACAAGAATCTACGGAATAACATATCCCAAGCAGAAAATGCTTGATGATTACCTGATATTCCTCGAGGAAGCCAGGAAAAGAGATCATCGCAGGATCGGAAGGGAACTTGAACTTTTTACATTCAGCCCAAAAGTGGGAATGGGCCTTCCACTATGGATGCCTAAAGGTGCGGAATTAAGGCAGAACCTTATTAATTTTATGACAGGAGTACTGAAGAAAAGAGGTTACCAGATTGTAGCTACGCCTCATATCGGGACTATCAACCTGTATAAGACCTCAGGGCATTACGAAAAGTATGGCAAAGACTCTTTTCAACCGATGCATACTCCACAGGAAGGTGAGCAGTTCATGCTTAAGCCAATGAATTGCCCACATCATTGCGAGATCTATAATGCAACACCTCATTCCTACAAAGACCTGCCATTGAGGATGGCAGAATTCGGAACTGTCTACAGGTATGAGCAAAGCGGTGAGCTTCACGGACTCACAAGGGTAAGAAGCTTCACCCAGGATGATGCTCATCACTATTGTCGTCCTGATCAGATAAAGGAGGAATTTAAAAGCATTATTGATCTTGTTCAGTACATCTTCAAAGCAGTGGGTCTCAATGATTATTCAGCACAGATATCCCTTCGTGATCCGGAAAACAATGAGAAATACATAGGATCGGATGAGAACTGGGAAAAAGCCGAGAATGCCATTATTGAAGCATCAAAAGAAAAGCAGCTTATTACTACCATAGTTAAGGGTGAAGCTGCCTTTTACGGACCCAAGCTCGACTTTATGGTAAAAGATGCTATAGGGAGAAAATGGCAGCTTGGAACCATACAGGTTGACTACAACCTTCCTGAAAGGTTCGACCTTACCTACAACGGTAGTGATAATCAGAAACATAGACCGGTAATGATCCATAGGGCTATCTTTGGATCGATGGAAAGATTTATTGCGGTCCTAATTGAAAATACAGCAGGCAAATTTCCGCTCTGGCTGGCGCCCGAAAAGGCTGTGATTCTGCCCATAAGTGAGAAATTTAATGAATATGCCAGAAAAGTTTTGGAATTTCTAAATAATTCCGATATTTGCACTCTTATTGACGAGAGGAGTGAAAAGATAGGTAAGAAGATCAGGGATAATGAATTAAAGAGAATTCCCTACCTGCTTATCATAGGTGAAAAGGAAGCCGAGAACGGTACAGTTGCCGTCCGGAAACAGGGAGAAGGCGATAAGGGAAGAATGAAACTGGATGAATTTGCTGAATTTATTCGCAATGAGATTATCAGAGAAACTACAATTTAATATGTGGTTTGTATCAAGTATCAAGTATTAACTAAAGATAGGAGGAAATAGCTATTACCGGACCAATTAGGCGAAGTCCTGCAAAGGTTGTTCAGCAGGCTCACAAGATTAACAACAGGATCACTGCCAGGGTGGTCAGAGTTGTCGGTGATGAAATAGAAACAGCTGTCATGAGTATCCAGGATGCCCTGAAACTGGCAGATTCCCTGGAACTAGATCTCGTAGAGATATCCCCCAATGCCGATCCTCCCGTCTGCAAGGTGGTTGACTACCAGAAATTCCTTTACCAGCAGAAAAAGAAACAAAAAGAGATAAAGGCCAAGGCTGCGAAAATTGTTGTTAAAGAGATACGATTTGGTCCCAATACCGATGATCATGATTATAACTTCAAGTTGAAGCATGCCATGAAGTTCCTCGAAGAAGGTGCAAAGGTAAGGGCTTATGTATTCTTTAAGGGAAGATCGATTTTATTCAAGGAACAGGGCGAGGTGCTGCTTCTGAGATTCGCCAATGACCTTGAGGATTACGGTAAGGTTGAACAACTTCCAAGGCTTGAAGGGAAAAGGATGATAATCTCCTTATCCCCCAAAAAAAAGAAATAAATTTTAATTTAGTTATTAGCATAAAATGCCAAAAATGAAGACAAACTCCGGTGCAAAAAAGAGATTTTCTCTTACCGGAACGGGAAAAATAAAGCGCAAACATGCATTTAAGAGTCATATCCTGACCAAAAAGTCAACCAAACGCAAGAGAAATCTTACATACTTCGGGCAGGTGGACAAAGCAGACATAAAGAATGTAAAACTTCTTCTTGCGAGCAAATAAATGCTGATGCGTTTAAATTTTGAAAAAAATAGTATTAACAGATTGCACAGCAGTTAAGAGTACACAGGAGGTGTACCGCTGTCATTCAAAAAAATGAGTTATGCCAAGATCAGTTAATTCAGTAGCCTCAAGGGCCCGACGCAAAAAGGTCCTTAAGCAGACAAAAGGAAACTTCCTTTCAAGAAAAAATGTAATCACAGTAGCTAAAAATACGCTCGACAAGGGATTGGGCTATGCTTACCGCGACAGGAGAAAAAAGAAGGGTGAATTCAGATCACTCTGGATCCAGCGAATCAATGCGGGTGTAAGGCAATACAATATGAGCTATTCCGAATTTATTGGTAAGCTGGAGAAAAAGGGTATTGCACTCAACAGAAAAACGCTTGCCGACCTTGCAATGAACCATCCAGAAGCTTTCAAAGCGGTAGTCGAAAAAGTAAAATAACACCGGATATCAATAAAAAAACCTGCATTAATGCAGGTTTTTTTATGCCTTTCCAGATCCCTCTCCTATACTATTTCACCTCACCCTGCATCCCTCTGCGTTACCGTTCACCTCTCCCTAAATCCCTCTCCTAAAAGAGAGGGACTTAAATATACTACTCAATTCTTGCTCCTTCTCTTTTAGGAGAAGGGGTTGGGGATGAGGTAAATGAGGTAGGAGAATTATATGGAAATGAGGTTATTTGATCCCCATAAACATTCTTTTCAGTCTGAATTTTTTGAAACCGCTTGCTTCCTTGTCAATCGACAGCCAGATAAATTTCGGTTTTCCAACAATATGATCCTCAGGCACAAAACCCCAGTACCTCGAGTCAGCTGAATTGGGCCTGTTGTCTCCCATCATAAAATAGTAATCCAATCTGAATGTATATGAATCAGCAGGCTTGCCATTTATCAAAATGGTCGCTCCATCAACCTTCAGATCATTGCCTTCGTAAACATCTATTATCCTTTCATAAAGACAAAGGTTTGATGTATCAAGCTTTACAACAGCTCCTTTGCTTGGCACCCATAAAGGACCGAAATTGTCCTCATTCCATCCAAAGGTCCTGCTGTAAGGAAAAATATGAGGAGCATATTCACCTCTTCTTGAAAAAACAGGTGTGACATTTGTCACATTCGCAAACTTGGAAATGGCTTCAGCATTCTTTCGTGTAAGCGGAAGCAGATATGCGGAACCGGAAATCATATTCTGATCTGATCTGTAAACTCCCATCCTTTCAAATGCTTTTGGATTTATAGTGGTCCCGTTGGTAGTCACAATATAGATAGCCTGCTGGGTTTCATTTTCAGGAACCAGTTTATGGTTCACGAACACCTGACCTTCCCTGATAAAAAGTGTATCGCCAGGGAGGCCAATGCACCTTTTTACATAATTATCCCTCCTGTCAACCGGACGGTAAATGATAGTATTTCTCTCCCTGATATCCTTCCTTGCCTTGCGGATATAAAAATCCTTCGGCCTGACAGGCTGACCTGCGTAACTATCTCTAGCCATCAATTCCCTTGCTGTTCGCCTAACAATTTCGTAATAACTGGTAACCTGTTCTTCGACAACAACAGTGTCGCCGGCGGGAAAATTAAAGACTATCGCATCATTGTTTTTTACCTTTCCAAGACCTGCCAGCCTTTTGTATGGCCAGTGAACCAGGTCGGACCATGATTTTCCCTTTGTAATGGGCATCGTGTGCTGAGTGAAAGGAAATGCAATCGGTGTGTTTGGCATCCTTGGGCCGTATGCCAGCTTGCTTACAAAAAGATGATCGCCAATGAGGAGCGATTTTTCCATTGAACCTGTGGGGATTCTGTAATTCTGGAACAGGAAAATATTGATAAGTGAAACAGCAATGACCGCAAAAATTAGAGCATCAAGCCATTCAATAAACGCGCTGTTCTTACCACTTCTCTTCTTCCAGAAGGTCCAGTTCACCTTCCCGGTAATGTATATGTCAAAGATAATCCCAAGCCCCAGTAGCAGAACGTAATTACCTATCCATACGACTACCAGAATGTAGATTAAGGCTGCTATTGCAAACCGGATGTATTTCTTTTTTAATACCTCATTCATAATAAAACTAATAGGAAAGCGACAAAATTAAAAATAATAATCAAAATCCAAGTACATCGCTCATTGTGAATACTCCCTTTCTGGAATATATGTATTCTGCAGCCACAATAGCCCCCAGTGCCAGTCCTTTCCTGCTCTTACTTTCATGCCGTAGGCTGATGTTGTCAATCTCTGAATTCCAGGTTATTGTGTGGATACCAGGTACCATGCCCTCACGTACCGAAAGTACGGGGATAATATCTTCAGCAGTTGTATCACCTTTGCTCCAGCCTTTATAGCGAGGGTTTTGTTTTACAATGCCTTCGGCAAGTGATATAGCAGTGCCGCTCGGAGAATCGAGCTTCTTTACATGATGAACCTCTTCAATGAATGGAGAATAAACGGGATATTCAGATAGTATCCTGGCTAATTCCGAATTAAGCCTGTAAAGGATATTAACACCCAGACTAAAGTTTGATGAATGAATGAATGAAGTGCCGTGGAGAAGGCAAGCCTCAGCCGCTTTATCATAATCACCGAGCCAGCCTGTAGTGCCCGAAACAACAGGTATTCTGTTTTCAAGACATTTTAAAATGTTTTCCAGGGCAGCGTCAGGATAAGAAAATTCAATTGCGGCATCTATGCCATTAAGATTCTGTCTGTTAAGGTCACCAGTATTGTCTTTATCGATGATAAGTCCTATTTCATGACCCCGGCCGAAGGCAACATCTTCAATTTCATGCCCCATCCTGCCATATCCTATTATTGCCAGCTTCATATTTGTTTTATCCGCGAAATTATCTGATTTATGTTTTGAAGCATCATAATGTTTAAATAAAATTATATGAAAGAAGTTAAAATGTTTTAGAGTATCACACAATAATTCAGATATCGATGTAATGTAATAATGTTTATATTTCGGCTGAAAAACAGAAATATCATGAGGATTTTTTTTTCAAACATTTTGATAACCATGTTACTTGCTGTATCATGTTCTGAAACTCCAAGTGCCGACCTTGTAATAATCAACGGCAAAGTCTTTACCATCGATGATAAGAATCCTTATGCGGAAGCCATAGCAGTATGTAGCGACACTATAATTGCTGTTGGCAGAAACAGAAATATATCAAGCATGATCAGGAAAGGGCACACTACAGTGATAGATGCCAAAGGAAGACTTGTCATCCCCGGATTCAACGACTCTCATGTCCATTTTGGGCCGCTTGATCCAGACTATATAGAACTAAGGTATGTGACAGATCCGTCAGTGATTACGGAACGAGTAGCAGCTCAGGTGGCAAAATCAAAACCAGGACAGGTAATTAGGGGCGGTCACTGGGTACATGAAATGTTCATAGATAAGGAATGGCCAACAAAAGAACTGATTGATAAAGTATCACCCGACAATCCTGTCCTTCTATCCCGGGCCGACGGGCATTCCATACTTGTAAACAGCTATGTACTCAGAATGTCGGGGATAACCAAGAAAACTAAAGACCCTTTCGGCGGAGAAATTCAGCGCGACCCGGTTACAGGCGAACCAACAGGCATCCTTAAGGATGCTGCAATGGATCTGATAAAGACCGGTAGAACCGCGATAACACGGACTGCTGAAGAGGAAAAAGAAAGGACATGGCAGGGATACCTGCTTGCAATTAAGGAGGCACGGGAATACGGTGTTACAAGTATCCAGAATGCCGGTGAAGCAGATTTTGAAGCGTATGAAAAACTGATGAAGGAAGGACTGTTAACCTGCAGAATCGATATCGGGGCACCACTTACAGGGGATGTTGAAGTCCTAACTAACTACAGAGAAATGGAACAAAAGTATCCGAAAAACGGTAAATGGATTCGTTTCGGATACCTTAAAGCATTTGCCGACGGTTCTATTGGGTCATCCACTGCCCTGATGACTGAACCTTACTCTGACGATCCGGACAACTCCGGTCTGGCTATGTGGACATATGAGGAACTTGAAAAAATGGTGATTACGGCTGACAAAATGGGATTCCAGATAGGTATCCATGCAATTGGAGACAAAGCTAACAACTGGGTACTAAATGCATATGAAAAAGCAATTAGTGTGAATGGGAAGCGTGACAGCCGCCATCGTGACGAACATTCCCAGACAGTCAGTTTATCCGATATCCCCAGGTTTGCAAAACTTGGAGTAATAGCATCGATGCAACCAACTCATTGCATTTCTGACAAGCTCTTTTATGAGAAAAGGGTTGGTTATGAAAGGTGCAGGGGCACTTATGCCTGGAGGAGTCTTCTAAATACTGGTGCAAAGCTTGCGTTCGGCACCGATTACCAGGTCGAACCTCTCAACCCGATGGAAGGACTTTATGCGGCAGTTACCAGGAAAAACAGAAACGGCGAAGAAGGAGACGGCTGGTTCCCGGAACAGAAACTTACCATGGAAGAAGCAATAAAATACTATACTCTGGGATCATCATATGCACAGTTTATGGACGACAGGAAAGGAATGATAAAACCCGGTTACCTGGCTGACATAGTGATCACCGATAAAGACCTGCTAACCATTCCCGAGAACGAGATCATGACCACAAAAGTTGATTATACCATAGTTGGCGGAAAGGTTGTCTACAAATCCGAAAAGCCGTAGTTATACTAATCCTCTAATCCCCTAATCATCAGCCTGTAAGACATCAAGACTTCAAGACTGCATTACTGCATGACTGCATTACTGCATGACTGCATGACCGGCACGACAACATACCGCCAGCTTTCACCAAAGGCTACGGCTGCCAAAGCACGACCGGTTTTTACTTTTCAGATAGCGAAAACAATATCTTCAGTGCTTCTTCCCTGTTGCTTCCGCAAAATTCAGGCTCAGCTTGAAAATCACTGCAGACTTTGGGTCTGTCAGGCGAGTCATATAACAAACACCGGTTATCGCCAGAAAGATGGATGCATCTGACTCCCGCAGGTTTGCCACCTGACATTCCGGGAATAGGTGAAGAAATTGATAACACAATGCAGCAGGCGCCGCAATCAGGCCGGCATTCCACCTTGATTCAGATTTTTAATTATTAAACATCAATTTTATCAGAATATAAAATACATCATTTTTATGGAATAAAAACAATAAGTGTTATTAAATTTCAATTAATTGCAGATAATTCTTATAACTCTGTGTTTCTTCGTGCCTAATCGATGTACCACTGTGCGAGTTCTTTAGAAAGAAAAGAGTCCGATATTAAAAAATGCCTGAAATCCCAGGCGATTTTGTTTTAATTTTACGGAAACATATTATAAACAATGAGAATTGATATTCTTACAGTTCTGCCTGAGCTGCTTGACAGCCCGTTAAATTTTTCAATTATCAAACGGGCAAGGGAAAAGGGTCTTGTAGAGATACATGTAATCAACCTCCGCGATTTTACCAGTGACAAATACAGGAGCGTAGATGATTATGCCTTCGGGGGAGGCGCCGGTATGGTAATGATGATTGAACCGGTATTCCGTGCCATCAGCAAGCTAAAGAATGATAGAGTATATGATGAGATTATATATACATCACCCGATGGAGAGAGATTCACCCAGAAAATGGCAAATTATCTTTCAATGAAACAGAACCTTATTATTCTGGCAGGACACTATAAAGGAATTGACCAGAGGATCAGGGACCACCTGATCACCAGGGAAATATCTGTAGGTGACTATGTACTGTCCGGAGGAGAGCTTCCCGCAGCTATAATCACTGATGCCATTGTAAGGCTTATTCCCGGAGCGATCTCGGATGAACAGTCGGCTCTCTCCGACTCCTTTCAGGACGATCTGCTTGCTCCCCCGGTTTATACCCGTCCAGCCGAGTTTATGGGATGGAAGGTTCCGGAAATACTTCTGTCAGGCAATACTCCAGAGATTGAAAAATGGAGGCTTGAGCAGGCAATCGAAAGAACAAAGAAACTCCGACCAGATCTTAATGATTATGAATAAACTGCCTACTTTCTTCATAATATTAATTACATCTGCCATTGCTGCAGTTTTATTCATTTCATGCAACAACACCCTTCCGGCAGATTATCTGAGGGAGGGATTCATTAATCCGCCTGATTCAGCGCGTCCGGGTGTTTACTGGTATTTCATGGATGGAAATATTGATCGTGATGCCATTACCGCAGATCTTGAATCAATGGTGAAGGCGGGCTTGGGATATGTGGTATTTCTCGAGGTAAATGTGGGTGTGCCGAGGGGTAAGGTTGATTTTCTAAGCGAGGAATGGCAGGATCTTTTTACACATGCCGTGAGAGAGGCTGAGAGGCTGGGGATAAGGATCATCCTAGGCTCGGGTCCGGGATGGGCCGGAAGCGGAGGCCCCTGGGTAACTCCTTTAGGGTCGATGCTGCATCTTGTTGCATCCGACACCACCATAACAGGTCCATGCCATTTTGAGGGCAGGCTTGCAGTTCCCGGTCCGCGAACGCCGTTCTTCGGCGAAGGCAGCCTTACCGCTGAGCTGAAACGACTTCGTGATGAATGGTACAAAGATGTTACTGTGCTGGCATTTCAGGCTCCCGAAGTTCAGGAAATGATAGTGGATATTGATAAAAAAGCTCTCTACTACCGGGCTCCATTTACCTCTCAGAAAGGTGTACTTCCTTATATTCCTGAGCCTGACAGATATAACAATTCGTATAAAGGGGCTGTCAGCCCGGAAAAAATAATAAACCTCTCTGACAGGATTCAGAACGGAAGTATTCTGAAGTGGGACGTCCCGCCGGGAAAATGGACCATCATGAGGTTTGTTGAACGAAATAACGGTGCAGTCACCCGGCCGGCGCCATTGCCGGGACTCGGCTTCGAGTGCGACAAGCTTGACAAGGCTGCAATGGATGAACATTACAACGCCTTTACAGGCAAACTGATAGAAAAAGCCCGCCCGGTAAAGGCGGCCGGAGGTGGAGGATGGACCATGATACATATCGACAGCTGGGAATCGGGATCACAGAACTGGAGTCCGCTGTTCAGGCAGGAATTCATAGAGCGAAGGGGGTATGACCTCATAACCTATCTTCCTGTTTATAAAGGATATACCGTTGGATCGAAGGAACATAGCGAAAGATTCCTGTGGGATCTGAGGCAGACAGCAGCTGAACTGCTTATCGAAAATCATGCGGTCAGGTACAAGGAACTGGGGCGCAGAGACGGATTCAGGCTTTCAATTGAACCGTACGACATGAATCCCGCAGCTGATCTCGATCTGGGAAGTGTGGCCGATATCCCGATGTGTGAATTCTGGAGCGATGGTTATGGCTTCAACTCAGCTTTCAGCTGCATTGAAGCGACATCTGTAGCTCACGTTATTGGCGTTCCGATTGTTGCAGCAGAAGCTTTCACCGCGGAATCGAACGAAGCCTGGAAAAAATTTCCGGGAGATATGAAAAACCAGGGTGACTGGGCCTTCTGCATGGGCATAAACCGCTTTATGTACCATACATTCGCACATAAACCCTATGGCGACCATCTGAAACCGGGTATGACCATGGGTCCTTACGGGGTACACTGGGATCGTGGTCAGACGTGGTGGCCGATGGCCGGGGAGTATCATAAGTACATCACCAGATGCCAGTTTATGCTTTCGCAGGGCAAACCCGTCGCAGATATCCTGTACCTGGCAGCCGAAGGAGCGCCTCATGTTTTCCGCCCTCCGTCAACCGCATTAACAGGAACATCTGTAATGCCTGACAAACGAGGTTACTCATTCGATGGATGCTCGCCGCTGTATCTTGTTAAAAATGCTTCAGTTAAAAACGGGAAAATTATTTTCCCCGGAGGCGCTTCATACAATATCCTGGTGATGCCCGAAGTAAAAGCTATGACACCTGGACTGATTGAAAAGATCCGGGAACTCATACACAACGGAGCTACAGTTATTGGGAATCCGCCGGAAATGTCACCTTCTCTTTCCGGCTTCCCTGACTGCGATGAAAAAGTAAGGCAAATAAGTTCCTCGATATGGGGCAAGGATGAAATTCCGGAAGGTCTGGTAAGTGCCATCGTCGGAAAAGGCCGGGTGTGGTGGGGAAAGGAAATTATGAATGCCCGAAGGGGTATCAGCAACGATCCCGACTCCCTTTCACTATATCCTGAATATCGCATTACTCAACAGATCTTGTCAAAAGCCGGCATTTTGAAGGATTTCGAGTCTTCCGGCAGAATAAGGTATACTCACAGATCATTCCCCGACAGGGAAATATATTTTGTTTCAAACAAAACGGATTCATTAATAAATGAAATATGCAGGTTCAGGGATGGAAGCAGGTTCTCCGAAGCATGGGATCCAGTGACCGGTGAGATAAGGCCGCTCGAAGTTACAATATCAGACGGGACAACTTCATTGGAAATAAAACTCGACAGATACCAGAGTCTTTTTATTGTATTTTTCAGAAATAAACGGCAATCACTTAATACCGTCAGAACCGTTAATTTTCCCGACATGCAAAAAGTCTTGACAATAAAGGGCCCCTGGACCGTTTCATTCGATACAATCATGGGAGGACCGGCAAAAGCAGAGTTTGTTACGCTTAAGGACTGGACATCAAGACCCGAAGAAGGGATAAGATTTTATTCCGGTATTGCGACTTATTCAGTCAGGTTTGATCTTCCCTCCACAGTGACGAAAGATAATACCGGGGATCTGTATCTGGACCTGGGAACAGTAAGGAATATAGCTTCGGTAACATTGAATGGCAGGGATATGGGAGTGATCTGGACCTCACCATGGTGCGTCAGGATAACAGATGCAGTGGCTCAGAAAGATAACAGACTGGAAATAAAAGTTGCTAATCTCTGGATCAACCGTCTTATAGGTGATGAAAACCAGCCATGGGATGGTATTGTGAACGGGAAATGGCCCGAATGGATACTATACAGCACAGAGAGGCCCACTGACAGATATACCTTTACAACTCACAGGTATTACAGGAAAGGAGATAAGCTTGCAGAATCAGGTCTGCTGGGGCCTGTGACCATCATGAAATGCAGCCCGTAAAACTGGCGGGATAAACACTAACTATTGATTTTGAAATGACAAAAAGCTTTCGTAAAATTGTACCCTGTTATCAATTAAATACATATCTAATTAAAAATCAGCAAAATGAACACACAGGATTACATTAACCGAGAAGACAGATATGGAGCCCACAATTATCATCCTCTTCCGGTTGTTCTTGAAAGAGGCGAAGGTCCGTTTGTATGGGATGTTGAAGGCAAAAGATATTTTGACTTTCTCTCGGCATATTCAGCAGTGAACCAGGGTCACTGCCATCCCAGGATCATCAGGGCATTGACCGATCAGGCGCAGAAGCTCACTCTTACTTCAAGGGCATTCTATAATTCTGTACTTGGGGAATATGAAGAATTTGTAACACGTTATTTTGGATATGACAAGGTTCTTCCGATGAATTCCGGGGCCGAAGCCGATGAAACAGCTCTGAAGCTTTGCAGGAAATGGGCTTATAAGGTAAAGGGAATAAAGGAGAATAAGGCAAAAATCATTGCCTGTGAAGGGAATTTCCATGGCAGGACCATCACAATAATCTCAATGTCAACCGATCCGGATGCCCGGAATCACTACGGTCCGTTTACACCAGGGTTTGAGATTATTCCATATAATGATCTGAATGCTCTGGAGGCTGCCCTGCAGGATACAGATGTTGCCGGCTTCCTTGTAGAGCCTATCCAGGGAGAGGCAGGTGTTTTTGTCCCTGATGAAGGTTATCTGAAAAAAGCCTACGATCTCTGCAAATCCAAAAATGTTCTATTCATTGCTGACGAAGTTCAGACGGGCATTGCACGCACAGGAAAGCTTCTGGCCTGTGATCATGAGAATGTTCGTCCCGACATACTTATTCTCGGTAAGGCACTTTCAGGAGGCACAATGCCTGTATCAGCCGTCCTTGCCGATGACGAAATAATGCTCACCATCAAACCCGGTGAACACGGATCAACCTTCGGAGGAAATCCCCTTGCCTGCAAGGTGGCTATAGCCGCTCTGAGTGTCATAAAAGATGAGAATCTGGCAGAAAATGCCGAACGCCTTGGCAAAATATTCCGGAATGAGATAGGCAACATAAAATCTGATATGATCGAATTGGTAAGAGGAAAAGGATTGCTTAATGCAGTAGTGATTAGACCTAAAAACGGTAAAACTGCATGGGATGTATGCCTTGCCATGAAGGATAAGGGACTTATAGCTAAACCGACACACGAGCATATCATCAGGTTCGCTCCTCCTCTCGTGATAACCGAAAGCCAGATCAGAGAGGCTGTTGGCCTGATAAAAGAGGCATTAAAACTTTTTGAATAGCAGATTGTTATTCTGAACAGATATCAGATTAATTATTCCGGGGCTACTGAGGGATTAAGGCTCCTGTAAGCATTTGAAAAATGAAGAAACTTCATTCCTTTACTCTCATTACATTAATAATCAGTATTTTAACATCATCATGCAGAGTTTCACGGAATGCAGCAATAACTACGGGAGAACTTACCGGGCATATTAAATATCTTTCTTCCGACGCTCTTAAGGGAAGGGCTGCCGGCAGCGAGGGCGACAGC
The DNA here is from genome assembly GCA_964613785.1 of uncultured Rikenellaceae bacterium. Lineage (GTDB taxonomy): Bacteria > Bacteroidota > Bacteroidia > Bacteroidales > VadinHA17 > LD21. Next base: position 18,315 of record CAZTJT010000004.1, read on the forward strand.
CTTGCTGCGGTTTATATAAGGGATCAGCTTTCTTCGGCGGGATTGCTGCCGCTGGCTGGCAATGGATTTCAGCGATTCAGGATCACGAACAGGATTGTACCCGGGAAAAATAATTTCCTTTCCATTGATGACAGGGCATATGATCCGGATAAGGATTTCATGCCATTCTCATTCAGCGGCAATGGTGATCTGGATGCGGAAGTTGTGTTTGCAGGCTATGGTTTTAAGATTGACAACGACAGCCTTAAATGGAATGATTTTGAAAATATTTCACTTGACGGTAAATGGGCGCTTATCCTCAGGGGAGATCCTGAGCCTGAAAAGAGTGTTAGCGGATTCATCCCCTTCAGTTCTGACCGGAGCAAGGTGCTGATGGCTAAAGATATGGGAGCTGCAGGAGTTTTACTCGTTTCCGGACCGGTCAATGATCAGGAGGACAAATTTGATTCAATGTCATCTGCAGATTATTCGGCCGGGATCCCGGTATTAAGGATCAAGAGGGAGCTGGGTGATGTTATACTAAAAAACCAGGGTAAGGGAATTGCAGAGATGGAGAAGGACATCAATACAAACAATATCTCATCCGGTTTTTCAACAGGAGTCAGGGTTAAAGCAGGTTCAGAGGTAATAAGGGAAGAATCCACAGCGCGAAATGTGATAATGATGCTTCCGGGCCATGATCCGGAGATGAAGGACGAATATATAATTGTGGGCGCTCATTTCGATCATCTTGGCATGGGCGGACCCGGATCAGGAAGCAGGGCCATTGACACAACAGGCGTTCATCATGGAGCAGACGATAATGCCTCCGGCGTGGGAGCAATGGTAGAGCTGGCCGAAAAATTTGCACTGACCAGAAAGAGCAGCAGAAGAAGCATTGTGTTTGCAGCCTTTTCCGGAGAGGAGATGGGACTACTGGGATCAAAATATTTTGTTGACCATCCTGTTGTCGACCTTAAAAAAATCAATGCAATGATCAATCTCGACATGGTCGGAAGGTTGCAGGAAAACAGGTCTCTTCAGGTAGGCGGTGTGGGAACAGCTGAAGGATTAAGAGAAATGGTCATCTCGGCATGTGATACAGGAATAATAAAACTCTCCCTTTCTGAAGAAGGTTATGGGCCATCAGATCATTCTTCATTTTACGGCAGGAATATTCCTGTATTGTTCTTCACGACTGGTGCTCACCTCGATTATCATACACCTGAAGACACATGGGATAAATTGAATTATGAAGGAATGATACCTGTTTCTGATCTTATTTACAGGATCACCGCATCATTGTCAAATACGACTGAAAGACTTAAATTCCTGGAGTCCGGGCCAAAAACCGAAACGATGAGAACAATGAGGAGAAGAGGAGTTACGCTTGGTATAATGCCTGATTTTACGGGAAACGTAAAAAACGGACTGAGGGCTGATTTTGTCACCCCGGGTAAACCTGCGGCACTTGGAGGTATGAAAAAGGGAGACATAATAATATCAATCAACGGGAAACCGATCGGCAACATCCAGGAATACATGTTCCGTATGGGCCAACTTAAACATGGTGAGACAATAAATGTAGAGGTATTACGCGATGGGGAAAAACGCGTCCTGATTATCCAGTTATAATGACATACACATAAATATACTATATGAAAAGGTTCTTTCTATGGTTCCTGGCATTTGTAATTACAATAGGATCAGCCTACTACCAGAGGAAAAGTGGTCCGACATATCCGAAAAGCATTGACATTGCACTCAATGATACATCATACAATCTGAAACTGGTCAGAAGCCTAGACCTTGACGAAAGGCCGGAAGTTAAGCTTAAGATCTACGATCCTGACATAAAAGCCAGGATCTTCTTCAAAAGATTCAGAAGCGAAGATTCTTACGAATCACGGGATTTTGAATATAAGGTCTACCCGGTCGATTCTTACCTGATGAACAAGGTGTTTGATATTACTGAAGAAAGAGGCCTTTTTGCAGAGATCCCGCAACAGCCGCCCGCAGGTAAAATACAGTATTACATAGAATTAACGGATTCAAAAGACACTATCACACTTTTCAGGGAAAATCCCATAGTCATAAGGTTCAAGGGAGCTGTACCGGGAGTTGTCCTTATGCCACACATCCTTTTTATGTTCCTTGCTATGTTCTTATCTACACTTGGAGGACTAATGGCAGCTATGAAATATCGTGAATATAAAAGATATGGAATCCTCACATTGATAGTTCTTGGCATCGGCGGAATGATATTTGGTCCATTGGTTCAGAAATATGCATTTGGTGAATTGTGGACAGGAATTCCCTTTGGCTGGGACCTGACTGACAACAAGACATTGATTTCCTTCCTTTTCTGGATTGCGGCGGTTTGGCTCAACATAAAGAAGGATCGTCCAGTGTGGACAATTATTGCATCAATTGTCCTGATTATAATATTTTCAGTACCTCACAGCATGTTCGGTTCCGAACTGGATTATGAGAGCGGCAAGGTTATTCAGGGATTATTCCTTATTTTTTTCTTTTCAAACCGGGAAAAAATATTAAATTAAGTGCAGCATTAAAAGTTTGTCCCCGTCTTTTAGTTGAAAATCTGAAAAACTGTAAGACGTGGGTGCAGCATCTCAGTTAAAAACAAGTCCTTATATAAAGATGGCTAATGTAGAAGCGGCATTCAGGAACATCCATCAGGATATTGTGGATGGATGCAAGACAGGCGACCAGAAGGCACAGTTTCAGATTTACAAGTTGTACTACAAGGCTATGTATAACACAAGTCTGAGGATTGTAAACGATACGATGGAAGCAGAGGACATAATGCAGGAATCATTCCTGTCGGCCTTTGAAAAAATCGACACTTACTCCGGCACCGTTAGCTTCGGAGCATGGCTGAAAAGAATAGTTATCAACCGATCCCTCGATGCTCTGAGCAAAAGGAAAGCGATCTTTGAAGACATTGAAGCTCATACGGGTATCCGGGATGATGGATCAGAGGAAACATCGAGGCAGGAAGACCTTGATTTGAAGGTTGAGGAGGTGAAAGAGGCAATAAACAAACTGCCCGACGGTTACAGGATAATCCTCTCCCTTTACCTGCTCGAAGGTTACGATCATGACGAAATTGCAGAGATACTAGGTATATCAAGCAGCACCTCAAGATCCCAGCTTTCAAGGGCTAAACAGAAATTGGTTTCGGAACTTAAGAAAAGATGAAAAATTGACGGCGATGAAAAACATAGAAGACATAATCAGGAATAACAAGGATCTCTTTGACACCGGAGAACCTTCGGATGGGCACTTTGAAAGGTTCTGCAGCAAGCTGGAAGAAAGATTTTCTTCCCAAACAGTTGTTAAGCGGAGCATAGTACCCTACCTGCTTAAAGCTGCAGTAGTAACCTTGCTGGTAACCCTTTCATCTTTATGGACATGGGATCACTTCCTTAAACCAGGAAGGGATAGGATGACACTTAGCGATGTATCGCCTCAATACAGGGAAGTTGAAAATTATTATGTACACCAGGTAAATATTATGGAGAGCGAACTTACCAGTATAGACATAAATAATGATGCTGAACAGAGAAAGATGCTGCTCACAGAAATGAAAAGCATGGACTCAGTCTATCTGCAGCTACAGAAAGATCTTAAGGCAAATCCAAATGATGAAAGAATAATAAACGCAATGATAGAACATTACCAGACCAAACTTGAGGTAATGACCTATATAGTCAACCAGCTCAAAACAATCAGGAATGAGAACCAAATAAAAAACGCAAATGAAGACTCAAGCTTATAAATCCGGATATCTCCTTATCCTGGCCTATTTCCTTCTTTCTGTTGCAGTCTCTGCCCAACAGTCAGTCAAGGAATTCCATAAGGAGTACACAGCAGGCCCAAATACCACTCTCGATGTAAGCAACAGATATGGCAATGTGGTTGTTGAAACAACGGAACAGGACAAGGTTATTATTGATGTAAGAGTAACCATTGAGCTGCCAAACAAGGAGCGTGCGGACAAACTCCTTTCCTACATCGATATACAGTTCTCTGAAAGTGAGAATGTCATATCTGCAAAAACTGTAATAGATGACAAATTCAGTTTTTCGGGATGGGGAGGCAGTAATAAGAGGTTCAGCATTAATTATAAGATTAAAATGCCTGCCAGGATAAACTTCACCCTGGCAAACAGGTACGGGAATACAGACCTTGATGAAATACGGGGACTTGTCAAGCTCGATATCAAATATGGAAACCTTACCGCTGATAAATTTACAAGAGGTAATGAAAAGCCACTGAACACCCTGGTGATTGCCTACGGGAATGGAACAATTGCTTCAGCCGGATGGTTTGACATCAATTCCAGGTACACCGGGAACCTTAAAATCGATCAAAGTCAGGCTTTGCTTATCAACAGCAAATATTCCAAAATCAGGTTAGGCGAAACCAGCTCGGTTGTTGGAGAGTCAAGGTATGATAATATCCGTATATCCAAAATAAATAATCTTGTACTCGATGCAGGCTATTCGGATATTGTTGTTGAAACATTGTATAAAAAGCTCCAGTTCGAAGGTGCTTATGGCGCCCTTACAATTGAGGAAATACCTGAAGGATTTGAATCCATTGAGACAGACACCAGGTATATCGGAGTAAAACTTGGAATTGCAGAAAATGCAAGTTACAGGCTGGATGCCAGGCTCTCGTACGGAAGCCTTAAATTTAATGAGGAGAACTACCGGAACCAGAAAAGGATAGTACAGAACACATCGAATGAAACATCAGGGATAGTGGGTAAGGAGAGTGATCCCAAATCCATGGTAAAAGTACATGCTACCTACGGATCAGTAAGATTGATCCAGTAAAATCTCCCGGGCAATCCCGGTCAGATTCAACATCATATAATCCCGCGGCGCAGTTTCACGACTGCGCCTTTTTTTTGACTGATCAGATATTTAATAATCCATCTCCACAACCGTGATCCCCGAACCACCCATGTCAACATGCTCGTCCCTGAAGGATTTTACAACATTCAACGTCCCGAGGTAATCTCTAATAAGTTGCCGGAGAATACCGTTACCCTTGCCATGAAGGATCCTCAGATTCCGATGCTGGACCAAGAGAGCATCATCAATGAAATCGCGGACAATAATCAATGCCTCCTCTCCCCTAACCCCTCGGATATCTATCTCTGGCCTGAAGCTGCTCTTGCGCTGCTCAATGGCAGGATCGGACCGGTATACATTCTGCAGTGACCTTTCGCTCTTTTTCAGTTCCGACCTGCTTATCCTTTCAACCTTCTCCAGGGGGACCAGGAACCTTATACTGCCCGCCTCAACTGTTACCATCCCCGATTCAATCTTTACTATCTCCCCGGCAGCCTGTGTCTCTATCATCCTGACTGCGTCGCCGGCTGACAGAGGTTTAACCTCATCTGCCGGATGCCCAGTCTCCTTCCTGACAGCCTTTGGTTTTATCTTTTTTGCCTTAATAGCCAGAAGTGTTGCCTTATACTCTGCTTCGGTCACCACTGGTTCTGACACTTCATTTATGCTTTCCTTGTATTCATCGAGCTTCTGCCTTAGTTCTTTGGTCTTTTCCTTTTCAGCCTGTGCTTCCTTTATCTGGCGGATAGTATTCTCAATAATCCGGTTCGAGTCGTCAAGCAAAGCCTGGGCATCCTCCTTTGCCTTTGTTATTATCTCCTTCCTGAGGTTCTTTGCACCAGCCAGTTCTTTTTCATATTCGGTGATCAGCTCCTCAAGCCGTTTTTCATCATGTCTTATCTTCTGCCTTTTTGTCTCCCAGTATCTTCTGTCCCTCGCAATATCCTTAAGGTGCCTGTCGTAGTTAATGTTCTTTACCCCTGCTTTCTCCGAGGCGATGGAGAGAACGTTCTCCGGCAGTCCGATCTTTCTTGCGATTTCGAATGCAAAAGAACTCCCCGGTTTTCCGATGCTGAGCTGAAACAGCGGCTGCATCAGGTGATTGTCAAACAGCATCGCTCCGTTTATTATGCCCTCTGTGAGCGATGCAAAATGCTTGAGATTCGTGTAATGCGTCGTTATCACTCCATAAACACCTGTAGTATTCAGCTCGCTCAGAATAGCCTCAGCAATGGATCCTCCCAGCATAGGCTCAGTACCGGTACCGAACTCATCTATAAGGATCAGGGTTTCAGGATCAGCATTCTTCAGGAAAAACTTCATGTTCAGAAGATGAGAACTGTATGTGCTCAGATCATTATCAATACTCTGCTCATCACCTATATCAATAAAGATGCTTTTGAACATGCCGGACTCCGAACCCTTCCCTACCGGTATCGTGATCCCGCACTGTAGCATATATTGAAGCAGTCCCACACTTTTCAGACATACGGATTTACCTCCGGCATTAGGACCCGATATCAGAAGTATCCTGTTTTTCTTATCCAGGCTGATATCGAGGGGAACCACTTTTCTGCCCTGGAGCTTTCTGAAAGTAAGTTCAAGCAAAGGATGGACAGCTCTCCTCCATCTGATCCCGGGATCACCCGACAGGGCAGGCTTAATGCACCCCAGTTGATTGCCGAACAAGGCTTTAGCCCTTATGAAATCTATATGTCCAAGAAAAAAATTGGAAAGCAGCAGGTCATCGATATAGGGCCTTATGTTGTCGGCAAATGAGGTAAGTATACGGACTATCTCGCGCCTCTCCTCATATTCCAACTCCACTATCTCATTGTTAATCTCAACTATTTCCGCCGGTTCAATGTAAACTGTCTTTCCTGATGCTGACTGATCCAGTATCAATCCTTTGATCCGTCGTTTTTCATTTGCATTGACTGGAATAACTCCTCTTCCCTCGCGTATGGATGCAACAGTATCTGGATCTACGATCCCCTCGGCCTGGGCTTGCTTCATAATAGCGCTCAAACGCCTGGAAGCCTGAGATGTCTTTGCTGATATATTATTCCGGATTTCCTTAAGTTTGGGAGATGCATTATCCCTAATTTCACCCTTTTTGTCAATTATCCTGTCAGCGGAATCGAGAACATAGGGAAACACTTTCACATCCCCGCACAAAGATCTGAGAACTGGATATTTTTCACTTTCTTTTCTTCTAAAGAATGACAAGATCGATTTGACGGTTTCCAGCGCGCGCCTTAGTTCAAATACCTCACGTACTTCCGGAAAAGAGCCCTCGATTCTGATCTTGTTCAGACTTCCTGAAATATCAAAATAATCTTCGGAAGGAAAATAATCTTCAAGCCTTAGGAGCTGCTGAAATTCGTATGTCTCCGACAACCGGGTATCGACCTGCTTTAGGTCCGTCATAAACGCAAGGTCATCAACCATTTCAGATCCCATCGGACTAAGGCAATTCTCCTTCAGGAGCGCTCTTATCCTGTCAAAGCCAGCTTTGAGTTCAAAGTTGTCGGGGTAGATCATGCGGATTAAAGGTTCAAGGTTTAAGGTTCAAAGTTAAAGGTTCGAGGTTCCAGAGTTTCAGGCTTTGCCCACAGTATCCTGAAGAAGGTGGGGTTCCAGAGTACAGGTTTTTTTAAAGGTTTCAGGTTTATTGGTTTAATGGTTTATTGGTTATGGTCATAATTGGTCTTCGGTCACCGGTCATTCTTCCACCGGTAAAGTTAATAAGTTTATATCAAAACATATTCGGGAATTTACTGGCATTCCTATAGAATACATGGAAGGGATTATCTCTGTTTATAAATCTTTAACATTTTAAAGCTTTCCGATTTGCATTTTTTCCTACTTTTGAGTCCTTACCTGAAAATGTTAATCAAATGAAATCCCTAAGTTACTTAACAAGTCTGGTCCTGATAACATTATTTCCTTTTCTGCTGACTGCCCAGACGGAAACCGTTGATCTGAGCATGGTTTACAGGATAAAGCAGGAGGGGATGAAGAACTCGGCCATTGAGGACCTGGTATTCGGACTTACGGACCTTTCGGGATCGAGGCTTACAGGGTCATCTGGCGGGACACGCGGTAACGAGTGGGCTAAAAATAAGATGGAGGAACTCGGTTTCCAGAACGTAAGGATTGAAGAAGCCGGTGACTTCACCCGCGGGGGATGGGACAATCTAAAGACCTATGCAGCAATGACATCTCCGTATTACATAAACTTTGCCTGTAACCCTGTGGCCTGGACAGGAAGCACTGCAGGTCCTGTGAAGGCAGAGGTAGTTCTTCTCAACATCTCATCGGTATCTGATTTTGAAAAGTACAGGGGAAAACTTGCAGGGAAAATAGTAATGATGCCATCGTCAGAAACTTATGAAGTAAGCTATGAACCACTGGCCAGCAGGTACACTGATGAAGAGCTGAAACAGATTTCTATGGCAGGATTCAGGCCGCAGGCAGGAAGGCCCCAGGCTGATATAGCAAACTATGCCGCACTGAGAGAACTGATGGAGAAACTATACCAATTCATAAAAGCCGAGGGTGCTGCTGTTATACTTAATAATGCAGGCACATTCAACGTCCCCAGGTCTACACGATTTGACTACAAAGCGGGAGATCCCGAACCTGTTCCTGAAATTAACATCCCCATAGAAGCTTACGGCAGAATGGCAAGACTGATAAACCATTCAGTCAGGGTAGAAATGGAAGTCGAGGTCATTAACAGGTTTTTCGAAAGTTCCAAAGTCTATAATGTTATTGGAGAGATCCCGGGAACCGATAAACTGCTCAAAAATGAAGTTGTGCTTCTCGGAGCCCATATCGACTCATGGCATGGCGGAACTGGCGCCGCTGACAATGCCTCAGGTTGCGCGGTTATGATGGAGGCACTCCGGATACTTAAGAAGCTTAATGTTGCTCCCAGGAGAACGATCAGGGTTGTACTGTGGGGTGGTGAGGAGGAAGGATATCTTGGCTCGAGGGGATATGTGAACAAGTATCTTGTCGACCGTGAAACAAAGGAACATAAGCCCGATTTTGAGAAATTCGCCGCTTATTTTAATATGGATAACGGTTCGGGAAAATACAGGGGAATATTTATCCAGGAGAACGATATGGTGAGGCCTATCTTCGAGGAGTGGCTGAAACCTTTTGCCGACATGGGAGCCTCAACAGTTGCAATCAGGAATACCACAGGTACCGACCACCTCTCATTTGATGCCTACGGCCTTCCGGCATTTCAGTTTATCCAGGACAGGATCGAGTACCGCAGGGGCTACCATACTGTCATGGACACATACGAGCGGCTTGTGATGAACGATCTCAGGCATAATGCGATAATAACCGCATCGTTCGCCTATAACGCTGCCATGAGGAACTCAAAATTACCTATCAAACCCGCAATGTAACCATCAACTTATTTTCACATCAATCCCCCTCATTGACAATTGGATACGTTTGCGCTCCAGGTCCACGTCAAGGACTTTCACCATTACATGCTGGTGCAGCTTTACAACATCAGCAGGATCTTTGACATAGGTGCTGCTCATATTCGAGATATGCACCAGACCATCCTGCTTGATACCTATATCCACAAAAGCGCCGAATTTGGTTATGTTGGTCACAATACCGGGAACAACCATTCCAGGTTTAAGATCTTCCATTTCATGAATATCGGCAAAGCTGAATTCCTTGATTTTTGAGCGGGGATCACGTCCGGGTTTGGCCAGTTCCTCCATAATATCCTTTAGTGTGGGCAGTCCGGTAGAAGGTGTGATATATTTCTCAAGCTTTATCTGTTTTCGCTTCTCCTGATCCTTCATAAGCTCCCTGATATCACAACCAAGATCAGCCGACATTTTTTCAACAACAGAATAACTCTCAGGATGGACAGCACTTGAGTCGAGGGGATTTTCCGCGTTCCTTATCCTGAGGAAGCCGGCGCATTGTTCAAAAGCCTTGGTTCCCATCCTCTTAACCTTCAGAAATTCGCTTCTGGATCGGAATGGTCCATTCTCGGACCGGTAATCGACAATGTTCTGAGCGAGCTGTGGACCCAATCCTGACACATAGGTAAGCAGATGCCTGCTGGCCGTATTCACTTCCACTCCCACAGCATTAACGCAGCTGACCACCACCTCATCTAGACTCTTCTGAAGCTTCTGCTGGTCAACATCATGCTGGTATTGTCCCACTCCTATCGATTTCGGATCAATTTTTACAAGTTCGGCAAGCGGATCCATCAGCCTTCTTCCGATTGAAACGGCACCACGCACAGTAACATCATAATCAGGAAACTCTTCCCTTGCGACCTTTGATGCTGAATATATTGACGCTCCGGCTTCATTTACAACAAAAACCTGAATATCCTTATCAAATTTGATCCATTTTATAAATTGTTCCGTCTCACGGCTGGCCGTACCATTGCCTATGGCTATAGCTTCAATTTTATAAGCATTTACGAGCGACAGAATCTTTTTGACAGATAATGCCGTCTCATTTTGCGGAGGATGCGGATAAATTGTTTCATTATGAACAAGATTACCCTGTCTGTCAAGACACACCACTTTGCATCCCGTCCTGAAACCCGGATCAATAGCTAATACATTTTTTTCTCCGAGAGGTGGAGCAAGAAGTAATTGTCTCAGATTGTCTGCAAAAACTGCAATAGCTTCATCATCAGCTTTTTTCTTTGAAATACTTCTGAATTCGGTTTCCATAGACGGAGACAGAAGTCGTTTCCAGCTATCAGAAACTGCTTCATTAACCAGTTGTGATGATCTGTTGTTGCCTTTTACAAACAATGAAATCAGAATATTCAGTGCTTTCTCTTCCTCAGGTTCAATTGAAAGCTTAAGGAACCCTTCATCCTCCCCCCTTCTCATTGCTAGCAGCCTGTGCGACGGACACTTTCTTAATTTTTCCGACCACTCGTAATAATCATTGTATTTAATTCCATCCTGTTCTTTTCCCCTTACAACCTTTGAATGGATAAAGGCTTCTCGGTCATACAGATTCCGCAGACGCCTCCTTGCCTTCTGATCCTCGCTAATCCACTCGGCAATAATGTCGCAAGCACCTGATAAAGCTTCCTCAATACTCTCAACAGAATCATTCAGGAACAGCTCAGCCTTTTTTGCAGGATCTGACTCTTTCTGTTCCATTATTATTGAAGCAAGCGGCTCAAGGCCTTTCTCCCTGGCAATGGTTGCACGTGTTCTGCGCTTGGGCCTGAACGGAAGATAAATATCTTCTATCTCCGACATTGTTAAAGCTTCCTCCAGCCTTTGCCTAATTTCCGGAGTCATTTTATCCTGCTCCTCAATTGACTTTATTATGGCCTCACGCCGTGCATCAAGCTCCCTGAGCCTGTTGAATTCATCCTTTATATGGAGAAGTTTTACCTCATCGAGGCTTCCGGTCATCTCCTTTCTGTACCTGCTGATGAAAGGTATGGTAGAACCGTCCTCAAGCAACCTTATAGTGTTTTCAACCTGCCAGATGTGCAGTCCCAGCTTTTCAGCTATAAGCGATATGTGTTTTCCGATATCCATTCAAATATTATTCTACGTACAAAACGAGACCTTTAAGATACTCACTTTCCGGATGATATATATTCACGGGATGATCCGGAGGCTGAGTCATCTGGTGCAGTATCCTGATTTTTCTTCCGGTATTTGCAGATGCTGCAAATATCGATTTTCTGAAATTTTCCCGTGTTACTACCTGAGAACATGAGAATGTAAAAATAATGCCTCCACGCTTTATCTGTTCAATGGCTTTCATATTAAGCCTTTTATAACCCTGAAGGGCATTCGATAAAACATTATTGTGTTTTGCAAATGCAGGAGGATCAAGAATGATCAGATCATATCTGTCCTTGATGTCATTAAGAAACTTAAAAGCATCTTCCCTGATTGATTTATGTCTGGGGTCGTCGCCATAATTAAGACCTATATTAACATCGGCCATTTCTATTGCAGACGCTGAACTGTCAACTGTATGAACATATTCCGCATCATGCATTGCATAAACAGAAAAACCTCCTGTATAACCAAACATATTAAGAACTTTTCTGCCTTTGGTATAATTGGCAAGAAGGCGGCGGTTATCTCTCTGGTCGATGAAAAATCCTGTTTTCTGACCTGTAGTCCAGTCAATCCTGAACCTGTATCCATTTTCGGTGACAGTCACAGGGTCGGAACTGCCATAAAGGAATCCGTTTTCGCCTTTAATTCCCGACATAAAGGGAATGGTAACCTCACTCTTATCGTATATTGCTTTAATTCTTTCTCCCATCGTCTCTCTCAGAGCTGCTGCCAATTCTTCCTTTATCCTGTACATTCCAACAGAGTGCATCTGCATAACCGCAACCCCATTGTAGAAATCGATTATCAGTCCGGGTAGGAAATCGCCTTCTGCATGCACAAGCCTGAAGACATTGATTGTGGGACTGTCAATTAGCCCAAGATTCTTACGATACAGAAATGCATTCTTTATTTTATTCAGGAAGAATCGTTTATCAGGTTCTTCACGGCTAAAGGTCAAAATTCTTACGGCAATTGAGCCTGGTTGGTAATGCCCTGTTGCGAGAAAATTATCTTTATTGTCAAAAACGTCGACAATATCACCTTCGACAGGGCTGCCGTGAATCTTTTTCACAGCACCTGAAAAAATCCAGGGATGAAACCGGTGTAGCGATTCATCCTTTCCTGATTTTAAAACTATTTTTGCCCTCTCCACTTTTTTATGTCTTCAAAAAGGATTATTCTCTAACCCTTTTCTATTAGCCTATTATAGATCTGATGACAGACCCATGCATCGGTTGCAGCATAAACCTGCTGGGCTTCTGTAAGCTGATCCGCTTCCCAGTCAGATACCTGCTGTCTTTTTGAAATCCTGATCCCCAGAACTATTGCTGCAAGCTTTTTCAGGCCCGAGTTCTGAATACCAAATTCCTTTACAAATTTCTGTAAATCGACAAATCCTGAAGGGTTGAATCCATTTAGTTTTTTCAGAAAACGAATGTCGTCATGTACAGCAACTCCAGCTTTGATGACATCAGGATTGGCCAACAATCCAGCCAGTTCATCAGGGATACCAATCCTGTTGATCCTGAATAAGCATGCCAATTCATTGTTTGCTAACTGGATCAGCGAAACCTTGTTCTTTCTCCCCTTCCTGAAAGAAGGTCTGGTTTCCGTGTCAAATCCCAGAATAGGCGAATCAAGAAGCCTGGGTAAGGCCTTGCTGAAGGCTTGCATATTATCAATCAGAACGATTTCACCCCTGAACCATGACAGATCTTTCTTTTCTATTTCTTCTGCCGAAATTGTGGCAGGATATTCATTATTAATCATCTCCCCTGAATTCTTTTTGACGACGGGAAATAAACCATTCTGATTTATCGCTTTCGCTTTTTTGACTCTCCTTACTTCCTGTTGTTCCCGCTGTTTCACCTGAATATATGAATCGGTGAATAGCTCTGAGCGAGTTTACCAGTTTTTGTCCCCATATATTTTCAAAATTCATCCGGCATTCCCATACTGCATCATTCATGACTTCACGTGTACCTGTCTGATAAAGTAAAATGAAATCCTTCAGGTCCTGATATATGTCTGCCATATTCTCCGACAGGCTTTCAATTACAGGTTCTCCGCTTTCGGCAGCTCTGTCATCAAAGACTTCTGAATAATCATCAGCCGAGCCAAACTTTTCCTTCAGAGAATCATGCACCATGTTCCAGTCGGCTTCAGTAACGAACTTTTCATTTCCGTCCTCAAAAACCGGACTTAATGCTGGAAGAAGCGATGCTTTAATGTAAAGATAGGGCAGAAGTCGTTGCAGGATCCTGAGCATTTCATCACCGTTGATTTGAGAACCATGCTCCGCATATTTGCAAAATTCATTTGCTGCCGCTGCAAACTCAATAACGTTCCTTGAATATACCGGATCAGAATTCCTGCCCATTTTGTAAAAATTTCAACAGGCAAAATAAGTCATAAATTCAATTCAAAACTGTAACATAAGCAGACAAAGTGATGAATTTTCTTGTCGTTAAGAAATAAAATGAATAATTTCCCTAATTATTAAACTCACTTTTTTCCTGGTATGGGATTAAAGAAAAAGTTTATTGTTTCAGTCATTTAGAGGTCAGAGCATCAGAAGAATGGAAAAGATCACGGTTACAGTCACGACGTTGCTTTTCGTACTTTTAATTTGTAGTACTGATTTGTCCGGGCAGGCTGGAGGCTCTACCGGGGGATGGAAAGCAGGAGTTGCCAGGGTTAATATAACACCTGAAGGGGCAATCTGGATGGCGGGTTATGCTTCACGCGACCATCCGTCAGAAGGAGTATTTCACAACCTTTGGTCAAAGGCGTTGGTGATTGAGGATTCGCTTGGAAAAAGAGCAGTCCTGATAACAAATGACCTTCTTGAGATTCCAAAGTATTACTCAGACCGTATCAGGGACAGGCTCGAAAAAGAATACGGTTTCAGCAAATCACAGATCATATTGAACTGTTCACACACTCATTCGGGACCGGTGATGAGGGATACACTTGCTAACTGGTACCCTCTTGATGCTGAAATGGAAAAAAAAGTCAAGAAATACTCCGAAGAATTTGAGGACAAGATTGTTGAACTTGTCGGAAGAGCCATAATCAGGATGATTCCTGCTGAGATTTATTCCGGTAACGGCATAACCCGGTTTCAGGTAAACCGGAGGAACAATCCCGAGTCTATGAGTGATTTCTATACTGATCTGAAAGGACCCAATGATTATTCAGTACCGGTTATAAAGGTTGAAAAGAAGACCGGGGGCATCATGGCTATTGCATTTGGTTATGCCTGTCACTCAACTGTTCTGAACTTTTACCAGATATGCGGAGATTACCCTGGTTTTGCCCAGATTGAACTCGAAAACCTTTATCCCGGTGCCACTGCCCTGTTTTTCCAGGGGGCAGGAGCTGACCAGAATCCTCTGCCCAGAAGAAGTTTTCCGCTGGCACGCCAATATGGGCAGACATTATCAGCAGCCGTCGACAGAGTACTTAATGAAACCATGAAAAAGGTTGCCCCGATCCTTAAAACCGCCTACACGGAAATAGACCTTCAATTTGAAGGCAAACCTCCTACCCGTCAGGAATTGCTTGGTCATATCCACGATACATCATCCACTGCTCCGTATCTGAAGCTTATGGCACGCACTCTCCTGGGCAGGCTCGACAAAGGGGAAGTATTCAGGAACGGATATCCTTATCCGTGCCAGGTATGGAAGCTTGGTGATCAGGTACTTATGGCACTGGGAGGAGAGCTGGTGATTGAATATGCACTTGAACTCAAAAAGATGTTCGGTCAGAATATCTTTGTTCTGGGATACACCAACGACGTGATGGCCTATATACCTTCGGAGACAATTCTCAATGAAGGTGGTTATGAGGGTACCCGTTCGGTATTCTTTACAACAGCATGGAACAGGAATACACAGTCATTGATCATCGCTGCGATGGAGAAGCTGGCGGAGGAAGCTGGTATCAGACGCATTGATTGTCCGGGCCAAATGGCTGAGGGTAAGTGAATGGTGCTGCCGTTTATTTAAGATCATATACATAATCAATAACATAACCCATAACCCGTAAGAGAAATGACAAAACGTAGCTTAACAAGAAGGCGTTTCATAGCCTCGGTGTCGGCAGGTTCTGTTGCAGCATTTGCATCTGGTGCGATTCCTGTTATTGGGAAGATCGGCAATGATGCTGGGAAGCTTGCCATTCTTGGCGGCACTCCTGCCATAGCACCAAAAAAATGGCCCGACTGGCCATACGTGGACCAGAAGATGGTTGACGCGATAATCAAAACCACTAAGAGCGGTATCTGGTCGAGGATCCAGTCAGAAAACGGATCCGTTCAAAAATTTGAAAAGGAGTATGCTGCGCTGATGGGAGCAAAAAGATGCGTAACAACCGGCTCAGGTACCCAGGCATTAAGTTGCTGTGTTGAAGCAATGGGGATTGGAGCGGGTGATGAAGTTATCACTTCCCCATATACTGACATGGGAACTATTTCTTCTATTCTAACATCAAGGGCTATGCCTGTAATGGCAGATCTGGATCCTGAAACATTCCATATAGATCCGGCTGATGTTGAGAAGAAGATAACACCCGCTACCAAAGCAATTATGCCTGTCGATATGGGAGGCCAGCCATGCAATATGGCCAGAATAAATGCGATTGCAAAAAAGTACAAGCTTCGGGTGATCGAGGATTCATGCCAGGGGCATCTGGGAGAATATCAGGGCAAAAAGCTTGGAACAGTCGGGGAAGTAGGATGTTTCAGTTTTCAATCATCTAAGACAATTGCATGCGGTGAAGGAGGTGCAGTGATAGGGAACGATGAAGCCCTGATGGAAAAAGTATTTTCGGTTATGATGAACGGAAGCCACAGGATCATTGGAACCAAATACAGGATGACAGAATTTGAAGCTGCCATTCTTCTCAGCCAGATGGAGGGCGCCATGGAAAGATTCGAGATCCGTAACCGAAACGCAGCTTATCTGACCTCGAAACTTAAGAAATTTCCTGGTCTTGTGCCTCAGAAACTTTATCCCGGCACCAAAAGCGGGTCTTTTTATCTTTATATGATGGCTTACAAAAAGGAATATTTTAACAATGCCGACAGGAGCAAGTTCCTGAAAGCTATGGCAGCAGAAGGGATAGAGCTGAGTCCGTATATCGCAAGAGGGCTTCACAGGGAGCCATGGACAGAATTTATCATGAACCAGCCAGTCTATACTAAAATGTTTCCGCCTGAGCGTCTGAAGAAATTCAGGGATCAGCTTAACCTTCCCATTTGCGACAGGGTATGTGAAGAAATGGCAATGATATGGGCATCGGGGCCTTTGCTGGGGTCGCTGAGTGACATGGATGATATTGTTAACGCGATAATGAAGGTTTATGAAAACAGGGATAAGCTTAATTCAATCTAAAAGAAAGGACTACTAAGATGAATACGAACAATATTACCATAAAATCAGGTAACAGTGCAAACAAGCTTGCGATCCTGGGAGGTGAACCAGTGATAACCGGCGCTCGGCCGGTAATGGTTCCGGGTCCTTATGTTGACGACAAAATGATAGAATCAATTGTCAAAACGACAAAAAGCGGAATATGGTGTAGAATCCAGTCTCCCAACGGTACCGTACCCACTTTTGAAAAGGAATTTGCAAAATTCATGGGCTCCCGTTTTTGTGTATCAACCGGTGCCGGCACACAGGCACTTAATACATGCGTTGAAGCACTTGGGATTGGTGCCGGCGATGAAGTAATCACATCTCCATATACCGATATAGGTACCATTTCAGCCATACTTTTTTGTCGTGCTCTGCCAGTGTTTGCAGACCTCGACAGGGAATCGTTCCAGCTCGACCCGGATGAAGTCGAAAAAAAGATCACAGAGAACACAAAAGCTATCATCCCCGTGCACATTGGAGGCCAGCCTGCAAATATGGAAAGGATAATGGCAATAGCGGAAAAGCACAAGCTTATTGTCATCGAGGATGCGTGCCAGGCTCACCTGACGGAATACCAGGGTAAAAAACTCG
The DNA here is from genome assembly GCA_964613785.1 of uncultured Rikenellaceae bacterium. GTDB lineage: Bacteria > Bacteroidota > Bacteroidia > Bacteroidales > VadinHA17 > LD21. The sequence goes on from CAZTJT010000004.1 coordinate 35,802, forward strand.
GAACAATAGGCGACCTTGGGTGCTTCAGCTTCCAGGCAAGCAAGAACATAGCCTGCGGCGAAGGAGGCGCAGTAATCGGCGATGATGAAACACTCATGGAAAAGTGTTTCACGGTGATGAATCATGGCACCACCCGATCGGGCCAGCATGCACTTATCGGAGCCAAATACAGGATGAACGAATTTGAGGCTGCCCTGCTGCTGCCTCAGCTCGAGACATTAAAGGCCAGACATGACAGCCGTAATGAAAATGCCTGGTACATGAGGGCAAAACTCAGAAATTTTCCCGGAATCGAGGTACAAAAACTATATGAAGGCACAGGGACATCGGCATGGTGGCTGTTCATGGCCTCGTATAAAAAAGAAAAGTTCAACAATGCTCAACGTGACAAGTTCATCAAAGCACTTGTTGCCGAGGGTGTAAACGCCAGCAGCTATATAAAATACGGTTTCCACAAGTCGGACGTTATCAGGAACCATATCCTTGATCTGAAAGTTTACAATAAATTCTATTCAGCAGCAAGGCTGAAGAAATACCGTGAAGAACTCGAATGTCCGGTCTGTGATCTGATCTGCGATGAGGAAATGATAACTTTTGATGTTCCGACAGCTCCCAATAAATCCTACCTCGATAAGATTTTCAATGCCATAGTGAAGGTCTATGAAAACAGGGACAGACTTAACAGTATTTGATATGAGAATATTAAACACCATAAAAGCTTATCTTTTTGTCCTGGCATTTATATGGACAAATAATCTGCCTGCCGGTGCAGAAGAAACCGGTAAATCAGTTGCACAGGATACAAAGATGCTTAAAGTTGCCGTTTTTGATGTCGATGCCACTCCTCCTGTCGGTTACCCTCTGGCGTATGATGAATGCGTGGGCAAATGGGATCTTGGACTCAGAGCTAAGGGTATAGTGCTTCTGGGAGCCGGTGATCCCGTGGTACTCGTTTCCATCGACTGGATAGGCATAGGTAATGAATCAAACCGTGAATTCAGGCGCGCACTGGCTTCAGCTGCAGGCACAACACCCGAAAGGGTTGCAGTCCATACCGTGCATCAGCACGATGCGCCTGTGGGAGACATACGAAGTGATTTTGTCCTGTCAGTTCTGCACAGGCTGGAAATGGCTGTTGTGAAGTCGATGGAAAAGGCTCAGCCTGTAACGCATGTGGGGCTGGGAGCGGCTCCTGTTGAAAAAGTCGCTTCCAACAGAAGAATTCAGGGCCCTGACGGCAAGATACGCGCAACCCGGTATACTGCAACAGCTGATCCCTTGCTCAGGGCTGAGCCGGAAGGCCTAATAGATCCAAAAGTATCGGTGGTAAGCTTCTGGAACAGCGACAAGCCTGTGGCTGTTCTCAGCTTTTATGCAACACACCCACAAAGCTATTACCGTTTGGGGATTGCAAATCCCGATTTCCCGGGTGTGGCACGGTTCTACAGGCAGCTTGCAGTTCCTGATGCGCTGCATATTCATTTCAACGGTGCTGGAGGTAACATCGGAGCAGGAAAATATAATGACGGCTCTCACGAAAACCGGGTCATCCTCGCCGAACGGTTGGCTGCCGGAATGAAACAAGCCTATGAATCAAGCATTAAGGAAAAGATTACACCCGAAACGGCAGGATGGAGCACGGAAACCGTTTCTCTGCCTGTCGACAGCATTAAAGATGCCAGGGTCAATTCAGAGTTCCTTAAAAGATTTACAATCTCCGATAAATTTGATATAGGATGCCTGTCGCTCGGAAAATCGAAGATACTGTTCATGCCGGGAGAACTTTTTGTTGAATACCAGCTAGCAGCCAAGGCGATGCGCCCGGACCTGTTTGTAGCAATGGCAGCCTATGGCGACTACAGCCCCGGTTATATACCAACGGCAGATGCCTTCACAAGGGGTGGTTACGAGGTGGATGTTGCCCGTCTGGCTCCTTCTTGCGAAACTGTACTCATGACAGCAATGAACAAATTGCTTAATGCAGGGAAGTAAAAATAACCCTGATCAGATTTTTTTTCAGACTAACAAATCTTTGAACAATGAAGAAGTTATTCCTTGTAATATTCATGCCATTACTCCTGCATGGGGATTACCTTCAGGCACAGGAAAAACCCGGTTTCAATAAGGAACAGTTCTATCCCTTTTCCGTCTGGTACAGCGGAGGTAAGGAAAGGGCAACGATGCTTACCGAAGTAACTCCCGAATCCAGGGAAGAGTGGAAAAAGGATATGATGCAGATAAAATCACTGGGATTCAATTCGGTCAAGACCTGGATCGAGTGGTCACACTGCGAACCGGCAAAAGGAAAATACAATTTTGAGAACCTTAAAATCATACTCGAACTGGCTCAGGAGTTAGGGCTGAAGGTGATCATCCAGGTATATGGCGAATCGGCTCCCGACTGGGTGGGAAATGAATTCTCCGACGGATTGTTTGAAGCTCATAACGGAGACAAGATCAAACCTCAGGTTGCTCCCGGATATTGTATCGACCATTCGGGTGTAAGGGAATTTTTCACTAATTTTTACAAGGAAGCTGCCAGAATAGCAGTTCAATATTCCAGCTTTTTTGGATGGGACCTTTGGAGTGAACCACATATTGTACAGTGGGGATGGCCTGCATGGATACCCGATGCACAATACTGCTTCTGCCCCAACACTCAGGAGCGGTTCAGGCAATGGCTTAAAACAAAGTATAACACACTTTCAGAACTTAACAAGGCATGGTACAGAAATTTTGAGAGATGGGAGGATGTCGAAGCACCTCGCTTTGGGACAATCCTTACTTATTCCGACTTTATGGATTGGAAGAATTTTATGTATCAGAAAATAGCTGAAGACCTGAAGTTAAGATATGATGCAGTCAGGACGTATGATAAGGACCATATTGCGACTGCCCATGCGTCACCTGTTTCCCTGTTCTCTTCACCTTACGGGTCGGGAGCCGAGGATGATTTCCTCATGTCGGCACAGGTTGACTATTACGGTTTGTCGCAGTATCCCAAGCACAATCTTCCCGGTGACTGGATTCCCTGGAGATTCATGGCAGCTGCCGATTTCTCGTACAGCGCAAACAGGAAAAACGGAGGCTACTATGTGGGAGAATTCCAGGCAGGATTTGGTACAGTCGGACTTAACATCAGCGATCCGGTTACACCCGACGATCACCGGATCTGGACTTTGTCAAGCCTTGCTACCGGGGCTAAAGGAATTTTCACCTACGCCTACTACCCGATGTCATCGGGATATGAATCAGGAGGTTACGGACTAGTCAACCTGGATGGTTCTCTGACCGAGAGGGCGGTTGAGCTGGGAAAGCTGGCAAAGCTGATCGACAATAACGGGATTATCCTCAGCAAAGCCAAACCCGTTAAACCTGAAATCGCCCTTCTCTATAATCCATGGTCGCAGATGGTTGGAGGCACCCGCCGGACCACACAGGAAGATGGTCATATCAATTCATTAATAGGATATTACCGATTCCTCTCTGACCAGAATATTCCTGTCGATTTCATCCACAGGCTGGAACTGGAATCGGGTGACATGTCGCAATACAAGCTCATAATTGTCCCCTACGCACTCATGTTCAATAAAAAAGCCGCAGAGAGCCTTAAAGAATATGTAAAAAACGGAGGTCATGTGCTTTCCGAAGCAAGGCTTGCATGGAATGATGAAAGAGGATATTCGTCAGACATAATACCAGGGCTCGGATTGAGCGAAGTTTTCGGAGTACGTGAAAGCAAAGTTCAGACTCTGCCGAAAGTGCCGATGCTTGTGACCGATAACTCACATGAGGTAATGTCGCACCTGAAGCCTGGTAGCTTCATCACAGGATCACGTTTCGCCGAGTCGCTCGAACCTCTGCCCGGAAACAAAGCAGTAAAAGTACTGGCCACCTTTGATGACAAAACTCCGGGTATTGTCGCATCCGATTATGGAAAAGGCAAAACAATCTTCGTAGGATCATTTCTTGCCATGGCAAATTCGAGAGGTTCCCTCTGGGACCAGTCGACCCAGAGACTTGTGGTCCAGGATTCGGCAAATAAGAATGTCAATGAATTCCTTCTAGGGCTTGTCAACTGGGCAAAAATCGAAAGACCATATGTTGTGGAACAGAGTGGTCAGACCGGTAATCCCCTAGTTGTCAGGTTGCATGAACATGCCGGCGGGCTGGTGATGTATGTGCTTAATCACGGCAAAACCACCGAAAAAGCCTCCATCAGATTAAAGGTAAAATCTGATGGTAAATACACCCTGAATGAGATCCTACGCGACAGGAAGATCAATCTAACATCCTCAAAAGGCGAGATCACGATTAACACAAATGACATTCCTGTGAAAAACGGTGAAGTCTGGAAAATTGAAAAAGCCAAATGAGATCCCTGCTGATACTGGTCACCGGTCTGATCTCTTTTACCGCGGTCCGATGCACCCATTCGCAAAAAATTACAGAAAGCCTCAGGGTAAGCAACGGAACAGTTAACGGAGTGATTATAAAAAGGAACGGACATAATCTGGTTGTTTACGGCGATCCGGATAGACAGCTCCGGAAAGTTGATATGGTTCTTTTTACTCATTACAGAAGAGATGTCGTCTGGGCCGGAAGGGATCTTGTTAACAATGGTTCAATAGCAGTAATCCCAGTTTCCGAAAAACCGTATTTCACCGATGTTGATTCGATATGGGATAATTATTCACGCACAAGATTTCACAATTATTATTGCCAGACAACAAAAATTGGAGTAGAACCAATAGAAGCAGGCAGAACAGTTCGGGGAGGCGATATACTGAAATGGCAGGATATCGAAATTCATGTGCTTAATACCCCGGGATATACAAGAGGATCTGTTACCTATACAATGGATCTCGACGGCAAAAAATTCGCTTTCACAGGAGATCTGATATGCACTGACGGAAAGATCCCTGACCTGTACAGCTTTCAGGATTCCCTTGGCAATATTGCCGGATATCATGGATATGCAACGAGACTTGGACAACTTATATCAAGTCTGCAGCTAATTGACGGGCAGAATCCGGATATTATAATTCCTGCAAGGGGAGAAATAATAACAAATCCCCGGGAATCGATTGCCAAACTGATTGGAAGAATCCGTGCAGTTTACAGCAACTATTTATCAATCAGCGCCTATCGCTGGTATTTCGCTGAGAGGATGCAAAAAATGTCTGATCATGTGATTGGTGAAAATGTTGCAGTCCCATCCATCTCGTATGCTGATGTTCTCAAAAATAGTCCTCCTTCATGGTACAGGCATATAAGTAATACAAACCTTGTTGTGAGTGACGATGGCAGTATCTTTGTTATCGATTGCGGGACCGAAAGTGCATTAAGGGAGATCAGCAAGCTTGTGGAATCAGGATCCATAAAGTCAATAGACGGCGTTTTTGTTACTCATTACCATGATGACCATACTGACTTTATAAACAAAATAACAGAGAAATACGGATGCCCTGTTTATGTTACACCCCATTTAAAGGAAATCATTGAAAATCCTTCTGATTTCAACCTTCCATGCCTTACTCACGAACAAATAAAAGACCTTAGAATAGTGGAAGATAAAAGCAAAATGAAGTGGAAGGAATTTTTGCTCACTTTTTTTTACTTCCCGGGGCAGACCATCTATCACGATGCTGTTTTGTTTGAAAAGATTAACGACGAAAGAATATTCTTTACAGGCGATTCCTTTACTCCTTCAGGAATAGATGATTATTGCCTTCTCAACCGGAATCTTCTGCACCCCGGGATGGGATATTTCAAATGTATTGATATACTGAAAGAACTTCCGGAAGATGTTCTTCTGTCAAACCAGCATGTTGAACCTCTTTTTACATTCTCCCACCGGCAGCTAGATCAGCTGGAAGATTCGTTAAGAAAAAGGACGGAATTATTAAGAGATCTGATCGACTGGGACAATATAAATTATGGTATTGATGAGCAATGGGTGAAGATTCACCCTTATAGCCAGCAGATAGGACTCGGAAAAACTGCAGAATGCACAGTAATAATTTTCAATCATTCCGATACCGTCAGGGAATTTACACTGGAACCGGATATGCCTGAAGGCTTCAAAGTTGAACCTGTAAAAGGCACTGTTAACATTAATCCTCAGCATACAGGTGAACTGACTTTTAGTGTTACAGTATCTGATCGAGTCAGGCCGGGAATCCATATCATGCTTGCAGATGTAAAGACAGGAAAACGTATTTTAAAGGAATGGTGCGAAGCCATGATTGAAGTAATACCGTGAAAATTGATTACCATTAATAATGACCATAATGAAACCTTCAGAAAAAAAGATTCCTTCCACCTCTCAGGAAGGCACCGGAACGAAAAGAAATCAGGATTTCCGGTCAGCGATTTCAAGAAGATCATTTATCAGTAAGGCAGGATTTGCCGCAGCCGGATTGGGGCTGATACAAGTCGGATGTGCTTCCGGGGTAAAAACGATACAGACTGCCTCTGTCGACAAACCCATAAGCGGATTTGAAAGGGCCCCTGACACGGGGATCTCAGAAGGGTGGGTTCCTTTCAGCGACCGCAAAATACGCGTCGGCATAGTAGGTTATGGAGTATGCAGATTCGGAGCCGATTTTGGTTTTCAGAACCACCCAAATGTGGAAATAGTTGCGGTAAGTGATCTTTTCCCTGACAGATGCGAAGCCCTGGCCAGGGCATGCAACTGCAACAAGACATATCCATCACTTGAAGAGCTTGTCAAGGACAAATCCATAGAGGCTGTCTTCGTTGCAACCGATGCGCCGAGCCATGCAAAGCATGTGCTTGAGGTGCTCAGCCACGGAAAACATGTTGCATGCGCGGTTCCTGCGGTTTTCGGCTCGTTGGAAGACGCTGACAGACTTCTCAATGCAGTTAAGTCGAGCGGTTTGAAATATATGATGTTTGAAACATCCTGCTTCAGGGAAGACCTTTTTTCGATGCGAAGTATCTATGAGAACGGTGGCTTTGGAAAACTTGTATATTCCGAAGGAGAATACTTTCATTATATGGAGGAACCGATCGACTCTTACAAGGGATGGCGCATAGGACTTCCCCCGCAATGGTATCCCACTCATTCCAATGCCTATTATGTAGGGGTTACAGGAGGAACTTTCACTGAAGTATCATGCATCGGCACCAGGGGAGTTGTAAAACACCTTCAGCCTGAAAACAACATATACAGAAATCCTTTCGGAACAGAGATCGCAAATTTCAAAACGAGCGAGGGTGGCGCTTCAAGGATGGGTGTAAGCTGGGATACTCCCGGTGATGAAGGAGAAAGAGGAAGGGTACGCGGCCAGAGAGGATCGTTCAACGGGAAATATGAAGGACTCGATTCTGCCCTGCCTGAGATGAGAAGGCCTCCTCTTCCACCCGGCGTACCTGCAGGTGGACACGGCGGATCACACGGACAGCTTATGAATGAGTTTATCCTTTCAATCCTCCAGGACCGTAAGCCGCTGGTCGACATAGCGACAGCCCTGAATATGACTGTTCCGGGAATTGTTGCCCACAAATCGGCTATGAAGAACGGGAAACCGATGAAAATTCCCCAGTACAGATTATAAGGTAATTATTTGGTCACCGGGATCTTTATCCCAAATACTCTTGCCATGGTAAGACCATAGCATTTCTCCCTGGTTGCTTCATCAACACCACAGGCATCCAAAGCCTTGTTGAACCTGCGGATGTTTTCAATAAGGGCTTCCGGACCTTCATCAGTGGCGAATAGGATCTTTTCCCATGCAGGCACTGCATCTTTAGGCATATGAGGCTTCCCGATCGCATCGGTCCACCACAGCCATTGTGCCCAGAAATGGGGATCATTTTCCTTCTTGATGAGTGAAGATCCGGAAAGGTCAAAATAAAGATTCCTGTTCCTTCTTGTTGCCTCTGCCGCTTCCTCATACCACGGATTTCCGAAATGTGCCGCGTGTATAAAGAGATCAGGATGCGTTGCTGCGACATCGGCCAGGAACGAAGGACGCAAATGGGCCATCATTCCGTTCGACAGATTTCCCGTGTGAGGTGCAACCGGCATTCCCAGCTTTTCTGCAAGAGCCCAGATCGTATCATATCGGGGATCATTGTAATCCCATCTTCCCGTGGCAAACAGTTCTCCCAAGCCTCTGAATCCCATGGCCTTAACTCGTACTATGTCGTCTGTAACAGTCGGACTGTTTATATCTATCTCAGCATAGGGTATCACACGGTCGGGATGAGCTTTTGCAAAAGCGATACCCCTTTCCAGGTCCTCCATCGACATCAGGAGGCATGCCATGGCATTGTTCTCACCGTAAATTTTGAGAAAGGATTCTTCCCATTCATCCGTCGCCTCATAATGCATGTGTGAGTCGATGATAAAAGGAGGTCTCGAATAATTTGGCTTGATTTCGGACGATCCCCTGCCACTGCTGCAGCCGGTTACAACTGCGATAATGAATAATAAAACAACCAGTGGTTTTCTCATTTTGATTCTATGTTTATGTTAATATGCCTTTCTGATATCATTTTGATTTATTTTAATATCATTTTGAAATCATTATGATATCATAATCTCTTTGTCTTCACTAATCGTCTCCGATTGCGCCGGAAACAAGCTGCCCTTCTTTCAGTAGCTTTTCGGTCAGGCGCGCGGATTCTGGTAATCGCTCTTCCGGGGGTTACGCCTCCTAACGTCGTCTGCGCACCACATTCTCCCCTGCATGCTGGCCCTTTCGCTAAAAACACCCACCGGGTGTTTTCTTAAAGCCCGGTCCCCCCGACTGTTTAAACATTCGACCTCTCCGAGGTTGGTACCGACAATCAGCATCACAATTGGATATATTTCCCTTCTCACTCATCGCTTACTACTCATCCCGCTTTGCTTTTTGCTTTACTTTTTACTCTACGCTATACGCTCTTCGCTTCTCCCCTATTCTCTTTCTTCCCCACCATTCGTCTCTTCTTATGGAGGCATTCTACCTGAAAACAGGCTGATCTACTATCTCTTCCTTCTCATGGTCCCAGTACAGCTTTTTGCCCTGGCGATAGGCACAGGTGGCCATTATTGATGCAATGGCATTCCAGTAGCCTGTGTGAATATTGCCGTTGGTATCAGGATTCCTGGCTCTCATGCAATCGACCCAGTTATCGAGATGGTATTTGCTGTCGTCGCTGAGGCTTACCGGACCTGGCTTCATACCATACTCCTTAATTGTGACGACTTCAGCTTTACCTTTTCTGACCAGTTCCCTTAGTCCTTCGAAGAAGTCAAAACCGCCAGGGAGGTTCTGATGTTCGGGTATAAAAAACCAGCTTGCGCTTCCTTCCCCACCGTGGGCAAAAAGCGTTCCTTCCTTTCCCCTTATACAGGTGTAATCGCCGAACCTGTTTGCATAGCTGGAGCTGTAGGAATAGAGCAGTTTTGCATCATCATATGTAGCTAAGGCCTGGAAGGTATCCGGATTTTGACGGATATCGGGCCATCCAAAAATTCCGCCGTTTGCGACCATTGAGTCCGGGATGGTAGTATCGGTGTAGAAATGCACCAGTCCGCTTCCATGGCTCATCCACTGGGAGGTTATCCCTCCCGAATATTCACGGAATATTCTGAATTCAAAATACTTCCAGGGATCAAAAGGGACGTATGGTTTTCCGAGCAGCCATCTTTTCCAGTCGGTATCCTCCTCACGCAGCGCCGCCACATCCGGATCAGCAGGGTCGTGCCATCTATGATTATTATCGTTCCATACCTGCTCTATTTTGGTTATCTGCCCAAGCTTTCCCGACCTGACTATCTCCCTGATCTTTATCTGCATCGGATCACTGACCCATTGTGATCCCATCTGAACTACCTGCTTTGATGAGAGCACTGCACTTCTTGCCAACTTTGCATCTTCAACATCGGTAGAAAGAGGCTTTTCGACATAGCAATCCTTTCCAGCCTGAACAACTTCCGCTAGCAACTTTGCATGCTGGAAATCGCCGGTTGCTATCATTACGGCATCCAGTTCCGGCATCTTAAGCATCTCTTCAGAATACTTAAACTGCTTTATATTGGTACTGAAAAGTCTCTGGCAGTTGGCTGCTGCCTTTTCCCGGTTGAGCTTCCAAATATCACAAACAGCAACCACGCCCAGGTTTTTATCTTTCTCCGACATCTTGACCATGTTCTGGTGCCCCGAGCTTCTTGCCCCGCAACCCAAGAATCCGATATTTATTCGGTCATTGGAGCCTATTATCCTTTTATAGGAGGAGGCTGAGAGACCGTTTTCAAGAGATACAGCTGCACCAGCAACCCCGGCTGCAGCTTTACCAATAAAACTTCGTCTGGATAATTTACTTTTTGCCATTGCTCATGATTTAATTCATTTTCATTTAAAGTCAGTTCTCGTTTTTCCTAATGTATTTAAGATCATCATCAAGAGGGATCATTCTGGGCATCAACAGATGGACAAAACCCAGAATGACAATATAAGAAAAACCTGCGATGATAAATGCCCAGAAATATCCTGAATTATCAGCCTGATCGAGTACAGCACCTAAAGAAATGTCTGCAATTATTGCAATTGCCACTCCCACCATTTTACCAATTCCGATCACGGAGGCAGTAGCTTTTTTAGGGAAAACGTCGGGTACAAGAGTATAGCTGTTTATTGACCACGACTGATGCCCCATTGCACCCAATCCAATAAGGAAGACCGCAAGCCATTTGCTGTCAACAACGGATACCAGAGCTACGGGAAGGATTATAATTGCGTTAACCAGCAAAGTGATCTTTCTGGCTTTGTTTATTGACCATCCATTCTTAATAAGAGCCCCTGATGCAAGTCCGCCCAGAAGGCTGCCGGCATCAGCCATAACGAAAATCACAAGGAACGGTAATCCGACATTATTAATGTCGACACCAAACTGTTCAAAAAGGAATTTAGCTCCCCAAAACAGATAAAACCACCACACACCGTCGGTAACCGTTGTAAGGGCGAAGGCCCAGGTTTCGCGCTTTGGCAGTACTTTTGCCCATGGGATACGTTCAATTGACTCTTCTTCGGAATCGCTGTTAATGTATTCCAGTTCAGCCTTTGTAACTTTCGGATGCAGTTCGGGCTTCCTGTATGTTCTTAGCCAGAGGAACACCCACAATGAGCTCAAAACACCTGTGAACAGGAAAGGTATCTGCCAGTTTTTACCTTCTACAGTCACTATTGCGCCCACAATAAAAGGGGCCAGTATTGCACCAACGCTGGTTGAGGCGTCGAAAATACCAGTCGCAAAGGCACGGTCCCTTTTGGGGAACCATTCGGCAACAGCTTTTATTGCAGCAGGGAAATTTCCCGACTCACCGATACCGAGACCGAACCGTGCTACAATAAATCCCATCAGGCTGAAAGCAGGTTTTATAACCGCATGGAGCATTCCGAAAAGGCTCCATATTGCGATCGAGATAGTATATCCTGCCCTTGTACCGATCCTGTCAATTATGCCTCCCATGAAAAGCAATCCAATTCCATAGGCTATTTTGAATGAGACCATTATTGCCGCATAGTCCTTATTTGACCATTCGAACATCGACTGGAGAGTCGGGGCCATCACGCCCACAATACTGCGATCGAAGTAGTTGATAGTTGTTGCCATAAATACCAGCGCCAGGATACGGTACCGGTAATGCCCTGTTTTCGGGAGTTGAACGCTCATTGATCTTACGAATAGAAATTAAACCTGATATTCCGGATTGACCAGGAAGAATTAAAGTAAGCAAAAGAAAAGATGTATTCAAAATATTTATCCATGTTATTTGAAGCTGCTTATTTTTGCACAATTCATCAGAATCTGCTACTTTCAACGGGTCAAATATTAACGGGTATCCAATACCTCGTACCTTAACCTGAAATTTATGAAGAAATATCTGATCCTTTCGTTTGCCGTTTTCCTGTTCTACTCATGCTCCCAGCCGGTTGTGGAAATTCCCCTGGAGGAACATCCAAGGCCTGATTTTGAAAGGGAAGCATGGATGAACCTCAATGGCTGCTGGAATTTTGCGGCTGATACCGCCGGGAAAGGTGAATCTGAAAGTTGGTTCAGTAAAACCGAATTATTTGACAAGAAGATCCTTGTTCCTTTTTCCTGGGCCTCGCCTAAAAGCGGAATTCAAATGCCCGGTCTGCATACAGGCTGGTATTACAGAGATTTTGTCATTGACAATGATGAAAAATGGAGAGGCAAGGACATTTACCTCCTGATCGGAGCCAGCGATTTCCATACCAAGGTGTGGGTAAACGGACAGTATGCCGGAGAACACAAAGGCGGATATGTGCCTTTTGAGTTCAATATCACCAATGCATTGAAAAAAGGAAAGAACAAGCTTGTATTAATGGTTGAGGATCATGAGCTCGATAACAGACCGTCAGGAAAGCAGTATTACGGTAATGCCAAAGGCATCTGGCAGACAGTATATCTCGAAGCCCGCGAAGATTTTTATATTTCAGGTATCTATTTTACTCCAGATATTGATGAAGCACAAGTGAATATCAGGGTGCATCTTTCAGCGCCCGCACCGTCAGGGTCTTTTTTCAAGCTTTCCGGACGCGGGAATGATCTTAGCTTTGAGGCGCCCCTTCCGGAGGCAGAAAAAATGGCTGAGTATATATTAAAAATACCCGGTATGAAACTATGGTCGGTTGAAGAGCCGTATCTTTATGAGGTGACAGCATCTGTGACCTCATCAGACTCTGAAGATGCAGTGAACACCTATTTCGGCATGCGGAAAATTTCTGCTGTTCCCATACCCGGGAAGGATTTTACCTACGTTGCATTGAATAATCAACCTTTGTATCTCAAGCTCACCCTTGATCAGAGCTATCATCCCGAAGGCTTTTATACTTTCCCCTCCGACCAGTTTATGAAAGAGGAAATAATGAGGGCAAAAGCCCTGGGATTGAACGGCCTCAGAATTCACATTAAGGCCGAGATCCCCAGGAAACTATACTGGGCCGACAAGCTCGGATTGCTGATAATGGAAGATGTACCAAATTACTGGGGAGAACCGACGCCGGAGGCAAAGGCTAACTGGGAGTATATTGCTGAGAATGAAATAAAAAGAGATTACAATCACCCTTCAATTTTTTCTTGGGTCCTTTTCAATGAAACATGGGGATTATTCTCAAAAGATCCTGCTTCAGGCAGATCCGTGTACACTTCCGAGACCCAGGAATGGGTGAGATCGTGGTACCGGAAGGCAAAGGAAATCGACAAGACAAGGCTTGTCGAAGATAATTCACCGTGTAACCTCGACCATGTGGAAACGGACCTAAATACCTGGCATTCATACAATCCTGCCCGGCAGTGGAAGGATGTCATGGATGAATATGTAAAAAACACCTATCCGGGGTCAAAATTCAACTTTATCGGCGGCAATGTCCAGGGCAGCCAGCCCATGCTGAATTCCGAGTGCGGTGCCGTATGGGGTTACGACGGCAGCACAGGCGATATTGATCTGACATGGGAATACCACATCATGATGAACGAATTCAGGAAGAGGCCAAAGATTGCAGGATTTCTTTTTACCGAGTTCCATGATGTAATTAATGAATGGAACGGCTTTTACAGATTCGACCGGAGCCAAAAGGAGTTCGGGCTCGATGAATTATCCCCCGGTATGAGTATGAAAGACCTCCAGAGCGACCTGTACGTTGTTGCGGGTGATGATTTCTATGATTCCTACGGTGGAGGAGAGAGTGTGCTAATCCCGGTTGGTGTCAGTGCCGTAAATTCAAATATTCCGGCTGACCTGAAAATTGAGTATACCGTTTTCGGATGGGATAAGACAGGCAGCAGGTTTGAATGGGAAAAAGGTGAGGTTAAGGCTTCAGCGGAGCCATTCTCGTTTATTCAGCTTCAGCCGATACGGGTAAAGCTGCCCGACATTACGGCAGTGATGAGTTTTGCCACAACCCTGAAAGACGGGAATGGAAATATCCTGCAAAGGAATTTTGTACCGTTCAGGGTGAAAGGCAACAAGAAGCAGGAAAACCTTATGATAGCCGTCTCACCCTCATCCTTCAGTAACGCTTCATGGAGCATAAAGCATCTTTCTCCGCAGGAGGGAAGAAAGGTATGGGGAATGGGAACAGGATTTTTCGAGTATGAGTTCAGCCTTCCAGCAGAACTCAGTACGGAGAATATTGATTCGATTAGTTTCATTGCGGAACTTGCAGCACGCTATCCGCAGGAGAAATATCTTGATGAGGGAGATGCAGAAAGCATAGGCATGACTGTTGTTTCCACAAAGGGGATCATACCTGGATATGGAAAGAACAGCTATCCGCAGACCGATGAAAAGCTTTTCCCCTCGACTGTGGTGATCTCCGTCAACGGTCTGGAAACGGCAACTGAGGTTCTGCCTGATGATCCGGCTGATCACAGGGGAATATTGTCGTGGGTGACCCAGAAACCCGGATGGGAATGGGGCAGCAAAAAAAGGGACAATAAATGGTTGCTCGATGAAGCCGGCTCCTATGGTTATATGGTAAGGATAAAAGCAGGTCCGGAAGCAATCAGAAAAGCTGCTGAGGAACATATGGTGATCGTCCGGCTAGAGGTGAAAAATGCCGATGCTGATCAGGGAGGATTGTCGGTTTACGGAAGCAAATCGGGAAGATTTCCTGTTGATCCGTCAGTTATCGTATCTTTAAAGTGAATGAAGTTTCAGTTTCAAAATAAGCAAGAATTAAATCACTAATAATAACCTAAATAACCATCACATGAAACAGAAATTAATATTATGGACTGCAATCCTGCTTCAGGGATTGATGATAATTGGTTGTGGCCAGAAGGACAATATTCTTACCGAACAGGAAAAGCAGGAAGGATGGAAGCTCCTGTTTGACGGAAAAACTCTGGATGGCTGGCGCGATTTCAAAGGTGAGGGTATTACCGCACCATGGACAGTGGAACGAGGTACCCTTACTGCACTCGGAAAGGGCAGTGACAGTACAGGCTATATAGTAACTGACAAGCAATACGATAATTTTATTCTGTCATTCGACTGGAAAATATCAGAAGGAGGCAACAGCGGTGTGTTGTATCATGTCCTTGAACGTCCGGAATATAAAGTCCCCTATGTAAGCGGCCCAGAATATCAGGTAGTCGATGATATCGGATTTCCCGATAAACTTGAAGAATGGCAGAAAGCAGCGGCAGATTATGCAATGTACGTGCCTGATAATACAAAGAAGCAGGTAAAAAAAGCCGGTGAATGGAACACTGCAAAAATTGTTTTTGACAACGGACATGTTGAATACTGGCTCAATGAAGAGAAAGTGGTTGAATTTGAAGCATGGACCGATGACTGGTTTGCCAGGAAGGGAAGCGGTAAATGGGAAGGTGCCCCTGAATACGGCCTAGCCAGAAAAGGTGTCTTCGCATTGCAGGACCATGGAAGCCGTTCATGGTATAAAAATATAAAGATCAAAGAATTGCCAATGAAGCCAAAGGAAGAGGACCTGTTCAATGGCAAGGACCTCACTGGCTGGGATGTATATGGTACCGAACTCTGGTATGTTGATAATGGCGAACTCGTTTGCGAAAGCGGCCCCGACAAGAAATACGGTTACTTCGGAACAAGGAAATATTATGACAATTTTGACCTGACGCTTGAATTTAAACAGATATCTGACGGAAACAGCGGAGTATTTATACGGTCGTACATTAAAAAAGATGTTGAGATATCTGGCTGGCAGGTAGAAGTAGCTCCTCCCGGGCACGACACAGGTGGCATTTACGAATCGTACGGCAGGGGATGGATAATACAAATTCCTGATGAGCTCGAAAAGGTCCTTAAGAAAGGAGAATGGAACAAGTTAAGGATTGTGATGCAGGGAGACAAGGTCACTACATACCTTAATGATGTACAGATGGTTGAACTGGTTGACGAAAAGATCGGTCAGGGCCAGGGCAGGATACTGCTTCAGATACATGACGGAGGCGGAATAAAAGTGCGCTGGAGAAACCTTCACGTGAAGGAACTGGCTCCTGTTCGGGAGATGCTATAGAAATCTCAGGCACCCTTTTAGTCATATAATTCTTTATGCTGACCGGAAAATATTCGGATCTTTACGACAGACTGGTCAGGCAGATAGATAAAGCAAGGATTTACCATGATCCTCTTTATACACTGGCCTACGGGACCGATGCGAGCTTCTACCGCCTTATCCCAAAAATTGTGATCAAAGCCCTGAATGAGAATGAGGTATCGTTTGTCCTAAGGGAATGTTCAGACATGGGTATTCCTGTCACATTCAGGGCAGCGGGAACAAGTCTTTCAGGGCAGTCTATTTCAGATTCGGTGCTCCTGGTAACTGCCGGACACTGGAAAGATTATTCAATCAATGAAGATGGTTCTCAAATAAGGTTACAACCCGGGCTTACGGGAGCCGTTGTCAACTCGCTCCTTGCGCCCTACGGAAAAAAGATAGGCCCCGATCCCGCCTCTGTCAATTCAGCAACAATCGGCGGCATCATTGCAAACAATGCAAGCGGGATGAGCAGCGGGACGGGTGCAAATGCATATAATACCATTGAGAGCCTGAGGTTGGTATTTGCTGACGGTAGTGTGCTTGATACCGGCGATGAAAAAAGCAGGGAGAATTTCATAAGATCACATGATAACCTGATAAAAGATATTATTGACCTTTCAAACTCGGTTAAGGATAATAAACATCTTGCAGAAAAGATAAGGCATAAATACATTTTAAAGAACACTACCGGTTACAGCCTTAATGCACTGACCGATTTTTCTGATCCGGTTCAGATAATCAAGCATCTCATTATAGGTTCGGAAGGCACCCTCGCATTCATTTCGGGCATAACAATGAAAACTGTTGCGGAAAATCCTTTCCGTGCCAGTTCCCTGATGATATTCCCCGACATCAGAAAGGCATGCACTGCCGTCGTCCTTCTGAAACAAGGACCTGTAACAGCGGTTGAACTTATTGACAGGGCCGGACTTTCTGCGGTTGCGGACAAGGAAGGTATGCCGGAATTCTTAAAAACCTTATCGGCCGGTGCCAGCGCCTTGCTTGTCGAGACCTCTTCAGACAGCAGGGATGAGCTCGGCAGGCAGATTAGACACATATTGAAAATGATCAAGGACATTCCGGTTGAATTGCCGGTCAGGTTTACGGACAATCCCGCCGAATATGCCGTTTACTGGAACATCAGAAAAGGATTGTTCCCTTCTGTCGGAGCAATGCGCAGGCCAGGCACCACAGTGATCATTGAGGACGTCGCCTTTCCTGTTGAAAGGCTTGCTGATGCCACGACAGATCTTCATGAGCTCCTCGGTAAATCTGGATACAATGATGCCGTGATTTACGGTCATGCCCTTGAAGGCAACCTGCATTTTATCTTCAGTCAGGATTTCAGCAGGAAGGAAGAGACTGAAAGGTATAGGATATTGATGGAGGAGGTGGCGGAGCTGGTCATTGACAAATATGATGGATCGCTTAAGGCCGAGCACGGGACAGGGCGCAATGTAGCTCCTTTCGTCGAAAAGGAATGGGGGAAGGAAGCATACATGGTGATGCACAGGATAAAGCAGATATTTGATCCGAAACATATACTTAATCCTGGAGTGGTATTGAATTCTGATCCCGAGATCCATCTGAGAAACCTGAAACCGCTCCCTCCTTCACATGAAATAATAGACAAATGCATTGAATGCGGATTCTGCGAACCATCATGCGTTTCTGCCGACCTAACACTTACACCCAGACAGAGAATAAGCGTCTTCAGGGAGATATCAAAACTTTCAAAGAGTGGACATGAGCCACATATTGCATCATCCCTGATAAGAGCTTATGCCTACGCCGCAGATTATACCTGCGCAACCGACGGATTATGCGCCACAACGTGCCCTGTCAAAATCGACACCGGTAAACTCATAAAGGAGCTCCGGCTGGAAAAGATCGGAGACAGGCAGAAAGCGGCGGGATGGCTGGCACGAAACATGGATTTTGTTACTGCTTCAGCACGGACAGGGCTAAGGATGATAAGCTTTTTTCAATCTGTTTTAGGGTCTTCCGTTATGAAAGTTGTGTCGGGCGGAATGAGAAAGCTGTCGGGCAACCGTATTCCTTACTGGAATCCCTATATGCCAAACGGGGCAAAAAAAATAAGAAAGGATGAGACCGGACCGGGAGATGGGATAAGAAAGGTGGTCTATTTCCCCTCATGTATAAACCGGTCGATGGGCACATCGAGAGACCACAGGGATGAAGTGCAGCTTACACAAAAGATGAAAGAACTCCTTTTAAAGGGAGGATATGAAATAATCTATCCCGAAAATCTCGACAACCTGTGCTGCGGAATGGCTTTTTTAAGCAAGGGATACCGGAAGGCAGGCGAAATGAAATCTGAAGAACTTGAATCAGCCATTCTGAAGGCAAGCAATAACGGAGAATATCCGGTTCTTTGTGATATGAGCCCATGTCTGTTCACAATGAAGGATAATTTCAAATCAGGAATGAAATTGTATGAACCAGTGGAGTTTATAACAAAATACCTCCTTCCCCATCTTATAATCACTCCGTTAAAGGAAACAGTAACGGTTTTTCCTGTTTGCAGCATGAAAAAAATGGGACTTGACGGAATGCTGACAGACCTTGCACGAAAATGTGCATCTGAGGTTATAACACCTGATACGAACTGCTGCGGATTTGCAGGGGACAGGGGATTTACATATCCTGAACTGAACAGGCACGGATTGCGTAATCTTCGCTCGCAAATACCTTCAGAAGTCAGAAAAGGATATTCCACAAGTCGCACCTGTGAGATAGGCCTGAGTCTTCACTCCGGAATTTCTTTCAGGTCCATAATCTATCTTGTCGACCAGGTGAGCACACCCAGGGTGACTAAAAGCTGACAAATTCAATCTGACGGAACTGCAAGGAACCATTCGGACTTGACTTAATAACCCAACACATATTAAGGATAAAAACACCTCATAAATGAAAACTTCCCGGAAAACTTTCATAAAAAATATTATCACCGGTACTGCAGCTATTGCTGGAGCAGATATCCTGTCAGGGACAGCAGCAGGTTCCGTTATAGTTCCTTATAATATTGGACCCGGGAATCAGGATACAAATCAAAGGATTCTCCTTAAAGAATGCCTCTCAGAATCCATATCCGGGAAAACCGGTGTTATACCGGAGAAAATTGCAGGAATGACGCTTGAAGAACTGAGGGATGATTACCGTGACAGAATCTTTAACCAGTATCTTCCTTTCTGGGAAAAGGGAGGTTATGACGGGGATCTCGGCGGTTTCATGTGCGAGCTTGATGATGATGGTAAAGTGGTAAACGATGAAAAGTATATATGGTATCAGGGGCGTGGGATATGGGTTTACTCATTCCTTTACAATAATTTCGGTAAGGAAAGGAAATACCTGGAAATAGCAGAAAAATCCAGGAACTTCATGGTAAAAAACATGTATCTGGGCAAAGGATTATGGCGTGAATCGGTTGACAGGCAGGGCAATCCAGTTAACAGCACGGTATCGCAGGGTAGCAGCAGTGACATATACGGATCACTCTTTTCCTCGGCAGGCCTGATCGAAATCTATAAAGCTACTGGTAGCAGGAATGACCTTGATATCGCCCTCGATTCCATCCGGTCGTCGGTCAGAGCCTACGAAAGCCCTGATTATGGAGGTATTACAGTTCCGGGTATTGATCAGAAGGGTTTGAGGACGATAGGGCACTCTTTTATGTTCGTATGGAATCTTACCAGCCTGTTTGATTTTTACAGGGATAAAAAACTTGAAGAACTTCAGAATGAACATATCAATCATATTATAAATGACTTCTGGAATCCTGAATATGGTATAAATAACGAGAATCTTCTTCACGATTATTCCAGGATACCGGGCTATGAGTCAGTAATGTACTCCGGTCATTATCTCGAGACTCTCTGGATGGTTCTTAATGAGGCATTGCGCAGAAATGACACAAACCTGTTTAATACAGTAAAAACAAGGATACGCAGGCTGATTGAGATGACCTGGGATTATGTCTTTGAAGGAATGGGCACAGAAGATTATTTTGTTTTCAGTACTGATGGAAAATGCCAGGGTCCTGACTTTGATCTCAAGGTAATGTGGGCGCATACTGAATTGCTGGTGGCAACAATGATGGTTCTGGAACATACCGGTGAGACCTGGGCGAAGGAATGGTACGAGAGGGGAAGGGAATACTGTCTCAGGACAATGGCAAATACAGGAAACGGGATATGGAGACAGGCGGCAGACCGATTCGGAAATGACAAGCAAAGGCCTGGAATCAGTATATATCGTAAGGATAATTTTCACCAGGTCAGGTATCAAATGATGAATCTGCTTTCAATAGAGAGAATGATCACCAACAAGAACAAAGCAAGCAGGATCTGAGATTTAGTTCGCAGAAATGCCTCTGATAAAGAAAACCTGCTACTTATTTACGGGGCTGTTATTATCGGCATTACCATTGAAATGAATTTAAAAACAGATGATCATGAATACAAACAACAGACTGATATTATTCGTATTGCTGTGTTTAATATCAGCAACATGCAATAATCCTGCAACCAGAAGGAAAACCACTGAACTTCCTGTCAGGGTTGAGCCGGTTTTGATTAACCAGCTTGGAAAGGAGCATTTTGGGAATGCCGTATACCGAAATGGATTAAAAGGGCCGGTTATTGCCATATCGGGCAACAGGATCCTCGAATTCTCCATAAACCAGTCAGCATCAGGATCAGAAGTCGTTCCCCAAAAAACGGGAAGATACTGCAACGGAGCCTGCTCATTTGATGTGAACAATGACCGGATCGACGAAATGATCGTAGGCCGGACAGTTGAGAATAATGGCACTGACCTGATCTGGTTTGAAGAGGTGGCTGGTCAAAAGCACTGGAAGGAGCACCTTATTGCAAATGTTAAAAGCATGGAGGGAGATGCGGAAAAAGGCTTTCATGATATCATCCCCTTCGAATTAAGTATTTCAGGTACAAAAGTTAAGGGAATAGCTGTGGTAGTTAGCCGTAAAAGGTTGTACTGGTTTCAGATAAACGATGATCCTGCTGCACCATGGAAGGAACATTTTATTTATGACCTTTCGAAATTTACAAGTAATGTTCAGTCGGGGCTTACATCAGGAGACATTTCAGGAGACGGAAAACCTGATCTTATATGTGGCAACCTGTGGGCAGAATGCCCCGATGATCCGTTTACCGGGCAATGGAAGGTACATCGGTACAGCAACTGGGATCAGAGGAGCATACCCCAGTACCCCGGCGTTCCGGCATGGGTCAGGAATGAACGCTTCGGAGGTATGAATCAGCTGGCTGTTGGTGATCTGAATAATGACGGCAAACCTGAAATCATTGCAGCTGAGGCTGAGATCCCTGATTCGCGGCTTGGAGTTTTTTATCAGTCGACAAATGATACAATGGCTGAATGGAAAGAGATCCTCCTCGACAGCACTTTATATTGCCCTCACAGTCTTGTGGCCGTTGATGCCAACTCAGACGGGCTGACAGACGTTGTTGTGGGAGAAATGGCTGCCGGCGGCTGGATGTTTCTCCGTAATCCAAATCCATGTTTATACCTTTATCTGAACCTTGGTAACCTTAATTTCAGTAAGCACCTGCTTCATGAAGGGTGGGGAGTCCATATGATGCAGAAAACTTTATTGCAACCGGGGGACAGACTTTTTGTATTTGCAGCAGACGAAATTCAGGCGTGGTATGAAGATATGAGCACAAATCTCGTCGGATGGTTTATAAGCCCTATAAAATGATATTGCGAAGAAACGCTACAAACCTGAATAAAGAAAACTTAAAAGTTAATCCAAAGAAAACTAATATGATATTAACCATAAAAAGTAAGATTTTTATTTCCCTTTGTTTCATCTTTATAGTGCTGTCAGGCTGCAGTACAGAAAGGACAAGTGATAAGATATTCATTGATAATGGAAGAATAAGCCTTGGATTCGATGTCCGGACAGGAGCTTTTACGGATATGATCGATCATAACAGCAGCTATAATATGCTTGAGGGAAATGCTCTGAAATCTTCGCCATGGGAAATTGAATTTACAAGACAGAAAAAGCCGGTGGTTGATATTAATTCAGCGTCGAGATTTATATACACAAAGCCCGGGCCCAATGTAATTGAGATGAAGTGGAGAAAATTTGTTAAGCCCGATGATAAGCTGGAGGTGGTTGCAACAGTTACCCTTGATTCGGGAAAGCCGCTTTCCTCCTGGAAGATTTCCGTAAGAAATCCCGGAAATAATCGGATAAGCCAGGTTATTTATCCCCGTATTTCGGGCATCCGAAAGGCAGATAACGAATTTCTGGCTGTCCCCCAATGGATGGGACAGGTAATGAGAGACCCCAGGAGCTTCTTATTGTCGATTAAAGGTAATGTAAGGAAAAATGAGTGGGCGTATCCCGGATTGTCGATGCAATGCATTGCCATTTATGATCCGTCGGTATATGGTTTTTTTGCAGCCTGTAACGACACACTTGTATACAACAAGAATTTTTCAGTATCGGTTGATTCTTCCGGATCCCTAATCTATGGAATGCATAACCTTCCTGGTTCCGGTCAGGCTTCAGGTTCATATGAACCTGAATATTCTGCCGTAATCGGATCTTTCAGAGGCGACTGGATCACGGCAGCTGAAATGTACAGGGAGTGGGCAGAAGAACAGCGGTGGACGAGGGAAAGCAGGTTTGTAAAAGGACTCATACCTGAATGGCTTGAAAGCACAGCCCTATGGGTATGGAACAGAGGTAAATCGGAGAATGTCCTAACACCTGCAGAAGATCTTCAGAGGAGGTTGGGACTGCCTGTAAGTGTTTTCTGGCACTGGTGGCATGGATGCTCCTACGACGACGGTTTCCCGGAATATGTTCCGCCGAGGGAAGGCAGGGAATCATTCATCCGGGCTGTTACCGACGCAGAACTTCAGGGCATCAGGTCAATCGTATATATGAACCAGCGCCTGTGGGGTACCACTACAGAAAGCTGGAAAAAAGAAAATGCCTCTGTTTATGCTGTAAAGGACCAAAGCGGGGAAATAAATACACATATTTACAATATCTTTTCAAACAAGCCGACAGCTTCCATGTGTCTGGCCACAGGCTTCTGGAAACAAAAATATGCCTCATTGTGCGACAGTGCAGTTAACACCTACAGGGTAAATGGAGTCTATATGGACCAGGCCTGCCTTGCTCTCTCATGCTTTGACAAGGATCATGGTCATCCGCCGGGTCCGGGAAAATACTGGTTTGAGAATTTCAGTATTTTGTCAGAAATGATCCGGCATAAGGTAAACAGTGACAGACACCCTATTCTTGCGGGTGAAGGAGCCGGGGAAGCATGGCTGCCATACCTCGATCTTTTCCTAACACTGGCTGTAAGCAGGGAGAGGTATGCCGGTATTGACAACTGGGAAGTGATACCATTTTTCCAGGCTGTATATCATCAGTATGCCATAACATACGGCAATTACTCATCTTTACTTGTGCCTCCGTACGATGAACTGTGGCCCCCGGAATTTGCACCGGTAAATCCCTTTGAAATGCTCGACGATGATTTCAACAGGCAATTTCTCATGGAACAGGCTAGGTCGTTTGTATGGGGATTGCAACCCACTATTTCAAACTATCAGAAATTTCTGGCAAAAGACAGAAAGGAGGAGATCGATTATTTGCTGAACCTTGCAAGGGTAAGGGCCCTCGGACTAAAATACCTTCTGCACGGGAGATTCATGAGAAGTCCGGAAATAAGCATACCTGATGAAGAGCTCGATATTTCACGCCTTTCCATTTATGCCGGAAAGGAAGGAAAGAGTGTAACAAGGTTCCGCGGCAGGTTCCCGCTTATATATACAGGTACCTGGCAGGCAGCCGACAAAAGTGTCGGGATAGCTGTAGCAGGAATAAACTCTAAACCATTGAATATCTCCTTCATAATAAATACCGGAAAGTACGGTCTTTCTGCACAAGGAAAAGTCAATATAATTGACCGGAAAGGGAAAAGATTACTTAAGTTATATTCGGGCAATGAGATTGATATCGAATACGATGTAAAACCCAGGGATCTTTTTATCATTGAATTAGAGCCTGAAATAAAATAAATACAAAACATCCTCGGAAATTTCCTGAAAAAAAGAACTCTGAAAAAGTACAAAATCTTGTATAGTAGCCCTTCTTTCCTTATTTTAGCCCGGCACAAATGAAATCAGTTTAAAATCATAAAATATTCAAATCATGAAAACAAAACTTTTGCTTTTTTTCGTACTGGTTGCAATTTACATCCAGTCAGCTCTTTGCCAGACAATTTCGAAGGAAGAGCTGATATTTCTGACATCTGAATGGAAAGGTGAGCGTTTTCCCGACGGCCGCCCTAAGATTTCAGATGATCTTATAAACAGGGTCAAAAAGATTGGTATTGAAGAGGCTTGGCAGGTTCTCAGCAACGAGGGTTATGTAAACCAGTATGAAGGTAACTGGAAAACATCAAATGGGGATGTTCAGGTTGTAGGGCGGGCTGTAACTGCAAAGTTCATTCCCAGCAGGCCTGATCTTGAAAAGAATATTACCGAAAGGGGACACAAGTCGGGATTTAATGGAGCAAGCAATTCATGGCCAATTTCAGTGCTTCAGAAGGGGGATGTATATGTGGCTGATTGTTTCGGAAAAATAAATGAAGGCACCCTCATAGGAGACAATCTGGGCAATGCAATATTCACCCGAACCGGAACAGGGGTAGTCTTCGACGGAGCAGCAAGGGATATGCAGGGGCTGGCAGCAATTAACGGGTTCAATGCCTATGTAAGGGATTTTCATCCCTCATTCTTAAAAAATGTTATTCTTATCGGATTGAATACACCTATCCGAATAGGAGCAGCTGTTGTGCTTCCAGGGGATCTTGTAATGTCGCAGAGCGGGGGTGTGCTTTTTATCCCCGCGCATATGGCAGAGAAAGTGGTCCTGACAGCGGAATTTATATCAATACGCGACAAGTTCAGCCATGAAAGGCTGAAACAGGGTCGTTACAATGCAGGACAGATAGATAGTCAGTGGACCAATGAGATCATTGAAGATTTCATGAAATGGCTTGGACAGCACCCCGAACTGCCTCAGCTGACAAAAAGCCAGGTAGATGAATTTATGAAGAAAAGAACATGGTAGAAACCTGGTAAAAAGAAAATAACAAAATCCCGGATTATGAAAAAAATTTTTCTTTCAATATACATTCTTCTGATAGTCTTATTTTCATGCACATCAGATAATTCATGTAGCAAGACTGATCCTGCGGCTCAGGAAAAGGAAGTGCTGACAGCTTTGGAACAGTTTAAAAAGGGCATAATAAATGCCGACAAGAACATTCTTGAAGATATTTTTGCAGATAAGCTGGTTTACGGTCATTCGAGTGGAAAGGTACAGAATAAGGCAGAATGCATTGAAGAAATTGTCAGCCTGCAACCAAATGATTACCTGACTATTGACATGACTGACCAGACAATTACCATTTCGGGTGATATTGCGGTTGTACGTCATATCTATTCATCTGAATTCACCAGCAACGGGACTCCCGGTAACCTCAGGATAGGGAATGTTCTGATATGGCAGAAACAGGCTGGAAAATGGAAACTTCTTGCGCGTCAGGCATACAGGCTCCCATAGAATTTTTGCCCTGCGGGGGCAAAAAATTACCCCCACAGGGCAATTTTTTTACCTGAAACAACAAATAATCTGGATCATCTGGTCCACGATAGCCTGTGATCTCTGTCGCTGGAAATCTTATTATGATCAAGGAGCCAGCGAAGGACTTTCACGACTTTTTCCTCAGGGTGGTCGATCATTTTTACAAGTTCATCGGCATCGGGGTTTTCTTTAGAAAGGATGCTCTTTATTTCTTCTTTTATCAGGTCAAACTCATACCTGCTGAGTTCCAGTTCATTCCTTTCACGACATACGTCACAAATCCCGCAGCGGTCAGAATTTTCCCCAAAATAATCCAACAGGATAACTGCCCTGCATCTGTTCTGTGATTCGGCATAGTCAATCATTTTGTTTAGCCGTTGGATATATCTTTCTTTCACATAAAGATAATTCTCAGGAGAGATCATCAATGCCTTCCTTTCAAGCCGTTCCTCCGTAAAGATCACCATTGCAGTTTTTTTCCCGGGGATGTATCTTATAATGTTCAGTGCTGAAAGTTTAACAAGATATTGGTAAACTGTATCCCTGCTCAAGCCTGTTTTCTTTGCAAGTGCCTCTTCACTGATTGCCACAAATTCAGAAAACATTCCTGTATATGATCTGAGCAGAAGCTTGATAAATCCGTCAAAACTTTCATTTGCCACCTGAAATTTGTACAGGTCATCCCTTCCAACCACAAAATGAACCCGTGAAGGATTGTTTATTTCCTCGGTGAATTCCACATAACCCTCTCTTTGCAGGAATAAAAGACTATTATAAGTTTCTGCTGCCGGCATCCTGTAATGTGAAATGAATTCACTCATATTAAAATCAAATACATTATTTTTTCCCGATCCGATAGGAAGTTGCAGGTAATTGCACAAAGCTTCATACGTATCTTTTATCTTTTCAACGGGAGGAAATTTCTGTCGCAGGGAGTCATTAAGCCTGTTCTTATCTGAAGGTGAATAGAGTAATACGGCAAATGATTGTTTGTTGTCGCGGCCTGCCCTACCGCTCTCCTGGAAATAGCTCTCGATTGAATCGGGAATATCCCAATGTATTACAAATCTTACATCGGGCTTGTCAATACCCATTCCGAAGGCATTTGTTGCAACGATAACACGGGTTTCACCTGATGACCATTTATTCTGTTTTTTTTCACGGATTTCTGCAGGTAATCCGGCATGGTAGAAATCGGCATTTATTCGATTCTCGACAAGCAGCTCAGCAACCTCCCTGCTCTTTTTTCTGCTTCTTACATAAATTATTCCACTACCTGTCGCCTTTTTAAGGGTTTTAATGAGATACGCACCCTTATCTTCGACATTTCTTACCATGTAAGAAATATTTTTTCTTGCAAAACTGGTCTTCAGAACATTCCTCTCCCTGAATTCCAGTTTATCCATTATGTCATCAATTACACGTGTTGTAGCTGAGGCTGTGAGTGCAAGAAAAGGAACTTTGTCGGAAATGAAATCTCTCAATAAGGCTATTTTGAGGTATGACGGCCTGAAGTCATATCCCCACTGGGAAATGCAATGTGCTTCATCGACTGTAATAAGCGAAAGGTTCAGCCTTGTGACTTTTGCCTGAAAAGACTGGGTAGCTATTCTTTCAGGTGAGACATAAAGGAATTTATAATCTCCATATATGCAATTATCGAGAGAGATGTCTATCTCTTCACGCGACATACCTGAGTGTATGGCCATTGATTTTATTTCCATACTGTTAAGTCGGCTGACCTGTTCTTTCATAAGAGCTACCAGCGGTGTTATCACAAGGCATGTACCTTCCATTGCAAGTGCAGGCACCTGAAATGTTATTGATTTGCCTCCCCCAGTCGGCATAAGGCCAAGAGTATCTCTGCCCCCTGTTACTGATTGAATTATTTCCTCCTGAAGTGGCCTGAAAGAGGTGAATCCCCAGTATTTGATCAGTATTTGCCGGTGCTGCTCAAGATTCATGACAGATTGAATGCAAATTCAGGTAAACGTTTAAGGACATGCAGAGTTTAATACAAAAATAATAACTGTATTTCAATTTTTTATGAAGGTTAAAAATAAAGAACAAGTTACGGAGTCGTGTTTTTTTACTAATTTGCGGCATTAAAAAATTAACAGATCAAACGATGTCATTTATCAATGATAAGATATTATATGAAGGTCTGACATTTGACGATGTACTTCTTGTCCCTTCATATTCAGAGGTATTGCCACGGGAGGTTGATTTGGGTTCGATGTTCACACGTAACATCAGGATCAATACACCAATTGTATCTGCGGCCATGGATACTGTTACTGAGGATGAACTTGCCATTGCAATTGCAAGAGAAGGAGGTATAGGTGTTATTCACAAAAACATGTCGATAGAAAAGCAGGCGGCACAGGTAAAAAGGGTCAAGAGGGCTGAAAATGTGATGATACTTGATCCAATCACAATCAGCTTGCACGCCACAGTAGCTGAAGCGATTAATCTAATGAGTGAATACGGCATTGGAGGCATACCTGTTGTTGATAACAATGGGATTCTTAAGGGGATCGTTACAAACAGGGATCTAAGGTTCGAGAACAACCATTCCAAAAAGATCACTGAAGTGATGACTACAAAGCTGATCACGACGAATCATGAGACCGATCTTGAGGCTGCAGCAAGAATACTGCAGAAACACAAGATTGAAAAGCTGCCTATGATCGATGAATCAGGAAAGCTGATAGGTCTGATAACCTACAAGGATATAACAAAAACCAAGGATCGCCCGAACTCATGTAAGGATGAAAAGGGAAGGCTGAGGGTAGCGGCTGCGGTAGGTATAGCATCCGATACCTTGAAACGTGCCGAAGCTCTAATTGCTGCGAATGTTGATGCCATTGCCATTGACACTGCTCACGCTCACTCCAAGGGAGTTATTAAGATACTTAGAGAGTTGAAGAAAGCATTCCCAGGTACTGACATCCTCGCCGGAAACATAGGCACTGCCGATGCGGCAAAAAAACTTGTTGATGAGGGAGCAGATGGCCTTAAAGTTGGAATAGGTCCCGGATCAATATGCACTACAAGGGTAATAGCAGGAGTAGGAATACCGCAGCTTTCAGCAATATATAATGTGGCCAGGGCAGTTGAAGGATCAGGTGTTCCTATTGTAGCTGATGGTGGCATTAGATATTCCGGCGACATTATCAAGGCGCTGGCATCAGGAGCTGATTCAATAATGGCAGGGGCACTGTTTGCTGGTGTAGAGGAATCCCCGGGTGAAACAATTATTTATAACGGCAGAAAATTTAAAGCATACAGAGGAATGGGGTCCATAGAGGCAATGCAGCAGGGATCAAAGGACCGTTATTTCCAGGATGTGGAAGATGACATAAAAAAGCTTGTCCCGGAAGGCATTGCAGCAAGAGTGCCATACAAAGGCACACTTTCGGAAGTAATCTTTCAGATGACCGGGGGGTTGCGTGCAGGAATGGGTTATCTCGGAGCAAAAAACATTGATGTGCTCAAAAAAGAAGCCAGGTTTGTAAGGATTACCCATTCCGGAATCATAGAGAGCCATCCTCACGATGTAACAATAACAAGGGAATCCCCAAATTACAGCAGAAAATCATTTGAATAAAGGATCGCAGCAATTTCAGATGAAAGCCAGATCCATCTTTGTTGCAGCATTTGTACTGTTTCATTCCTTTGGGACAGTTATACCGCAGGAAATTGATAAACACATACTGATGACTGTTAATGGCAGGAAAGTGACTGCAGGCGAGTTTATCAGGATGTACAGGAAAATTCCGGACCAGTCGGAAAAAGGAGACTTAAATGACTACCTTGAGCAATTCATTGTATTTAAGCTAAAGGTTGCAGATGCTATCGAATCAGGTTTTGATACTACCAAGGCATTCCTGTCGGAACTAAATGGCTACAGAAATCAGCTGGCAGTCAGTTATCTTACTAACCCTGGGTTGAAAGAAGAATTTATCAGTGAAATATATCAGAAATCGCTCATTGAAACAAAGGCTTCCCATATTCTTGTAAGATGTTCTCCCGAAGCCATGCCCAAAGACACCATGAGTGCCTGGAACAAGGCTATAGCAATAAGGAATAAGATACTTGACGGTGAATCATTTGAGAAGGTTGCAAAGGAATTTTCCGATGACAGGTCTGCAGAAATAAACGGTGGAAATCTTGGCTGGTTCACTCTTTTTCAGATGGTCAAACCATTTGAAGATGCTGCCTGGTCGCTTGTACCAGGAGAAATCTCCATGCCAGTAAGAACTTCTTTCGGATACCATCTGATTAGGGTTATCGACAAGCGTCCTTCAAAAGGTAAAATAAGGGTTGCCCATATAATGAAAGCTGTAGCAGCCAATGCAGATGATAACACAGTTGCAGTGGCAAAATCCCGAATCGATTCTGTCTATAACATGCTTTCCGAGGGTCATTCTTTTGGCAGGCTGGCTGCACTTTATTCAGATCACAAGGAGACTGCCTCAGGCAACGGTGAGCTGAAATGGTTTGGCGCTGGAGAAATGATCCCTGATTTTGCAGATGCAGCCTTCTCGATAAGCGATACAGGTAAATATACCCGGCCAGTAAGAACAATCTACGGGTTTCACATAATAAAACTCCTTGAAAAGAAGCCCCCGCCAACTTTTGAAGAAGCCCGCCCATTGATTGAAAGTAAAATCAGAGCTCAAGATCTTGAGGCACGTCAGATGCAATCGCTTGTAAAAAAACTTAAGGAAGAGTACAATTTCAGGTTGAATCAGGAGGTATATAAATGGTTCGTTAAAAACACCGATTCACTTATCATAAAAGGGAAATCGTCGTACAATCTGAAAAAGGTCCCGATAACAGATATATACACCTTTGCTGACCAGTCAATGAAAGCAAGGGATTTTGCGGCTAATGTTCGGAACGCCGGTTTAAGGTCAACTTCTGATGATCCGAAGAAATTCATAGACATGGCTATTGAAAAATTGTCTTCTAACCAGATTTATGAGTATGAGAATTCTATACTTGAAGAGAAGTATCCCGATTTCAGATACCTGATGAACGAGTTTCATGACGGAATATTACTATTCGAAATTTCCTCCCGAAAGGTATGGGATATAACAAGAACCGATTCGGAAGGATTGCAGCGTTATTATGAAGAGAATAAAAACAACTATCTTTCGAAGAGAGCTCTTGAAGGAAAACTATATACCCTGAATATACCTGATGGAATGAGTAAGCTGACCTCAGCCTATGAGAAAAATAAAGACATGCCCGACGTTGATCAGAGGATGAGAGAAAGGTTCAACAGTAAGGCAGATACTCTACTTAATATTATCGAGAGGACCTGGTTTCAGGGTGAGGATACCTTCCTTGATGGACTGGAATGGAGACCCGGAGTGCAAACTTTTATAAAAAATAAAGTTCCTTGTCTTATCTTTGTGAAAAAAATTCATGAGCCGGAACCGCTTCCGTTCTCATCGGTACAGGGTGAGATGATTTCGGGATACCAGGATAAGCTGATGGCTGAGTGGATAAAGCAGTTGAAGGTTAAATATACAGTTGAAATTGATATGGAAGTGTTGGAAGAAGTAAAGAAATTATTAAATGATTAAAATTATCAGTTACATAGCACTGATTTTTATCCTTGTTTCGGGATGCAGGAACAACAACTCTTCTGCAAAAAGAATACCATTGGCAAAAGCCGGGAATACGATACTTTACTATGATGAAATACCCAGGCAGGTTACTGATCTGATAACGAAGGAAGACAGCTCAGTTATCATCAGGAACTATATTAATAACTGGGCAAAGAGAGTTCTGATGTATCAGAAAGCTGAGGCAAATCTGTCTTCAGAACTGAAAAATGAAATCGAGAAACAGCTGAATGAAACCAGAATTAATCTGATCATATACGAATATCAGCAAAAGATGATGCTCTACAGAATGGATACAGTAATCAACAACAATGAACTGGAGAGCTACTATGCAGAAAATGAGAACAGTTTTTATCTGACTTCAAATATTGTAAAGGCGCTTTTCATTAGATTACCGGTTGAAACACCTGATCTTAACAGGATAAGGTTGCTGGCCAGATCAGATAATCAGAGAGACATACAGGAACTTGAAAAACTATGCTTTCAATTTGCCGAGAAATTTGATGATTTCAACGAAGACTGGATTACGATGGACAGGCTTTTGCTTGAACTGAACGAAAAGATTACCGACCAGGAGAATTTTCTGAAAAGAAACAGCTTTTATGAGACATCAGATTCGTTGTCGGTTTACCTGATAAAGATATACGATTTCAGGCTCAGGGGTTCTCTTGCGCCATTTGAATATGTTATGGATGATATTAGGAGAATAATATGGAATAATCGCAGGATAGAGTTTATTAAGAATCTTGAAACGGGAATCTACAACGATGCGATTAAAGAAAATGAATTAAAGATCAATTAAAAATGAAAAAAATTTCACGATTGCGTTCCATAATTGCAGTATGCTTTTTATTTGTATCAACCACAGGCTTTTCGCAGGTCATTGTTGAATCGGTAGTTGCCATTGCAGGGAACGAGGTTGTTTATCTGTCAGATATTGAAAACGCTGTACTTGACTTAAGGAGAAACGGTGACAGGACACCTATTGATGAATTAAGGTGCAGGGTACTTAATGAACTGCTTATTTCGAGACTTTTTCTTGATCAGGCAAGGATCGACAGTATTGAAGTCACTCCCGACATGGTTGAAGGAGATCTTAATATGAGGATAAATGATGCCATAAGGACAGCAGGGAGTGAAAAAGCTCTTGAAGATTACTTTAAAAAAAGTATGATTGAGATCCGAAGGGATATAAGGAAGAGTCTGATGGAACAGCAGATAATAATGGAAGTACGCAGCAATATTGTAAAGAATCTAACCATAACACCTGCAGATGTCAGGAGATTCTATAATTCAATTCCCAGAGACAGTCTGCCTGTAGTGCCTGCCAAGGTACAGATCAGCTTAATTCAGCTTGATCCGCCCGATAATGAAGTCAACAAAGCTGAAGCAAGGCAAAAACTGCTGGATATAAGAGCTGAGATTCTGGCCGGTAAAAGTTTTAATGTACTGGCAGTTATGTATTCGGAAGATCCCGGATCAGCTGCCAATGGCGGAGAAATAGGATTTAAGCTTAGGGGAGAGCTTGAAAAGGAGTATGCCGACGCAGCTTTCAGTCTTACCAAGAATACAATCTCCAAGATTGTTGAAACAAAATATGGGTTTCACCTGATCCAGCTTATAGAGCGTAAAGGAGAAATGGCCAATACCAGGCATATCCTGATAAGACCAAAGGTAAAACCCGAAGAGTCAGTAAGGGCACTCTCAAAACTTGACAGCCTGGCTAATCTCATTCGTAAAGACAGTCTGAAATTCGAAGATGTGGCAATAAGATTTTCCACTCACAAGGACAGCCGGATCAATGGCGGTAAATTTGTTAGCACTAATCCTGCAGAAAGAATCAACTGGTTCACCCTTGAAGAGCTAAACAGAGAGATGTATGTCAGAATCAGGGATCTCAAGATCGGAGAGATCTCTGATCCTTTCCGTACAACAGACGAAACAGGCAATGTTGTGTTCAGGATCGTAAGGCTGGATGATGAGATGCCTGCCCACCGGCCTGATCTTAAAAATGATTACCAATTCCTATATGGAGCAGCCCTTATGGCAAAACAACAGGAATCATACAGGGAATGGATAGCGAAAAAAATAAAGAATACTTATATCAAGGTAATCGACGAGTTCAAAAACTGTGAATTTCTTGAGAAAGAAGGATGGCTAAACTGAAGGTGCTGTTCAAAAATATCATTCGAGTAATATCCGGGCTTTCTGTGCCTGTCGCAATTTACTTTCCGTCCTTTTATAATACGAATAACCACTATTCCCCAATTTTACAGGAGGGAAAAAAGAAAATAGAGGTGTTACATTCATCAGTAGGTATTGAAGAGATAGAAAAATCAACCGGAAGAAGACTTACCAGGCTTATTGGAGATGTATCTCTTAAACACAATGAAGTTTTAATGACCTGTGACAGCGCACTGTTTTATACAGGTCATAACCAGACCAAAGCCTATGGAAAGATTCATATGCAACAGGGAGATACACTTCATTTATACGGAGATTCGTTATTCTACGACGGTGCCACCCAGAGTGCCTCGGTGGATGGTAATGTTGAACTTATTGACCAGCAGACACACCTTTTTACGAATTCAATAAAATACGATGTAGCCAATAAAATTGCAAGATATAATAACCGGGGAAGGATAATCAACGGAGAAAATACGCTTACAAGCATAATAGGGGTATATTATGTATCGCAAAATCTTTATCATTTCAAGGACAGTGTAAGAATAGTCAATCCTGACTATGTAATGACAGCTGACACAATGGATTATAATTCTAAAAGTGAGACAGCATATTTTACAGGCCCTTCAGAACTCAGGGGAGACAGCCTGTACCTCTATTGTGAGAAGGGGTGGTATGATACCAAAAATGATATTTCAATGATCTGGAAAAACTCTGTGATTGATAACAGGCAGCAGGTTATCAGGGGAGATTCCATGTATTATGACGGGACAACAGGATATGGACAGTCGTTCAGAAATACAAGTATAACAGACACATCAAATAATATTATCGTAAAAGGGGATTATGCATGGTATTATAAAACTCCCGAAAGGTTCCTTGTAACTGACAATGCATTATTCATCCAGGTTTCAAAGAATGACTCACTTTTTCTTCATGCAGATACAATCAGTGCCGTAACACGGACCACTGCTGATGGAAAGAATTACAGGCTGATGAGAGCATACTTTGATACAAGGATCTTCAGCAGGGACCTTCAGGGGATATGTGATTCTCTTTCCTATTCATTCCAGGATTCAGTGATAAGGCTGTATAAAAGGCCTGTCCTGTGGTCGGATCAGAACCAGCTTACAGCAGATTCAATGGCCATTTTTACTGTTAACAGGCAGGCCGACAGACTCGAATTATATAATTCAGCTTTTGTGGCAACACAGGTAGATGATATAAGATTCAACCAGGTCAAAGGCCGGTCGCTGACGGGTTTCTTCAGGAACAATGAGTTATACAAGATCAACATCACGGGCAATGCAGAGACAATTTACTATCTACTTGACGGTGACCTGGTTGTAGGGATAAACAAAGCAAAATGTGCACGTATTGAAATCATGGTCTCCGACGGAAAAATAACAAATATACACGAATATCAGAATCCGGAGGGGACCATTGACCCACCGATCAAAGGTAATACTGAAATAATAAAACTTGACGGGTTCACATGGCTTGATAAACTGCGTCCAAGGAGCGTTAATGACTTATTTATTGAAAGAATAACAGAATAAGTAAGTTATAAGAACCTAATATTCATCTTCGTTAAAGAAAAAATCGTCCTTACTTGGATAATCCGGCCAGATATCTTCAATACTTTCATATATATCTCCCTCGTCTTCAATTTCCTGCAAGTTCTCAATGACTTCCATAGGGGCACCTGATCTGATTGCAAAATCAATCAGCTCATCCTTCGTTGCAGGCCACGGGGCATCTTCAAGTTTTGATGCTAATTCAAGTGTCCAGTACATGCTAACTGTTGTATTTAAGTGTGACAAAAGTGTGCAAATATATATATTATTTTATATAAAAAACAATACTATATTTTAACTTTTTAACTTATCCGAACAACCCATTTAACACACTGTAAATCAAGATCTGAGCTGATCCGGCGAGACAGTACGAATAAATAATCAGCAAGGCGGTTCAGTAATTTCATAATTATGCCGGGCACTTCTACAAGTGAATCGAGTTTTGCCACTGATCGTTCTGCCCTTCTGCATACACATCTGGCAATATGACAGGCAGATACAGCCTTATGACCGCCAGGTAAAATAAAATTTCTTATCACAGGCAATCCTTCCTCCATTTTGTCAATTTCGTATTCAATCTTTTGAATGGCATCATATTCAGGAAGATACTTTTCCTCAACCGTTTTTTCGGATGCAACAATAAATGCACATCTCATTAACTGATCCTGAATATAGATAAGGAAATCCCTTCTCTTATTATTTTCATTAAAATCTGTCAGGTGGCCTATCCATGAAATCAGTTCATCGATTGATCCACATGCATCAATTCTGGGATGAAATTTTGGTACGCGGGATCCCCCGGCCAAGGATGTGCTTCCGTCATCACCCTTTCTGGTATAAATTTTCATCTTGTAATGGTTAATTTACCAAAATGGCATCAAAAATCAGGACAAAACTCTTTGCTTGTATTTTTCATTGATATAATCCTGGTGGACAGTACCATCGAGCAGTCTGATTATTCTGGCAGCATGATTGGCAATATCTTCCTCGTGGGTAACAAGGATCACTGTATTCCCTTGTTTATGAATTTCGTCAAGCAATCCCATTATATCGAGCGATGTCTTGCTGTCGAGGTTTCCTGTAGGTTCGTCCGCCAGTATTATTGAAGGTTTATTTACAAGGGCTCTTGCAATTGCCACTCTTTGTCTCTGTCCGCCTGAAAGCTCATTGGGCTTATGGGTCATACGGTCTCCAAGACCTACCTGCATAAGTGTCTCTTTTGCAACTTTTTCCCTTTCAGCTTTGGGTATACCCGCATATATCAAAGGAAGTGTAACATTCTCGAGAGCAGTATACCTTGGTAGAAGGTTAAAAGTCTGAAACACAAATCCGATCTCCTTATTTCTAATCTCAGCTAGAAAGTCATCTTCCATTTTGCTCACATCTGTACCGTTCAATATGTATGTTCCGCTTGTAGGAGTATCAAGGCAGCCCATAAGGTTCATCAGGGTTGATTTACCTGAACCCGAAGGTCCCATGATTGCAACATACTCATTCTTTTCTATGTTGATTGTAACCGATCGGAGAGCCTTGACAATTACTGATCCTACCTGATAATTTTTTACAATATCATGAATTTCAATTACTCTGTCCATAATGATTTTTATTAGGGTTCGAAAATAGATTAATTAAAACAATTTTGGAATTATATCTGCTTAATTTTTGTTAATACCTGACTATATATCTTCCAGGGGTAATTCCCTTCCGGAAAAAGAGTATACCCATTCGAAAAATATCGATTGAAGCTGTAACCCTTCTGTCGTTTTTAATAATTTCCCATGCGTCAGCCATTTCACGTGAATAGTTTATATCATCAAGTATTATAACCGTATCATTTCCAGCAATACCGGCAATCTGATCAAAATAACTGACAGTGGGGGTCTTCATATGATTTCCATCAATGAATACAAGTCCGGGGCAAATACCCATCCCGATTATTTCAGGTAGAAGATCGTCAAAATGGCCATTCATCTGTTTTATGTTTGAAATTGCTGCATCATGGAAATTGTTGCAGGCAATTTCAGAAGCAGCCTGACATCCTTCAATGGTATAAACAGGTATTTCAGGACAAGATAACGCGAGATACATAGTGCTTATTCCCAATGAAGTACCAAGCTCAATTATAACCGGTTTTCCAAAAACAGAAGATAACCTTGAAAGCAGGAAACAATATTTTTTTGGTAGCGAGGAATTCTTTACTATGTCTGAGACTTTCCTTATATCCGATTTCATTTTTTTTGATCCAGAGCCATAATCATAGAAATTTATTAGGCGGGTATCTTTCTCCAATTTTTTTCGTATGGCTTCAATTCTAAAGACAATTTCAGGATCAATTTTATTCTGAAATATACGGGAAATTATATCAAAAAGAAAAGGACTATGAATTCCATAGCCCATTCGGTGGCCCGACCGGAGAAAATAGTGCACATATCTTGCCAGGGTAAAGAGTTCCATATAATGCTGTCAAATTAATTTAGGACAGGTCTTCAAAATTAAGTATTTTCGGATATCTGATTTATTATTCTCTACATGGATGAATTTTGAGAACCAGCAGGAATGTAAATCAATATATTGTTTTATGGAGGATTTTCTTGACACCAATATCACCTATCTTCCGGGGGTAGGCCCAAAGCGTGCCGAACTCCTTGGCAAAGAATTAAATATCGTAACGTTCCGGGACCTTCTTTATTACTTTCCGTACAGGTACATTGACAGGACCAGGTTTTACAAGATACGTGAACTTGATCCTGACTTGCCATATGTACAGATTAAAGGATCAATTACCGGATATTCAACCGAGGGATACGGTGCCGGCAAAAGGCTAACGGCCGACTTCCGGGATGAAACGGGAATAATAAAACTAGTATGGTTCAAAGGCACTAAATGGATCACTTCTAATTATCTGCCGGGGGTGGAATATATTGTATTTGGAAAGCCGGGCATTTTCAACGGAATGATTAATATTATACATCCGGAAATTGACTCTGCCGAAAAAGTGGAGAAAAGTATAAACTCAGGATTGCAGGCACAATATAGCACGACCGAAAACCTGAAAAATCATTTTGTCACTTCAAAAACCATTAGCAAGCTGGTAGAGAATCTTCTCAGGCAGATCAAATTCCGTATACCTGAAACCATGCCATCATATCTTGTAGCAAAGTATCATCTGATGGATCTTCATGATGCTCTTTTCAAGATACATTTCCCGTCTAATACAGATGAGATGGAAAGATCGAGGTACAGGTTCAAATTCGAGGAACTTTTTTATATACAGCTGAATCTTCTAAGGTTTAAAACAAACAGGAACATTAAAACGAGGGGATTTGTCTTCGCGAGTGTAGGTCATTATTTTAACACTTTTTATTATAATTATCTGCCTTTTTCTCTTACTGAAGCGCAGAAAAGGGTGATCAGGGAGATACGCAAGGATCTGGGATCAGGACGGCAGATGAACAGGTTGCTTCAGGGCGATGTCGGGAGCGGCAAAACCCTTGTAGCCCTGATGTGTATGCTTATCGCAATTGACAATGGATATCAGACATGCCTGATGGCACCCACTGAAATACTTGCCAATCAGCATTATCAGACTATTACCAGCCTGCTGGGTGATATCGACATTAAAGTCAGCCTTCTGACGGGGTCATCAACAAAAAGTCTGCGTAAAAAAATCAATGAAGGATTGACTGATGGCTCACTTAAGATTTTGATAGGAACTCATGCCCTTATAGAGGAAAATGTACAGTTCAGAAATCTGGGACTAGTAATTATTGAT
Organism: uncultured Rikenellaceae bacterium; assembly: GCA_964613785.1. Classification (GTDB taxonomy): domain Bacteria; phylum Bacteroidota; class Bacteroidia; order Bacteroidales; family VadinHA17; genus LD21. The sequence goes on from CAZTJT010000004.1 coordinate 74,726, forward strand.
GAACAACACAGATTCGGAGTTGCTCAACGGGCAAGACTATGGGAAAAAAGTTCAAATCCCCCTCATGTGCTTGTAATGACGGCTACACCAATTCCACGAACACTTGCCATGACTTTATACGGTGATCTTGACGTTTCGGTAATTGATGAACTTCCGCCGGGCAGGGTGCCTGTAAAGACTATGCATTTCACGGAATCTGAGAGAAACAAGGTGTATGGATTTTTAAGGAGCCAGATCAGTTCCGGCAGACAGGTTTTTATTGTTTATCCTCTGATAAAAGAGTCGGAAAAAATGGATTACAAAGACCTTGAGGATGGATGGGATACCATCACAAGGGTTTTTCCTGCGCCTGAATATTGTGTAAGTATTGTGCACGGAAGAATGAGTGCGGTGGAGAAAGAGTCATCAATGCGGCTTTTCAAGGATGGATTTGCACATATTCTTGTGGCAACCACAGTTATTGAGGTAGGTGTCGATATTCCCAACGCATCGGTGATGGTAATTGAAAGTGCAGAAAGATTTGGCCTCTCACAACTCCACCAGTTAAGGGGGCGGGTCGGCAGGGGTGCTGAACAATCTTATTGTATCCTGATGACCCCGGATAAACTTTCAAAAGAAGCATCAAAAAGGATAGAGGTAATGATCAGGACAAGTGATGGATTCGAAATTGCTGAAACCGATCTGCAACTTAGGGGACCAGGGGATATTGAAGGGACCCTTCAGAGCGGAATACCATTTGACCTCAGGATCGCAAACCTGGGTAAAGACGGACAAATAATTGAATATGCAAGGCGTATTGCTGAGGAAATCATTTCAAATGACCCATCACTGGACGATAGTAAAAACATAATCCTGAAAACAGAATTGAAAAGGCTTTTTGGTATACGGCAATCATGGAGCAACATAAGCTGATAAACTTCATTAGAATGATTCTAAATAATTATCACTTTTTTTAAAATCTGACAAAAGGCAGGAAGTAATTTTAAAGGATTTGTAAATTTACCGGCTTCATGTAACTTACATTATTTATGAAATCGGTTGGTACTTCGGGAACAATTCAACATGAAGGTATGGTACAGGAGGTCGGAAGTGATTCAGTCGTTGTAAACATTTCTTCAGTTTCTGCCTGTTCCGGATGTCATGCAGAGGGTTATTGCAGTTTATCTGACAAAAGGGAGAAGACGGTAAAGATTTCCGGCAGTTACAATGTCTCCCCTGGAGAACGGGTAACAGTGGAGATGAATGAGTCTGCAGGTTTCAAAGCCGTGATTATCAGTTATATATTCCCTCTAATTATTTTGCTCTTATCTATTGTGGTTCTGGCATCTTTATCTGTTAATGAATTAACAGCAGGATTAATCTCGATAGCCGTTCTTGTTTCTTATTTTGTTATGCTTTATTTTGTAAGGCATCGGATTGACCGGAGTTTTTTCTTCACTATAAAAAGGTAATTAATGGGTACGACTATTATTATAACAATAGTTTCTTTAAGTCTGCTTGCGTTGATTTCCGCGGTAATTTTATATTTTGTTGCCCAAAAATTCAAAGTATATGAAGATCCACGAATTGATGAAGTTCAGGCAGTTCTGCCTGCAGCCAACTGTGGAGGATGCGGCTTTGCCGGTTGCCGTAATTTTGCAGAAGCGCTTGTCAAGGCTGACACTTTTGAAGGATTAAACTGCCCTGTAGGGGGTGCACCTGTAATGGATGAAGCTGCAAAGATTCTGGGGAAGGTTGCGGCAGCGGCAGATCCGACAGTTGCTGTTTTGCTATGTAATGGCAGCCCTGAGTATCGCCCAAGAACTTCAAGGTATGATGGCACAACTGAGTGCAGGATCTCGCATAGCCTTTATGCTGGCGATACTGACTGCAGTTATGGTTGTTTAGGAGATGGAGACTGCGTCAGGGCATGCAATTTCGGTGCAATGTACATGGATCCAAATACCAGGCTCCCTGTCATTATCGATGATAAGTGCGTTTCATGCGGTATGTGTGTTAAAGCATGCCCGCGACATCTGATAGAACTCCGGAAGAGAGCAAAGAAAGAAAGGAAAATATATGTTGCTTGCTCCAACTGCGATAAGGGAGGGCCTGCCAGAAGGGCATGTAAGGTAGCATGTATAGCCTGTGGGAAATGTTATAAGGTCTGTGAATTCGATGCGATAACAATAGAGAACAATCTGGCCTATATTGATGCTTCGAAATGTACTTTTTGCCGGAAATGTGTGGTAGAATGTCCGACAAATTCTATACTTGAGATAAACTTTCCTCCCAGAAAACCAAAAGCAGAGCCTTCGGCCGGGGCTGAAAAGATATAATAGTATGATTTTTAAATTTATCTGAACTGTGATAAAGACATTTCCCACCGGTGGGGTTCATCCACCTGAATACAAGATTACAGCAGAGACTCCGATAGAGTATCTGCCGCTTCCTGAAAGTGTTATAATTCCTGTATCGCAGCATATCGGTGCCCCTGCCAATCCGACTGTAGCCAAAGGTGAAAATGTAAAGGTTGGCCAGGTCATCGCGGCCGGGAAGGGATTTGTTTCAGCAAATATTCATTCATCTGTATCGGGTAAAGTAAACAAGATTGATTATATACTCGACAGTACGGGATTTAAGCAGACTGCGATTTTCATTGATGTTGAAGGGGATGAGTGGATTGAGACTATTGACCGAAGCACCGATATACGAAAAGAGACCAACCTTACACCTGAAGAAATAATAAAAAGATGCTTTGATTCAGGCATCGTTGGCCTTGGAGGGGCAACGTTTCCTTCTCATGTAAAGCTTACAGTACCCTCTGGCAAAAAGTGTGATGTCCTGATTATAAACGGTGTCGAATGTGAACCTTTTCTTACATCTGATCACAGGTTGATGCTGGAGAAGGGTGAAGAGATCATTGCCGGGATACGCATTCTGATGAAAGCACTGAGGGTGGAAAAAGCCATGATAGGGATTGAGAAAAACAAGTCGGATGCAATTACACATCTGAAAAAGATTGCATCAGAATATGATAACATCAGTGTTCATCCTTTAAAGGTGAAATATCCTCAGGGAGCAGAAAAACAGCTAATCAAAGCCCTAATAAACAGAGAAGTTCCTTCAGGCCGGCTTCCTCTCGACGTAGGAGCCGTAGTGCATAATGTCGGGACTGTCTTTGCCGTATATGAAGCAGTTCAAAAGAACAAACCTCTTTTTGAACGTGTAGTCACAATCACCGGAAGAAATCTTTCCAAGCCAGGCAATTATTTTGTCAGGACCGGAACACCAATCAGGTATCTTATTGAGGCTGCCGGCGGACAACCTGAAAGTACGGGAAAGATTGTAAACGGCGGACCGATGATGGGAAAAGCTGTTGTTAATATCGATGTGCCAGTTGTTAAAGGAATGTCGGGTGTGATACTTTTTGATGATCGTGAATCGGTAAGGAAGCCTGTTGAACCATGCATTAGATGTGCTAAATGCGTTTCAGTATGTCCTCTTGGCCTGGAACCATATCTGCTTATGTCTCTTTCAGAAAAAAGTATGTTTGACAGGGCGGAGAAAGAAAGGATCACTGATTGTATGGAATGTGGATGTTGTAGTTACACATGCCCTGCAAACCGGCCGCTTCTCGATTATATAAGGCTTGGAAAATCTACTGTGATCAAAATGATACGTGAAAGAAACCTAAAATAGGAATACCGGTAAAATATGAGCAAGCTGCTGAATGTATCACAATCTCCCCATATTCACGGGAAAGAATCGACACAGAAACTGATGATGAATGTTGTTATTGCCCTGCTTCCGGCATTATTCACATCGGTGTTTTATTTTGGACTGGGAGCAATAATAGTTACACTGACTTCTGTTGCTTCATGCCTTCTTTTTGAATACCTTATTCAGAAATTCATGTTGAAAAAGCCGCTTTCAATAACTGATGGTTCGGCTCTTGTAACAGGTTTGCTTCTTGCCTTTAATCTGCCATCGAACATACCAGTCTTCATTGTAATAATAGGAAGCTTTGTTTCAATAGGAGTTGCAAAAATGACATTTGGAGGTCTTGGCAGTAATCCTTTTAATCCGGCACTTGTCGGAAGGGTATTTATGCTAATATCGTTTCCCGTTCAGATGACTACATGGCCGGTTCCCAAGGGACTTGGCACCGGATACACCGATGCGATTACCGGAGCGACACCTCTGGCGATAATAAAGGAAGGATTGAAGAATGGTGAGTCTATCTCCAAACTTATGGGTGAAATTCCCACTCCGGCACAGATGTTTCTTGGTAATATGGGTGGATCGATGGGGGAAATAGCTGCTATAGCTCTACTGATTGGTTTCATATATCTTCTGGCGATGAAGGTTATCTCATGGCATATTCCTGTTTCGGTCATAGGAACAATTGCAATATTCACTACGATCTTATGGCTTGCAAATCCTGAGAAAAATGCAGATCCGATGTTTCATATTCTTGCCGGCGGTGTTCTTCTTGGAGCGATCTTTATGGCTACCGATTATGTGACCTCACCCATGGTACCAAAGGCAATGATAATATATGGATGCGGGATTGGAATAATTACAGTTGTAATAAGGGTCTACGGGGCATATCCTGAAGGAGTTTCTTTTGCCATATTGATTATGAACTCATTTGTTCCACTTATGAATACCTATATTAAGCCAAAACGTTTTGGAGAGGAGGTGAGAAATGACTAAAACTGAATCGTCATTTAAGAACATGGTGATGTCGCTAACGTTGATATCCATGGTTGCCTCAGCCTGTCTTGGTTTTGTTTATGAGATGACCAGGGAGCCTATCAAGATGGCAAATCTGAATAAGAAGCTCAATGCAATAAAGCAGGTTGTTCCGGAATTCAACAACAATCCTAATGATGAGATGTATAAACTGCCTACAGGGGAAGGAGACAGCCTTGAAATATACCCCGCAAAAAAAGATAACATAACTGTTGGCTATGCAGTAAATACATATACTTCAAAGGGATTCAGCGGCAATATAAGTCTCATGGCCGGATTTAAACCGGATGGTACAATAATAAACATTACAGTTCTGGAACAGAAAGAAACACCGGGTCTTGGGACCAAAATGGCAGAGCCGGCTTTCAAGGATCAGTTCATGGATAAAAACCCGGGCGAGTTTATTCTCAAGGTAAAAAAAGACGGAGGGCCCATTGATGCAATTACAGCCGCCACAATAAGCTCCAGAGCATTTTGCGATGCGGTTCAACGGGCATATAATGCACTTCAGAAAGGAGGAGAACGATGAATCAGCTTCAAAACTTTACAAAAGGATTCATTAAGGAGAATCCTATTCTGGTCCTGGTATTGGGATGTTGCCCTACTCTTGCAACAACCACATCGGCGATCAATGGACTTGGGATGGGAATTGCTACGGTTTTTGTGCTTGTGGGATCAAATACGGTCATATCCATGCTTGCAAACCTTATTCCAGATAAAGTAAGGATACCCTCTTTCATAATTATAATTGCTTCCTTTGTTACTATTGTGGATCTGATTATGAAGGCTTATGTCCCTGATCTCTATGAAACTCTCGGGATTTTTATTCCGCTGATTGTTGTCAATTGTATAGTCCTTGGAAGGGCGGAAGCCTTTGCGAGCAAGAACAACGTTCTTACCTCGGTAATAGACGGCCTGGGAATGGGGCTCGGCTTTACCGCTGCTCTTGGAATCCTTGGGGCATTCAGGGAAATAGTTGGCAGCGGTTCCATTTTCAATTACAGATTCATCCAGGGAGACGGCATTCTTGTATTCATCCTGGCTCCCGGAGCTTTTATTGCACTTGGATATCTCATAGCCCTGGTTAACAGGATGAAAAAACAATAATTCATTTTTGATATGGAATATATAATAATAATTATATCAGCGGTATTCGTGAACAATATTGTTCTGGCGCAATTTCTTGGCATCTGCCCTTTTCTCGGAGTATCCAATAAAGTAAATACAGCTGTCGGAATGAGTGGTGCAGTAACATTCGTCATGGTACTGGCAACAATTGTTACATATCTGATCCAGACATTCATACTTGATAAACTGGGCATCGGATTTATGCAAACAATAACATTCATTCTAATCATCGCTTCATTAGTACAGATGGTAGAGATAATACTTAAAAAAATAAGCCAGCCGTTGTATCAGGCACTTGGTATTTTTTTACCCCTGATCACAACCAATTGTGCTGTTCTCGGTGTTGCAATACTGGTTATAAGAAAAGATTACAATCTTCTTGAAGGCGTGGTATACAGCGCTGCAACAGCGATTGGATTTGGTCTTGCTTTAATTATTCTGGCAGGCATCAGAGAGCAATTTGAGCTTGCAGAAATTCCTAAAGGCATGAAGGGCGTTCCTATCTCACTTATTACTGCAGGGATACTTGCCCTTGCTTTCATGGGATTCACAGGAATAGTGAAATGATACCCCTTTATAGATTATTCCGGCAGTTTAATTCTTAAAATTTAACTTCCCTTTTTTCTACTGGAACCAGAGAATATTTCGTTATTTGTATATTATTTTCTGACTCCTTGGGCAATGGGACTGTCTGAATACTATAAGATACTGGGATGTCCTGTAAATTCTTCGGTTGACGAGATAAAGAGAACCTACAGACGCAAAGCACGTCAATATCATCCTGATATCAACCATGAACCTGATGCTGTTGATAAGTTTATTAAGATAACCGAGGCATACGATTTCATAATTGCAAACCACAATAAGATCATATGCAATGATCAGGAGTTTGACAGGATTATGGATGAATGGAGAAAATTCAGGCAGGAAAGGTCAAGACAACGGGCACAATATTATGCAAGAAGCTCTTTTGCCAGATTTAAAAATAGCAAATACTACAAATCGACAAGAATCCTGAACGCATCATCAATAATATTCGGATTTGCAATTTCAGTCATTGTACTTATTTATACAATAGCCGGTTATATTTTCAGGATCAAACATCCTCTCACAGGCATTGAAAATCCCTCAGTGTTCACCTTTATTATCCTGCTCATATTCAGTCTTATACTAATCCTGGTTTCATTCATATATTTAAAGGCATACATTGATTCAAACCGCAAACAAAAAAGAAAATAGGTAGCAGGTGGCATGCTTTTTGAAAGTAGAAAATTTTAAAAGCTGCATGTATTGCAGTTCTATCCTTTAATTCTGTTCAGGACTTAAATCTGAATAACATGAAAAGAAGAGTAATAAGAATATCATATATCTGTTTAATCACCACCGGGATAATGATGTTTTCGTGCGACAAGGCTGAAGAGGATTTGCCTTCTGAACCGGTCCCTATTAATCTATCGGCAGAACAGATTAGATTAATTGAGTCGGGGAATGAATTTGCTTTTGATATTTTTAAAGAAGTCCTCCGATCAGAAGAGGAAAATGAAAATATCCTGATTTCACCACTGAGCATCTCGATTGCACTCTCAATGACCCTGAACGGGGCTGACGGTGATACGCGCAACGCGATCATTCAAACATTGAGACTGAACGGGATTTCAACTGATATGATCAATAATTCACATAAAAACCTGGTAAAAGACCTTCTGTCGGTAGATAAGAGAGTATTGATAAACATTGCAAACTCCGTTTGGATTGAGCAGGAATTTACTGTTAAACAGGAGTTTATTGATATCCTCAAGAACTATTATGATGCCGAATCAAGATCATTCGATATATATGAATCGGCAACGCCTGACATAATCAATAAATGGATAGAAGAAAAAACCAACAAGCTTATCAGCAATATGATAAGTGAACTCGACGAAAACACGGTAATGTTGCTGATAAATGCAATATATTTTAAAGGAAAATGGAAAAATCAGTTTGATGTTTTAAAAACCACAAATGGGCCATTTTTAAGGGCTGACGATTCTTTTGTAAACGTACCTATGATGAAGCAGACCGAGAATTTCAAGGCACTAAAGGGCAATGGATTCATCATTGCAGAGCTTCCTTACGGACAGGGTAATTATGTAATGAATGTCATTATACCTGATAATGGTAAAAGTCTTAATAATTTTATACCTGAATTTAACAATACAAATTTCTCTACATGGCTCTCACAAATGAATTCTCAGAAAACAGATATAACATTTCCAAGGTTTAAATACGTTTTCAAAAAAGAATTAAAGGATATTTTGTCAAATATGGGTATGGGGATTGCGTTTACGGAAAATGCGAATTTTTCAGAGATCTCCGAACTTTATGATCTATTTATAAGCTTTGTCAAACATCAGGCGTTCATTGAGACAAATGAGGAGGGGACTGAAGCTGCTGCAGCAACCGTTGTGGGTTTTGAGGTAACTAGCGTACCCGATTTTCTGGTATTGAAACTTGATCGCCCCTTCATTTACATAATAAGAGAAACAACTACCAACTCAATTTTATTCATGGGCAGGCTTTCAGATCCGTCAGTGAGCTGATGAATTTGAGCGGATTACCAGGACTAATCGGAAAAGGTCAGCTGCTTCGTATAAAGTTGAAAGGGATTTTAAGTACTGAAGAAAAGTACTCGCCCCGTTCAAGAATATCATCATCTCCCTCCTCGTAATACCAGTTTACGATAAATTTACTGTTCTTCAGCTTAACCATAGCAATCATATGCATAAGCTTGACTAGCAATTTGGCACTGGCACTGTTGAAATACTCCAGATTAATATCAAGGCACGTAACTTCCGCAGGATCTTTTATATACTCCTCGATCCATGCTTCAATAGGTTTGAAAAAGCCTGCTATATTCTCATGGATCGACCTGCCTTTTATTCTTATAATGCCTCCCGGATCCAAAAAAATTTCCGGAGAGGTTTTTGTTCCTGCAATTATGATCTCTTTCATCGAAAAAATCTAATAAGTAAACCTTAAACTCAATACTTCTGGATCAGTTGGTTCAGTTGAACCAGTCAAATGCCTGATCACTGAAGTTTTCAGCTGAAATGATCCGTTTTTTTGTTTCTATTTCATGAATTATTCTTACAACTGCTTTATTGACAGGAACTTCTATATTATATTTCTGCGCATTCCTTACAATGTAGCCATTAAGATAATCAATTTCGGAAGGCCTTCCCCTCTCAAGCGACTGGAGGCTTGAAGATTTAAGTCTTCTGTATTTAAATCCTATCATTCGTATCATCAGATGTCTTCTGAATTCAGAAAACAGAGTTTTACCTTTAATAAATTTTTTAAAATCCAGCTTTCCTCCAAAAACTTCAATGCGGATCTTCATACAGTCAGCAACGGCCACTGACTCCCTTATTATTTCAATGAAAATCTTTCTGATCTTCTTCTTTGCGAGCATTTCTCCGAGATAAAGGCCACAAATAGCCCCAAGTGAGGTAATGCATGAATTTATAATAAGTTTTGAATACAGATGCCCCATAATATTGGTTGTAATTTTCACCGGAACAACTGAGGAAAGGGCTTCGGCAACAAGTGAGAGGTATTCATCCGGTGGCCTGTCAGGATATCCCAAGATGAAATCACCTGCCGATGTCATTACCAGATTACCCTGCGATTCCATTGTTGCTCCCCACCCAGTAACGCAACCGATTACTCTTTTGCTCCCCGCAACCTTAATCAGATCATCTTCAACGATCCCGTTCTGAAGTGAGACAAAACAGCCGTCGTCCTTTAAAAGAAATGCTGAATCAACTGCAGCATCGATCATATCCGTTGCCTTGGTTGCATGAAGTATGACATCTTTCTTACTTTTAAGTAACTTTGCTGATGAATACGCCGGAAGCTTTATTGAGAAATTGCCACAGGTACCTTTTATATTTAAACCATGTTCGGATATATGAGATGCATAATCGTCATATTTGCAGACTATTTCAACATTATATCCATTTTTCTTCAGCAGGGCGGCTGTAATTCCTCCTACAGCTCCCGCTCCGAGCACAAGGAACGACAAATCACGGCTTTTCATATATCATAATTTCAGCATCAGATGCGGGCCAGGGGAATCACTTCCTGACCTGTAAACTCACCTCTAAGATATTTATAATAACCGGTAATTCCAATCATTGCAGCATTATCGGTTGTATAGCTGAAAGGTGGTATGTATGTATTCCAGCCTCTTTTCAACCCTTCCCTCGTAAAAGCATCCCTCAACCCTGAATTAGCTGATACCCCACCTGAAATCCCGACTTCTTTTATCCCAGTCTGCATCGATGCCTTTACCAGCTTGCTCATTAAAATTTCAACAATTGTATTCTGAAGCGATGCACAAAGGTCAGAAAGATTTTTATTGATAAATTCAGGATCCTCTCCAACTTTGTCCCTGAGGAAATAAAGAAAATTGGTTTTTAATCCGCTGAAGCTAAAATCCAGCCCCCTTACAACAGGACGGGCAAATCTGAATGAAGATTTATTTCCAATTTTTGCCTGTTTGTCGATAACAGGCCCGGCCGGATAAGGTAACCCCATTACTTTTCCGCATTTGTCAAAGGCCTCACCTGCAGCATCATCAATAGTATTACCAATAATCTCCATATCAAGAAAATCTCTCATTACGATCAGCCTTGTATGACCACCCGAAACAAGAAGACAAAGAAACGGGAATGCTGGTATCTTGTGGCCTACCCTTTTCTCAAGTATGAAATGCGCCAGAACATGAGCCTGCAAATGATTGACTTCGATCAGCGGTATTTTAAGTGCCAGTGCAAACCCTTTGGCAAATGAGGTGCCAACCAGTAGAGAACCTAATAATCCGGGGCCCCTAGTGAATGCCACTGCATCAATTTCTTCCTTACTGATACCTGCCTGCTTTAATGCAACATCAGTTACGGGAACAATATTTGCCTGATGAGCCCTTGAAGCAAGTTCAGGCACCACTCCACCGTAAATTCTGTGTATTTCCTGTCCGGCAATAAGGTTTGACAAGATATAACCATCTCTTATTATGGCAACGGATGTATCGTCACATGACGATTCGATAGCTAAAATGGTAACTGTCATCCCTACTTTGAATTTACGTATATTTTAGGTTATTTTGCCAATGATTTTTAATACATTACTGAATGTTCAAAAGTATTAAAAAATCATTTAAGTATCTGGTCATAGTTATCGGTATATTGCTACTGGTACCAACATCATTGTATCTCCTAATTCAAATCCCTGACATTCAAACATTTATTGTTAAAAGAATAACAGCACATTATTCCGATCGGATAAAATCGACAATTTCCGTAGGGCGCTTCGAATACGCATTTTTCAATAAGCTAATTCTGGAGAATGTACTTATAAAGGATCAGAATAATGATACGCTTCTTTTTTCCGGGAAAATTACTGCTGGAATCAGGAGAATGGATTTTCGAAACAACAAAATCAGATTTGGCAGGATCGAGTTCAGTGAACCATACGTTGCTCTTATAACAGATACTATAGGTCTTATGAACCTGAACTGGTATCTGGGAATACTAAGTTCATCTGATACAACTTCAACCCGTAAACACAGCAATATATCAATAGATCAGGCAGAATTAATCAATGCCCGTTTCAGCCTGATTGACAGGAGAAACAGAGAAAGCAATGGAATGATCGATTTCGGGAATATGCATATCGACTGCATTAATGCTGAAATCCGGAATTTTACTGTAAAGGGCGATTCAACATCTTTTTTTATCAGCAGACTTGACTTCATTGAAAAAGACGGATTTGCAGTTAAAGACTTTGTTGGCTCTTTAGCACTTGCAGATCACGACATATTATTCAAAGATATTCAAATCAAAACAGGAAAAACGGATCTTAAGGCCGATCATGTATCGCTTATTGCAGACTCATCAGCATCTTTCGGAAGATTTGTCGAAGAGGTACGACTTGATATTCTGCTTAAAAGATCTGTTGTCTCAACATCCGACCTTCAATTTTTCCTACCTTTCCTGAAAGGATCCGATGAATCGGTTGAAGTATCAGGAAGAATAGCAGGTACCGTCGCAGAACTTAAGGGTAGAAATATAAATGTTCGTTATGCTTCCGGCACACGTCTTGAATTCGATTTTGATTTTTCAGGTCTTTCGGATATCACCGATGCTTTTATACATGTTGGTGTAAATACTCTTGTCACTAGTGCCGCAGATATTGAGAGGGTTAATGTACCCGGGAAAGGTCGGATCATACTACCGGAGGTAATTCACAAACTGGGTAATATTACATTTAATGGCAGCTTTACAGGATTTGTTTCAGACTTTGTCACCTATGGAAAAATAGGAACAGAGAAAGGTCATATAAGTACAGACCTGTCGGTAAGACCTTATCAGAATAACAGATTCAAAATCAGAGGGTATTTGTCTGGAACCGGCGTTGATATCGGTGACCTTACCGGAAGACCGGAATTATTGGGCAAAATGAGCATGGAAACAACCATCGATGGTTTTGCTTCCTCACTGGAAAGAATTGAAGGCGATCTCACAGGTATGATTGACAGTATACAGATCAACGACTACATTTACAGGAATGTTTCAGTCAATGGACTGTTCACGGAAAAAACCTGGGATGGCAGCATAAGTATATCTGACAGTAATATCAGAATGGATCTTCTCGGGATGTTCGATTTCAGGAATGATCTGCCTGAGTTTGACTTTACACTTAATCTGGCTGAATCAAATCTTCATGAGCTGAACATTGACAAATCCGATTCAACCTCGGCACTCTCTATGCTGGTTACAGCAAATTTCAGAGGGAACAATATTGACAATCTGTTTGGCGAGATAAAACTGCTTAATTCAACCCTCAGGAAATATGGGAATAATCTCGATCTATACAATTTTTCCCTTAAAGCATTTACCGAGAACAACAGACCGGCCATTTCTCTCAAAACTGATTATGTTGATGCAGACCTCAAAGGCTATTATAACTTTGGCGATCTGAAAAATGTTTTTAAATCTGTCCTTGCCTCCTTGATGCCGGCCAGATTCAGTGTCCCTGACGAAAGGAAGGGCCAGATAAGAAATGATTTTAATTTCACTGTAAACTTCAAAAACACTGATAAAATCAATAATTTTTTCAGGACAGGATTATTAATAGCCGACAAGAGTACGATTATTGGTGGAGTCCATCCTGGTAACATTATTCGCCTTGGTATAAAATCAAAAGCTCTGACCATAAAAAAGAATATTTTCCGTGATCTGGTCATTGATGCGGGGTGCTATGACGGAAGATTTAATGCAGAATTGAAAAGCAGTAGATTATCACTTTTTGGTGAATCGGATCTGAAGGGATTTACCTCAATTATTAGTACAGTGCCTGATAATATTGTATTCAACCTCTTCTGGAATAACCAGGAAAAGATAAGAAACCAGGGCAATCTAAGGGCAATTGGATATTTCGGCAAGAAAGAAGATCAAAGGCCGGTATTGTATATAAAGATTGATTCCTCGGAAATTTACACTCGCAATAACCTATGGCGAATAAGACAGTCTGATATTTCAGTTGATTCAACATCGGTTGAGGTCAATAAGATAATGATAGTAAATGAAAGCAACTTTTATCTCGTTGACGGAAAAATTTCTGAGAACCCTCACGACACACTAAGAGTTGAGTTTAGGGGGATTGAACTCGATCCACTTAATCAGATTCTAAACGATTCAAATCGAGAAGAAAATAATTTTCATTATGATTTCAGGGGGACACTTAACGGTAATATTTTCCTGACTAACCTTTTAAAAAGTCCCCTGCTCGAGAGTGATCTGAAGATAAGCAACTTCTCTCTGCTTGGAAGTGAATATGGAGATCTTTTTCTAATCACCTCCTGGAACTCTTCAAGGAAAGTAGCTGATATTTTCGGATCAAACAATCTCAGGGGAGAGAAAAATCTGGAAATAAGAGGAATATATGATCCGGTGGACAGAATATTCAATATCAATGCGAAGGCGACAAAACTGCCATTAGATGCTCTTAATCCCCTGCTTGATTTCTTTGCCTCAGACATAAGAGGAACAGTTTCTGGCAAGGTAAATCTCAAGGGCGAGAGGGACAAACTTTTACTTACAGGGGCAGTGATGGCTGAAAATACATCAATGATGATAGATTATCTCCGAACCAGATATAAGATAAACGATACTATCCGGTTCGACGATAATGGAATAAAATTCAGAAACATCAGGCTTACAGATGAAAGGGGTAATTCTGCTACTTTGTCGGGATCAGTGAACCACAAGTCATTCAAGGATTTTACAGCCGACCTGATCATCAATATGAACGATTGCCAGGTCCTTAATACCCAGGCAAAAGACAATGAATTATTTTACGGTACAGCATTTGCCCGGGGTGTTACAACAATAAAAAGCGAACCCGGCCTGCTTTCGTTCGATATTTCTGCCCGTACCGGAAAGAATACAAGATTTTTCATACCGCTGAATTCGGGAATGTCTGTCTCCGAAAGTTCATTTATAACATTTGTAACAAAGGATACATCAAAGACAAAAGAGAATCTGAGGACCGAGAAAGCAACTGGCGTCAGATCAGCAGGATCAGGGCTGGAACTGAACATAGATCTTGATGTGACACCGGAAGCCGAAGTACAACTTCTGATTGATCCAAAGGCAGGTGATGTGATCAAAGGGAGGGGTAGCGGACAGCTTAATATCAGTCTTGACCGGAGGGGAGTATTTAAAATCTCCGGCGATTACATTATTGATGATGGTGAATATCTTTTTACTCTTGGTAACGTCCTGAACAAAAGGTTTGACGTTGAAAATGGAGGAAAAATTACCTTTAACGGAGATGTGAAAAACGCAGAAATTGATCTAAAGGCTATTTACCGTAATTTAAAAACCTCTCTGTACCCGATACTTGGCGAAGAACGCTACAACGAAAGGATACCGGTTGAACCTCAGCTAAACCTCTCAGGAAGGCTGTTCAATCCTGTCGTTGGTCTGAACATATACCTTCCTAATGCCGACGAGGAGACAAGAAGCCTTCTCAGAAATTCAATAACAACTGAAGAAGAATTAAGCAGGCAGTTCCTATATCTTTTGGTAATGAACAGCTTCTACCAGGATCCTGCTTTGGGTATTTCCTCAGGCAGCACCGCATCAACTGGCACTTCAGCAATGGCCGTAACCACAACTGAAATGTTATCAAACCAGCTTAGTAACTGGCTTTCACAGATCTATAATGACTTTGATATTGGTTTTGTTTACAGGCCCGGAAACAAAGACATCAACTCTCAGGAACTGCAGGTAGCCCTATCAACCCAGCTGCTTAACGACAGGGTGATTGTAAATGGCAATTTCGACTTCAGAGGCGCAAATAACTCCTATGGAAATCCAATTACCGGCGATTTTGACATAGAATATAAAATAACCGAGAAGATCAGATTCAAGGTTTTCAACAGGTTTAACAATCCCTATACTGGAAGAGGCGCCCCATACACCCAGGGCCTTGGTCTGTTTTATAAACACGATTTTAATAAACTTTTCAATCCCAATTCAAAAAGACAACAGTCTCACATGAAAAAGGAAGATGAGGTTGTGGTAAGGTAAAAGAGTTAATAACTATTGCAAGAATGTTATTAACCACGGATAATAGACAATATGATTTTTCCGTTTTTTAATAACTTCGCCCGTGAGAAAATTAGTATTGATAATATAATTACCTGTTTTAAAATAAATTAAATAAAAACACTAATATGCTTTTATTAAAAATCTTCATGCAGGAGGTACCGGCATCAGTACAGACAATAAGCGAAACTAAAATGACTCTTTTGGATTTTGCAATCAAGGGAGGTTACGTAATGATACCTATCATTCTGTTATCACTTATTGCTGCCTACATCTTCGTTGAAAGATATTATGTAATAAAAAGAGCTTCAAAAGAAGACACCAATTTCATGAACAGGATAAAAGACTATATCCATGACGGTAAGGTGGAATCTGCACTTGCTCTTTGCAGGTCGACTGACAGTCCTTCAGCAAGAATGATAGAGAAGGGGATCAGCAGGCTGGGAAGGCCATTGCAGGATATAAGTACTGCAATTGAAAATGTGGGTAAACTGGAAATATCAAAACTGGAAAGGGGATTTCCCACCCTTGCTACAATAACCGGGGCAGAGCCTATGCTTGGATTTCTCGGAACAGTAATAGGAATGGTACAATCATTTTATGCTATGTCGCAGGCAGGAAATAATATTGAAGTATCTTTGCTATCAAATGGCATCTATACAGCACTCATAACCACTGTAGCAGGGCTTATTGTTGGAATACTTGGTTATTTTGCGTATAACACACTTGTAGTCAGAGTTGAGAAAGTTGTGTTTAACCTTGAAGCCACTCTGACAGAGTTTATGGATATTCTAAACGAACCGCTTAAAACTGGACGTTGAAATGGCTCTATCATCAAGACATAAGATAAGCATTAATTTCAGCTCAACCGGGATGACAGATGTGGTGTTTAACCTTCTTATATTCTTTATGTTAACATCCACACTCGTTCATCCTACCGCGTTGAAGCTATTGTTGCCAAAAGGAAGTACCCAGACTTCAGCCAAACCACAGACTACTGTTTCAATTACGGCAGATCAGAAATATTATGTTGAACAGCAACCTGTTACATTGCAAACACTTGAGAGCGTCCTCAAACAGAAGCTGGGTGCAAATCCTGAAACTTACATATCGCTTCATGCAGATAAAAATGTACCCTTCGAAACAGTTGTGGCAGTATTAAATATAGCACAGGCAAATAATTATAAACTGATAATTGCGACCACTCCAAAATAGCGACCTGAGAAAGATTCCTTCTGAGAAGAAAAAAGGAATCATAGGCACATCAATAATCCATATAGTGCTTATGATACTTCTTTTAGTTGTTGCCTTTACTCCACCAAAACCACCGGAATTTGAGGAAGGCATACTCGTGAATTTCGGAACGGATGAGACTGGTTTGGGAGAAATTGAACCTTCTGCACCCCCGGTTCAGGAGTTTAAAACCCCTCCTCCTGCAGCAACTGATACAAAAGTGGAGAAGGAAGAGCCGTTATTGACGCAGAACACAGAAGACGCACCTGAAGTGAAGAAGGTTGATCCTGAAGCGGAAAAGAAAAGACTTGAAAAGATGGAGGCGGAACGAAAGCTCAGAGAAAAGATGGAGGCGGAACGAATCAGGAGAGAACAGGAAGAGATTGAGAGAAAGAGAATTGAAGCTGAGCAGAGACGTCAGGATGAGATAAAAAACCGTACCCGTGATGCGCTGGCTTCTTCCAAAGCTTCCGGAACCACCTCAACAGGAGAAGGGGATTCAGGAGGGAGTGGCAATCAGGGGGTTCCCACTGGCTCAGTCGATTCAAAGGTAAGAGGCGAGGGAAGCGGTCTTGGAACCAAGGGTATTTCATATGATCTGCAAGGACGAGGCTTTCAATCGCTACCCTCTCCGCAGTATGATTACCAGGGAGAAGGAAGGGTTGTGGTTGATGTAAGTGTTGACAGGTCAGGAAAAGTCACACAAGCTATACCCGGTGCCAAAGGATCCACTACCCTTGATGAATATCTGCTAAGGGTAGCAAAGGAAGCCGCTTTAAAAGCACGTTTTGATCCGAAACCTGACGCTCCAGTTACTCAAAAAGGAACAATAACATATAATTTCATCCTGAAATAATCCAGAAATAGCTAAAAAGCAAACAGGGGAAAAGATTTCATCATATCAGATACCTTATCTCCTACCCTCTTAATAACAACCTGATCTTCAATGTTCGATAAAACTTCATCGATCAGTTCAACAATAATCCCCATATGTTCTTCCTTTAATCCCCTTGTTGTTATGGCTGGCGTTCCTACTCTAAGCCCTGAGGTCAGAAATGGAGAGCGGCTGTCAAAAGGCACCATGTTTTTGTTGACTGTAATATGAGACAAAACCAGGGTATTCTCTGCTTTCTTTCCGGATAACTCAGGGAATTTGGTCCTGAGATCTATAAGGAGAAGGTGATTATCTGTCCCCCCCGATACAACCTTGTATCCTTTGCTGATGAATGCATCTGCCATAACCCTGGCATTATTCCGGACCTGTATCTGATACTCTCTGAACTCAGGCATAAGGGCTTCCCCAAAGGAGACCGCCTTTGAAGCTATAACATGTTCAAGGGGACCACCCTGTATACCCGGGAAGAGCGCTGAATTAATCACTGCCGACATCATTTTGACTTCGCCTTTCGGTGTAGTCAGACCCCAGGGATTGACAAAGTCCTTTCCCATAAGAATTATTCCTCCCCTGGGCCCCCGAAGTGTTTTATGTGTCGTGGATGTAACTATATGAGCATACCTGAGGGGATTTTCAAGCAGTCCGGCTGCTATCAGTCCGGCCGGATGTGCCATATCAACCATAAAGATTGCACCGGAATTGTCTGCTATCTGCCTCATCCTTTCATAATCCCATTCCCGTGAATAGGCTGATGCTCCTCCAATAATCATCTTTGGTTTTTCCCTCATTGCCAGCTCTTCCATCATATCATAGTCGATAAGACCAGAGTCTTCCCTGACCGAATATGGAACCGGCCGGTAGAGAATACCTGAGGAATTTACGGGAGAACCGTGCGACAGATGGCCTCCATGACTGAGATTCAGTCCCATAAAAGTGTCACCCGGTTTCAATACTGCCAGGAAAACTGCCATATTTGCCTGTGCACCTGAATGAGGCTGAACATTGGCATATTCTGCATTAAATAGCTGTTTCAGCCTGTCAATTGCCAATTGTTCGGTCTGGTCAACTACTTCACAACCCCCGTAATATCTGTTACCAGGGTAACCCTCCGCATATTTGTTTGTAAGTACCGATCCCATTGCTTCCAGCACCTGCGGACTAACGAAATTCTCGGATGCAATCAGTTCAATCCCATTTATCTGACGCTGACGTTCCTTTTCAATAAGGTCAAATACAGTTTTATCTCTTTCCATCTGTTGTTTATAAAATTCTACCTGGTTATGCATAAAATGCAAATATGGTCAGCCTGCATTGATAATGAAAGCATGACTTTTATGACAAATATAATGTTATCATGTTTAAAAACTTGTAAAAAATATTCCCTATTCTTCCGAAAACTGGGTAAGAAGCTCCCTGTATGTTGTGAAAATTCTTGATTTTGAGATAAATCCCACATATAGCCCATTATCAAGCACTGGCAGATTCCATGCACCTGTTTCCCTGAATGTTTTCATGACAGCTTCAATGTTCTCTTTGATATCAATGTATGATGGTGGCATCGACATCAAATCCCTGACTGATACCGTTTCATATAGTTCACTGTTGAACATTATTTCCCTGACATCATCAAGCAGAACCACCCCTTCCAGAATATTGTATTTGTCAACAACAGGAAAAAGATTTCTTTTTGATCTTGCAATAATCCTTACCAGATCTCCAAGTTTGTCAGAAGCTTTTACCGTAATCAGATCTCTTTCGATATCCTTTTTCCAGTCCATCATGGTTAGAACTGCCTTGTCCTTATCATGGGTTATAAGATCACCTCTTTTTGCCAACTGAATATGATAAATTGAATGCTTTTCAAAACTTCGCGTGGTTATGAATGCAATAGTGGATGTTATTATAAGGGGAATAAGCAGAGAATAGCCGCCTGTTATCTCAGCGATTAAAAATATTGCAGTAAGAGGAGCATGCATTACTCCTGCCATGGTTCCTGCCATTCCGGCAAGGACAAACCGGTTGTCGGGAATATCCAATCCTGCATAATTCTTAAGAAGAGTGGCCACAATAAATCCGCTTACGCCTCCAATAAAAAGTGTGGGAGCAAAGATACCACCAACCCCTCCTGCACCGTTGGTTGAACTGGTGGCCACCACCTTCAGAATAACCAGACTGAAAAAGTATAAAATAAATATAGTGTAATTATCTGAATACATATATAAAGCGCTATTGCCAAACACATCATCGTTCTTCCCCTGAAGCAATAATTTGATAGTATCATATCCTTCACCATAGAATGGTGGGAAAAGATAAATAAGAGCAGCAAGAAGCACTCCGCCAGTTACCAATCTGATATAGTCATTCTTTATCTTTTCATATCCACCTTCGAGCAACAGAGTCATCTTAGAGAAGAAGAGAGATATAAATCCTGATACTACACCCAACAGAATATACCAGGGAATATTACGAATATTAAAGGCTTCTGTAAGGCTGAAGGAAAGGAGTACCTCATCTCCCATAAGGAAATATGCCACAGTAGCAGCAGTGACAGATGATATAAGTAAAGGAACAATTGAGGAAATGGTTAGATCAAGCATCAATACTTCAAGAGTGAAAACTATTCCGGCAATTGGTGCCTTGAATATCCCCGATATTGCTCCGGCAGCACCACAACCTACAAGAAGGGTTATATTACGGTAATTAAGCTTGAAATATTCGCCGATTGCCGACCCTATTGCAGAACCCGTCAGTACAACCGGAGCCTCGGCTCCCACTGAACCGCCCGACCCGATAGTAAGTGTAGCAGCAACCAGCGATGACCAGGTATTATGCCTATTGATTCTGCTCTTTTTTCTGGAAATGGAATACAGAACCCTGCTGACCCCATGTCCAATATTATCCTTTACAATGTATTTAACAAAAAGCAGAGTAAGAAGCATGCCGGCTGTAGGGTAGAAAAGATATATAAATCCGGTTGACTGCTGAGCGATGGCATCGGTAACAATCTTGTTTGTGTAGTGAATGGCATTCTTTAGTATTGCTGCAGCCAGTGCACTAAACAGGCCTACAACAAGGCTTAGCAGATAAATAATCTTGGTCTGATCAATTCTGAACAGATCCGTAACTGTCAGTTTTCTGAAAAAATTGCTACGAAGCATTATGATGCAAATATAAAAACTATAACAGTCCTTGATTTTTTTTAGCTAAGTTTGTCACACATTTTGCAACAAGCATCAAATCCGATCTCCAGAAATGATTGACTTCATAAAGTTCAGACTTGACAACGGTTTAAGAATTCTGGTACATGAGGACCACTCATCTCCACTTATAGCTCTTAATCTGCTTTATGGAGTCGGATCGAGGAATGAAAATCCTGACATGACAGGGATAGCCCATCTTCTTGAACATCTCATGTTTTGCGGTACTGAAAGCATTCCAGTATTTGATCAGCCATTACAGATGGCCGGAGGCGAGAACAATGCATTCACAAACAATGATATAACCAACTATTATCTTACTGTACCAGCTGAAAACATAGAAACAGCATTCTGGCTCGAATCAGACAGGATGAACGGACTTAATTTTGTCCGGAACACTCTAGATAAACAGAAAAAAGTAGTGATTGAAGAATTCAATCAGAGATACCTTAATCAACCTTACGGAGATTCCATGCTGTTATTGCGCCCACTAGCCTATAAAATCCATCCATATAGATGGCCTACAATCGGGATCAGCGTCTCTCATATTGAAAGTATTGATATAGAGCATATCAAGGATTTTTACTACGGATATTATGCTACTGAGAATGCAATTCTAACAATTACGGGAAATATTTCAACTGAAAAGGCTTTGTTTCTGGCAGATAAATGGTTTGGACCCATTAAGCAGAGGAAAGCCGTATCTCAAATCATTCCATCTGAACCCATTCAGGAGGAAGAAAGAAACTTAAGGGTCGAAAAAGAAGTTCCTGTCGATGCACTTTACAAAGCCTGGCATATCTGTGGCCGCCTGGATAATGATTTCTACACTCTCGACCTGCTTACTGATCTTCTTGCAGGAGGAGAATCAGGAAGACTTTATTCAAAACTTGTAAGAGATAAAAACCTTTTCAGCGAAATAAATGCTTACCTCTCCGCAGATATTGATCCGGGCCTCTTGATACTGACAGGCAGACTAATGAAAGGTGTCAGCATGTCAGAGGCAGAAAAAAACGTTGAAATGGTAATAGATGAACTCAGGAATGGAGTAATTGCACCGGAAGAAATGGAAAAGGTCAAAAACAGGTATGAATCATCGCATGTCATTTCTAACACCTCCATTCTAAATAAAGCCATGAATCTATCGTATTATGAATTTCTGGGTGACCCTGGTATTATTAATGCTGAAACAGAAAAATACAGATCGGTCACACCTGAGATGGTTGTTGATGCTGCAATAAGATATCTGAAAAACAACAACTGCAGTACTCTTCATTACCTGTCCAAAAACTCGAAATGAATGTCTTTAAAAGAAAAAATAGTACCACACATCTATCCAGTCAACCCAGTTACTCCGTCAACTGCAGTTAATTTCGTTCTTGGTAACGGAATTCCGGTTTATGTCATTGAAGGAGGCACCGAAGAGGTTATTAGGATTGAATTTGTTCTGAAGGCAGGACAGATAAGAGAAAGTATTCCTTTACAGGCCTCTTCAACCAATATGATGCTTACGGAAGGTTCCGGGAATTACAGCTCCGAGGAAATTAAAACAATACTTGACCGATATGGAGTGTTTTATCACCTCTATTCAGAAAAGGACACGGCGGGCATCATTATGTTTGTACTTACCAAGTATTTGGAAAAAGCTGTTGAGCTTGCTGCAGAGATTTTATTTAATCCTGTTTTCCCTGAAAAAGAATTCGGGGTCTTGATGAAGAAACGCTATAGATGGTTTCTGGTTAGTCGTGAAAAGGTTCAGACCCTGGCTTCAGAAAGTTTTTTTGAGGCATTGTTTGGAAACAATCATCCTTACGGAAAGACAGTTACAGATAAGGACTTTGAAACTTTAAATACGAATCATTTAAAGGATTTCTTCTCAACATTCTACACACCGGCCAATATGTCAGTAATCATTTCAGGGAAAATCTGTAAAAACTTAATGGAAATCCTTGAAAAACATCTCGGTGAAAAATACCCTGGTATACCACCTGAAGCCACAAATAAACTTCGTATCGAAGGAAGCTCTGAAAAAAGAATCCGTATACCAAAGAGGGGAGCAATTCAGGCAGCAATTCGAATCGGATCGACTACAATAAACAAACGCCATCCAGATTATCCTGGTCTTAAGGTATTAAATACACTCCTCGGAGGCTTTTTCGGATCACGATTAATGAAGAATATAAGAGAAGACAAAGGTTATACATATGGAATTCATTCAGCGGCTGCATCACTTAATCTCAGCGGCTACAAAGTTATCTCTGCAGAAGTGAGTAATAAAGTTACTCAAAATGCCATTGATGAAATATACAGAGAGATCAGGATACTTCAGAAAGAACCTGTAAAACATTCAGAACTGGAACTGGTAAGGAATTATATGTCGGGAGAGATGGTAAGGATGTTCGATGGCCCCTTTGCAATGGCTGAAAGCTTCAAGGCAGTGTGGGAGTTTGATCTCAGTCTTAATTACTATAACCAGCTTGCTGACACAATAAGGACAATCACTCCTGATGCATTGTTAAACCTGGCTAACAAATACTATAATATTGATGATTTATATGAGATTGTTGCTGGATAGAAAAATATTAATAGAAATCTTCCTTATGTTTCTGATGCTGACAAATGTATCATATATTGCCATGTGTCAACCTGATGAAACCCCTCCTCTCGCACCCGGATTTACATTAGTATCGATCAATCAGGTTTCGGGAAATACGGAAATGTCATGGACTGCAAGTGCTTCTCCTGATGTTGCAGGATACATTATCTATTTATACCAGGATGGTGCAGGATTTTCCATTGACACCATATATAATCCTTTGCAGACATTTTACTCGGTATACCGCCCCTTTTCAAGGGTCAGAACTGAATCATTCGTAGTGGCTGCCATCGATGATTCAGCAAACGTCAGTCCACTTTCAAATGTTTTGAGAACGATTTTCTGTGAAGTAAAAATTGATTCATGCAATAAGAAGATAAATGTTAAATGGAACAAGTATGTATCGTTCCCAACAGATGTAGTGGGATATGACATTCTCAGATCAGTGAATGGTGGTTCCTATAATTTAGCAGATCAGGTTACGGACAATGATAGTGTATATGTTTCAGATGATTTTGAGAACGACACTGAATATTGTTATGCTATAAGGGCCAGACTTGCGAACGGGCGATTTTCATATTCAAACAAGTCATGTGTAAAAGTCAGAGTACAACAGGGTCCATCATGGATTAATGCAGATTATGCCACTGTTACAGAATTTGATGATATTTCCCTGTCCTTTACAATCGATCCTATATCTGAAACAGACCTTTACAGGCTTGAGAGGAGGATTGGTTCTGTAGGTAATTTTGAGCAAATTGCTTCAATCAGGTCCTCAATCAAAGCAATATCATATATTGACAACGACGCTGATCCTACCAGGAACAACTTTTACAGACTTTCAGCAATTAACAGTTGCAATTTGCCTGAACGGACATCTAATATTGCTTCTAATATTCTGTTGAAATCAGAACGGGGATCCGACGACAACATTATGCTGAAATGGAACAGTTATTACAAATGGATCGGTGCGGTCTCATCGTACAGGATTTACTTGGATACCGGCAATGGATTCACCCAGCAGGCTATACTTTCACCTGCTGATACAACATACTCTATTAGTATTTCACAGGTCATGTATGGGACAACATCCGGGAAAATATGCTTCTATGTCATTGCGGAGGAAACTTCCAATCCCTATGGTGTGAACGGTGAAAGCAGGTCAAACACAACCTGTTATAATATAGAGGAGACTATTACGGTACCAAATATCTTTACTCCGAACGGGGATTTAAAAAATGACTTTTTCGCCCCGGTGCTTACATTCACTCCAACGGAATACAGTCTGGTGATCTCCAACAAGCAGGGAAAGGTCGTTTTTGAAACGAGAGATTTTACAGAAAAATGGGACGGTACAGACAATGGAAATCCGGCTCAGGAAGGAGTGTATATATGGATAATCAGAGCACGAACCAGTAACGGAAGAAAGATCTCAAAGACCGGTACAGTTACTATTTACAAAAACAGATAATTAATTCATAATGCCTTTACGACAGCATGATGGAAGGATTAACTTAAAAAGTTATCTTTGCATTTGTCACAAAAAGAAGTGAGAGAATTTTTATGGGGAGTAAGGACATATTCGATGAGGAGGATATTAAGCGTATTCAGGATGAATATGATTCTCTGATTAATAATCTTTCCAAATGCAATAATCCGGGTGACAGAGAGCTAATAGAAAAAGCGTTCAATATTGCAAACAAGGCTCACTGGAACATGAGAAGAAAATCAGGTGAACCTTATGTCCTTCATCCTATAGCGGTTGCTAAGATAGTTAACCAGGAAATAGGTCTCGGAGCCCGATCCATTGCTACTTCTCTGTTGCATGATGTAGTTGAGGATACTGATTACTCGATCGACGATGTAAAAAAAGAGTTTGGTGATAAAATTGCTTCACTAATTGATGGCTTGACAAAGATATCCGGCACCTACAACAAGGGCTCTTCATCATCAATGCAGGCAGAGAATTTCAGAAAGATGCTGATGACCCTTTCTGATGACCTCAGGGTGATCCTGATAAAGATAGCCGACAGGCTACACAATATGAGGACCCTTGACTCAATGCCGGAAAACAAGAAACTGAAAATTGCCGGAGAAACAATATTTCTTTATGCACCTCTGGCAAACAGGCTTGGTTTGTACGCTATCAAAAGCGAGCTTGAGGATCTGAGTTTCAAATTTCGTCAGCCTCAGATCTATGAAGAAATTGCGGCAAAGCTTAAACATGGTGAAAAGAAATATATATCTCTTATTAACAAGTTCAGCCTTCCTATCGTTGAGAAACTTACTGAATCGGGGCTTAGATTTGAAATCAGCGGACGTCCTAAATCTATTTTTTCTATTTGGAAGAAAATGCAGGCAAAAAATGTTCCGTTCGAAGAGATATATGATGTGCTGGCAGTCAGGATAGTTTTTGATCCTTTGCCCGGGATTCCTGAGCGAACAACCTGTTGGAGTATTTACTCAGTGATCACTGATTCGTATCTTCCGAAACCTGACAGGTTACGGGATTGGATAAGCAGGCCAAAACCAAACGGTTATGAGGCCCTTCATGTGACTGTAATGGGACCAGAGGGCAGATGGGTAGAGGTTCAGATCAGAAGCAGGAGAATGGATGAAATTGCAGAAAGAGGTTATGCTGCCCATTATAAATACAAGGGTGATAACAGCCCTGAGACCGAACTTGATAAATGGATCAGGAAGATCAGGGGTATGCTCGAGAATCCTCTTGAAGATCCAATTGAATTCCTAGATGAATTCAAAATGAACCTGTTTTCATCGGAGATTATGGTATTTACTCCGAAAGGAACACTTGTAAGTCTTCCCAAAGGTGCATCAGCCCTCGATTTTGCCTATGAAATCCATACCGAAATCGGGAACAAAGCTATTGGTGCCAAAATAAACTATAAACTTAATCCCATTAATGCCATCCTGATGAGTGGAGATCAGGTGGAAATAATTACTTCCGACATAGCCAAACCGGAAAAAGAATGGTTATCATTCGTCAGAACATCAAAAGCTAAGGAAGCTATTAAGAATCAGTTGCGCACTGAAACCACAAACAGGATTCAGAAAGGAATGGCGATACTTGAAGAAAAGCTGGCTGAATTAGGGGTTGCGCCCAATTCCGAAATACTTAAAAAGCTGATGCTTAGTTATGATGTTCTTAACAAGGACGAACTATATTCCGGAATAGAATTAGGCACAATCAGTCTTGACAATCTTAAGAAGATAATCAAGAAGACTCCTGCAAAAAACGTTATTAAATACTGGGAGCTTAAGTTACTGGGGTCGATGAAAAGCAAAAAGGAGGAAGAACAGGAAGAATACGGGAAGGTTGACGATGGGGCTCCATTCCTGCTAAGGGAAAATATTGAAGATGCCAGACAGTCATACGAAATTGCCAAATGCTGTAATCCCATCCCAGGAGATGAAGTAATTGGATACAGGTCTCCAGAAGGATCAATAATCATTCATAAACCCAAATGCCCACTAGCCATCAGGATCATGGCTAATGAGGGGAACAGGATCATTGCAGTGAAATGGGCAATTCATAAGCTTGTTTCATTTCTTGCAAGAATAAGCATGACAGGAGTTGACCGTATAGGACTTGTAAATGATATAACAAATATTATCTCATCAGAGCTTAAAGTAAATATGACCAATATCAATATAAGTGTAAAGGATGGAATCTTTGAAGGGACTATAGACCTGTACGTTCACAATACTCAGGATATCAACAATCTTATACTAAAGATATCCAATGTCAGGGGTATCGACAATATTAAAAGGGTTGAAGATTTCTCAGAATAGGAAACTTAATTGTAGAAAGAACATATTTGTAAATGTTTTTACTAATTCATTCCTGTAATGGCACGTGATGAGACAAAATCAACCGTTAAGCAGATCTTTACAGAGTATCTTGAAAAAAAGGGACACAGGAAGACTCCTGAAAGATTTGCGATTCTTGATGAGATCTATTCAAGGAGTGGTCATTTTGATATCGAGTCGCTTTATGTCTTCATGAAAAACAAAAATTACAGGGTAAGCCGTGCAACCCTTTACAATACGATAGAGCTTTTGCTTGATTGCAACCTGGTTATTAAGCATAAGTTTGGCAGGAACCTGGCACAGTTTGAAAAAGCACACCAATGCAGTCAGCATGATCACCTTATCGATATGGAAACCGGACGGGTTGTTGAGTTTTGTGATCCAAGAATACAGGAGATAATAAAAACTGCCAGTTCACTACACAATTTTAATCCGGCATATCACTCATTATATATCTACGGATCTTTCAAGAAGAAGGACAAATAAACTTCTTAAGAATCACCTATTCAGAATATCAGCAATTTTCAATCAGGAATTTCCCTGTGCCAAATTCCTTGCTAAAATGCATATCCAAAGGTAAAACCAAAGGGTACATTGATGCTGGCCCTGTCCTTAAACTGATCCTGATCCCAGTCAGTTCCTGAAATTTCCCATTTCCTTGATACGAATCCCAATCCTGTAAAGATGTCGAGAGTAAATCCCCCGGAAGTGATAAGCTGGTAACCAAAAACGCCGTTTAGATTCAGCTTTGAGGCTTTTATATTGTCAACTGCATTTTCCCTGCTTCTTATCTCGGCACTGGCGAAAGAAGCATGCGGGCCAACGTAAAAACCTTCAGGCGCTGAGAGATCACGGCTAAGGAAAAACTTGTACATCCCCTGAACCCTGAATCCGCTGGTTTTAACGCCGCTTACCCCTTCATCGTCTTCATTGCTTGTAATTTCGTCAAGGTTAAGGAGTACACTGGGGCCAATATAGCCTGCACCAATCTGAATTGATGATTTTTCGGTTACTTTTGCTTCAAAAAGCGCTTTGTATTCACCAGTCAGCGGTATAATGACAATCCAAAAAGGTCCGCCAAGGGCTGAAAGAGGATTTGTCTTGATGGTGAATCTGAAATCTTTTTCACCTTCAGTTCTCTGTGCAGATAAGCTGTTTACCGAAAATAGCAACACCAGCACTGTGGCTAATAAAAACTTTAATTCCTTCATTGTGGTCATAATTTAATAAACATTTTTCCGCTTTATACAAAAGTACTTAACTTCAGTCAATTACAGATGATATTTCATTTCTGTTACTGACAATTGGTCTCTTTTATCAACAATACCACTATCAACGTTTCAACAGGAGTAAATATTTTGTAACTTCGGAATTGTTTTTTTAAAAACCTGATTAAACCCGAATAATGAAAATTGACATATTGCTAGGCCTGCAATGGGGAGATGAGGGAAAAGGGAAAATTGTAGATGCCCTCAGCCCTGGTTATGATGTTGTGGCGCGATTCCAGGGTGGACCAAATGCAGGGCATTCACTCGAAATAAATAATGTTAAACATATTTTACACCTGATACCATCTGGCATATTCCATCCCGATAAACTTAATATTATAGGCAACGGAGTTGTTTTGGATCCTGCTGTATTCAAACAGGAGATTGAAAATCTTGGCGTACCGGCAGACGAACTAAGAAAGAGGCTGGTAATATCAACTAAGGCACATCTCATTCTGCCCACTCACAGGATTCTGGACGCAGCCTATGAAAACAGCAAAGGGAATTCAAGAATAGGATCTACCCTGAAGGGAATAGGACCAGCTTATACCGACAAAGCGGGTAGGAATGGACTGAGAACAGGAGACATACTCAGGGTTAATTTTTCAGACCTCTACCAAGAACACATTAATCGTCACTTTGATATTCTAAAAAGCCTTCATTTCAACTATAATATTGAAGAATATGAACAAGGATGGCTCGAGGGTATTGAACTTCTTAAATCATTCCGGATTGAAAATACCGAGTACCTTATTAATAGGCTTGCGGCCGGAGGGAAAAGAATTCTAGCTGAAGGTGCACAGGGTACAATGCTTGATCTTGATTTCGGATCATATCCATTTGTTACTTCATCCAGTACAATAAGTGCAGGCGCCTGTATAGGACTGGGTATATCTCCCCGTCTGGTGGGTGAGATTTTCGGTATATTCAAAGCATACTGTACTCGCGTCGGCAGTGGCCCATTCCCAACTGAATTATGTGACTCAACAGGTGACACCCTGAGGAACAAGGGATGCGAATACGGTTCAACTACCGGACGGCCAAGGAGATGCGGATGGCTTGATTTGCCCGCTCTCAAATACGCGATTATGCTTAATGGAGTGACAAAGCTTTTTATGACCAAATCGGATGTTCTTTCTGGCTTTGAAAAAATCAAAATATGCAAATCATATCTGATAAACAATAATGAAAGTAATGAAATCCTCTTCGACAGCAGCCTAAAAACTGAGCTTGTTTATAAGGAGCTCGAAGGATGGAATGAGGATCTATCACAACAAAGGAGCTTTGACGACTTGCCGGTTAATCTCAAGCGATATATAGAATACATCGAAAAGGAAACAGGTGTACCTATTTCGCTTATATCGGTTGGCCCGGAAAGAAATGAGACTATTTTCAGAGAATCAATTCATATACTTACGAACCCTTAAATTCAGATGCCTGATGAAATCAATAATTCAGTTTTTTGAAGAGAGTGTTGACAAATTCAATAGTAATATTTACCTATGGGAGAAACCGAATGACAAGTACGAGGGTACAACCTACGGTGAAACAAAAAAACAGGTGCATGAATTTGCTGCAGGTCTGCTGAAACTAGGCATAAAAAAAGGCGACAGATTGAGCCTGATCTCTGAAGGGAGGAACAGCTGGGTTATTGGAGAACTGGGGATTCTATACACCGGTGCAGTAAATGTGCCTCTGTCAGTTAAGCTTACTCCTGATGAAATAAAATTCAGAATTAACCATTCGGAATCCCGAATGATCCTCACCTCGTCGCTACAAGCACAAAAAATAAAACAGATCATAAAAGAGTGTCCCGGCGTTGAGAAAATAATCCATTTCGACACCCAAGAAGAATATGAAGACAACGAGATACATTTCAATGAAGTAAGAAAGATTGGCAGGGAATGGCTTGAATCGCCTGCTAACAAATCAACTTTTGAGACAATCAGTAAAAGTATTAAGCCATCCGATTTTGCTAACATTTGTTATACATCAGGAACCACGGCTGATCCCAAAGGGATCATTCTTACGCACGGTAATTATGTTACCAATGTGTATCAGGCTTACAGCCTGATGGATATCCCCTCTTTTTACAAAACCCTGCTCATATTACCATGGGATCATTCATTCGGGCATACCTGCGGAATATATGCTTTTATGGGTAAAGGCGCAAGCATTGCATCTGTTAAATCAGGGAAGACACCTCTTGAAACATTAAGAAATCTGCCCACATGCCTTAAGGAAATAAAGCCCAACCTGCTGATGAGCGTTCCAGCCATTGCAAAAAACTTCAGAAAGAACATTGAAAAGGGAATAAAGGAAAAGGGGAAACTTACTGAAATGCTTTTCAAACATGCCCTCAGAATTTCATACTCCTACAACAAAGAAGGATGGAACAAGGGCCAGGGGTTACAGAAGCTTAAAAAACCTCTGATAGAGCTATATGATAAAATTTTGTTCAGCAAAATCCGTGAAAGTTTTGGAGGTGAGCTTGATTACTTTATCGGCGGCGGGGCGCTGCTGGATATAGAACTTCAAAGATTCTTCTACGCACTTGGAATACCGATGTACCAGGGATATGGATTAAGTGAGGCCTCACCGGTTATTTCATCAAATTCAACAGCCAGGCACAGACTTGGATCATCAGGTGTGCTGGTGAATAATATGGATCTTAAAATATGTGATAACGACGGAAAAGAGCTTCCGCTTGGTGAGAAAGGAGAGATCGTGATCAGGGGAGGCAATGTGATGCATGGTTATTGGAAAAATGAAGCTGCTACAAAAGAAGCCATAAGGGATGGATGGTTATATACGGGCGATATGGGATACATGACAAAAGAAGGGTACCTCTATGTTCTTGGCCGGTTTAAAAGCCTTCTGATTGCCGATGATGGAGAGAAATTCAGCCCTGAAGGTATTGAAGAAGCAATTGCAGAACAGTCAAAGTATATCGATCAATGCATGCTATACAATAATCAGAAGCCATACACGGTAGCACTTATAGTACCAAATCAGCATGCACTTAAGGTTTACCTCGAGGAAAGGGATCTTACAGCCGATTCCGATGAAGGCAAAAGAGCAGTGCTTACACTTATTGAAGACGAAATTGATGAATACAGGACAAATGGCAAATATGGTAACATGTTTCCGCAGAGGTGGCTGCCGGTCTCGCTTGGGATTCTTGAGGAAGGTTTTACAGAGGAAAATGGTCTTATGAACTCAACTATGAAAATTGTAAGGGGCAAAATAATGGACAAATACCACGATCTGATCGATTATCTATACACACCCGATGCCAAAATTATCACAAATGAAAGGAATATCGAAGAGGTAGAAAAGATGAAGCTTGGATAACAGAATAATTTCTAAACAATCAGCCTGCTTTTAAAAGGAAGAAATGTCATAAAGTCGGCATGATGAACAACGTATGCTTCGGTTGTACGGCTGACAAGATCCCCTTCATGGGCATGAGCGGCAATTATATGACATACCTCAGGAGGAACACCGCACTCTTCAGCAAGAGATACTCCGGAGAATGGATGTCTTAGATATTTTCCATATTTACCCTGAACAGATTTTCCTTCAGGAGTGGTTACATATTCAAGCAACTTACCCACATCGACAAGAATTGCACCGGCAATAAGTACATCCATATTAACCGGAAGATCTGCACCGAAGAACTCGTTCATCTTTTCACCGCAGGCTTTTGAAATATGAACCACACACCTCTTATGATCCATAAAACTTACATTCAGGTCCGGTCCGCATAAAAGAGTAAATGGGATGGTTTCGAGATCATCGGGAGTAAGTGTACTCCTTTCGAGAGCGATTTCCCATGTTCTGGCGGTCTTCTCTCGCAATGACTCATCTTTGATCCAGTCGAGTTCCGGCCATAATTTTCTTACTGTTTCATTCATCGCAGATACTGATTATTTAATTTTTGAAATAATGGCATCAGTCATTTCAATTGTCGATGCAGCGCCGCTGTTAAGAACCTCCTGCTTTCCCTGCATTCTCATCATATCATAAGTTCTGACTCTTCCTTCAAGTATTACATCGGCAATGGCATTTTTTATTTTCCTTGCTATTAAAGCTTCACCCACGTAGTCGAGCATCATGCAAGTAGCCTCAATCATGGCAATCGGATTGACTATTGGAATCTCAAAACCGGCATATTTGGGAGCAGATCCGTGTGTTGGTTCAAAAACAGCCACTCCATCTTCCGAAAACTGAGCACTGCAGGCAAAACCAAGTCCTCCTATAAGTCCTGCAAAAGCATCGGATACAATATCTCCAAACATGTTTCCTGCTACTATTACCCCATAATCCTCAGGATTCTTTGTCAGCCACATCATTTGCGCGTCAATATTCGTATTAAGAAGCTTAATATCAGTATAAATGTTCTTCTGAAGATCTTTTGCAATTTTCCACATCAAACCTGAAGTCTCTCGAATAACATTTGGCTTTTCGCAAACAGTGACCGAAGGATACCCATTCTTCCTCGCGTAATCAAAGGCAGCAATAAGGATCCTTTCAGTAGCTTTCCTGGTAAATATTCTCGTTGAAACAGACAGTTCCTCCTTC
The DNA here is from genome assembly GCA_964613785.1 of uncultured Rikenellaceae bacterium. GTDB lineage: Bacteria > Bacteroidota > Bacteroidia > Bacteroidales > VadinHA17 > LD21. The sequence continues at coordinate 107,851 of CAZTJT010000004.1, forward strand.
GGAACGCTTCCGAAATTCTCAACAAATTTGGGATGAGTCATCAGTGCATTATATACATTCTCCGGTGGATTTGTCCATTCAACTCCGGAATACAAACATTCAGTATTTTGCCGAAAAATCACAGCATCAATAAATGGCTCTTCAATACTGTCATCTTTGCTCCTTCGAATGAAGTTCAGAGGATTTCCTTTATAAGACCTGCACGGCCTGACACAGATGTCAAGGTTAAATTTCTGTCTTAACCCCACAATCGGACTCGAGTAGATGTATCCTTTACCCTTCAGTGATTCATCCAGTTCAGAGAGTGCTTCTTCATTGGGCTTTGAAGTTATTGCACCAAAAAGCGCAACTCTGTATTTATGCAACTTTTCTATTGTACGTTGCGGAAGTGGGTTCCCTTCCTTCTTCCAGAATTCCCAGCCAATATCGCCGTTAATATATTCAGCATCAAAACCAGCTGCGTCAAGAACTCTCAGTGCCTGATATAACACCGTTGCACCAATACCATCTCCAGGTAAAGTTAAAACTGTATGTTTGCTCATTTCATCGTATGGGTTTATCAAATCAATTCTGATGTAAAAGTAGGAAAAAAATGATTTTCATTGAATCCTGTTTCCTGTCCCGATCTGCAAATGATTATAAATTAATTACATTTGATGCGTCGTTTAAAATTTTATGATGAGTATTTTATCAAAACTAAATCCGGCTCCTGTATGGATCTATTTTGAGGAGATCTGTAGAATTCCACGTTTAAGTAAAAATGAAGTATTAATAAGGAAATACCTGCTGGATTTTGCTGCCAGACACCGACTTGAGTCAAAGGAAGATTATGCAGGGAATGTTCTTATAACAAAACCATCCTCACCAGGCTATGAAAATAGGAGAACAATCGTTCTTCAAAGTCATATGGATATGGTTGGAGAAAAGAACGCTGATCATCCCCACAATTGGATGAAAGATCCGGTTATACCTGTCATTAGTGATCAATGGATTTCAGCCCAGGGTACAACTCTGGGAGCAGATGATGGAATTGGAATTGCAGCCCAGTTAGCAATTCTTACTGACAAAGACCTAAAAGCAGGAAAAATAGAATGCCTCTTTACTGTTGACGAGGAGTCGGGTATGACCGGGGCAAAGAATCTGCAAACCGGCTTTTTTGAGGGAAGGATTTTACTTAATCTGGATTCTGAAGATGAAGGGATCCTCTATATTGGATGTGCCGGAGGAATGGACACCATAGGTTATATTCACTATAAGGGAGAACCTGTTCTGGATGATATGACAGGATTTGAAGTATCTGTTACGGGGCTTCATGGTGGACACTCTGGTGATGAGATTCACAAAGGTTATGGTAATGCAATTAAAATCATGAACCGGATTTTGTCTGACCTTGATAATAGATTTGATATCTCGATCAGTACATTTAATGGAGGTAACCTCAGGAATGCAATACCACGAGAAGCATTCGCCATTGTTGCAGTAAGGAATCATCTAAGGAATGAGATAATATTGAAGGCAGATCATTATCAGGCACTTTTAGCGAAAGAGTTTGAAGCCACTGAAAAGAGTCTAACTGTTAAAATAAGAGAGACTGGTAAGCCCCGTTTCGTGGTTAGTAAAAGCATGCAATCGATGCTGCTTGATGCAATTGACTGCTGTCCTCATGGTGTTATAGAATGGTCGACTGATATGGAGGAACTGGTGGAGACTTCCACAAACCTTGCATCAATAAGTTTCAAAGGTGATAATCTTATAACGATTGTGACCACCCAAAGAAGCTCTGTCGAATCATCAAAGCGCAAGATTGCATCAGTTGTAAGGAAGTGCCTCGAAAAAGCAGGAGCCGAAGTCATTCACTCTGACGGCTATCCCGCATGGACCCCTAGTCTTAAGTCGGAAATTTTAGGGATAACAAAAGCATCTTACAAAAAACTTTTCGGAAAAGAGCCGGAAGTAAAAGCCATTCATGCTGGTCTGGAATGCGGACTTATCTATAAAAAATTCACCGGAATAGACATGATTTCCTTCGGACCTACCATAAAAGGAGCCCATACACCTGAGGAAAAACTGGAGATCAGAACGGTACAGATGTTCTGGGATCTTCTTACCGATGTAATAAGATCGGTATGATCTTTATCAACTAGCAATTGTGATGAAAGAATTTAGTCAACAACGAAGAATTCATCTTTTCCGGCTCCGCATACCGGACAGACATATCCATCAGGGAGATCAGTAAATGCAACTCCGGGACCGATATCTGAGGCATTGTCACCCTCAGCCGGATCGTAAACAAATCCACAAACTGAGCATTTATATTTTTCCATAATATTAAATATTATATTTTTAACTTTCTTACTACATCTATTACAGTTCCGTCGACCCATTTTATTGCTGCAACAATATCTTCTTCAAATTCCGGTTTCGCAGGTTTTCCACAAATCTTTTCCGCTTCTGCTTTTAGTTCCCCAATGGTTTTGATAGGAAGGCCACTGTTCCCTAAGCTTTCGATTAGGTCTTTTCGCAAAGGATTAATTGCTATACCCCGTTCGGTAACAATTACATCGATAAGATCTCCTGGACCGCAGAGTGTAGTAACTTCATCGACGATAACCGGTATCCTGTCGCGGAAGAGAGGAACCGGAATAATAACATTCCTTGCATGAAGGCAGTTTTGCCAACCACCGATACCATGAAGCAGATATCCATCTGAGTGGGTTACCACATTTCCGTTGAAATTCAGGTCTATCTCAGTTGCACCCAATATCATTATATCCATCATACTTGTAAGATTTCCCTTGGCATGGTAATTATAAGCATTGAATACAGGGTATGGAACATGTTTGGGATTATTACCGATTGAATTAACTGCCTCCAGGTCAAAAGCCTGAGCATCAAGTATATAATCCATCCGGCCCTGTTCAAGCATTTCTACCATATATTTTGTGCTGCCTCCGAAACCAAACTTCGATTTCCATCCCTTCTTTCTCATAATTTCGTCAAGGAACACGGCAATGGCAAGAGATGTTCCCCCCGCACCTGCCTGTATTGTAGCACCATCTTTCAGTATGCCTGATCTCTCAAGGAATAATGCAGTAAGCTCAGCGATAAGAAGACGGTCGGGACTTTTTGTAATCTGGGTTGTTCCTGAAACAATTTTCTCAGGTATCCCTATTCTGTCTGTAACGACAACATAGTCAACATAGATTCCCTCAATTTCCATAGGAAAACATGGAAAGTCGACCAGATTATCGGTAACAACGATAACCTTGTCAGCATACATTGAATCTGCCTTTGCATAGCCGAGAACTCCGCAGGCAGAGTTGCCTCCGGTTCCTCTTGCATTTCCGAAGAAATCGGCAGATGGGGCTGCAAGTACGGCAATATCTATTTTTACCTCACCATCCTGGATAGCCTGCACCCTTCCTCCATGAGATCGAAGTACAGCCGTCCCCTTCATTCTTCCTTCAGAAACAAACCGTCCGAGAGGTCCGTTCATACTTCCCTCAATTCTGTTAATAGTACCGTCGGAGAGATATTTAATTAAGGGTTCATTGCAAGGAAATGAAGCTGAAGGGAACCATATCAGATCCTTAATTCCCATAGATGAGGCAATATCAAACACCTTGTTGCTGATGAGATCACCGTCTCGGAGGTGATGATGCGTAGAAATTGTCATTCCGTCAGATATCCCACACATTTTTAATGCTTCTTCAAGCGATCCGACTACTTTATTTCCATCAGCAGGGAAATCAACCGAAGTTGGTATTTTTGGAGAGAATTTGCTTCCTGACGGCCTGTGAAGGCCATCCCCTTTGTACGGAATAACCGGTTTATCATTTATTACAGTCGGCACCAGCCTTCCGGCAGCATTTACAACAGCAGGGATCGCCATAATATTTCTATTTTATCATTTCACGATCAAGATGACTTGGTTCTCCAATCTTCACCTATCAATCCAAGTCTGAAAGCAAGATCTATTGTCCGTTGAGCACGTTTTACAACAGGAGGGTCAATCATCTTTGAGCCTAATGCTACTACACCCTGACCTTTATTTCTGGCTTCTTCATAGGCTTTTACTATCTTACCAGCCCTTTCAATTTCATCATTACCCGGAGCGAAACCCTTGTGTATAACTGCTATCTGACGGGGATGGATACATCCCATTCCCTCAAAACCAAGGGATTTCGAATGCAACACATTTTTAAGGAGTCCTTCCATGTCTTCAACATCAGAGAAGACTGAATCAATCGGCTGTATACCTGCCGCCCTGGCAGCCATTACCAGTCTGCTCCTGGCATACAGAGATTCTCCACCCTCTTTTGTCCTTTCTGCACCAATATCGGCTGTCAGGTCTTCCAGGCCAATAGCCATCGCTACAGTCTTGGGGGAAGAGGTTGCAATTTCAAATGCTCTTTCAACACCCAACGCTGATTCAATTATCGGCATTAACCATACCGGATTAACCAGATCATGTACTCTTTTTATATCTTCTATTCTTTTTTCAACAGAGATTACTGAATCAGGATCTTCGCATTTTGGAATGAGGACAAGATTAACGTTTTGAGGAATAACCTGATCAAGATCTTTAAGACCTCGTTCTCCCTGATTAATCCTCACCATCCGTTCCGCTCCATAAAAATTTATCTGCCGCAGGGCATTTCTTACAAGAATCCGGGCTTCATCCTTCTTCTCAGGAGCAACCGAGTCTTCCAGATCAAGTATTATACCGTCGGCTGAATGTAGTCCTGCATTTATCATCATGCTGGGTATGTTTCCGGGAAGATATAGCCTGGAGAAACGAAATCTGTCATATTCCGTTGAATAGCCGTTCTCCACGGTAAATCCGGGAAGATAATTAAGCTCTGTGTCAATAAGCTGTTTTACAGCAGATTCCACCCTTGCAGAAATAACAAAGGGAAGAGCTCCTGAATCATCAACAGCAAGTAAGGCATTATTTATTCCGAAAAATCTTAAAATATCGGTGCAGAGGTCCACTATTGATCGGCCATATAGTGTGGAAACTTTTGATTTAAGGCTGACTTCAATTCCTCCATCATTTTTCATCTCAAGAACCACTTCGCAATCTGACCTGACTTTAGGTCCTGAATTTCCCGAGGTTGCCACCTTATTGCCCATTTCTGCAAAAAGTTTGTATTAAATGTAAACCTAATAATTTTTTTATTCAAAAATCAGGACGGAAATCAGCCTCTTTTTTAATACCATCAGATTATCAACTACTTCTTTCTGCTTTCGCAAAGCTCTATCAATACTCCTGAAGTTGATTTAGGATGGAGGAAAGCAATATCCATGCCGTCCGCACCTGGTTTTGGCTTATGATCGATCAGCATGACACCTGCTTTCTGAGCCTCAACAAGTCTGTCTTCAAGCCCGCTAACCATAATAGCAATATGATGGATCCCCTCTCCCCGCTTCTCTATAAATCTGGTTATCGGACCTTCCGGATCAGTAGACTCAAGCAGCTCAATTTTTGTTTTACCTAAACTAAAAAATGCGGTTCTAACCTTCTCCTCTGGTACTTCCTCGATCTTGTAACATTTAAGGCCAAAAACTGACTCAAAAAACTTTACCGAGGATTCAAGGTCATTGACGGCTATTCCTATATGTTCAATTTTAGAGGGGTTCATGAAATGATATTATTGTCACCTTATTTAAGGAATTGCAAGATACTACGATATTATAACAAATTGTATTGGCAAAAATCATGATTATGAAGTTTGTTTTTCAGTGGAACTATTTAAAACGGGAAATCTTCAGGTTTTTTAATTTCAGGTTTCTTGACCTCAGGTTTTTTTGATGCCTGATGGACCGGATTGCCATCTACAAATATGGCTTTATAGGGAACCGTCGGGCATGAATATTCACAATGTCCACACCCAATACATATCTCCTGACGGGTATCTGGAATCAGTAGTTTACCCTCGTATGGAACCATGAAGACCGCTTTGGTGGGACAGGCCTCGGAACAAGCCCCGCAGGCTGTTTTTTCGGTTTTGACAATGCAATTATCCTTTATGAAAACAACCTTTCCGATCTGTGTAAGCTTTTTAGCTTCCGGAAGTAATGGTTTCAGAGCATAAGTAGGGCATATTTCGGTACAAAGTGTACAATTATACTGGCAGAAGCCCTTATGATAGTCCATCACAGGTTGCATAAAACCTGCCAGTCCGTATTGCCTCACTGAAGGATGAAGCACATCATTAGGGCAAATGGAGATACAAAGTCCGCAGGCTGTGCATCTGTTATTGAAGTCTCTTATGGATCCTGCACCAGGAGGACAGACCGGGTAGTTCTTTTCTTCCTTCACAGTCGATTCCCTTTTTGGTACAGGTATTCCTCTTTCCTGTGCCCGTGATGAAACAGAATAACCAAAAAGCATCGATATGGATCCTGCGATGAACTTTCTTTTGCTCTCATCAGTTTTATAATCGCCTGAATCATGGCTGATAAGACCATATGATATGGCTTTTTCAGGACAGGCATAGACGCAGTCAAAGCAGTTTACACAACGTGAAACATCAATTTCATGATTAAGAAAATCGATGCATGATGATTTACAGACAATTGAGCATCTTCCGCACCGGTTACATTTTTTATCGTCCGATTTTATTCTGAAAAGGGAGAGCCTGGAGAGGAGTCCAAGAAAAGTACCTACCGGGCAAATCATATTACAATAAAGTCTTCCTTTTGTAAGTGAAAATAGACCTATCAGAATAAAGAATCCGGAAGGTATGGCGTATGCAACCAGGTTATATCCCCTTATTTCTATATGATGAAGAGTATAGTTATCAAGTTTTACCAGAATGCCTGCGGCAAGATTATTTACAAGTAAAACGGCAGGCTTGATAAAAAAGAGGATCGACCTGCCAAATATGCTGTAGGGATCCAAAAGGTTAATAAAATAAATACCCCATATAAACGTAGCTACAACAGTCATTAGCATTATTGAATACCTTATCACTGTATGAGGTCGTTTATAGCCGAATCTTCTGAATTTCTTCCTAATCGTCCCTCCTATTCTGCTAAAAACGTCCTGTCCTATCCCGAGCGGACAGAGAAATGAGCAATAGGTCCGGCCCGTTATAAGTGTAAGCAGCAGGACAATAAGGAATCCGGCAGCTGCTAATGTTTTTATGTCAATGAATTTGATAATTGATGGAATGAACTGAAGATATAATAGATACTTTATATATTCGGGAGGGATCAGAGCCCTGAAATCAGCGAATATATATATGGAGTAAACCAGAATTACTGCAGAAAATACAATACGTAATCTTCTGAGGAAAGGTGAGGTCATTTCGAACTACATTTTAATCCGCTTGATATTAAGGGACTCCAGCTTAATGGTTCCTATTCCCATCTTGTAAGCGATGAATAAATAATCTATCTTTTCAGGCGCAATTCCAAGCATTCTGGCAGCAGCTGCATCTCCAGCAACCCAATCGGTGGTTAGTATCTGCGACTTCATTTGTACCACATCCTCCTTTGAAACACCCTGTGGTCCATGTTTCGCAAGAACATTATAGCAATCAATTACATTCAGGTTTGGTTTCTTTTCAAACAATGCGTAATCGGCAATGCATTGATGAAGGTCATTGGCATGCCAATATCCTCTGTTCCATACAACTCCCATTACGTTTTTCAGAGCGCAGGTCATACGGGTCGAGTTGTGATCTTTAAGAACCGGCACATTTATAAAAACATCCGTCTCTAGAAGCAGTTCATGAACTTTGGCAATCTTAAGTTTTACGCCGGTTGGTATCTTTATTTCCTGATAATATTTTTCAGAGTTAGCCGGTACTATTTTTGCACCTGCTGACCGGGCAGCTTTTTCAATTCCTGAATTACGGTATGTATTGATCCAGTTATCAATTGTATGATCCAGTACATAAACATCCTTGGCTCCTGCCTTAAAACAGTGCTCAATGATCCTTTTAACCAGCAGAGGATTGGTATTTGCTGCAAGATCAGGAGTTACATCCCAGCCAATATTAGGTTTTACAAGCACTTTTTGGCCTTTACTGACAAAGCTGCCGATGCCACCCAGTTCCTGAATCCCAAGGTCGAACATTGCATCAGGGCTGCCACCCATAATCGCAACCAAATCGTATTTTGCACCAGAAACGGTTGAAGTCAATAACCTGTCATATCCACCGAGGCATACTGCGGCTCCGGTGGCAATCCCGGCACCCAAAGAGGTTTTAAAGAATGATCTTCTCTTCATTTTTAAGTCATAATACGACATTAGAGGAAAGGTGCCGAAAATTACGACTTTTTTCTTATTATTCCACAATGATTGTAAATTGTATATTCGATGCCTGTTGATTTTATATTTAGATTTGCCGTAACATTTATCAGTGTTAATTGTTTAACATATTAAATTCTATCATGAAAGTACTCTGCTACGATTGTTTTTCAGGAATCAGCGGCGACATGAACCTGGGCGCTATGCTTGAACTTGGGATTGAAAAGTCTTACCTGATCAGTGAGCTTGAGAAGCTTAACCTTAAGGGATGGGAGCTTCAGGCAGAAAAAGATCAGCGTCATGGGATCGTGGGAACTAAAGTCACGGTCAGACAAAAAGGACATGATCATAGCCATAGGCACCTGGCAGATATTAAAAAGATAATATCGGATTCTCAACTTGACGACGATATAAAAAGATTAAGTTTGCAAATCTTTATGAAAGTAGCTGATGCTGAAGCATTAGTACATGGAATACCGGTTGACAGAGTACATTTCCATGAAGTAGGTGCTATAGATTCAATCATCGATATCGTAGGGGCTGCCGTATGCTTCCAAGCATTGAAGGTTGATGCCGTTTTTGTTTCGGAAATTGAGCTTGGTGGAGGTTTTGTCCTCTGTGAACACGGTAAGCTTCCTGTCCCTGCTCCTGCTACTGTCGAAATACTAAAAGGTATACCCGTAAGGAAAGGAGGTGTTGATTTTGAAGCAACAACACCTACAGGCGCTGCTATTATCACTGTACTCGGGACCGACTTCGGGAAAACACATTCACTAAGGATCGAAAAAACAGCATATGGCGTTGGGCACAAGGAAAACCATAATGTGCCTAATCTCCTGAGAGTATCGCTTGGTGAAACAACCTCTGAAGAAAATACCGGTCACGATGCTATTCAGATTGAGTGCAATATTGATGATATGAATCCTGAATTTTACGACTACATCTCCGATAGACTCTTCAAGGCAGGAGCTTCAGATGTATTCTTTACAAATATCATTATGAAAAAGGGAAGGCCTGGAATAATTCTAAATGTAATATGCGAAACAGGACGTGAGGATATCTTAAAGGAGATAATTTTCCATGAATCTACCACTGTCGGCATAAGGACATTCCCATTCAGAAAAGATACCCTTGTAAGGGAATTCACCCGGCTGAATACGGCCTTTGGTGAAGTTGTTATCAAGCATTCATACCTTAAGGGGAAAAAAGTATCATCAAAACCTGAATTTGAAGATATCAGAAAAATTGCAGCCGAAAAAGGGATACCGGTGAAAGATGTATACAATATTGTTTTATCATTAATTGCCTCTAAAGGCTAAATTTAATATGTCAAATAATCTGCTTGAAAAACTTGATCAGATCCTCAAAGAACTTGGATCCTTCGTGGTGGCATTTTCAGGAGGAGTAGACAGCTCGTTCCTTCTTTACAGGGCTCACTCTCTTAAAAAGCTTAATGTGATTGGAGTTACAATCCGGACCCCCTATATACCGTCCATCGAAATAAATGATGCGGTTGAGTTTGTAAAGATCCACGGTATTAATCACAGGATACTTGACTTTTCATTTCCGGAAGCGATCAGAAATAATCCGGTTGAAAGATGTTACATCTGCAAAAAAACCCTGTTTACTGAACTGGCTGCCTATGCATCTGAAAACGGATTCCGCTATGTAGTCGACGGATCAAATGCCGATGACACCAAAGACTTCAGGCCCGGGCTCAGGGCTCTCAAAGAAATGAATATCAGAAGTCCTTTACTCGAGGCCGGATTCACAAAAAAGGATATAAGGGAAATTGCATTTCACTACAAATTGCCTTTCTGGGATAAACCAGCAATGGCATGCCTTCTTACAAGGATCCCATATAATACCGAAATCACATCAGAGAAACTTGAAATGATAGAGAAGGCTGAGTATCTACTGTTTGAAAATGGTTATCCCGGTTCACGGGTAAGGATGCACGGCGATCTTGCCCGAATTGAGTGCCTTCCAGGATATCTTGAAAAGATTATTTGTTCGCCTGAAAAAGAACTAATAATCGATAATCTGAAGAAAATAGGTTTCAGATATGTATCTTTGGACCTTGAAGGCTACAGATCAGGCAGCTCAAATCCTGAAAACCAAAGAATATGACCAGAAAAGAGATTGAATTGCTCCTTACTGAAGTAAAGAATGGCGATAAAAGCGTGGATCAGGCAATGGAAATCCTCAGGGATTTCCCGTACACCGATCTGGGGTTTGCAAGGATAGACCATCACAGGGAGATTCGGACCGGTTATCCTGAAATAGTCTATTGTGCAGGTAAGACTGTTTTACAGGTAGCGGAGATCTTCAAAGTAATGTCTGAAAAGGAGAACAATGTTATAGGCACCCGTGCCGGCATGGAAATGTATGAAGCCGTAAGACATATCATACCCTCAGCCAAATATTATTCAGATGCCCGTATTATTAGCGTACAGAAAAAAAAGCTGACATGCCCTGAAAGCAGGATAGCCGTGATCACTGCAGGTACATCAGATATACCTGTTGCAGAAGAAGCGGCTGTTACCTCAGAACTTCTAGGCAACAATGTACTAAGGATATATGATGCCGGAGTAGCAGGAATTCACAGGCTTGTGGATAAGCTGCAGGATATAAGGAAATGCAGGGTAATAATTGTTATCGCAGGAATGGAGGGTGCACTCGCAAGCGTTGTCGGAGGTCTTGTTGACAAACCGGTGATTGCTGTGCCTACCAGTGTTGGTTATGGAGCTAACTTTGCAGGAATATCAGCACTGCTTGCCATGCTGACAAGCTGTTCAGCCGGGGTAACTGTAGTAAATATCGACAATGGATTCGGTGCAGGTTTCTCAGCAAGTATGATCAATCAGATGAAGTAGATTACAAATGCCCGGAAAACTACTCCTTTCCACAGCATATTTACCACCTTCAGAATACTTCAGCCTTATCAAAAGTGCTGATGAAATATGGATCGAGCAGCATGAGAATTATCTGAAACAGACATACCGCAATCGCTGCAAGATCCTATCATCAAATGGCATAACCATCCTTTCAGTACCAGTTTCAAAAGGTCACAATTTAAAAGCCCTTATCAGAGATATAACAATCGACTATTCTAAAAGATGGCAGCAGGTCCACCTGCGGGCTGTCACTTCAGCTTACAGCAGATCTCCGTTTTTTCAGTTCTTCTTTGAACATTTTGAAAAAATCATTACTGCAAACCATAAGTTTCTGATTGATCTTAATAATGAACTTCTAAAATATTGTTTAGATATCCTGAAAATCAAAAAGTTTATTACATACACTCATACATTTGAACCTGCAGATGGTCAAAGTTATGATTTCAGATACAGGATATCTCCCAAAATTGGATCAGAGTATCGTGAACGGTCTCACATACAGGTATTCTCAAATGGTACTTTCAAACAAGGCCTTTCAATCCTCGATCTTATCTTCAATACAGGGCCTGATGCTTCGCACTATCTGTAATTTCTTTAATCAATAGCCAAACTTGTAACCAAAAGTAACCGAGAATATGTTCCTCCTTACATTGAGGTTGGCCATGGGTGATTCCGTGAAAGTGTTGTAAAGTATATATTTCTGGCTATTACTGAGGTTTACATAACCGAGGTCGATATAGAGATTTTGCTCCCTGAAGCCGAGTCCGAATGAAAAAGATTGGTGGTTCATATTTTCATTTTCTTCACCTTTTTCGAATACTTTGCCATAGAGAGAATAGCCTCCTCTGAAATAGATTTTATCCAGCCTGTATTCTCCTCCGAAACGCATGTTTAATGTCTGCCTAAGGGTATTCTGAATGGCAAGGTTCTTTTCGCTATAATCGTAATCATCACCTGTTTCTGAGAAACGGGCAGTTGAGTAATCTATATACTCGATATCAGCACTAAGAAGGCCTGATTTTTTTATCTGGTAAGCCACTCCACCGAGAACCCTGAACGGAGTGGTCAGGGCATAATTATAACGTGAGGGCTGATTCTTCATTTCGTATGTATCGTTCCCGTCAAACCGTGAATTAATGTTATCATAAAAATATTCATCAATTTTATAGATCGTCGGAGAATGAAAAGCAAAACCAATCCGGAGGCTTTCGAGTGGTTTTATTATCGCGCCAAGTTTTAGAGAGAATCCAGTTCCTGAATTCTCGAAATGTTCTGTATATGTAAAATCGTTAAAACCGGAATCCATCTCATAATCAGTTTTTTCAAGGTGCTCATAGTGCCCTGTGTAATTCAGGGTGTTTATTCCGAGTGTGGCACCAAAGAATAATTTGTTTGAGAAATTGCCACCTATTGAGATAGCATGTTCACCCATATATCCTTTATTGGTTATAAGGCGTCTGATATTTTGTCCATATATTGATGAAAGGTTATCGCCGTAATTGTTGAAAACTGTTCCAAAGCTTCTGCCGTTGGATCCCGTAATGGTGTCAATTACCCAGGCATCATAGGCAATTCCTGCAGCACCTTCCAGATCACCATAAAACAATCCTTCACTCATATCGGCCCAGTAATCTGCCATCGAGCTTGTATTGCTTATTCCCTGTATTCTGATAGCTGAATTAAGATTACTTGTCTTATTAAAAGAATAGCCAAAATTAAGAGAGATAAGACCTTTTTCTTTTCCTGACGAGATCAGTTTGCTTACAATCCCTGCCTGGCCAAGGTTGAAATTATAAAGATAATCATTTGTAGGACCCCTGAAATTGGCTGTTGTTTTAATATGGTAAAGTTGAGGTGTTATTGAAAACTCTGATGATCTGAATACTCCCAATCCTGCAGGATTCTGTGTAAGGGTGGACAGGTCGCCGCCAAGTGCGGTAAAGGCCCCACCCATTGACATAAATCTTGCTGTGCCGTTATAGAACAACTGGGAATATCTTAAAGCGTCATCAACATTCTGGGCAAATATTCCATTTGAAATCAGGAATATAGATGCTAATGCTACTGATAATTTTTTCATTGACATTTGTTTTTTTGGTTAAACCGATACCTGCACTCTTTAAACAGAATGGACTGATATTTTATTGAGAAATGTGTTTAATCTTATCGCCTTCTGCCGGATGAACCTGATGATGAACTTCCTGAAGAGGAGGAGCCTGAAGAGTACGACCCTGATGAATATGAGCCGCTGCTGCTCCTTGACACTGATCCGTAGGAAGATCCTCCGCTGTATGAACTGCTTCCCGAAGAACGATAGGAACCCGAAGAGAGGCCACCATCAGAACTTCTTCTTGAAGGAGCTGAATAACTGCTTGCCCCGCTGCCTGAAGAGCCTGATCTGGGTTGGCTTGAATATGGTGAATAGCTTCTGCCGCTCGAAGGATTCTGAATGGATCTTTGGCCTGAGCCGGTTGAGCTGTTTATGTTTGAATTAACCCTTGTATTGTTATATGATGGCCGGGTGCTCATTCTGGGATTACTGTAGCTGGGAGTGTAGCTCCTGTTAACAGAGTTGTATTCAGGTTTTGTATCGGCAGAACTTCTTCTTGACTGAGTTCCTGAGATATTATCGCTTCCTGATCGTGAAGGATCCTGGACAAACCTTCTTTCAGATGAAGTACCGCTCTGCTGAGTGGTTCCCGATGAAGCAGCAGCTCTCCTTGAGCCTGATGTTACAACATCACCTGAAGTTGATCCGATTGCTCCAGAAGAACCCGAACCTTCAGACACAGAGGTTGTTCTTCTTGATGCTGAACCCTGGGGTGAGATCCCGCTGCCACCAGCTGACCACCTGGATGAGTATGTGCTGGGCCGCTCTCTCCTTCCGTATGCAATCCCATAGTCACTGCTGTACCAGTAGTTATGGTAGAAGGGAGAATAGTACCCTCCGTAATAGAAGGGAGAATAAAACCTGTTATAGAATACTCCGTAATAGTAACTGCTGTAGAAACCGCCATACCCGTAGTAGAAGGGGTCGTAATAGAAGGGATCATAATAATAAGGGTTGTAGTAATAAGGATATCCGCTATAGAAATAACTATATCCAAATGATGGCATCATGTAAAAAGGATCTCTCCAGTATGGATAAAAGTAATTTCCGTAAAATCTCCTTAATCTCCCTGAATAAGAATAATCATCAAAATAGTAATTATTATTGACTACTGTATTATCATATTCAACAGCATCGGAAAAATCCTTTGAAACGAGGGTATCGGCTGCATAGATATTGTCGTAATAATTGTCAGCCCTGAGATCTCCTTCAACAATCGGCTGATTACCTGCTGATTGTACTCTAACAACAGGCTTGTCAGTGCTCTGGTAGTAAAGATCGTCATATTCAGTTCCTACATAAAGCCCTGAAGAGCAGGAAGCCAGTGTAAGAAGTGCAACTCCGAATATGCTGTGAAATGCTTTCATCTTTTTGCTTGTTAGTCTTTATTATTTATTTGATAATAATCAAATACTGTACCAAATTATTTGTTTTCCAGGATGATCTTATCAGGTAAGGCAAATTTAATATTTTTTTCGAAGTTACAATTTATTTACAATCAAACCATAGTAAAGAACAAAATCTATCTTCGGCCGGACGAAGAACCTGAATGTCCGGAACCGGATGACCTTGAGGATCCCGAACTGTGGCCTGGTGACAAAGACGCACTCCCGCCATGTGACTGACCTGAGCTTCTGGCTATTGAACGCATTGATCCTGACTGTCCGGATGGTCTGCTCATCCTGCCAGTATCAACGGATCTGCTTCTGTAATTATTGTTCCCGCTGCCTGACATGTACCGGGGTGCATTTCCTGCTATCTGCCTGTTGATGATTCCCGATCTGCCGGAATATTGTGATTGACTTGTCCTCCCCTGACTGTATGAGTGGCTGTAGGAATCATTCCGTCTTACCGGTGTATGACTACTTATGTTGGTGGATCTGCTTCGAGAGATGTATGATTCCTGCCTTACTTCAGGAGTCCGCCTTGTTTCAGCTTTTGCCCCGTATAACCTGGTATATGATTCCCGTCGAACTGAAGAACTGTTTCCGAAATTGCCATCCATCTGTCCTGATCTCCGATAATCAGATCTTCCCTGGTATGAAGGAGATAATCTCCGGCTTCCTGAGTATGATCTGTTTTCAGTATTTCCGGCATATAAGCCAGATGCAGAACGACCTGCGCTTCTACTGGTTTCCGGATTAGCGGTTCCCTCATTTTTGATATTCCCGTCGTTTCTCCTTATGTTCCCAGAAGAACCGTTGTCAATAACACCCCTCCTCGATTCGTGGACTGTATTTCCCATGGGATTATGTCCTGAAGGATCATACTTTCTGTAATTATCTGAAGAATAACGGCGGTTAAAATCGTAGAAACTGCTATTATACGAATAGTAAGAATGATAGTGATTGTGCCAGAAATGATGACGATACCAGTAAAAAGGCCTGCAGAAACCCCAGGTAAAATCGACCCACAGATTCCTAATGCCCCAGAATATTGAGGATGCATACCAGTAAGAGTAGTACCGGGGATAATAACCCCAGTAATAGTAGGGATCATAGTAGATTGGATCGTACCAGCTGTAGGAATAAGGAGAATAATAGTAGGGGTCATATCCCAGTCTCAGTCCAAAACCACCTCCATAAATACTTATACCCCATGAAACCGGATTGTAGTCGTACCAGTAAGTATCCGTAAACATTGGGGAATAATAGTCAAAGACAGCGTAAGACCTGTGAAACCTGTTAATTCTTGAAGAATAGTAAAAGTCGTTTCCGTAGCTGTCATAATAATTATTGATAATTATTTTGGCTCCGTTATCGGATGAAGCATTATATCCTGTGGTTTGTGCCCGGGAATTGCCTGCAAGGAGAAGAAAGGCAGATACTGCTGCTAAAAACGACAATGTTTTCATGATGCACCTCAGGTTTTGTTAATTATCAAGTTTTATATCTATTTTTACGACTTTATTTTTTAAAAACAAATACCATACCAAACAATGGGGAAATTCTTAACAAACAGGGATGAAAATTATGCACAATGGTATAATGATCTGGTCATTAAAGCAGATCTGGCTGAGAATTCAGCAGTAAGGGGATGCATGGTTATCAAGCCCTATGGATATGCCATATGGGAAAAGATCCAGGCTGAATTGGATAAGATGTTCAAAGCAACCGGGCATGTAAATGCATATTTTCCACTGTTCATTCCAAAGTCATTTTTCAGCAAAGAAGCTGCACATGTTGAAGGTTTTGCAAAGGAATGTGCAGTAGTTACTCATTACCGACTCAAAAACGACGAAACCGGCAAAGGGATCATCGTTGATCCATTGGCGAAACTCGAGGAGGAACTAATTATTCGTCCCACATCAGAAACAATAATCTGGAATTCATATAAAAACTGGATACAGTCTTACCGTGATCTTCCAATACTGATTAATCAGTGGGCCAATGTAGTCAGGTGGGAGATGCGAACAAGACTTTTTTTAAGGACAGCTGAGTTTCTTTGGCAGGAGGGACACACTGCCCATGCAACAAGGGAGGAAGCAGTTGAAGAGACTGAAAGGATGATCAATGTTTATGCCGATTTTGCCGAGAGGTTTATGGCACTACCGGTATACAGAGGTTATAAAACCCCAAATGAAAGGTTCGCAGGAGCGCTTGACACATACACCATAGAAGCATTAATGCAGGACGGGAAGGCCCTGCAGGCCGGAACAAGCCATTTCCTCGGTCAGAACTTTGCAAAAGCATTTGATGTCCAGTTCACCGACAAAAGCGGAAAACTGGAATATGTATGGGCTACATCGTGGGGACTATCCACAAGAATGGTTGGTGCTCTGATTATGGCCCATTCAGATAATCACGGACTTGTCCTGCCGCCTAACCTTGCTCCCCTTCAGGTTGTGATTGTTCCGATTTACAAATCTGCCGAACAGCTAAAGAGTATTTCCGAAAAAGTGATTCCACTTAAGGCTGAACTTGAAAAGTCGGGGCTGACTGTCAAATATGATGACAGGGAAACAAACAAACCTGGTTGGAAATTCGCTGATTATGAGCTTAAAGGGGTCCCTGTGAGAATTGCCATTGGACCCAGGGACCTGGAAAACGAAACAGCTGAAATAGCAAGAAGGGATACACTGAGCAAGGAGACTATCCCAATGAGAAATATTACCCGGTATGTTCATGAACTGATGAAACTGATCCAGAATAACATCTATGAGAAAGCCCTTAGTTTCCGTAATAAAAATACCTTCAGGCTCAACAAATGGAGCGATTTTATTGAAGTTCTTGACAATAGCGGAGGATTCATTTCTGCTCACTGGGACGGAACCCCTGAAACCGAGGAAAAGATAAAAGAAGAGACCAAGGCCACGATAAGATGTATACCTTTTGATTCCGTTGAAGAAGAAGGCAAATGCATCTATTCAGGAAGGCCTTCCACAAGAAGAGTTCTTTTTGCCAGATCATACTGATTATCATTAAATTAATATATAAATTCCTGAGATTCATATCATAATGTGATAATGGTTCACTACAACGGCATGTTAAGATCAGGGGGCATTCCTTTTTCCATTATTATTTGCTAAATTAGAAGCCGGTTATAATCAATTCATTTTATCATGTCGGAACTTGAAGAAAAAAAGCAGATAATAATAAATACCCTCAGGCAAAAATCGCTGTTAAAGCAAAAAGTATACGACAACACTCTTGAGTGGTTCGGTGTGGTAAAGGATATTTTAAAAACCCTTGCAAGGGATGTAAATACAAATCTTGGCAACCTCGATCCAAGAATCAAACTTGAATATACCGACCGTAGCAATTTCGATGCACAGATTAAGGTGGCAGGAGATATTCTACTTTTCAGTATGCATTCGAACATCTTTCAGTTCGACAGGGAACATCCGGCATGGAAAACCCCTTATATTCAAAAAAATAAATTGAACGCATATTCCGGCATCATAAACATTTACAATTTCCTTTTTGATTCATTCAAATACAGCCGGCTGGATGATCTGGGTTATCTTATTGCCAGGATATTCATAAACCATGAAAACCAGTACTTTGTGGAAGGAAAGCGACAGATGGGAATGCTGTTCACTAATTACGGCAATGAATCTATTAGCAGGGCATCGCTGCAGATGATAATTTCTACTGCAATACAGTATTCACTCGAATTCGATCTGTTGGTACCTCCTTATGATACTGTCAAAATCGCAACCGTAGGTCAGGCTGAAGCCAAAATTCAGCATTCCAGGGTCATTACAGGCAAACGTCTTGGATTTCAGTTTAATTCTGATGACGTTTTGATTGACAAACCTAATGAAACATGACAAAATCAAAACGGGAAATCACCGGATATTCTTTGCTTTATTCCTGATTCCGGCATTTCTGTTTTTTTGTCATCAGTCATTTCCGCAAAAAACACAGGATCAGGACTCAATTTTAAAAAATACGGCATATATATCGCTCCTTAATACCCGGCACATCAGGCCAATACTGAGTTATCCCCGGTTCGGGAACAGTGAGAAGTTGATCCCATTTGCCGATCCTGAAGCCAACCGAACAATGATCTTACTTGATTCACTCAGGAACAGGGCTGCAAAAACACTTGTTACACGGAAACTGTATGACTTCCTGATTATTCAACACCAGCCTTCCGTAATTGCTACAATCAATAACACAAGCGAATCACACTTTATTGATCATTCGGGAAAAAGGATAAGGAAAATTGAAATTAGAGAACTCGGTGTCTTCGGATCGGACATAAACAATCCTCAGGCTTTTTCTCCAAACGGACTCGAAAAGCTCCTTAACAAAACCCATATAAATACCAATGAGCGGATAATCCGGAAGAACCTTCTCTTTGCCCCGGGTGATACAATATCACCCATTCAGCTTAGCGAAAATGAGCGTCTGCTAAGAGAACTGCCGTATATCGATGATGCAAGGGTTATGGTAATACCTGTATCAGCTAATGAAGTAGATATCATAGTATTTACAAAGGATGTCTATTCACTTGGTGCAACTGCAAACATAGGTAGCCTAAAAAAGGGATCAGTCTCTGTATTTGAAAAAAATGTTTTTGGAATGGGTCACGAATTCAGAATTGAGGTTCCATATGATTCTAAATATTCTGATTCACCGGGCTTCGGAGTTCAATACCTGGTCAATAACATTAACAGAACATTCATAAATTTAGGAGCTTACTATAACGATGGAATCGGAAAAAAGACATATGGTTTCAATATCAGCAGAAAGCTTGTAAGTTCTGAGACCAAATATGCTGGAGGTATATCCGTAATGCAGATGTCAACTACTGAGGATCTTGATTCATTGACAATACCTGCTCCGCTGAAATATAATTTTCAGGATTACTGGCTTTCCAGATCATTCCTCATAGATCCCGTAAATGTGACCCGCCTTATTATCGGAGGAAGATATACCAACAACTATGTTTTCGACAGACCGTTCATCCTTCCTGATTCCTATCGCAACCTTCAGAAATACAAATTATTTCTTGGATCTGTCGTGCTTTCTGTCCAGAAATACTATAGAGCCAACCTTATATACGGTTATGGAAGGACAGAGGATATCCCCTATGGCGGATTAGCTGATCTTACAGCCGGATGGGAAATAAGTGAATTCAAGAAAAGGCTCTATGTCGGTACAAATTTCTCCCTGGGCCAGTCTTTAGGACACCTGGGCTATTTATACGGTTCTGCCGGATTCTCAACCTTTCTCATTGACAACCAGACCGAACAGGGAATGGTAATGCTTAGAGCCGAATACATTTCCAACCTTTTTTATGTGGGAAGATACCGGATCAGGAACTTTGTCAGTACCGACTACACCAGGGGATTTGACAGGTATTACGATGAATACCTGGTCTTTACTCGTGACAATGGTTTCTCGGGTTTCCGTAATGATTCAATCAGAGGAACACAACGCCTATATGTCAATCTCGAATCGGTGCTTTTCAGTCCTGTCAATTTTTATGGATTCAAATTCGCATTCTTCGGCTTTGCCGATATAGGATTCCTTTTCGGCACGAACGAATTCCCTGGCAATGGGAATTTCCTTTCATCTATCGGACTGGGAATAAGGATCAGAAATGAAAATATGGTATTCAACACCTTTCAGGTGAGGTTTGGTTACTTCCCAAATCCCCCTGATTATTCGAGAATAAGTTATCTTCAGGTAACAGGAGAGCAGCTGCTCCGGCCCAGGAACTTTGAACCGGATAAACCATCTTTACTACCTTACAAATAGGTAAAACGAACAATATGCTTAACGATTTTAAAAAATATATCGAACAAAACAGGTTGTGTAACAGAAATGACAGGATACTGCTCGGGGTGAGCGGAGGTATAGATTCAATGGTAATGGCCCATCTTTTTGTCTCAGCCGGTTATAATACAGCCTTTGCACATTGCAATTTCTGCCTGAGGGGAAAGGAATCAGACGAGGATGAAGAACTTACAAAACAAACCGCATCAGAATATAATGTTCCTTTTTTCACAAGAAGATTTGACACCTCCGGCTATGCCATGGAACATGGGATCTCGATTCAAATGGCAGCACGCGATCTTCGCTATAAATGGTTTGAATCGGTTAGGTCTGAAGAAAATTTTAATCTGATAGCCATAGCCCATAACCTTAACGACAATGCAGAAACATTTATTTTAAATCTGTTAAGAGGTACAGGGATAAAAGGACTGTCGGGGATAAAACCGTCAGGCAACAGGATAATACGCCCTCTCCTTTTTGCTACCCGCCAGCGCATTGAAGATTACTGTAAAAATGAAAAGATCAAGTTCAGGGAAGACAGGACAAATGCCGACGTTAAATATACCAGAAACAAGATAAGGCATGTTCTTATGCCTTTGATGAAGGAGATCAACCCTGCAATTGAAAAAACCCTGAATGATACTGCAAAAAGGCTAGCAGAAGCCGGTGAAATTGCAGATTGTTTTATTGCCCTAATGAATAATGAAGTTTCAGAAAGGGATGGGGAAAACATGATCTTAAGAATCGAGCCTCTGCTTAATGTGTTCAAAAACAGGACATTGTTATACGAACTGCTGAAACCTTATGGAATTACCGGCCATCAGGTGAGTGACCTGATCAATGTAATGATGGGCACCAGCGGAGGGAAAGTAATAACTGACACCCATATGATTTTGAGGGACAGGGGTAATTTAATCATTTCCCCACTTGGAAAGGGCTTTCAAAATATCTATTGTGAAATAAATAACACTACCGGCCTTTCCATTGCACCAGGTATAGAATCAGCAGAGCTGATAAATGTCACAAATGGATTCACAATGCCCGATAATGATAATAAGACCGCTTATCTGGATTTTGACAAAATCAGTTTCCCCCTTATAATAAGGAACTGGAGGAAGGGTGATTCATTTGTACCATTGGGGATGCAACATACCAAGAAGCTTAGCGATTATTTTATCGACAAGAAGTACTCGATAGTAAAAAAACATGCAACACTGATACTTGAATCAGGAGGCAAAATAGCATGGATTATAGGAGAAAGGATAGATGAAAGGTTCAAAATCACTTCGTCAACGAAAAAGATCCTAAGGATAAAGGCAAAATGACATCGCAGCCCATGATGAGATCATGGTAAATGTGTTGATTAAGTCTGATGCAACTAAAAGGTTCTGGATCCATTAATACCCCTGTCGATAAGCATCAGATCGGCCAGTGCAATTGCTGTGGCGGCTTCAACAATAACCGGCATTCGCAGCGCGATGCATGTGTCATGCCGTCCCCTGACCTTCAGGGCTGTCATATGCTCATTGCTGAAATCGAAAGTCTGTTGTTCAACCCCTGTTGATGAGGTTGGCTTGACAGCTACCCTGAACACTATATCATTGCCGTTTGTTATCCCTCCATTAATTCCTCCGGCATTATTGGTCAGTGTTTTTCCGGATCCGTCAATAAAAGGATCATTGTGAACTGAACCTTTCATGGATGCAGCCGCAAATCCGGAACCAAACTCAATGCCTTTGATTGCAGGTATTGAAAATACAATATGACTTAAGGCTGATTCAACCGAATAAAAGAAAGGTTCTCCAAGAGCTTTGCGTGAGTTTTTTACTGAACATTCAATAATTCCTCCAATGGAATCGTTTTCCAATACAGCTTTCTCGATGGCTGATTCAATGTCGGGATCTCCACCTGCTGAAATAAGCTTTGCCGAGATTTCCGCAGGTTTGATTATCATTTTAGCGATGACGCCGGCAGCAACGAGTCCCCAGGTAATACGTCCCGAAAAATGTCCGCTTCCACGCAGATCTGAAAAACCTGAATACTTAATGCCGGCAACAAAGTCAGCATGCCCCGGCCGGGGTATATTCCTGAACTCATCATAATCAGAGGACATCTTGTCACTGTTCCTAGTTACAACAGTGATGGGAGATCCTGTTGTGCGGCCATTGAAAATTCCACTAAGAATTTCAGGTTTATCCGCCTCGCGACGTTCTGTTGTGCCTTTCCTTCCGCTCCGTCGCCTTGTAAGATCGGGTACAAAATCACCTGCATCAACGAGGAGCCCAGGAGGGCATCCATCAATGACTACCCCTATTGAGTTACCGTGCGACTCACCAAAAAGCGATACCCTGAAAACTTCCCCGAAAGAGTTCATAACCGATTCCTTTGTTATTTAACAGACTTAATATTCCTATAAAAATCCACCACCTCCCTTACAGGTATTTTCTCGACCACTGCTTTGCCTATACCTTCCGTAAGAACAAAATAAATATCGCTGCCGGCTTTTTTCTTATCATGCAGAATAAGCCTGGCTATCTGGTCATCAGGCATGTAATAGGCTCTCAGCAGATTAAACGATGTAAGCAAATTTATTATCCTTTCGCATTCTGCAACCGAAATCAAACCTTTGTCGCAGGAGTACCTGGCTGCAAGTTCCATTCCTGAAGCCACGGCAAATCCATGAGATATTGAATTGCTTAGTTCAATCGCATGTCCGAATGTGTGTCCAAAATTCAGTATCCGTCTTATTCCCGCCTCCTTCTCATCCTCCGATACTACCGACGCTTTGAAGTTCACCGCCATAGATATAAGGAGCGATAATATTTCAGCATCCCTTCGGATTATAGCTTCATGATTACGTTCAATTGCTTCAAAAAGTTTAACGTTCCCGATTATTCCTGTCTTGATTAACTCTGCCAGACCCGATAAATATTCCTCATCAGTAAGGGTGTAAAGCATCACAGGATCGCATATTACAAATTCAGGCTGCCTGAAACATCCCAGAATATTCTTTGAATCGCCCAGATTGACACCGTTCTTCCCACCGGTACTTGCATCAACCTGTGCAAGGAGAGTTGTGGAGACGTATCCGAAGCGAATCCCTCTCATATATACTGAAGCAAGAAATCCTGTTATATCACAAACCACTCCGCCCCCTATCCCAAGGAGGAAACCCGAACGGTCGATACCTCCTTCCAGAAGCTTTTCTGCAAGCTTACTGATAACCTCAAGCCTTTTACTTTGTTCACCAGGCTTGACAACCAATACAGGGAAATCCGGAAATTTCTTTCCATACAAGGAATTAACATTCTGATCGGTGAGGATAATAACTCCACTTTGAGGCAACAGCCTACTCACTGTTTCCCAGTTCTCTCCAATGAAGATCGCAGAGACCGACCCGGGAATATTTACTGTTATTTTTTCCAAACTGAGATCAATTAACTGATAAAGTTACCAATTCCGGCATTTAATCAATTTATTTGCAGAAAATTCAAAATAAAAATAATCCGTAACTCAATACTTATGCAAAAATACAAAAAGTGCTAACTTTCCGGACAGTTTTACTGCAATGATATGACCCTAAAAGATAGATACAGCAAAGTAATAGAATATTTCATTATAAATAAGCCTGTTGCAGAAACAGAGCTAACCTACCACGATCCATATAGCCTTATTGTGGCGGTAATGCTCAGTGCTCAATGTACCGACAAAAGGGTCAATATGATAACACCCGGGCTGCTTGAGAAGTATCCGGATGTAAGGTCAATGGCCGAAGCACCTAGGGAAGAGATTTATGAACTTATAAAATCATGCTCCTATCCAAACAGCAAGGCCCGATATCTTTCAGAAATGGCAAAAATGCTGGTCAAAGATTTTAACTCGATCATTCCCTCTGAACCTGATATGCTTCAGCGTCTTCCTGGTGTAGGCAGAAAAACAGCTAATGTTGTAGCTTCTGTCGCCTTTCGGAAACCAGTAATGGCGGTAGATACTCATGTTGAAAGAGTTTCCAGAAGGATCGGACTTGTAGGGAATGCAAAAACGCCTTTGGCTGTTGAAAAGAAATTATCTGAGAACATTCCTTCCGAACTCATGCACAAGGCACACCATTGGCTTATATTGCACGGCCGTTACATCTGCAAAGCCAGGAAACCTCTATGCAGTGAATGTGGGCTGAAAGAATTCTGCAGGTATTACCAGGTAAAATCCAGGTAATTGGATTATTTGTCAGATACTTTTTTGTTTAAATAAGAGTTTTATATTTACTATTAAAGCAAATAGCTATGCATATGGTTGATCAGATCAAGCATATTATGGTTGATTACACGCAAAATTATGATGAAAAGGCCGAACTTAGCAGAAAGCCATCCGGAGAACTGGAGTTGCTGATGTGGAAAAATGACAGAGAAAAAGTCTTTCTTGAGAATCTTATTGACTCAATACCTGAAGCAATTGCCATTATTGATCGTCATGGTAAAATATCAAGGATAAACAAGGAGTTTACAAATCTTTTTGGTTACTCTGTTGAAGAAGCCTCCGGACAGAAAATTGAAGATCTTATTGTACCTGATGAACTTAAAGAGGAAGCTCCTGGTATTGATATCCTTACACCGGAAAACAACAAAATTGACAAAAAACTTATAAGACGACATAAGAACGGAAGGAGGATTAACGTCTCACTTATCGCTAACAGTATAATTATCAACGGAGAAATCGCAGCATATATCGGTATTTACAGGGATATATCCCAAGACATCAAGAACCAGATCATACAGGAAATACTTTACAATATATCAACTGCAGCTCTCAACCAGCTTGACGTTAAAGATATATATCCGACTATTGTACGTGAACTGAGTAAAATATGGGACACCACGAATTTTTTCATAGCACTTTACGATAAAAAGAGCGAAACATTGTCGATGCCGTTTTTTGCAGATGAAAGAGACAGTTTTGAGATGGTCCCCGCCAGGAAAACAATAACCAGATGGGTAATTGGACTGAAGAAATCTGTCTTGCTGAAAGAACAAGATCTGAAAAGCCTTGAGAATTCAGGAGACATTGATCTTGTTGGTGCTCCATGCAAAGTCTGGATGGGTGTCCCTTTGAAAGCGGAAAATGAGATTATCGGTATTATGGCCCTCCAGGACTACCACGACGAGAACAAGTTTTCACAGGACGATGTAAATGTCCTGGAATTCATCGCAAATCAAATAGCGATTGCAATTCAGAGAAGGACCATGCTTGACAATCTTATACATGCCAGTCAAAAAGCTGAAGAAGCTGCCAAATCGAAGCAGCAGTTTATGTCAACTATGAGCCATGAGATAAGAACACCGTTAAACGAGGTAATAGGAATTACTAATCTCCTCCTGCAGGGAAATCCCAGAGAAGATCAAATGGATTATATCCGAACCCTTCGATTTTCAGGTAACCATCTGCTTACTCTTGTCAACGATGTTCTTGATTTTAACAAGATGGAATCAGGAAAAATAGTTTTTGAACAGGTTCGGTTCAATCTTGAAGATTTCCTTAAAGATATAATGAGGACCTATTCCTTTCGTTCAAAAGCAAAAAATCTGGAATTTGATATTGTCAGCAGCAGTAACCTTCCTTCTGAAGTGACCGGAGATCCCATTAGGCTGAACCAGATCCTGTCAAATCTCCTTTCGAATGCAATAAAATTTACTCAAACCGGGAGCATTCATGTATTCCTTAACGAAATTGAGAGAAGCGACGACAGAATCAAGATTGAGTTCAGAGTAAAAGATACAGGACTGGGGATACCAAAAGACCGGCAAAGTATAATCTTTGACAGTTATACCCAGGCATCGGCTGACACTACAAGGCATTACGGAGGAACCGGTCTCGGCCTGGCTATATGCAAGAAGCTTGTTGAACTCCAGGGAGGCAGGATTGACGTTGAAAGCGAACCCGGCAAGGGATCAACATTCAGGTTCTTCCTTACTTTCGGTATTCCTGAAAAGACTGAAGTGGTTCAGAAAACGGAAAAATCAGAATCATATACAGGACTGGAAGGTATTAGAATACTTATGGCTGAAGATAACAAAATAAACTCCTTCGTAGCAAATAAATTCCTTGTCAGCTGGGGGGTAAAGGTTACCCATGCTGAAAACGGCAGGATAGCACTTGATTTACTGGCAAAAGAGGATTTTGACCTTGTAATTATGGATCTTCATATGCCTGTGATGGATGGCATTGAAGCCACACGAATCATCAGGGAATCGCAGGAATCCAGAATCAGATCGATACCGGTTATTGCACTAACCGCGGCCATCATGTCAGAAAATCACGATAAAATTGAGGGTCTGGCAATAAATGATTATGTGCTGAAGCCATTTAAACCCAGGGACCTGTTTGATAAAATATACAAAAACGTAAAATCCCGACCAGCGGATTAAAAGATTACTTGATGCAGTGACGGCTGATATATTCAGTGGCTTTCCTGTTTCCAAGACTCAACGACCTTCTGAAATCAAAACAGGCATCACTGACCTTACCGGAATTTAGCAGTGATATCCCCTTGTTAAGCCATGCTTCAGCATTTCCCGGCTGGAGGTCGAGAGACATGCTGTAATCCTTTATAGCCCAATCCCATGATCTTGATAGAAAATAAGAATTAGCTCTGTCTATATAGCACTGCGGTTCAGATGGATGAAGCCTGACATTTATGTTAAAATACTCCAGTGCCTTTAAATTATCCCCCCTGGCTAACTCAAGTCTTCCCGCTATTCCAATTGCTTTTACACTTTCAGGATAAATCTCAAGATAATCTCTTATTTCTTCAGCTGCCTTATCGATTTCCCCCGTTTTTCTGAAACATTCTGCTCTTGAAACAAGCAAATCAGGATCCGGAATTCCAGAATTAATAAGCCTGGCATAGGTATCAGATGCACCTGCATAATTACCCGTCGCTTCCTGGGCCTTTACCAGCAGTCGCAAATACTTCTCATTGTGAGTATCTTCTGCAAGCAGTTGAGTAAGCGTTCTAATCGCATCACCATATTTTGATGAGGCAACATTTATTAATGCTCCACTGTAAAGCGTTGTCGGATTTCCGGAATATTCTATTGAAAGCCCGGAAAAAATATTTCTCGCTTCATCTATATTACCTGTGGAAACATAATACTCTATTTCCGAGACCCCCTTCTCTTCTCTTGTGTACCACTCCTTTTTCCAGAACTGTCGCCATTCAGACTTATTTTCAACAGAGGAGAATGACGGATCAAGCATAATTTCCTTCTCGCTCTTTTTAAATGCTGACTTCAGACACTGTTCAAGATGATACACAGAAGTGGCAGCGTCACCTTTTAGTGCGTAAATTTGCGCTAGCCCGTATTCACCTGATCCCGGTCTGATTCTATTTGCAGAATAAAAATCATCTATTGCCTTTGAATAGTCACCCGATGCAACATAAGCTTCGGCACGATAAAGATATATTGAGAAGTCTGTCTCATTTTCGACAACAGGAGTAAGTAATTTTATTGCATCATCCGGTTTCCCTGACTGAACCAAAGCTTTCGCCTTCATAAGAAGGTGATATTTCTCCTGTCCATTGAGAAACATTGGCCAGACTAAAATGAACAGTATCAGTAACTTTTTCATTAACCCCAACTTAGTGATTTCATTTTAAAATTTCAACATTTATCTTGGCTCCTTTCTCAGTAATAACATGGATGAATCCATTCAGGTGTATCTTTTCAAGTCCGGTAATTCGTCGGGTGAAGACTTCGCACTGATAAAAATACACTCCCGGAGAAACTATTTTTCCCTTGTATGTACCATCCCAATTAATGCGTGGCTCATCAGTCTGAAAGACCAGCACACCATATCGGTTAAATATCTTCATATCAACTTTTTCGACCTGACCCGAGGTTCTTGCAATCAGTTTGTCATTAAAATTGTCTCCATTAGGAGTAAAAACATTGGGAATCTCATAAAAGTCGCATGTATCAATACAGATCATCGTCGACTTCTCACTCTCATTGCCTCCATCATCAAAAGCAGAAACAGCATAACAACCTGAGACTACTTCACCAGGATAATGTCTGTAAACGAAAATATTTTTATTTTCGATAGTGTTTATCAATGTAAGATTCCCTTCATATAAAGGTTTATAATATATGTTATAACCTACTACATCATCAGGGCAATCAGAATCGATAAATCTCCATCTTATAGTATTGTAAAGACTATCGCACTGGCTTGTTACAGTGATTTCAGGCTTGCATGGAGGCTCGTTGTCAACAGGGGTTGCACATGCAATCTGCGAAAAGTTAATAAGATTTTTCGGCAGGTTGTCAGGTACATATCCTCCAACTGACCTGACCCTGTAACAATACTCATTCCCGTTAACAAGACCAGGGTCAATAAAGGTAAGTTGGTTGGTAGACCCTATGGAATCAAATCTCATAGTCGTCTCATTAAGCCTGTAATAATCATATCGTGAGTTGAGCCATGGCACATTGCGGTTTATGACAAATCGCACCTTTTCATCACCCGGATTGGCTGTAAGGAAGACCGATGATGCGTAACCAGGTTCGCCGATAAGGAACCTGTTTCCCGGAGTATTGTTATAAAGCTCAATTTTATATATATGTCCTTTGTCCCTGGTATTGATTAAGGTATCGATAAATGATGTCTCATTGAGAGTTGAAGTCCTTATTGACCTGATCTGCTGATAATCTGTTCCCGTGATACCTTCAGCTCTGTAAATAAGATATTCATATGGACCATTGGCAGGGATAGTATCAAGTCTGTCAGGCTTCATCCAGCTTACGAAAACAGATCCGTTTGTTACTGAAGTGCTCCTGACACTTACGTTTGTAATAACCGGAATTCCCGAAACAAGGGATGAAGAGATCTCATTTGAGGCCTTGCTTTCAGTGCCATTGGGAAAAACTGCTACAATCCTGTAGGTGTATTCCTTGCCGTATTGAAGACCCTGTCCGTTATCTGTATCAACAAATGATCTTGCAGAACTTCCTTCAACATAACCAACCTTAACAAATCCTGTAGAGGCAGGTATTCCTGCAGTACATGAGTCAGGCCTGAATGTCGAAGCTCCCTCTCTCCTGTAGATATTGAAACCGGTAATAAAGTTACTCCCATATTCATTCCAGTTCAGACGTATGAATTTACCCTCGGGCAAGCCGTTTACCAAAAAGGGAGAAGGACCCAGAACTTTTATCTGAAAATTATCTATATCAGAAAGTTTTAGCTGGTTACTTTCGTCATCCGATTTGATAAGAATATCATATGGCTGGTTCCGTACCGCTTCATAGCATGGGGTCCATCTGAACCGAGCGGATGAAAAACCTGCAGATGAGTCAACTTTAATAAAGCCAGCTGGGCATTTGGCTAAACTAAAAACACCTGAAGTGGCTTTAAGGGATATCATATCACCGTCTTCATCTGTTGCCTCTACAAGGAACTCGACTTGTTTTCCGGCCTCAATGCAAAGGTCCTTCAATTGACCGTTAACCGGAGGTTTGTTTTTTGTATCGTAAACCTCTATCTGCATGTCCCTTACAACCATTCCTATCTTTTTGCCGTAACGCCACTCCTGTATCTCCATTGCCACGTTAAATTTACCGGTATCGGCAGGAGTGTTCCATATAAGATCACCACTCACCGAATCAACTCTGATGAAATTAGTAGCAGGAGGCAGGGTGTAATTTTCAATAGGTTTCCCATCTTCCCTTGTACATACTGTAAGTTTGTATGAAAGGCTGTCACCATCTGGATCAAATGCTCCGGGATTATGTATGAATACGTAGCCGCGTGCTGCCTTGTCATAAGGAGGATTAAGAAGTACAGGAGTATTGTTCCTTCCAATAGCTGGGTTCACAATCAGAGTGGTTGATACTGAAAATACAACATTATCAGAGTTCGGAATGTTTTTTACGTCAGCGTTTCTGTTGGGATCCTGTACCACGATCCTGTATACTCCGGGTCCGGGATAGGTATGTGTAATAGTATAGATATTCCTTTTATAGTAATTGGGAAGATACAGTATACTCTTACGTTCGGCTATTGAGGTTGAATTATCTCCCCAGTTTACCTCAAGCTGCTGACGGTCAGCAAAACTAAGGGTGTAAGTGAATGTGGTTATTGTTATTTCATACGTCAGGTCGGAAAGCTGAATATAAGTGATCTCTCCTGCCCTGTTATGCGTTGCACTGATTTTCAAGCTACACAAGAAAAACATTAAAACGACTGTCAAAATTCCCCTGATCAGTTTCTTCACCTCGACAATTATTTGTTGTTTAGTCTTAATTTTCTGTTCGGTCTTATTTGGTAATAAGCCTTAATCCAACATTAAAAGCCGCAGCTTCCATAATTAAACAATAGAATCATACTGATAAAATCCTGCAATCAAGTTCCTGAATAACCAAGTGTTAAATCATTTACCCTTAAATTCTTATAATGGGCCTAATAACCATTATCGATCAGGATATCATCAAAACAGATCCTCATCAATTTGTTCTCCATTTCATATTCCGGAAAATGGTCAATAGTCATCCTTTATTGATTTACCGTATGAATGAAAAACCATATAGCCCAGAAAACATCATCAGCACTCATGAATCATATAAACATAAACTTCCCTCAAAAATCAGACCAACCATTTAGTTCTAGTCAACTATATCAACCCTGTCTTTCAAATATTCAACAGTTCCCACCTCAATAAATGAAAAACCTGAGTTTCCAGAAAAATTACCTGCAAGGACAACTATAATATCATCACTTTTCAGATCATGACGTCCGGTTAGGTCAGTAAGAGCAATCTTAAGGAAATCATCAATTGATTTCTTTTTTTCCTGGTAGCTGGCATATACTCCATATGAAAGAGCCAACTGCCGCATGGTGCTTGTAAGGTAACACTGTGCAAGAATGTGCTTGTATCCCCTGTAACCTGCCATATCCCTAATAGTACGGCCCTGAACCGTATCGGCAATTATTGCTTTGGCATCAACCCTGACCGAGGTTTTAACCGCAACCTTTGCAAGATACCGGGATATCTCCCCTGCAACATTCATTGCAGGATGATCAATAAATTTCTCCTTATCATTTTCAGCCTCAATAGCTACTCTGGTCATGGTCTTAACAGCCTCTACCGGGTACTTCCCTGAAGCAGTCTCTCCACTTAGCATAATCGCATCAGTTTGTGAATAAATAGCGCTTGCAATATCACTCACTTCCGCCCGTGTGGGCCTGGGATTTGAGATCATCGAATGAAGCATCTGGGTCGCCACGATCACAGGCTTGCGATACTCAATACATTTTGAAATAAACCTACGCTGAATGGCAGGTATCTTCTCGTATGGAATCTCAATTGCAAGATCACCTCTGGCAACCATTATTCCATAAGCATGCTTCAGGATCTCATCAAAGTTTTCAACGCCCTCTTCATTCTCAATCTTTGCAATTATCTTTATATTGCTTTCATACTCATCCAGAATGGCCTGAACATCAAGTATATCCTGAGCTGATCTCACAAATGAGTGAGCAATAAAGTCGAGGCCCTGTTCCACAGCCATTTTTATAAAAATCCTGTCTTTTGTGGTAAGCGAGGGCAGGCATATTTTAACACCCGGAATATTTACACTTTTTCTTGACCCAAGCAGACCGTCATTTTCAATAAGGCATTCAATATAATCTTCATTCTTTCTTACCGCCTTAAGTTGTATCTCACCGTCATCTATAAGTATGGCTGAACCTGTTGGAACATCTGATACAATGTCTTTATGAGTAACGCAAATTGCCTTCTCTGAACTGGCTCGGTCAGGGTCACCTATCATCAGAATTGTTTCTCCCTTAATGAGTTCTATCGGAGAATCACATTGTGTTGTACGAATCTCGGGACCCTTTGTATCAAGAAGTATGGCTATCTTATCAGAGACTTTCCGTACGTTGCTGATTATCTTCAATGCTCCTTCAATATTGAGGTGAGCAGAGTTTATCCTTACTACATTAACACCTTCCTGGTAAAGCTCACTAATAAATTCGGGATCACAACGTTTGTCAGAGATGGTTGCAACAATCTTGGTTCTCTTATTCATAGATTTTTATTCATTTTATTTTTCTCAATGAGCGCCTCAACTCCCAATCTATAACCATCAAGTCCAAATCCAATTATACTTCCCGCGCAAAACCGCCCAACCAGGCTGTTGTGTCGAAATTCTTCACGCGACTGAACATTTGTAATATGCACTTCAACAACAGGAACAGGTACCGATGCAACAGCGTCACCAATCGCTACAGATGTATGTGTATAACCTGCCGGATTGAGTATAATCCCATCCGATGTAAAACCTGCTTCCTGTATCCTGCCGACTATCTCTCCTTCGATATTTGACTGGAAATATTCGAAGCTGATCAGAGGATAGTTCTTCTGCAATGTCCGAAAAAAATCCTCAAATGTAACTGAACCATATTTCCCTGGCTCACGCTTGCCTAAAAGATTCAGGTTCGGACCGTTGATTATTACTATTTTCATCTTGCCCATGCAATATCAGTTCAGATGGTAAAAATAGTTAAAAAAAGCAAAGCAACCCATAAAGATATTGTCTTAACCTCCTATAACCTGACTGAAAACAACATAACAGGATGTTTTATTCAATGTCTTTGCAGATATTGCTTTTTTTTACTTCCTATCTCACTTTATTACTACTTTTATGTGATAAAGAAATTAAAAATGCAAACACTATTTAATTAATAATCTGTAAATATGAAAAAAACAATAGTTGCATTCTTTCTCACGATCATTTCACTGTCAGTAAAGGGATCGTATCAGGAAGAAAAAGAATTGAACAGGACAAAGTATTATGACCATAATTATTTCCTTATTGAGGGAACAACATTTACCGACTCGGCAAAAGAGTCAATCTATGACAGATTCCCGGTTTCATATAAGGATAAGGTAAGGGATGCCGTATGGAATTTATCAAAACATTCAGCCGGAATAAGCGTAAGGTTCTTTTCAAATTCAACAACAGTCAGGGTAAAATGGGAACTGCTGAACGATGCGAAAATGAACCACATGGCAGAGACCGGTATTAAGGGAATCGATCTTTATTATAAAGCCATGAATGAATGGCAATATGTTAACACAGCCCGGCCCGAAGGAAAAACCAATGAGTTCCTGCTGGTAAGCAATATGACATCTGAAAGAAGGGAATATAAGATGTATCTGCCATTGTATGACGGCGTTACAAAACTTGAAGTCGGTATCGACTCCCTTGCTTACATCATAAAGCCCGAAAGACAAAAAATCAAACCGATCGTTTTTTATGGCACCAGCATAACTCAGGGGGGATGTGCCTCCCGGACTGGAATGGTGCATACAAGCATAATCTCAAGGAAACTCGACATTGACTGCATAAATCTAGGTTTCAGCGGTAACGGAAGAATGGAAAAACCTGTGGCAGAACTGATCTCCGCGATAGATGCACTGTTTTATGTGATTGAATGTGCAGAGAACATGTCTCCCGGGGAAATAAATGATAATACGGGCCCCCTTCTGGAAATAATCAGAAAAAATCATCCTTCAACACCGGTAATCTTTGTCAACAACATGATATATGAGAAATCATCTCTCGATGAAATGACAATGAAAAACATAGCTGAGAAAAATGAAATGTTCGAAAAAGTATTCAGAAAGTTAGAGAATTCAGGATATAAAAACATATTTTTCATAGACAAAACCAGATCTCTGGGCGACGATCATGAAGCAACAGTCGACGGTGTACATCTGACCGATCTTGGATTTATGAGATATGCAGATTTTCTGGTGGGTAAATTCAAAGAGCTTGGACTACCACTAGAATAAAATGATAATTTATTTACTTATTATAATTTATAATTGATTTATTATAAAAATTATATGGATTATTTCATGCCCCGTATCAAATCAGCTCCTGACTGATGGCTTTCCATTCAGGATATATTTTTCAACTTCATCAACGATTGCAGGCGAACCGGCCATTACAGCATAATTTCTTACGGCGCTGTCTGAATCGAGTTTAAATTGCAGTTCGCCTCCGTCAATATTCCTTACTACGCCACCGGCTTCTGATATCATAAGGCCAAGTCCTGAAATATCCCATATTTTGGTGAAAAGATTTATGCAGCCCCCAAATTTTCCTTCTGCCACATTAAGAAAATCAACTAGTGAATTTGTAGAACGAATGCTCCTAGACGTTTTTACTACATTCTTATAGATATCTATGCACTTCCTGAAAAGCTCCTCATCATCAGTATAATCGACAGAAAAGGCGAACAGGGCATTTTTCAGTTCATACTGTTTTTTCATAACAATGTTTTTCCCGTTCCTGGTTAATCCTTTACCTTTCTCGGCAAAATACAGGGTATCTGATACCGGAAGGAATGCTCCACCCATTAATGGAGACTCCTTTTTAAATAATGTTATAAGCACGCCAAACCAGGGCAGGGCTGAAGCAAAGTTGGAAGTACCGTCAAGCGGATCGATGACCCATGTAAATTCAGATCCGCAATCGATGAATCCGCTTTCTTCCGAAATTATGTTATGGGAAGGATATCTCTTCCTTAAGGTATCAATAATAAGATCATCACTCCTATAATCGGCTGATGTTACTATGCTACTCTGCGATTCTTTTATGCTTAGATTGAGATCAAGTCCCATGTTCTTAATCAGCAGTTTTCCTGATGCTTTTAAACAGTTTATTAGGGTTTGTTTCATATCTGAATTTTTTCAGGATGCCCGTAACTCAGTATTCCTTACAATAAGTAATATCTAATAATTATTTGCCAAAAACGGATCAAGATACAAAGAAAACAGCAATTTACCGGTTATTGAAGATATCAGATCAATATGCAAATAATTTTTAAGCTTCTAACAGCATATCTGCTCAAAAAAAAATTTTTAGCTTCGTATCAATTCACACTGTCAAAACAATTTCATAATGAGCCTTGGCTGGAAGGAAGCAATCAGGAATTTTGAAATTTATCTCAGACTTGAGAAGTCTTTGTCGGAGAATAGTATAGAGGCATATCTTGACGATGTTCAGAAACTTGAGAGATTCTATACTGAAAATGGCGGTACCATTGAACCTGCATGTGTTACATACAATGATCTAAAGCAGTTCCTGACCTGGATCTCCGAAAACAATATTAATCCGCGGACACAGGCAAGGCTTATTTCAGGCATAAAAGCCTTTTACAGGTTTCTTTTGACCGACGGAGAGATTAATGATAATCCTTCATCTCTTCTGGAATCTCCCCGCATGGGGCTAAGGCTGCCTGAAGTCCTTACAGTAGGTGAAATTGACAGAATGGTTGGTGTTATTGATCTAAGCAGGATCGATGGACACAGGAACAAGGCCATAATCGAAACAATTTATGGATGCGGCCTGAGAGTTACCGAACTTGTAAATCTTAAACTCACCGATATTCATTATGGCGAGGGGTTTGTCAGAGTCACCGGCAAGGGGAATAAGCAGAGGCTGGTTCCAATAGGAAAAAAGACACTAAAAGAGATAGAGCTATACAAAACTGACAGAAGCCGGCTTCCGGTCATTCACGACGAAAACATTTTATTCCTAAATCGCAGAGGCAGGAAACTCACCAGAGCAATGATTTTTTTTATCATAAAGGATCTGGCATCCAAAGCCGGAATAAGGAAAAACATCAGTCCGCATACTCTCAGACATTCATTTGCCACTCACATGATTGAAGCTGGTGCCGATCTGAGGGCCGTTCAGGAAATGCTGGGGCATGAGTCTATCATCACCACTGAAATATACACTCATATTGACCGAAGTTTTTTACGTGACACACTTATTATGTTTCATCCGAGAGCCTGATTTTATTTATCTTTTCTGAAATTCAATTTTATATATTAACTTTGCACCTTATTTTGAAAATCCTTAATTTAAGTTAATCTCAAATTCATAAAAGTATGTCAAAAATAAAGAGAGTTTATTCTTTTGGCAGGAAGACTGCAGAAGGAAGAGCCGACATGAAGAACCTTCTCGGTGGCAAAGGAGCCAACCTTGCTGAGATGTGTCTCCTTGGCCTGCCGGTGCCTGCCGGTTTTACTATCACAACAGAGGCCTGTAATGAATATTACAGTAACAACTGCACTCTTCCCAGGGATCTTATGCCTGAGGTCTGGGAAGCAATGAAGCTTACAGAAGAAACAATGGGAATGAAGTATGGTGATCCTGAGAATGCATTGCTTGTTTCATGCCGTTCAGGTGCCCGAAAGTCGATGCCCGGGATGATGGATACTGTTCTTAATATTGGCCTTTGTACTGCTACCATACCTGGATTTCTGAAGAAAACCAACAATCCTCGTTTTGTATGGGATTCCTACAGACGTCTCATAATGATGTATGCAGATGTTGTGATGGAAAAAGCAGAAGGTATAGAGACAGGTGAAGGCAAGGGTATCCGTAAGCAGCTCGACGAAATGCTTGATGAATTTAAACATAAGAAAGGATATAAATCTGACACTGAGATAACAGCCGAAGAATTAAAAGAACTGGCCGAACAATTCAAGAAAAAAGTCAAGCAGGTGCTTGGTAAGCCTTTCCCCGATGATGCAAAAGAACAGCTTGAAGGAAGCATAAAGGCAGTGTTCAAGAGCTGGAATGGAAAGAAAGCTGTTTCTTACCGCCGAATTGAAGGAATTCCTGACGACTGGGGTACAGCCGTGAATGTACAGGCAATGGTATTTGGGAACATGGGTGACACATCAGCAACAGGTGTCGCATTTACCCGTAATCCTGCAACAGGCGAAAATCTGTTTTACGGAGAATGGTTAGTAAATGCCCAGGGTGAAGATGTTGTTGCAGGTATCCGTACACCAAGTCCGCTGAACAACGCCACCAAAAACGAACAAAACAAGCACCTGAAAAGCATGGAAGAAGCAATGCCCGAAACCTACAAGGAGCTATGCAATATCAGGGATATTCTTGAAAAGTCGTTCCATGACATGCTCGACATTGAATTCACGATTCAGGAAGGCAAACTTTACATGCTGCAGTGCCGGGCAGGAAAAAGAACAGGTACTGCTGCCCTGAATATGGCGATGGATATGCTCAAGGAAAAACTCATCGACGAAAAGACTGCCATTATGAGAGTTGATCCTGCCCAGTTAGATGAACTTCTTCACCCGATATGTGACCCCAATGCCGAGAAAAAAGTGAAACCCCTGGTAAAAGGCTTACCGGCCGGACCCGGTGCAGCAGTAGGCAAGATAGTCTTCACTGCCGAAGATGCAGTTGCATGGTTCCGTAAGGGACATAAGGTCATTCTCGTCCGTGAGGAAACAAATCCTGAAGATGTTGAAGGCATGAGAGCTGCTGAAGGAATCCTTACTGCACGGGGTGGCATGACATCACATGCAGCCCTGGTAGCCCGTGGATGGGGCAAGTGCTGTATAGTGGGTGCCGGTGGCCTCCACGTTGACACGGCAGCTAAAAAGGCTAAGGTTACCGGAACCGATATAGTCCTCAAAGAAGGTGATGTAATTACCCTTAACGGAACAAAAGGTAATGTTTATATGGGTGCACTGGCACTGATGGATGCATCAGAAAATCCCCGTTTCCAAAGCTTTATGAAACTGGTTGACAAATACCGTAAGATGGGTGTCCGTACTAATGCCGACACCGCTGAAGACGCCAAAATCGCGCGTGATTTCGGTGCTGAAGGGATTGGCCTTTTCCGTACTGAACACATGTTCTATGGCAAAGGTTCCGAACAGCCCCTCTTCCTGCTTCGTAAGATGATCCTCAGCGCCAATGAGGCAGAAAGACGCAAAGCCCTTAATGAACTCTTCAAGTACGTGAAGAAAGACATGAAGGCAACCCTTGAAGCAATGGATGGGCTTCCAGTAACTTTCAGGCTGCTTGACCCTCCTCTTCATGAGTTTGTACCACAGAGTCCCGACAAACAGGCTGAATTGGCAAAAGCACTAGGTATAAGGAAATCAGACGTTGCAAAACGCGGTGAAGCACTTCATGAAAGCAATCCTATGATGGGTCATCGTGGCGTGCGTCTGGGTATTACCTATCCTGAAATTACCGAAATGCAGGTTCGCGCAATGTTCGAAGCCTCAGCAGAATTGCTAAAGGCAAAAAAACATCCCAAACCTGAGCTGATGGTTCCTGTAACATGCGATGTATCAGAGCTCGATGTAACAAAGAAGATAGTTGATGCTGTATATGACGAAGTTTGCAAAAAATCAGGCCTCAAAAAAATAGATTACAAGTATGGTACGATGATCGAAATTCCAAGGGCAACTCTTCTTTCCGACCGAATGGCCAAAACAGCAGAGTTCTTCTCCTTCGGGACTAATGATCTTACCCAGATGACATTCGGATTCAGCCGTGATGACATCGGAGGCTTCCTGCATGAATATCTCGATAAAAAGATGCTTAGCGCCGATCCTTTCCAGACAATTGACCAGGATGGTGTCGGGCAGCTTATCAAAATGTCGGTAGAGAAAGGTCGATCCACCAGACCCGACCTGAAAGTTGGAATTTGCGGAGAACAGGGTGGTGATCCTGCTTCCGTGGAGTTCTGTTTCAAGACAGGTTTGACTTATGTGAGCTGCTCGCCTTTCAGAGTTCCGATTGCTAGACTTGCAGCTGCCCAGGCATCAGTCAAATACGGAAATCAGAATAATTAAATTTAATACCTAACCAGAGGTTGTCTCAAAGGTATATTTAATCCACCGATTAAGGATGCGCGATGCAGTGTACACAAAGATTACCTTTACCTAATCTGTTATTCAATCTTTGTGTATAATTCCGGTGGCCTTTAGACCTGACTGGATTTATTCAGCAGGAAGAGTGAATAGTAGATTCTTTGAGACATCCTCTTTTTCTCTTTGATATGATCAGCATTCCGGGCTTTATTAAACAGTATTGTCACCGGATTTCCATATGCCGGCCGATTCAATAACCGGTAATAATAAGAAATAACTTTAATAAAAACCGGTGTAATTTGATTATTTGATAATTTTGAGATCATTTTATTTTATCTAAAACATTAAATAATGGTCACCGAAGAAGAATTGGCGGGATACGGAATTAAGGATCCCGTGGAAATCATTTATAATCCATCATATAATACACTCTTTCTCGAAGAAACACTACCTGACCATAAAGGTTATGAAAAAGGAGTAATAACCAACACCGGAGCCGTTGCCGTAGATACAGGTGTTTTTACCGGACGTTCTCCAAAAGATAAATATGTGGTTCTCGATGAAAAAACAAAAGATACCATATGGTGGAAATCTGATAAAACAAAAATATCGGATAACAAGCCGATCTCAATAGAAATATGGGAACATTGCCGTAACCTGGCAGCAAAACAACTGTCGGGAAAAAGAGTCTTCGTAGTGGATTGCTTTTGTGGTGCCAATAAGGATACCCGCCTGAATGTAAGATTCATAATGGAGGTGGCTTGGCAGGCTCACTTCGTCAAAAACATGTTTATTCGACCCGACGAGGAGGAACTAAAGGATTTTGTACCCAGGTTTGTTGTGCTGAACGCATCAAAAGCTACCAATCCCGACTGGAAGAAACAGGGTCTTAACTCAGAGAACTTCGTATTTTTCAACCTTACTGCAGGTATGGCGGTAATTGGCGGTACCTGGTATGGCGGTGAAATGAAAAAAGGTATCTTCTCCATAATGAACTATTACCTGCCTCTCAGAGGTATAGCCTCTATGCACTGTTCGGCAAACGTCGGGAAAAAAGGTGATGTGGCTATATTTTTCGGACTTTCAGGTACAGGAAAAACTACCCTTTCCACCGATCCTGAAAGGGCACTAATTGGTGATGATGAGCACGGTTGGGATGATAATGGTATCTTCAACCTGGAAGGAGGCTGCTATGCAAAATGCATCAACCTGAATAAAAAAAAAGAACCCGATATCTACAATGCCATTAAGCGCAATGCTCTTCTGGAAAACGTCGTGGTGCTGCCCGACGGAAGGATCGACTTTAACGACAGCTCAAAAACTGAAAATACCAGGGTCTCATACCCTATATATCACATCACCAACACAGTAAAGCCGGTATCAAAGGCCGGACATGCACATAAAGTTATTTTTCTCACTGCCGATACGTTTGGCGTGTTGCCACCTGTGAGCCTGCTTACTGAAGAACAGACCGAATACTATTACTTGAGTGGATACACAGCCAAGGTAGCCGGAACAGAGCGGGGGATCTATGAACCTGTACCATCTTTCTCGGCCTGCTTCGGAGCTGCATTTCTTATGCTCGATCCGATTATATATGCCAAAGAGCTCACAAAAAGAATGAAAAAACACGGATCCGAAGCCTGGCTTGTTAATACAGGATGGATTGGAGGCCCTTATAATACCGGTGAAAGAATCGACCTGCCAGTTACCAGGAAGATTATCAATTCTATACTCGACAATTCAATAAAAAAGCATAAGTTTAATACTATCCCCATCTTTAACCTTAACATACCTTCAAAGGTAGATGGTATTGATAATAATATTCTCGATCCCCAGAATGCATGGAATTCTCCTCTCAAATGGAGGATAGCGGCGACCGACCTGGCTCTGAAGTTTATAAACAACTTCAGCAAATTCACTGTTAATGATGAGGCTCTGAACCTTGTCCCTTTCGGCCCTAGAGTCATATGAATCCTTCAGTAATGTTAATTGTTAAATATACAGCTGTATTTATTCTTTCCTATCTTATCGGTTCAATAGCAACTGCTGTCTGGGCCGGTAAGATATTCCACAAAATTGACGTAAGGGAGCATGGCAGCGGCAATGCAGGTACAACAAACGTAATAAGAGTTCTGGGATGGAAGGCTGGTATCCCAGTTCTTCTTATCGATGTTATTAAAGGATTCGTCGCAGCATCCCTGCCTGTATTTTTAAATCTTGCCGGAGCTGGAACCGCTCAACTAACAAACCTCCAGATATTTGCAGGTATATTTGCAGTAACCGGTCATATTTTCCCGGTATTTACCGGATTCAGGGGCGGCAAAGGTGTAGCCACTATTTTCGGGGTCCTTATCGCATTACATCCGCTGCTTACAATTTCCTGTATCGGGGTTTTTCTTCTGATATTCCTGGCAACCGGCTATGTATCACTAGGTTCAATTGGTGCAGGTTTAGCTTTTCCCATTTTTCTGTTCCTGTTTTTTGATACACCTTCAGTATTTTTCAGGATATTCTCAGTGGTGGTTGCAGTGGCTCTTATAATCACTCACAGAAAAAATATATCCAGGTTACTAAGAGGCGAAGAATCAAAGCTCATAAGGAAAAAATCAGTAAAGGCG
Organism: uncultured Rikenellaceae bacterium; assembly: GCA_964613785.1. Taxonomy (GTDB): domain Bacteria; phylum Bacteroidota; class Bacteroidia; order Bacteroidales; family VadinHA17; genus LD21. The sequence continues at coordinate 149,689 of CAZTJT010000004.1, forward strand.
TGATTAACCATGCCTGTCAGTATTGTTCAAGCAGCTCTATCCTTTTTTCTATGGGTGGATGAGTTGAAAAAAGGTTCGCAAATGAGAAGGTGCTCTTTTTTTCAATTTCCTGAGGATTATCAATAAACATCTGGGCTATGTCCTTCCTTTTTACTGCCTCAATTATGGGATCGACTGAAATTTTCCTGAGTGCTGAAGCCAGCGCACGAGGCCTTCTGGTAAGTTCGGCCGAACCAGCATCAGCCAAATATTCTCTTTCCCTTGAAAGTGCAAATCTGAAAAGTGTGGCTATCAGGTATCCAGCAAGAGCAAGTAACAGGGCGATAAATATTCCGGTACTTTCCTTCTTTCCCCTTCCAAGTCTTCCATAACTAAGTGAACGGAAGAGCATTTCGGTAATAAAACCAAAAATACCCACAAAGATGACCGAGATAATAAGAAGTCTTACGTCGCGATTTCTGATATGAGTAAGTTCATGTGCGATTACGGATTCAAGTTCATCATCTTCAAGCTTGTTTATAATGCCGCGTGAGAGTGCTACAGTATAGGTAGACTCGTTGATTCCACTTGCAAATGCGTTGAGGGAATCATCCTCTATTATGTTCACTTTCGGCATTTTCATTCCTGATGAAATGCACAGGTTTTCAACCAGGTTATAGACTCTCTTGTTGTCCCTTCTTTTAAGGGGTATGGAATTCGTAGCGGAGTTGATTATTGCTGAGTGAGAAAACCATGCAATAATAAACCAGATCACAACTCCTATGGTGATCCATGGAACTGTTCTGAAAAAGGAACTGTTAACATTTAAAAGCCCGGTATGTTGATCTTCCTGACCTGCCGACACTAAAAAGAAAAAGAGCCAGGTCAGGGCATAAAAAACCAGAGGAAACATTATCAGAAGCAATATTGAGTTGATATTGTTCTTTCTGATCTGACTCTGAAGACCGAAATATTTCATTTCACTGGAACTTAATCTGCGGTGGTTCCTCAATAGTAGTTCGTTTTTCTCCAAGATCAAACATAGGCTCGCGCTTGAAATTGAATAACGTCGCAATAATATTTGATGGAAATACCTCAGTTGCTACATTAAGCTCTTTTGTAGTGGAGTTAAAGAACCTGCGCGCAGACGCAATCTTGTTCTCAATATCTGATATTTCGTTCTGCAAATCAAGAAAATTCTGACTGGCCTTAAGGTCAGGATAGGCTTCAACCGATACTTTTAGGCCTTCAAGAGCACTGGATAGCCGTGCCTCAGCTGCAATCTTTTCATTTATCGTTGAAGCTCTCATTGCATTTGCCCTTGCCTCGGTTATTTCAGTCAGGACACCCCTTTCATGTACAAGGTATCCCTTTACCGCATCAACAAGTTGTGGAATAAGATCGTGTCGCTGCCTCAGTTGCACATCAACATCGGCAAAAGCCTGCTCCCTGTTGTTCCTTAGCCTTACAAGCCTGTTATAGAGAGTAACTGCCATCAGAATCAGAGCAAAAATAATCGCGAGAATAACTAATAAAACTCCCATTGTTGTTTCAATTAGATTAATAATTATATTTAGTTCTGTTAAAATTAAAAATAAACTTGGATATTTTTGCACCAATGATTAACACGACTCAAAAAGGATCTGACAAAAAAATTTATACCTAACAACTATGGAAAAAAGTCTGAAAGGAACAAAAACAGAACAAAATCTTCTTAAAGCATTTGCCGGAGAATCACAGGCAAAAAACAGATATGAATTTGCAGCTAAGGTTGCAAAGGAAGAAGGTTATGAGCAAATTGCAGGGATATTCCTTGAAACAGCTCTTCAGGAGCAGCAACACGCAAAAAGGTTTTTCAATTTTCTGGAAGGAGGAATGGTTGAGATCACTGCGAGTTATCCTGCCGGTAAAACCGGGACTACAAAGGAAAACCTAAATTCTGCGGCTGAAGGTGAGCATGAGGAATGGAGCGACCTTTATCCGGCCTTTGCACAGGTTGCCGAAGAGGAGGGTTTTAAAAATATTGCAACGGCCTTCAAGGCAATTGCATCAGCTGAACAGGGACATGAGGAAAGATACAGAAAGCTGCTGGAGAGAGTAATGAAAAACAAGGTCTTCGAACGTGACGAAAAAGTATTCTGGTATTGCCGAAAATGTGGATACATACACTTTGGCACAAAACCTCTGAAGAATTGCCCGGCCTGCCTTCACCCGGAAAGCTACTTCGAAATTAAAGCTGAAAACTATTAGTAAATGCCCGAAGGAAAAGAGATGCTTGAACTGATACTCAGGCGTCAGAGTGATAGAAAATACAGCGACAGACCTGTAGAAGCGGATAAGCTTGACAGAATAATTGAGGCAGGAAGGATGTCCCCTTCCGCCTGCAACGCCCAGCCATGGAAGTTTGTAGTTGCTACTGAACCTGAAGTGATATTTGCCCTTGCGGAAGCCGCATCTGCAAAACTCCTTGGCATGAATACCTTTGTTGTTCAGGCCAAAGTCATTATTGTCATTGTACGTGAAAAACCCAATATTACCTCAAGGATCGGAGGAACAGTCAAAAACAAGGACTATTCGCACATTGACATAGGAATTGCGGCTGAAAACATTTGCCTTCAGGCCGCAGCAGAAGGTCTAGGATCCTGTATCATTGGCTGGTTTGATGAAAACCGGATAAGGAAAATACTCAGCATTCCCTCTTCAAAAAGAGTAGAACTTATGATAACTCTGGGATATTCTCTTAACGACTATCGTGAGAAAAAACGAAAACCAAAAGATATGACAGTGTCTTTTAACAAATATTGATATCATTTTTGATGCACTCTGTGTATTCTCAACGTATAGCCGGTGATAATTCCTTATAAGACTATTAATATAACGCTCAGGACAACCACAAATAATTCAAAGCACTGTTATTTAAGCAATTCCAGTGCCTTCTTCATTCGCTTTACAGCTTCAGCGAGCAAATCGTCTGAATTTGCATAAGAGATCCTGATACATGTCGGGGCACCGAATGCATCACCGCCCACAACAGCTATCTGTGCCTGGTCTAAAAGGAACAGTGCCAGGTCATCAGAAGTGTTGATTTTTATATTTCCGTCGGATTTGCCCAGATAAAAGGAGATATCAGGCATTACATAAAATGCACCTTGAGGAACCCTGACCTTTATTCCCGGTATCTCTTTCAGCAATCCGCATATAAGATCCCTTCTTCTCAAAAATGCATCCCTCATCCTAAGCCGTGAATCATCCTTTTCTTCAAGTGCTGCCAATGCAGCCCGCTGGGCAATTGAGCAGACTCCTGAAGTAAACTGTCCCTGCAGCTTATTGCACGCTTTTGCAATCCATACAGGTGCACCTATGTATCCAATCCTCCACCCGGTCATGGCATAAGCCTTTGATACACCGTTGACCGTGATCACCCTGTCGTTGATGAAATCAAATGATGCCATGCTTACATGCCGACCTTCAAAAATGATATGTTCGTAAATCTCATCCGACATCACAAAAAGACCTTCATGTTTTTTAACAACTTTCGCTATTGCCTCCATCTCTTCCCATCTGTAAACCATCCCGGTAGGATTTGATGGCGAATTGAATATAAGTAGCCTGGTTTTGGAGGTAACAGCTTTCTCAATCTGATCAGGACGGACCTTGAAATCGTTTTCAATTTTAGCTTCTACGATAACGGGCTTACCGCCTGCAAGGATCACCTGGTCGTAATAGCTTACCCAGTATGGTGCCAGTATTATTACCTCGTCACCCGGATTTACTATGGAAAGCATCACATTTACAAGAGAATGCTTACCGCCGGCCGAGACTATTATCTGATCAGTTGAATAATCAAGACCGTTTTCTTCTCTGAACTTCCGGGATATAGCTTTCCTCAGATCATCATAACCAGGTACCGGCGGATATTTTGTGTAATTGTCGTCAATTGCCTGTTTTGCAGCCTCCTTTATGTAATCGGGGGTGTTGAAATCAGGTTCCCCCAAGCTGAGGCTTATTATATCAAGTCCTCTGGACTTGAGCTCCCGGCTCTTTTGAGCCATTGCAAGAGTTTGTGATACTGATAATGATTTGATTCTGTCAGAAAGGTATTCCATACTATTAATGTTATAAGGGTTTGATTAGGACGGAATCAAATTTATAAAGTAATAATGTAAATGCAAAAGATTTGTTTTCCGTATGCCCGGCCTGGAGATAGTTGGCCTCAAAAGAAAAGGATATGGACGGATATATTACCGGAAAAAATTCTACGTTTGTATGATAATAGCTACGACATGGAGACTCTATACGAAATTCTGAAAATAGTCCTGCCCGCAATACTGGTATTACTAACTGCCTGGATCATTTTGAGGAACATGATCAGGAATGACCAGAATAAAAGAAGGTACGAACTGATAATGCAGGGTTCTCAAATTGTTACCCCCATAAGGCTTCAGGCATACGAAAGGATTGTGCTGTTTCTTGAAAGGATCTCCATGGAGTCCCTGCTCCTGCGTGTCAGCACCCCTGACATGACGGCAGGTCAGCTTCAGACGGCACTTCTATCTGCAATTAGAAACGAATTCGAGCATAACCTGTCGCAACAAATCTATATGAGTCCCCAAGCATGGGAAGTTGTGAAGAACGCCAGGTCAAATACCATTAAGATCATCAACAGTGTAGCTGAAAAAGTAAAACCAAACGCACCAGCGATCGAGTTCAGCAAAATGCTCCTTGAGAAGGTTATGGAACTCGATAAAGAGCCAACAAGAGTCGCAATCGATTTTATAAAGGGAGAATTAGCAGGAATCATCTGAATAACACCCAGTTAACATGACTTCACAAAGCATGAAAACCGGTATGTAGGATTTCATACCTGCCATCCTGGTCATTCAGATTCCGGTTTATTGCTTATAAAAGGTCAACACTGCGTTTTACGAAGGTGCTGAGCTCTTCTCCCCTCAGCATATTGTTCGCAAGCAATGCAAGGTCTATAAGCTGCTTCACTACTTTATTCTCTGATCCATAATTCGTTAGAATATCTTTCCTTGCATTTTCCTGTTTCTCCAGTTCCTTACGTAGGTTTTCAAGATCATCTTTTTCAAACTGGCTTATTTCATCTGCTTTCTTCTTCTTATGCTCATTCTCCATGAATGAGATCTCATCCTTCAGTCTGGTCTTTTCAGCACTGTTTTCCTTCAGCTTATCACCTGCCTTTTCATTCAGGTCATCTGCAATTTTCAGGATAAGAGGGTGATTGATGTTGACGACAATATTGTAACTGTCGGGCAATTCACCATAAAAGTTCATACCACCTCCCAACTGCGACATCTCTTTCATCCTCCGCATGAACTCCGACTGGGTTATAATAACAGGGGCGTCATTTTCGTCAAGGGTCTCTGTAACAACATTATATATCTCCTTGGAATTCACTTTCAAATTAAACACACTTTTGAGATCCTCTTCCTGTTCTCTGCTAAGTCGTGATTCCTTTTTTTCTTCTTTCTGAATAAGTTTATCAATTACATCCGAATCGACCCTTACAAATCTCGAATCCTTGAATTTCGATTCGAGGTGATTTATAAGATGCACATCGAGCTGGCCGTCAAGATGAAGCACATCATATCCCCTGCTTTTTGCCTTCTCAATATAAGTGTATTGATCAGTCTTGTTAGTGGAATAAAGGTAAACGAGGGTCTTGTTCCTGTCAGTCTGATTATCTTTTATCAGTTTTTCATATTCTTCAAAAGTGAAATACTTGTCATCGGTGTTTTTAAGAAGTGCGAACTTTGATGCTTTTTCGTAGAATTTTTCCTCAGTTATCATGCCATAGTCAATAAAAAGCTTGAGGCTGTCCCATTTCTTTTCGAACTCATCTCGATTATTTTTAAATATCTCATTGAGTCTGTCGGCAACTTTCTTTGTTATATGCGCCGATATTTTCTTAACATTAGAATCGCTCTGCAGGTAGCTTCTGGAGACATTAAGCGGGATATCGGGTGAGTCGATAACTCCGTGAAGCAGAGTAAGAAACTCAGGCACAATCCCCTCAACAGAATCAGTAACAAAGACCTGATTGCAATAGAGCTGGATCTTATTCTTCTGAATTTCAATGTTACTCTTTATTTTAGGGAAATAAAGGATACCTGTCAGTTTAAAAGGATAATCAACATTAAGGTGAATATTGAATAAAGGTTCGTCGCCCAACGGATATAGCTCCCTGTAGAATTTCTGGTAGTCCTCATCTTTCAGGTCAGAGGGCTTGAGAGTCCATGCAGGTTTAGTGTTATTGATTATTTTGTCCTTATCTGTTTCAACATATTTGCCGTCTTTCCATTCTTTTTCCTTTCCGAATGCGATTTCAACGGGCAGAAATTTGCAGTATTTTTTCAGGAGCTGTTCTATTCTATCCTCCTCGAGGAATTCTTTTGAATCCTTATCGATATAGAGTATAACATCAGTTCCCCTTTTTTCCTTAACTGTCTCTTCGATCTTATATTCAGGGCTTCCATCGCAGCTCCATCTTACAGCCGGAGCTGACTCATCCCATGATTTGGAAATTACCTCTACCCTGTCAGAAACCATGAATGACGAATAGAATCCCAGGCCAAAATGTCCAATGATGGCATTGGACTGTTCCCTGTATTTGTCTAGGAAATCGTTGGCGCTCGAGAATGCTATTTGATTCAGATACTTGTCTATTTCTTCCGATGTCATCCCCACGCCGTTGTCTGACACCCTGATTGTCTTTTTCTTCTTGTCAACTGAAACGCGAATTGTCAGATCCCCGGGTTCACCTTTAAAATCACCGACTGACATCATAGTTTTTAACTTCTGCGTCGCATCAACAGCATTCGAAATAAGTTCGCGAAGAAAGATCTCGTGATCTGAATAAAGGAACTTCTTGATTATCGGAAAAATGTTCTCGGTTGTTACTCCTATCTTACCTGTCTGCATACCGGTATATTTTATGGTTAAACATGATTAACGCCGCATCTCTTTCAAAAGATATGCCGATACAGTAAACATGACAAATAGTCACCTACTCTCTGTTCCTTGCGTCAACGTTGATTTTCAAGTGCCAGATACCTTTTTCAAAACGATATGCATCATAGGAATAATCAGGACCGTAGAATTCCCTGTTGTTGATGTAACCGGCAGAGATAGGCACCAGATGGTCGAAAACTATCAGTTTATCAGACATGAACCTGAGAGATATCACCGCGGTAAAGCTGTATTCAAGCACTTCCCTGTATTTTAAAGCAGTCCCGTCGTCAAACCATTTTTTCCCGAAAACCGGATCATCATCTGAATTAAAGCTGAGAACGTCTATAACTTTCCTTGTTATAGATGGATTGCCATAATCGATACCCAGGAGCATCCAGAAGGTCTCGTTATCCCTCTTCACCGGCCTAAGATCATAGTAAAGTGCCCCATACCAGTTTCCAGCTGAATAGACTGTATCGGTCCTGATTTTCTCACAACTGTAATCTGCACTCAGTTTGATGATCTTGGTACCCTCCTTTCTTCTGTTAATAAAATAACAGAAGTATTTGCCTGGGCTGTCCTTTAACAGCATGTTCCAGGATACTATTTTCATCTTTGAATCTTCTGATTTTATCTGTCCCAGAAATTTAATATCAGTAAATTCGTGGATGAGTATTGAATCCGAGTTTACATAACTTTCAATTATCGACCGTATGGTGTCGTTTACCAGGATCTTTTCCTGATCGGGGATCTTCGAATTTAGTTTAAGGAAAAGCTTTTTAAGATAATCTGAAGTATCATTATCTCTGCCAGATGAAAGGTTGGAAATGATTGCTGAGAAGAGGAGAAGTATCAGGAGTCTGGCTTTCATTTTTGTGCAGCGTTTGTCATTGTATCATCGAGAAGGGCCAGAAGCCTTGTGCACGCAATTAATATTTCCCGTTTGGAGATGATCAGAGGAGGTGCGATCCTGAAGGCTGTATCGCAAAAGAGGAAATAGTCAAGGATCAGACCATGTGAAGGGGCGTTGGCGATAGCATAGTGAACATGAAATGATGATTCCAGCTGAACAGCAAGCATTAGTCCTGTGCCGCGCACTTTCCTGATCAGGGGATGAACAAGGAGCTTCCGGAAGAGCTCCGATTTTTGGTTAGATGATTCTGCAAGTTTTTCGTCAATTATAACTTCCAGTGAAGCCAGTCCTGCAGCGCAGCAAACAGGATGCCCGCCGAAGGTTGTTATATGCGATAGTGAAGGGCCTGATGCAAGGGTTGACATAATTTCACTTGACGAGATAAAAGCACCGAGAGGCATACCACCTCCTAGGGCTTTTGCGAGGACGAGAATATCGGGGATTACTCCATATTTTATAAAGGCGAACAATTCTCCCGTCCTTCCAAAACCTGTCTGTATCTCATCGAAGATCAGAAGGGCACCGGATTCGTCGCATTTAAGACGCAGTTTTTCCAGAAAACCGTTTACGGGGACAATTATTCCTGCTTCACCCTGGACAGGCTCAACGATTACACAGGCAGTTTTGGTGTCGATGAGGTCGAGCGACCGTTCATCGTTGAAATCTGCAAGGAATGTATCAGGAATAAGAGGCCGGAATGGATTCCTGAATTTCTCGCTTCCCTGTATGGAGAGCGCTCCAAGGGTGCTTCCATGATATGAATTCCTAAAGGAAACTATTTTACTTTTCCGGGTCCATTTTTTTGCCAGCTTGATGCTCCCTTCAACGGCTTCACTGCCCGAATTGACAAAATAGCAGCATTTAAGCTTCTCAGGCATTATTCCGGCCAGTCTTGCGGCATATTTTACCTGAGGGCTCTGAATGAACTCACCATAAACCATCAGGTGCAAATACTTTTCAACCTGCTGTTTAACTGCATTTACAACCCTGGGATTACAATGACCCGTATTGCTAACTGAAACGCCGGAGATCAGATCAATATATTCTTTACCATCGGGTGCATACAAATAGATGCCTGATGCTTTTTCAATCTCAAGAAGCATCGGCAGATCCGAGGTCTGTCCCAGAAATTTAAGAAAAAGCTGGCGGTTTGAAGACATGATTCAGGAGGGCACTATTTGGCCATCACATTGATGTCGTTAAGAAGGGAGTCCTTAAATGATTTCCCGACGGGAATATTCTTAATGGTGTGGCCAACGACAATATCGAGAGAATTTTCCTTAATAGACTGAATCATACTTTTATTAATGATAAACGACCGGTGCACTCTCAGGAAAATACCTGAAGGCAACTGATTTTCAATTGCTTTCATGGTAAAATGAATTGTATACTTGTCTGTGTTGGTGTTGAGAGTCACGTAGTTCTCGAGGGCTTCAACGAATACAATATCCTTGAGTTTCAATTTTACAAGAGATGATCCCTTTTTAATGAAGATCTCCTCATCTCCTCCGGGAGTATATTCCTTAGGAGAGAAGTACCTGATAGTCTTGTCGATGGCTTTACAGAACCTTGAATAGGAAACTGGTTTCAGTAGAAAATCAACTACATTGAAATCGAATGCTTTAAGAGCAAATTCTTCTCCTCCGGAGACTATAATTATGTTCGGAGGATGTTCAAGGCTTCCGATGAAATCGAAGCCGTCCATCTCGGGCATTTTAATATCAAGAAGTATAAGATCGATATCTTTATGCTTAATAATCTCGTTACGTGCAGAAACGGCGTCATTAAAAATTCCTATAAGGTTAAGAGATGAATATTTATTTACGTATCCCTCGAGAACTTTGCAGCTCAGTTTGTCGTCATCAACAATTATGCAGTTCATTTTGCCCTTATTTGAACCGGTATTAACTTTCCAAAAATAGTAAAAAAATTGAAAACAAATCTATGAATGAGAATTAATTCCTGTTTAGTTAGCCCGAAACAAACCGATATTTTCTAAGCTATCCGGAAACTGGTAAGTGAAAAGAATTTACGAAAATCCTGCAGGGAGGATTGTAGCCAGATGTTATTAAAGTGGTTGATCTGGAAATGATGCTGATGATGGCATGTTTCCATGAAATAGCGGAGGCATGGAGTTAAGATAAAAAAAGAGGGGTGAATATCAAAACACCCCTCAATGCAATCTCCTTAAAAAAGATTAAAGACCTTTGTTAAGTGCCGGAGCTGCTTTAAATTTAACAACCTTCTTTGCAGGTACATTTAATTTAGCCCCTGTCCGTGGATTGCGGACTACTCTTGCACTTCTCTTGTTGACTGTAAAGGTACCCATGCCAGGAAGCTGGATCCTCTGTCCTTTTTTCATGGCTTTTCCAAAAGCTGCGACGAATGCATTTAATGCTTTGCCTGAGTCTTTAATTGAGAGGCCGGCATCAGTGGCAATTGCATTTACCAATTCTTTTTTTGTCATAATGAAAATTTTAAAGGTTAGACCAAAGGTTCTAATTGATTGCAAATATATTTCATTTTATATGATGTGCAAATAATTTTTGCCTATTTTCCTCAAATAATGGCACTTTTAGAACAAAAATGCCAATTTTCATTTTACTCTTAAATTTCACGCTTGAATATCTGAAGTCCACATTCTGTGAGGGTTTGCGATTTTTTATAATTTTGAATTGTTTAAATCCTGTTAATAAATAGTTTATAATACTGAATTTCTGGCATTTAGTATAATTTCAGGAAAAATTCGAAAAAGTCAAAATTGTATTATATTTGCGGCGGATTACATAAATCATTTCCGGGATGGTGAGATGAGAATGATATTAGTGTTGATCCCGGGTGAAAAAGTGCCTCCATAACAGCAGAAGCTTAAGATCAATGGAGAAATGGCAGAGTGGTCGAATGCGGCGGTCTTGAAAACCGTTGTCCGCCTATCGGTGGACCGGGGGTTCGAATCCCTCTTTCTCCGCAACCCAAATCATCCCGTTTACCGGTCAGGTAAACGGGATTTTTATTTTCAAAGCACCGTACCGTGCTCGCACGGTTAAGGGATTTGAAAATAAAAATCCCATCATGAGCGCAGCGAATGAGGGATGATTTGGGTCGCAGTGATCCCCTCAACGGGATCACGAAGTATGAGTAATCCCTTTCCGGAAACAAAAAACCGACCCGCAGGGTCGCTGCCCTGATGGCTTTGAAGCCTCCCTCCAGGGATCACGAGCGCAGCGAGTAATCCCATCATGAGCGCAGCGAATGAGGGATGATTTGGGTCGCAGTGATCCCCTCCACGGGATCACGAAGCATGAGTAATCCCTCTCTGTAAACCGCTAAACCACATTAATGCGAGACATCTGAAATTACAATTAACTTCACGTATAAGTCAATGACCTTCATTTGAATTTTACTGCTATACCGAAATTGATCCTGTTCTTGTAAAACCGACTAAAAACATGACCGGGAATAGAAGTCTTATTGTAGAATTTACCATGATAATACTCACCAAAAAATCCAAAATTTCTGAATAAATAAAAGGTTGCACCAGCACCAACAGAATGCTCTTCATAGCTCTTTTTGGAATTTAATGTCAGACCTCCCAGTTTTCCGCTGATATACAGATCAAACCTCAAATCATCTTTCTTAATTACCAGCGGGAGTAGCTGAAAATTGCAGCTGACACCGTAAATGTATGCATCAGCCCGGTATCCCACATATCCTGCTGATGATACCTGTTCCCACATTTGAATCCTTGTGTATCCCCCATAAAGTCCTGCTTCAACATAATCGAGAATTCCATAGTTCAGTTCAAGGCAGTACCTTCCGTCTTTATACGGATCATACTTCGCTCCTTTGCCAGTAAAAACTGAGTAACCTGTCTTTACATTCCATCGATCCTTAATGTTTGAAACCCCTGAAGCACTTGAAGGCGACTTCTGAGAAGCATTCGCCTGCACAGATGCCATTCGCACTCTCCTTGCTTCAGGATCAAAATATACTTTGTATGATATAGAAGGTATTACAGGAAATAAACTCAACTGGTACAGAGATAATGGTTTAAAGTCATGATTCCATTGAGGATTGGAATAGTTCATGGACTTGTCGGAATTATAATAATAGAATACAGGATTGTGTCTGTTATAAAGGTTGTATATTGAAAAATTCCAGTCAACTTTATTGTTTCTCCTGTTATAACGGGTCCATGTTAAACCAACATCCAACCTGTGATAATCTTTCATCCTGGCACCATTTCTCTCTCCATATATCAACCCCTCATAAAAGAAGTCGTTTCCGTAAATATCATCTGTCACTGACGGGATGTACTGCCTCCCGATTGCTTCAGTGTATGGCAAACCTGACTGATAAACCCAGACAATATTAAGGTTCACGTTATCATTAATCCTGCGATTCAGGTTAACAGAAAGATTATTCGGACGATTGTAATCATACAGATATTGCTTTCCGCCGTTTATGTTCTGGAATTGCCTTGTAGTTTTTGAACGGACATAACTGATGAATCCTGTCCAGTTTCCGTAATTCTTTCTGACCAGTAACTCAACCCCTGTTGATCTCCCCTTTCCGCCTGTTTCAACCTTTGAGATCCAGTTCTCATCTCCCATCAGGCTGGTATATCCGTCCTTGTATGAGGAGAGATTGTACATATCCTTGTAATAGAAACTGAGCTCGGAAGAGAATTTTCCATTAAAGAATGAGCCGCTCCATCCTGCAGTAACCTGGTCAGACTTTGCAGGAGGTATTTTTTTGCCCGCCGGTATCCAGACCTCGTTATTCATTATACTGCCGGTTGTAAACACAAGATGTGAATACTGCGAAACCCTCATGTAACTAAAACTGATTGAATGATTTTTCGTTAACAAAATGTCTGCGTTCAGTCTTGGCTCAAAAGAAAGATCCGAGAATCCGCTTGTCAGATAATTGCTGATCCTGAAACCGGGTGTTATTGACAATATGTCCTTCAAGATTAATTTGTTATCAGCATAAATCGCTGATTCGAATGAATTTACAGGCCTTGTCCTGTTCTGAACCGGATTGGTGGAATTATGTGACTCATTGGGAATCATTGACAGCAGAGAGCATTGAATTCCAAATTCTGTGAACCAGTTTTCAGATGCTGTAAACTTCATTCCTGACCTGAAAGAAAGATCTCTCACTGAAGATTTGTAGCTCTCCTCATACGATGAGGAAGTATCCTGATCCTGTATGGTGTACTTCATGAACTGCCTTAATCTGTAGCGGGTGAAGGAAAGGGTACTTGATGAAAACAACCTGGACGAGAGGATAGCATTGTATTTTGCCGAAATCAGCCAGTTTCCCCATATATCACCCATCCTGTATTTTTCTTTCTTCAGCGACCAGTAATTGAGGTAATCATCTCCCTGGTAAAGGTTCAGGCTCAGGCTTTTCTTTTTATCCGGCTTCCATGAAAATTTGCCGTTGAAATCATGAAAGCCATACGCCATGATATAATCACCTGATGCAGCAGGGCTAAGCTGGATCAATGCCATTAAAGGATCGAACAGAGTCTTTCTTGCACCGATTATGAAACTCGAATTCTTAATTCCGGCAGGTCCTTCAAAACTGAAGGACAGATCCGTGATGCCTGCATTGAACGAACCCTTATAGGCAGAGTAATCGCCTTCCCGCTGGGTTATGTCCATTACGGATGAAAGTTTACCTCCGTATCTTGAAGGGAATCCCCCCTTGTAAACATCGATATTGTTGATAATTTCGGGGTTGAAAACCGACATGAAGCCGCCAAGATGGTTGACATATATTACCGGAACATTATCAAACAGGTACAGGTTCTGCCCCGGATCACCTCCACGGACAATCATGAGGCTCGATCCTTCCTTTTGTGAGCTTATCCCGGGCATAAGCTGCATAGCTTTAATGACATCAGGTTTTCCCCCAAGTGAAGGCGTGTGCGTCATCTGGGCATAATCAAGGGTTACAATATTGGGGGTTCTTTTCCTTTCTGCATTAATATTAACCTCGGATAATTGTTCGATATTCCTTGACAAAGCAATTTCCAGTATCGTATCATTACCTTCTCCCATGTTCACAATCTGATCTTCGTAACCGATATACGAGATGTTTAATGCTGAGTTGTTTCTGACCACCAGATTGAAATACCCGTTATAATCAGATATTGTTCCGTTCGTTGTACCTATTTCAGAAATGTGAGTACCGATCAACCTCTCTCCGTTATCCCTGTCTTTGATAAATCCGGAAACATTAACTTTTTGCTGAGCATTGACACAGAGGCTCAGTAGCAAAAAAAGTCCGGTGCTATTCAGGATAATCCTCAACATCAGTCTATAGGGAAAATTGTATCTGCGATAACCACTGAGTACCCGCTGAATATTCCATAACCGCCTGGAACATTTGAAAATAAAGGATAAGCATTCGTCGAAGCAGCAAGAAACTCAGGAAACCTGCCCTTTTCATATAAATACTGCTGTTTAACGAACCGGTAATAATTAATGCTGCATGAACGCAGTTCTATTATCAGGGGGTACAGAGTGGTATGCAATGGTTCGTCACCGCTAAAACCCGATGATCCGGTGGAATAGTTAATAGTCATTGAGTATATAGAATCTCTTATGATCTCATTGGTGAAGATGGTGAGGGGAAGCCCCTCGTTTAACAACACAGGATCGGTTATTTTCTTCAGAGTGGCTATCCTCTCGTATCCTTGTTGCAGAGTCCTTATTACAATTTGAAAATACTGCTTTTCAGAGGTACTTGTTTTAAAGGATATTGTTACTGACGGATAGATTACACCTTCCTCATCTTTCCCTGCATAGTTGACATGTGAAATATTGGTGATGGGTGAAGGAGAGGGCAGAATATCATTACATCTGATCGTCGTATAACCCGGTATCCTGACTTCCAGTTCGTAAGACCGAAGCGGTTCGACAACTGAGGAAGATAAATATATTCCGTTCCCTTCAGGTACCAGGGTCTCAGTATAGTTCCCGTCAATAAACAATTTCAATTCCGCGTTATTAACCAGAGTCAGCTGACTTGTATCAAGCTTTTCAGCCAGCGAGACATGAACTTTAAGTGGTTTTCCTGAAATAAGTATGCTGTTGATCGCCGGAAGAGGGGTAAATTCAGGGAAATCGTCTGTTACAAGCTCCCTGCAGGAACAAATTGTCAATATGATTAAAAGGATAAGAAAGCGATGCATAAATAACAGTTTTGATTTGCAGGACTGTAAAATTATAACTATTAGGAATCAAACAAAAAAATATCCGCATATTTTTTACATTTGACTCTTCGGGTTTTACATAAAAGAATATCTGTCTGGGTTCCGGATAGTAGTTGCTCTTCGTTAAAATGAAATAATCCACTCTGGTGTCAAAATCGGCAGACCAAATTTCTTTCCAGGTGATAAATACCCGATTTTCTGTATCTCGCGGATCCTGGAGGTCCTTCCTCTTTAAGCCGACTCCTATGCCAGAGCTTGTGTAAGTTATTTTCTCACACCCTTAAGAAATAGACTTCAATATTTGACTTTTAAGTATTTAGTTGATAATTTTATTATTGTAATCTGCACTCAAAATAACTGCCATGAAACAATTATTAAGGATCGGAGGCATATTGACCATAGTATTGCTATCACATGCCTGCAGAAAAGATAACTCTCTTCCCGTACCAACAGAAGGATTGGTAGCATATTATCCTTTTAACGGAAATGCAAATGATGAAAGCGGTAACGGCAATCATGGAACCATGATTTCCGGATCTGTTCTGACAAAGGATAAGAACGGCGCTGCCAACAGAGCATGCTCCGTCAATCCGGGATATGTCGAGATACCGGATAATAACTCCCTCGACCTGACGAATTTTACATTATGCATATGGTTTAAACCTGAAGCAATTTACCATGCTTTTAGCTGTCTGATAGGCAAAAATTATGCTATTGCCTATGCATTAGGATTTGATTCAGGAGGAAGTGCGGATTGCCCTGCACCAGTGAATATTAAAAGACCGATGGTGTTTTATGCGGGGCATAAGAGATCCGAATTCGCAACGTCCGATTTTACATGTGGCAGCAATACCTGGTATCATGCAGCTGTTACATACAATAATTCGACCGGTACCATACAATTGTATGTTGATGGCGTCCTGACCGGGACAGTATCGGGTGTAGCAGGAAGCATAGGAAACAGTTCCGATCCTTTGGGTATCGGGGCAGATGGACATTATACCGATAAATTTTTAGGTGTTGTTGATGAAGTGTGTATTTATGACCGGGTTCTATCGTCCAGTGAAATCAGTCAGATCTATTCAGCTTACTAATATTAAGCGGGACTATCAGAAACAGCATATAATGGCAGGATTTAATTAATCATCCCGGATATGAGGATATTAATGCAAAATTTATTACTGATAAGGTCATTCTGTCTCCGTCATAGCCAACTAATAATCAGTTATGCAGATCAACGTTCCAGTCACCAGGGTCAGAAATCTCAAATTCAAATTCAACATCATAAGTTGCTGTCCTCAACTTATTCAATGTAGTATAGGTAATCCTTATACGCACCGGAAATACTATGTTATCATAGCCAGTTGAATTGCCAACACTCGTGTCATGCCCGCTTGATTATGACACTTTTAAGCTTCTATAAAACCCCGTCATTCTGAAGGAGATTGCTCATCCAGTCACCCCGGGATTACCGGTTACAGTTCGGATCCTTATTAGCAACTTCAGGCCGCAGAAGGAGATCCCTCTCACGCTAACGCGTGAGAGGGAAGACAGGCTCCTTCAGGTATAATTAGGGGGAATGAGGCGGGGCGTTTTGTACTAACATTCCGTCCCGGAGATGTTCTCCATCAAAACACCCCACCTCATTCCCCCCCATTCTAAGCGACTGATTGTCATCCCGAATTTTCAGGCACCAATGTGCCCATGATACAAAAATGACAATAATATTCATTTATTTTATGGAGTTTTATACAGTATAACCGG